>DASXDP010000001.1:0-2329 GCA_036490575.1 Xanthobacteraceae bacterium
AGCGCGTAGGGCTGCGGCCGGCGATCCGTAAATAATCCGACCGCCGGCTGCAGCAGCGACGCGGTGCCCTGGAACACGAGCGTGAGAATGCCGATCTGGCCAAAGCTCAGATCGAACCCGCTCTTGAGCAGCGGGTAGATGGCCAACAGCAGCGAGGTCGAGAGATCATTGATCAAGTGGCAGAAGGTCAGCGCACCCAAAATCGAAAACGATTTGGCGCCGGTCCCTCTGCCAATTACGGCTTCAGTCACGGAAAACGCGTCCTCTCTGTCCGTCGCAGGCAACCCCGGCAACGGACGGCACAATCACGAGTCTTGCTTGGGTGCGATGCACTTAAACGTCAATCGGATGAATAGGAAGTAAGCGGGCCATCCCAATCTGCATTGCACCCATGAGCATGCCGACCGCGAAGTGCGGGCCGGCAAACGATGGATAGAGGGCGGGCGGCTTGGGGCGGGCAGCTCGGGCCGCGCGGTTCACTCGCCGCGGAGGGCGGCGGCGAGGCCTGAAGCGTCGTCGGTGCCGATGCGGCGGATCTCGCCGTTCTTGAGATGCAGTTCGACCGCGTCGAGGCCGGACACGTTATACAGCCGAAAGCCCGACCGCACCCTGATACCGAAGCCCGTCAAGACGCTGTTGCGCACGATGCTGACGTTGGCGATGTCGGTGCGGGCCATCCGGTATTTCCATGCGCCCGGGCCGAAATACCATTCCAGCTCGTTGCCGTTGACCACAACGGTGAGCGACGAAAACAGCCAGGCAAGCGCGACGCAGCCAAGCGCAATTGCCAAGCCCAGCCATCGTCCGGCGGTTGGATTCATGAATGCCGCGGTTCCCGCTGCGGCGGCCCCCACGCACAGCACCACAACCATCAGGGTGCCGACCTGCCGGTGTTCATAATGGTCGGACATGGGACTTCTCCGGATGCGGTTTGAAGGCAAACCGCCTCAATCACATGCTTAGTCCAACGTGATCTGGAGAAGGTTCAAGGGCCCGAAACGCGCGGCCGATCAGCCGAACCCGTTAGCCAGCCAACCCGAACAGCGTCTGCGCGTTGCGGAAATAAATCTTCTCGCGGTCGGCGTCAGGCATCTCGATCGAGTTGAGCACCTTGAGCGTGTCGCGGATGTAGCCCGGCCCCTTCTCCTTGTCGAACGGGCAATCGGAGGCGAACACGACATGATCGGCACCAAAAAAATCGAGGCCACACACGGTCGCCGCTCGCGCGCCTTCGACCGCCGTGTCGCCATAGAAATCCTTGAAATAATCGAACGGCCGCTTCTTCAGCGATTTGCGCAAGCTCTCATAATCCTCATCGGAGGTACGCGCCCCCATCTGATCGAACGAGTGGGCGACGCGGCCTTCCAGATACGGAATCACACCGCCGAGATGGTGCGCGATGACTTTCAGATCCGGATACGTGTCCATAATTTTCGAGAACACCAGCCGCGCCAGCGTCACGCCGGTCTCGTAGGGCCAGCCGAGCACGCTGCAGATCTCGTATTTTGACACTTTCTCGGTCGGGTAGTCCGGCATCTCGCGGGTGCGCGACGGGTGCAGCAGGATCGGCCTGCCGGACTTGGCGATGACCTCGAAGATCGGCAAAAACTGCGGCGCGTCGAGCGGCACGCCATTGGCGTTGGTCGCAATCTGCACGGCGTTGGCCCCGTTGTTGAGCGCGCGCTCGGCCTCCTTCGCCGCCGCCTCCGGCGCATTCATCGGCAACAGCGCCGACCAACCAACGAAATGTTTCGGATGCTTGGCCGCGACCTCGCCGAGACCATCGTTGGCGATCTTCGCCATCTCGGGCGTCTTCTCAGGTCCCCATAGCCGCTCCATCGGCGGTAACCCGTGAGAAAGCACCTGCGCGTAATCGGGAAACGATTCGACGATGCGCAGCCGCAGTTCGAGATCGGACAGCGCCGGGATGCCGCGCACGCGCTTACCGAGGTCTTTCGATCCCGCCGGCGTTTCCAAAAGCGCCTCGTAATAGCGCTTCGGGAAAAAATGATTGAAGGCGTCGATCGTGCGCATGCGTTGCTCCTTGTTCGTTATTCCCGCGCATGGCCGTTCGAAGAACGGCGTCGCTTCGCTCGCCTGTGTCGCAGGCATCCACGTCTTTTGTCATCGCACACGGACGTGGACGGTCGGGCGAAGGGGTTTGTTATTTCTCCGCTCACTTCGCCTGCATCAGCCATGACGCCATCGCCACGGCGTCGGCGTCGGCGTCGAAGAAGCCGATCAGCTGCAGGCCAAGCGGCATACCGCCGTCCTCGAACAGCGGCAGCGACAACGCCGGCACGCCGAGCAGCGAGGACGGCACGCCGAA
>DASXDP010000002.1:0-3280 GCA_036490575.1 Xanthobacteraceae bacterium
GTGCAAATTCGGTCAAAGCGCCGCTCACGCGCGGCTTCGGACGCTCTTTGACTTTCAAACAAGAATGATATTCATTATTGAACATCTCGGCGGTCTTTAAAAGGGTTATGCCATGCAGCAGGCCTCAATCAGAGTTCAAGAACTCAATCCGGCGCGCCTGAGCTTCCTTTACCGGAAACAGTTCGAGCTTTCGAAGGTGCAGCGCGGGGAAACGATTGCGATCGTGAGCGATCTTGGTACGCGCAGGGAATACATCCAGGCTGCGTTTGCCGCTGCCGACGAACTGGGCGCCGACATCTATGAGCTTTGTGTCAATTCAATCCCGGGTTGGACGAAAGTCGGCGTTCCGACGATCGGGCAATGTAAGGGGACCCTCGATGCCGTGAAGGCGGCTGACCTTATCCTCATCTTCCACGTGCCGTTGTTTACGAAGTGGCTCAAGGAAGTCATGGGTGGCGGGACGAGAGTTTTGATGGTTATTGATGCGCCGGACGACCTCGACCAGCTCCTATCGCCCAAGGGCCTCAAAGAGGCGATGAGGTATGCCGAGAGCGTTTACAAGCGCACAAAAAAGGTTCGCGTTACAAGCGAAGCCGGCACCGACTTCACTTACGAATGCGGCGACTATCCGGTGATGACTCAATGGGGGTTCGCTGACGAAAAAGGACATTTCGATCATTGGGGTGCCGGGCACATTCACACATTTCCGAACGAGGGCAGTGCCAGCGGTAAGGTCGTCTTCGCGCCGGGCGACATCATCATACTGCCGTATTGCCGATACGTGACGGATCCGGTCACGCTTCAGGTTCGCGAAGGGCATGTCGTCAGCATCGAGGGCGGCCTGGATGCGAAATTGATGCGTGATTGGCTTGAGGACGGCAAGACCAGCGACGGCGATCGTGATCCCTTTGCCGTTTCTCATCTCGGTTGGGGCATGAACCCTCAGGCCCGTTGGCACGGCATGGCTTTGAACGGCGATGAACCGGAACGAAATCGCGCCGCGGCGCGGGTTTTTCCGGGTAATTTCTTGTTCTCGACCGGACCAAATACCCAGGGCGGCGGAAAACGATCCACGCGCGGTCACTACGATGTCCCGCTGCGCGACTGCACGGTCACGCTGGACAACCAGGTCATCATCGAAAAGGGAAAGCTCGCCGATCCCAAAATGGTGGTGGCGCGCGAAAGCCGGTGATTGCTTTCAAGCGGTCCGGATTGCCGCTCGGCAAGGTCTGCTGGAAAACCCGGAAGATCGGAATGCATCACCTCCTCGCGGCGGTGATGCGTTCCACAATATGCTCCGGGGTGAATGGCTGAGAAGTCACGGTCGCCCCGAAGGGCGAAAGTGCATCGTTCACCGCCACCCAAATGGCCGCCGCGGCCCCGACCGTGCCGGCTTCGCCGACGCCACGGGAGCCAAGGCTGGTCGCGGAAGTTGGTGTTTCCACGTGCGCGATGCGGATGTCCGGCATCTCGCCGGCCATCGGTACAAGATAATCGGCGAGGCTGCCGTTCTGAAGCTGAGCAGTCTCACTATAGGCGCACTGCTCGAACAGGGCGGCGCCGATTCCCTGCACGACGCCGCCGCGAATCTGCTCGTCGACGAGCAGCGGATTGATGACCCGCCCGCAATCCTCGACAACCCAAAAATCCAGCACCTCCACGGTACCGACTTCGGGATCGATCTCGACCAACGCCGCCTGGATGCCGTTCGCCGCGACATATGGAACGCCGCGCGGCACGCAGCTCTCGACGATCTCGAGCGGCGGCAGTTCGTCGAGCGGAATGAGATGCGAACGATGGAGCGCGCGTGCGCGACCTCTTTCAAGTTCATTTGCGCCATCCCGGCCGCATTGACGATGTTGCCGGATGTAATGAGCAATGCGCCGCTATCGGATTGTAACAGCGCGGCCGCTATGGCGAGAACGTGTTGCTTGAGCTTCTTTGCTGCCCGCAGGGCTGCTTCACCGCCGAGCGCAGTGCCGCGCGAGGCCCAGGCGCCGCCGCCCATCGGCGCACCGGCGGTATCGCCACTGACGATCACAACTACATCGGGATCGACCCCCATTTCCTCCGCAATGATCTGAATCAACGCGGTGCGAGTACCCTGGCCCTGATCGGTGACGCTGGTCATGCACACAATGCCGCCGTCGTCATCAAGATTGAGTCTGCACGTTTCGTGAGCCGCGACACGGACTTGCTGATTGCCATAGAGAGCAGGCCCAACCGCGGTTTGCTCGACAAACGTGGCTATCCCGATGCCGCGATAGACGCCGCGGTGGCGCAACTCGCGCTGCCGCCTGCGCAACTCTTCGTAGTCCATGAGTTCCAGGAGCCGATCGTGACACTGATGAAAAGATAACCGGCCCAGCACAATCCCGCCGACCGAGCGGCCATCTCCTTTGGCCGTGTCAATATAGTTGCGCCGGCGAATCTCCGCGGGATCGAGGCCCAACCGCCGGGCAGCGAAATCGAGAAGCTGCTCGGTGACTGTGCAAGCGATCGGTTGCCCGACAGCGCGCAAAACTCCGCTTGGACACTTGTTCTGAAAATATCCAAGCGCGCGGCCGCGGAAATTGGCGACGCGGTAGGGTGCAGCCGACATGTGTACGGCTTGCAAAGCTTCACCGACGCTGCCGCGCGGATGGGCGGCATAGGCTCCAAATCCGGAAACCACTGAGACGTCCATCGCGAGCAGGCGGCCATCGGCGTCGAGCGCCAGGCGGCCCCGTACCTTGGCTTCGCGAGCGTGATTGTCGCTGACGAAAGACTCCAGCCGATCTGCGCAAAACTTCACCGGTCTTCCCAGCAACACCGCAATGGCGGCGACGGCCATTTCGTCCGGATATGCCGAGAGTTTCATGCCGAAGGCGCCGCCGACGTCCGGAGTAACAACGCGCACGCTCGCTATCGGCAGTCCGAGCTGCGTGGCAAAAACGTCGCGCATCTGGCTCGGCACCTGATGCGAGTGGTGAATCGTCAACTGCCGCACCCGTGCGTCGAAATCGGCAACGATCGTCCGCGGTTCGAGTGTGACTCCGGTCTGCCGTTCAAAGACAAAGTCGTGCTCGATGACTGCGGTTGCTTGCCTGAAAGCGGTGTCGGGATCGCCGACCGACGTGGAATGGTCGAGGCCGAGATTGGTTGCCATTGCCGTGTTGACCAAAGGCGCATCTGAGGCCGCGGCCGCTTCGACGGATGCGATGGCCGGCAGCTCCGCCCAGACAACTTCGACCATCTCGACAGCATCTTCCGCCTCCGCTCTGGTGGCGGCTACCACGGC
>DASXDP010000003.1:0-1932 GCA_036490575.1 Xanthobacteraceae bacterium
CCTGCGGCGAGACAACGATCACATGATCCGACCAGATTTTCTCGAACAGCGTGCGACCGCTCATTGCAACATGCCGAGTTCGGCCAGGACCCGCCGATTGTCGTCATAGTCGCCCTGCATCCATGCGGCGGTTTGCGGATAGCGGATCGGCTTGAGCGTCCAGAAATTAAGCTCGAGGTCGCGCTTGAAGTCCGGATCGACCAGCACCTTGTCGAGTGCATCGAGCCAGAACTTGATCTGCTCGGGCCGCAAGCCGTTCGGCAGTACCACTGTGTAGGAATTTGCCGTCACCACGTCGATGCCCTGCTCGCGCAACGTCGGATATTTCGCCAATTCACCAGGAAGGCGCTCCGGCGACGCAATGCCGAGCATGCGATTTTTTCCGCCCGAGATGAGCGGCATGGCGCTGCCGATGCTGGTTTCGCCGACATCGACGTGATTGCCCGCGACCTGCGCCGAGACGTCGGTGCCGGAATCGAACACCACGGTAACCAGTTTCTTCGCTGGCGCGCCAACCGCCTTACCGACATTGACGACGGAAATGTGCAACGGGCTGCCGAGCCCGACCGGAAATGCGAAGGTCACCGAATTTGGATCCGCCTTGAGCTTTTTACGCACGTCGACCATGGACTTGAGCGGCGAGTCGACGTTGGTGAAATAGCATTGATAGGCGTCGAACAACTTGATCAGCGGCGTCAGCTGTTTGTTGAGCTCCAGGCCCTTGCGCGCAATGGCATTGATGAAGCTGCCTGACGCCAGTCCGATTTCATTGGCATCGCCCTTTTTGCCGGCGAGGTAGTTCATGGCGATGATCTGTCCGGCGCCCGGCCGGTTGAGCACCGTCATCGTATCGACGAGGTGCTTGTTGGTCAGCACGCGCTGAATGGCGCGCGCGATGCGGTCGTTCTCGCCGCCTGCGCCAGCGCCGACGACGAACTCGACATTGCCGGTGGGTTTCCATGCGGCGGCAGCGGATTGGGCGCGCGCATTATCGACGGCCCACAGGACCGCGACCACCAGCGTCACTGCTGCCAAGACTTGACTTGCTTTCATCCTCGCCCTCCCGCCGCACAGAGTTTTGCGCGCGCCAGCTTGAGAGAATTGTCGCCGCATATCAATCCACGGCGCAGCGTCTCCGGTGTCGCGGCCATCAACCCAGGAGTGAAGCATAGGAGTGAAAACCGATGGCGGCACCGGGTTCGATCTTGGTGACGTCCTCATCGAGCTCGGCCAAGCCGTCGGTTTCCGTGAGCGAGGTGAGCACACCGGCGCCGTCCTGCGCATATTTCTCAGCCTCGATGACGCCATCGGGCGCCGTGCGCAGTTTGACGCGGACATATTCACGTCGGCTTTTGCGCTTCTTGTAGGAAAAGGCCGCGCGTACCGGCAACGCGATCAGCGGTTCGGGCAACGCGCCGGCAAGCCGCAGAACGAGCGGCCGCACCACGCGCACGAAGGTGACGAACACCGCGACCGGATTTCCCGGCAGGCCGACAAAGGCGGTGCCGTCCGCCACGTCCCTCCCATCCCCAGCTTGCGCGGGAGGGTTAGGGTGGGGGCGGGGAATGACGCCCATCGCCACCGGCCGGCCTGGCTTTATCGCCAGGCGCCAGAACACAAGCCGGCCGATGCTTTCGAGCGCGGCGCGCACATGGTCGGCCTCGCCAGTCGAGACACCACCCGACGTCAGCACCAGATCGTGGTCAACGGCGGCCGCAGCGATGCCGCTCGCCAGCGCCAGCCGGTCGTCTTTGAGAATACCGAGGTCGGTCACTTCAGCGCCGAGACGCGCGAGCAGCCCGGCCAAGAGATAACGGTTGGAATCATAGAGCGCGGCGCGCGGCAGTTTCGTGCCCGGTTCGACGATCTCGTCGCCGGTCGAGAACACGGCGATGCGCACGCGGCGGCGCACCGCGAGCCCGGCCAAGCCCA
>DASXDP010000004.1:0-28886 GCA_036490575.1 Xanthobacteraceae bacterium
GGCAGCTTAGCCATGTTGGCGGCGATGCGCCGAGCCTCACGCGTACAATTAGAATTGGCGGCTGACCGGCCGGGGCTCAAATCGGGCGGAAATTCTCGGCGCGGACCCGGCGTCCTAGCTCACGCGTTGACATCGAGGTCAAACATAGGGGCAGCTACTCAAGAGTCGAGTCCGAGAGGTTCCTGGCATTAGAGCGACGCCGGGACAAAAACGGCTCCATTGGCCGCCAGCATGGAAACACGCTCAACGCAATTGGCCACCGCTACTGGAACCCTCGGGGGCTTGCAGTGCTTTATGAGCAGCTAAGAATGATTGTCGGCCTGCCGGCGTGCCACAATAGACCGCCACGTGAGTCAATATCTCCTTCAATTCGTCTAAGGTGACGCCCGTCCGCAGTGCACCTCTGGTGTATATTTCGACTTCTTCGAAACGTCCGCTCGCCGCCAATATGGCAATGCTCAGCATCGATTTCGTTTTTTTGTCGAGTGCAGTTCCATTCCACGCGTATCCCCACGCAAGCTCTGTGACGATGCGCTGGAACGTCATCATAAATTCGTCCGAGCCTGCAAGGTTATTGTTCACGTATTCGTTTCCCAATACCTCGCGGCGGATTTCCATGCCCCTCGTGAACCGTTGGTCCTCCTGCATACGATCGCTCCTATCCTGTCCCCTGCCGAATGAAGCAGCGTGGGGAGCTGCCACTGTCGCTACGATTGGGATGGCGGAGGACGTTCGAGCCTATGTCCACGCGCCCGCTTTGTCATGATCGCGTTCGATAGCGCCGAAAAAGCGCAAGCGTAGTCGGATTTGGCAGCTACCAAAGAAGTTGCCGCTGCTCGAACGAAATCGACGGATTCGCTTTCGTTCATTGTCGAGGGTGCTGCAAACTAACGTCGCCGGCTCGTAACAGTCCGTGAACCGCCCCTAGCGGCAGGTCACGCCTTCGATCGATAGCACGAGCCGCACGGCTGCGGCGACCTCCGCGGTTGGCACTTGACCGCTGGCCGCCGCGGCCATCACCACGGCGACATATCGCCAAATCTGTTTCGCTCGGTATTCCGCCGGGAGGTACTCGTTTAGGAAAGCGCGTACGTCTTCTAGCGTCGACAACGTCATTATTTTAGGAATGACGATCGGGCGTGGCAACAGTCGCTGCCAGTTCTGGCGGGTCAAAAAGATACGCTCCTCACGCGACGCGACCACATGAAATATGAACAAGCCGCCCTCGGCACCATCCGATCTAGCTCTTTGACTGTTCAATTTACAGGCCTTGGCGCGCTCGGAGGTATATCAACGCGTACGGCCTAAAACCGTCATTTCGCTCTCCGACTGTTCAGACAATGGACCTTTTGTCGACAGTCGCGGACGCGACCATGTGCGCGCGCTTACGATTCAAAGTCGTGACGGTTCTGATTTCCGGTATGGAAATTTATTGCTACCCTGCGGTTGCCCCATGTCCTATGGGAGGGTCCACATCCGCATGGGCCTTGAAGCCCCGGCCCAGTCGCCCCAAGCAATCAGGTCGGGGCTTCTCATTTCTCAGATAAACAATGTCAGCCAAAAAGCGCGTGGCGTTTGCGCCATAGTGCCGTTGTGGTGTTCGGAATACCTTTGGACCACACGCGGAAACGATCACCGCGCGCGCAGCTTAAGGACGTTCTCCTTTACAGGACGATGCTTGGTGAGTGAAACGACGTGCGACGCCCAGGCATCTAGTGCGGCGCGCTTCTCCGACGCCCAATCGTGACGTTGATAAACGCCGGCGATGCCGCCGCGGCTGCCGCTGATGTGGTTCAAGATCGCTTCGGTGACCTCGAGCCGCACACCCAACCGCTGCAATCCGGTGGCGACGGTGCGGCGCAAATCGTGCACATTCCAGGGCGTCGATGATGCCGAGGGATTCCCGCCTTTACGGGCGTCGGCAATGGTCTTGTCCAGCGCGCGCTTAGCCTTCGACCAGCTGGAAAACGGTGTATTTGCGATACCGGGAAGCAGAAGCTCGGCAGACCGCCGCTTGGCGGTATCGTCTGGGGCTAATTCCTTCAGAAGACCTTGAGCTGCTCCGCTAAGCGGGACCGCGTGAATTATGCCGTTCTTTGTGCGCTCGCCGGGCAACGTCCAGGTGGTCAAGTCCTCGGATAATTCGGCCCGGGTCATACCCGCCACTTCACCGCGGCGCTGGCCGGTCAGGATCAGTAGGCGGACGATCGCTCCGTAAGGTGCGGACACTTCACCTGCGGCACGCCATACGTCGGCAAGCTCTTGGTCGCTCAGGATGCGTTCGCGCTTGCCGATGCTTTTGGCCACCGGCAGTTCGGCGAATGGATTGTGTTGGACCGCCCCAAGTTTCACGGCCCAGGCAAACGCCGCGCGCCCATAGGCCGCTGTCCGCCCGGTCATGGCAGCGCCCTTGCTCGTTTCGTTGCCATCTTTGCGCTTGCGACGCCTTCTGAGGGCGTCCAGGGCACGCACAACACCTACCCTGTCCAGATCTTCGGCAGCATCGTCTAGGCAATCAGCGAACGCGTAATGAAGCGCCCGCACGGCTTCAGCGGCGTAGCTCGGTCGGCGCTCCGCAAGGTGAAGACGACGCCAGTCTTCGATTAATACCCGGAGGGTGAGACGATTGCGCGCCCGCTTCGCGCGCTCAGCCGCCACCGCCTCTTTTCGCTGCGCCGCCGGGTTTTGACCCTTGGCGACGTCGCCCATGATTGCCGCAGCGGCCTGGCGGGCCTTTGCAAGCGGCACCGCTGCGCAAGCGCCAAGCGGGACGCGCCACTTGTGGCCGTGAAGCGTGTATTGGCAGAGGTAGGTTCGCCCGCCACTCGAAGTAACACGCACAGCGAGCCCGCGCTGCTCATCGTCGAAGACCAACCGATCTTTGCGTCCGGTCTCCGGCGTGAGCTTTTCGATTTTCCGCTCTGTGAGCTTCACGGTGCCCCGCCCTAATCGAAGGTCCGCAGCAGGTCCGCGGACCCTTGGCGGACCTCACGCGATGCCGTATTCTGGCATTACGTGGCGTCCGATGTCAGGGGATGACATAGATTAGCCCATATTACAAGGGATATCGCGGGGTCCGCGACGTATGCTGTCGTCGGGTGTCAGTCGGTGTCAGTGGTTAAAAACTTACTGTGGATCAGGAGGTCGGTAGTTCGAATCTACCCAGCTGTACCAATAGTTTGACGACACGAAATAATTCGTCCGGCCCACCGCAAGGCTCTGGGAATATACAATTCAGAAATCCCGCCAAATCGCGACGGCAATTTTTCGCTTCGTTTTTGGCTACATCGACAGCCCGTTTCCAAACCCCGTAACACGTTCACTTTGGCCCGCGCGGATGCAGCTCGGATGCAATCGCAGCGAGACGTTCGCGCAGCCAGCGGTGTCCCGGGTCGGAAGCATGGCGCGGATGCCAATAGAGCGCCTCATGGATATCAGGCAAAAGCAACGGCGGTTTAAGGGTGCGGACGCGGGTCATGCCGGCCAGGCGCCGGGCGGCCCGTTCCAGAATAAGGCTGACCATCAAGGTGCCTTCGAGCAGAAAGGGAACAAGCAAAAAGCTCTCAACAGTGACATCGATCCGGCGTCGCACACCTAATTGACCCACATGCTGGTCGGCGAGATTGAGCTGCCGGTCGCTTCCGATACCGTAGACCAGATGTGGGAGCTGCATGTACTGTTTCATGGTCAGCCGATTGTTGCGGACTTGCGGATTCTTGGCATCGACAGCGCAGAGCCATCGATCGCTGAACAGTCCGTGTGAAGGAAATCTTATATCGGCAAACAGTTCGCGCGGTTCGATCACCATGTCGGCCTGATCCGTCTTTAATACCTGGGCGACGTCCCGGAACCGCGGCAGGATATGAATCGTGATGTTGGGTGCCTCGACCAGCAGGCGGCGCACGAAAGGCACCAGCAAGACCAGGGTCGCATAGTCGGAAGCGCTGATCGAAAAACTGCGCGAGGCCGTGCCGGGATTGAAATGCGGCCTTTCGGAAATTGTCTGCTCCACCCGCCCCAATATCTCCCGGATTGGGATGATCAGTTCTTCAGCGGCTTGGGTTAGAGCAAGGTTGCGGCCGGAGCGAACCAGCAGAGGATCGCGAAACACAACCCGCAGCCGCCCGAGCGCCGCACTCATCGCCGATTGGCTAAGGCCTATTCGTCGTGCCGCTTTGCTGACGTTGCGCTCGGCCAGCAATGCGTCCAGGACGACGAGCAAATTCAGGTCGACGTTTCGCAGATTCACGATCGCCCCCTCAAATCAATCGCATCGATAGATAACATCCAAACTATCGATTGGACAATTTTGGCACGCCTCGTACCGTCGTGGCGGGGTCAAGGAATTTCGCTGCGACCAATCCGGCGCTCCGGGCAGCGCCGGACGCCAGATGGTGTGACAGTTCAGCACAAACGCAAAATCGGCACGGAGGGAAACAATGAGGACGGGCAAAGAGTACCTGGCGTCGCTGCGTGACGGCCGCAAGGTTTACGTCGGGGGCGAGCTCATCGACGACATCACCACCCATCCGAAGACCAAGGGATACGCCCACGCCATCGCCGATTATTACGATCTGCATCTTGATCCGAAAAATCAGGACATAGCCACGTTTGTGGATTCCGAGGGCAACCGGCAGTCCATGCATTGGTTCTTGCCGCGCTCGAAGGAGGACGCCGCACGGCGGCGCCGGTACACGGACTTTTTGGTACGCCATTTCAAGGGCGGAATTTTCACAAGGCCGCCGGCCGGCATGAACGTGGTGATGTTCACCCAGGTCGACGATCCAAAGCCATGGTATGACAACTCCCGCTTCAAAAACGGGCATCGCGACCTTTCAGGTAATATTGAGCGCCAGTGGGCCGAAGTGACATCCAAGGACCATGCGATCACGCCCATGTTCCTCGACGTCCAGTTCGATCGGGGCCGCGATGACGCGATGGCCGAAACCCCGATGCTCAAGATCCTCAATGAGAGTGATGAAGGCATACTTGTTCGCGGCTGGAAGGCCATCGGCACTTCAGTGCCTTTTGCAAATCATCTGCTGATCGGAAACTTATGGCGGCCGGGGCAAACTCCCGAGCAGACGATCTATGCGCTCGTCCCGATTGCCACGCCGGGCATCAGCATCGTCGCCCGGCAGTCGAATGCCGCGCCCGACGCTGACCCCTACGATCGGCCTTTGGCGACAATCGGCGACGAACTGGATGCAATGGCCTATTTTGACGATGTACTGCTGCCGTGGTCTCAGGTTCAGCACGTCGGCAACCCGGACCATGCCAAGTGGTACCCGCAGCGTCAGTTTGATTGGGTGCACCTGGAAACTCAAATCCGGCACTGCGTGCATGCCGAATTGATGGTGGGGCTGGCGCTCCTGCTGACCCAATCGCTGGGCACAAGCTCCAGTCCGGTGGTCCAGGCGCAACTCGCCGAACTCATCCGCTTTCGCGAGACCTGCCGCGCATTCATGATCGCCGCGGAGGAAACCGGATTCCCGACGCCGGGCGGGCAATTCAAGCCGAACAACATCTACGTCGATTTCGGCCGCGCCTACTACCTGGAGAACCAGCATAGAATGGTGAACATGCTGATTGATTTTTGCGGACGCGGCGTTGTCATTCAGCCGACCAAGCGCGAGCTCGATGATCCGTATCTAGGTCCGAAACTGGCCGAGGCGCTTCGCGGCGCCGAGATAAGCGCGCACGACCGCATCTCGATCTTCAGGCAAATCAGCGAACGCTTCCTCACCGAGTGGGGCAGCCGGCACGAGATGTTCGAGAAGTTCAACGGTACACCGCTTTATTTGATCAACCTGTTGACCATGCAGCGAACCGAATATCAGGTCGACGGCCCGCTTACCGAGCTTGCCCGTTCAGTGCTCGGCTTCGGCGATACGGCCGAACTGGGCCGGCGCGCACAGGAAGCCGAAAAAGCATCCCACTATGCCAACGTTCGCTTCCAGCCCGAATACGCCCGGGCGCAAGACGTGCACGACGGCTACATCGGTCAGGGAACAAAACCCCACTAACCTCCGATACCGGCGGCGTCGGGCAACTGACGTCGCCGCAATCTCCCGGGCGGCAGATAACCCCGGATATTTTTTGTGAACTGCCGGTTCTCGAAGCCAAAACCCGTCACTTGTTGCGCGGCGTGTACAGCCGATCCGCGGGGTGGGGCTGCACGTCGTTCTGCAAACTCTTTTGTTGCTCATCCAGCACCGCAGGATCGCTCGGCGGCCCGTCGTACGCCTTGGCGAAATCGGTGAGCGGCAAGGAGAAGCTGACCGGCCGCGATTTGTCGAAGGCCTGGACTGCCAAACTTCGCCCCGCTTTCAGCTTGGCGATCAGTTCGGCATCGGCTTGAAAATCCGCCATGCAGCCATTTTTGGGCAGGCAGACCACAAACGGCGCAACCATCGCCTCCTTTTCGTCGATAACAATGCGGGCGCCGGGAACGAGCGACACACCGAGAGGCAGCGTAACGCTAACAGCTTCGCGTCAGCACTTCCCTCGGGCTCGATCAGCAAGACGATCGCCATCTTCTGGCCGGACGGCAGATGTCCGTCCGAAGCGGTGAAGCAGACTTTCTTGGTCCTGATTTCAGATGATTTTTCCGCGAGACCTTGAGCGCAGTATCGGGTCCAGGGCGTGAAAATCAGCTGCACCTCTTGCGGACCGTTCTTTGCCCCATCGCCCGGCGTCTGCTGTGATGGCTTTGTCGATGACTCTTGCGCCAACGCGTGCAGCCCTACCATAAGGCCGAGCGCAGCCATTGCCGCTACGCCTAAGGCGATAATTCTTGCCGCACGCAGCGCCGTACCGAAGGTCATAAGGTCCCTTACTCTCAACGAGACGGTGGCGAAACGATCCTGATGAAGCTTGCGAAGACGAAGCGTGCGCCTTGCCGCGCACGCTGATTGCCATTGTTTGATTTGAGAGGCGGCGACCGTACGGCCGCCGTCCCCGCTTGTGAGGTTAGTGACACTCGGCCGGGTTGATGCCGCTGTCCCCATAGTCCGGCGATGAAGCCGTGGCTTCGTGCTTGTACTCCGCCAGAGCATCGCAACACGGCACCGGCAAGCCTGCAGGCCCGGACAGCGGCGTGCCGACCGGAACGTTCCTTTCCAGGTTGCCACTGCATGTCCAGTTTGCCGCTTCCAGGATGTTGCCGCCGACATGGATCGCGGTTTGCGGATACGGACAATTCGGGCGAGTGAGGGTACCGGGGCCTCCCCCGGCTTGATTGCCCGCGCCCATTACTTCGCTCGGTGCAATGCCGTTCTCGACCCAGTTGATCACTGCATCGAAGTCCGCCCCGTTCTGCGGCCACGGTCCGACACTGCCATTGGCAAAAATCGGCAGGCCGCAGTGACCCACCCCGGGAACGTGAAACAGCCGATAGAATTGTCGCACGCCTTCGAAGCCGGTGCGGTCGTTGCGCATCTGATAGCGCTGCGCCATCGTCCGATAGTAGTTGATGACGCCGCGCGGCATGATGAACTGGTCATTGGCGCCGACGAACGTCACCATCTTGGCGCCGGCCGCCCGGAAGGCGTCGAGGTTGCCGAACGTGTCAGTCAGATCGGCAATAGCTTTCGATGCGACCTCCGCGACAGCCGGGTAGTTGGTCACGTAGGCCGGATCGCCTGGTTGCGGAGAACCGGCTTGCACGGTCAAGCTAAGCGCGACGTTTCCCCAGAAGCCAGGATAGGAACCTGGGAAAGAACCGGCGTTGAAGTAGGCCGGATTCTGCAGATCCCAGCCGAGCTGCACCGGCGCAAGACCGAACGGCACATTTCCATCCCAGATCGAGAAGTCGGAGCCGCGATCGATCGGGAACCAGATGCGGACGCCGTTTTTGTTGCGGGGCCCGTCCCACATGGTGTTGACCGCGTCGGCTTCGGTCGCGGTCAGGCAGTTCGGAGCCGTCGGCGCGCCCGGGACGCCGCAGACATTGGATTGGGCGTTAAAGGTGCAAGTTCGCGGATCGTCGATGATGCCGTCGGCCACGCCGTCATTGTCATCGCAGGCGGCGGTCGCTGCCAGTTGCACGGCCGCCAGCTTGCTGCCCGAAATCACCTCATCGGCAATATCGAGCATCGCGATCTGACCCCACATCTGCGCGGTCTGGAAACGCGTCCAGTACATCGCCGGCGCGCTGGCGAGGACACCTTGCAACTCGCCGGGCAGTGATTGCGCCAGCGCATAACCCTGGTGCCCGCCGGTGGAGCAGCCGTTCCAGTAATTGAAGCTTGGCGACCGGCCATAATAAACCTTCGCTACGGCTTTCGATTGGAGAATCTCCTGCTGCGGCCCGGTGTAGATCCAGTCCTGGATATACTGACCGTTCAGGTGATTGATGCTGGGGACGGCCTGATCGCAGGTGTTGCCGGGATCGTCGGTGGGATTGCCGTGACCCCCGTCCGTGCCCGATCCGACAAAGCCGTGGACGACAGCACCCACAGATTTGACGTTGGTATTGCCGGTGCAGCCGCCGCCACCCTGACCTTCGGTGCGGCCATTCCAGTTGCCTTGCACCGTTCTCAGATTCAAGGGTGGATCAACAATAGAACCGGTGACGCCGCCGTCGGCCGAATTCAGCGGCAGACCGACATAGATGGTGATGTTCTGCGGCCTCGGATCGTTCGGCGGCGTGCTCGAGTAGCTCAACACCACCAGGCAATAAGAAACCGGGACTGGCGTCGAGCTCGGCGCCGTGCCTCTGAAGTTCGCCGCCTGCGGCCCAGGCGCGGCATTGGCCGGCACAATCTGCGCGTTGGCGTATTTGATCGGGCCGCCCAATAGCTTGCCCGGCAGCGCCGTGCATCGCACGCGCGAAACCGGCGACTAGGCCGACGCACCCTCGGGCGCGGATTGCGCATGGAGCATCGCGACGCTGGCGGTTACTGCCAGCGATCCAATCGACAACAGCGCAAGAGTTTTCATGCCCCTCATGAGTTCCTCCCTCATTGAGCTTTGTTACGTCTCAAGATTCGTTTGAAGCAAACAGGAGAGATCGTTCGCCGCGAAAACGATTTCCGCCGCCGCCGTTGGCGGCTGGCAGACGTCGAGCCGGCAATCAAATTGCGGGCAACCGCAAGGCTTGCGGCAACACGCCCCCTTCGACGCACGTCCCACCCCCGCACCACTGATTGCAGTTTTTATTTTTTTGTCTTGGCCGACCCCGACCGGGAGCTTCGGTGAAACGATCTAAGCCGTCAATTCAATAGTTAATCGCGCCATGCGATTCCCGGGATCATCCAACCCTTTCCCGCGTTTATTCCTGCGGACGTCGCCCGCGATTCATGCAACCGGCATTCGTCCCCACCTCGACCGCTCAGGATGCAGGCTTTAACTTTCAACCGCATTGTTCCCCCCCGGCACGGCGTTTTGCGCACATCCGCGCGGCGCAAGCCCCGCTTTACCTTAACGCAATGTTGCGGCCGGCCGGGCAGGCAACCTTAGCTATTTTCGCTTACTGATCAGGCTCGAATTTCGCTCACCTCAACTGGAAGCGCGATGGGCGTGATGCCATTGACGGCGCTCAAGGAAGCGACTGCGCCCAAGGCCGCGGATGCCGGCGCCACCGCTTCGCGCACGCCGCGCGACCTGTTGCCGACGCAGGTGCGGCTGACCATCCATCGCGAACTTTCCACCGCCGAACACGAATGGCGCCGCTTCGAAGAGTTCGCCGACTGCACCGTGTTTCAGACCTTCGATTGGCTCAGCATTTGGCAAAAGCAGATCGGCGAGCGCCATCGCGTCAAGCCGGCGATTGTGGTCGGGCGTTTCGCCAACGGCGACATCGCGTTCCTCTTGCCGCTGTGCATTGAACGGCACTACGGCCTGCGGCGGCTGCGCTTCCTCGGCCAGGATTTGTGCGACTACAACGCGCCGCTGCTCGCCTGCGATTTCACCGAGCGCGTCGAGGCCGAACGCTACCTCACCATCTGGCAAGTAGTCGAAGCGCAGCTGCAAAGCGATCCGCACTTCCGGCACGACTGGGTCGATTTTGCCAAGATGCCGAAACAGGTCGGCACTCAGATCAACCCCTTCACTTATCTGAACGTCACGCCGAACCCCAGCGGCGTGCATTTGGCGCACCTGACCGACGACTGGGAAAAATTCTACGTCGCCAAGCGTTCGTCTTCGACGCGGCGGCGCGACCGCACCAAGCGCGCGCACATGGCCAAGCACGGCGACATCCGCTTCGTCACCGCGACCGACGCCGACGACGCGCGGCGCACCATCGAAACGCTAATGGAGCAAAAGGGCCGCGCGTTCGCCCGCAAGGGCATTCCGGACCTGTTTGCCCGGCCGGGGCATCGCGAATTTTTTCTCGAGCTCGCGGCCAACCCCTCGGCGCGGCAACTTCTTCACGTCAGCCGCACCGAAGTCGGCGACGCAACCGCGGCGACCAATCTCGGCCTCATTTTCGGCGATTGTTACTACCATGTGCTGGCGAGCTACACTGACAATGAGCTCTCGACGTTCGGGCCGGGCAATCTTCACCTGCGCGAAATGATGGCCTACGCGATTGGGCGCGGGCTCAAGCGTTTCGATTTCACCATCGGCGACGAGCCCTACAAGCTCGAATGGTCCGACACCGATACGCAACTCTACGACTTCACCGCGCCCGTCACCTGGCTCGGCGCGCCGGCGGCGCTGACGTCGGAGGCGTACCGCCGCGCCAAGCGGACCATCAAACAAACGCCCTGGCTGTGGCGGCTTGCGGAAAGTATCCGCTCCCGCCTCGGCTCGGTGTCGCTCACAGGTTTGCGCCGGGCGTTGTCTTCAGCGGCGTCTCGGGCAAAGTCTTCGGCAAGCTCTTGGGCAACGCCTGCAGCCGTGCCTTCGGCGGACGCCGCCAACGCGCAAAAGAGCGCGCGGCCCAAACAGCACAAGCAGGATCGGGCCGGTTCTTGAAAGTCGCACTGATTTCCGAAATTCACGCCAACGCCGAGGCGCTGGCGGCAACGCTCGACGACATTGCCGCGCACGGCGCCGATCGCATTGTCTGCCTCGGCGATATCGTCGGCTACAACACCAAGCCGCGCGAGTGCATTGCGCTTCTTCGCGCCGCCGATGCGCTGTGCGTCGCCGGCAATCACGACCGCGCGGTCTCCGCACCGGGCGCGAACGACACCTCCGGCGCCACCGCGCAGGCGGTGGAAGCGATGCGCAAGCGTTTGCGCGATGACGATATCGCCTTCCTCGCCGGCCTGCCGCTCAAGGCCGTCGTCGACGGCAAGCTCATTGCCGTGCACGGCGCGCTGCACGTCGACGCCGGCTCGGAGACGGTGCGGCTCGATACCGATGCCCGGCTGGCGCTCTCCATGGCGGCGCTGATCTCGCACCCGTCGCGGGCGCGGATTTGCGCGTTCGGCCACGCCAACGAGGTGACGATTTACCAACGCTATCGCGGCAAGACCGTCTCGCTGCCCGACGACGAAATCGAGCTGCGCCGCGACGCCTACTACCTGATCAATCCCGGCGCGGTCGACGCCGCCCCCGGCGGCGACCCGCGCGCCAGCTACATGCTGCTCGATCTGGCGCAACGGCGTCTCCTGGTGCGGCGCGTCGATTACGATGCGCAGATTCCGTTTGTTGCCGCCGACGAAGCCGGCCTCGCGCCCGGCGCCGCGTTTCTTCCCGAGTCGCTGCGCAACGCCATCGGCAAAAGCTTAGGCGCCGTCCTGGGCCGCAAACGCGACGGGCGCTGAGCGCAATTTTTTTCTGGAAGAAGCGGTTTTCCAGTTCCTTTCGCAGGACTTTATTGGCTTTTTTGATTTTGGATCCGACTACAGGCGTAAGGGTGCCAATAGCACCAGCCGCGCCCGTAACCCCAACCGTATCCTCTGGAATTTGCCGTCCCGGGGTTTGGACCCGGTGTCTTGACCGGCGGACTTGAAACCGACGAAGGCGCGCCGTGACCTGCGCTTGCCGCTCGGCCGTCGCCCACGCCCAGCAGCACAATCGTCACGCCGGCGAAAAGCGTCAGACTCTTCCGATTGAACATTTGCGCCCCCACTAGTCTCTGTAACGTTCTTAAGCTGTCATCCTTCCAGGCCCGGCGCAAATGCGCCACACGCTGCGCAGCGCTTGTCATTGCGAGCGTCAGCGCAGCAATCCAGACGAGCCTTAAAGACTGGATTGCTTCGTCGCGGAGCTTGTCATCGGGCCGACCACTTCGGGCCGGACCCGTTGGCTCCTCGCAATGAAGAGAGGGGGCTCAACTTCCTCCCGATCCACAATGTCAAACAGCGACGCGTTTCATCCCGCCCCGCGATAGCGGGGAGGGTCGGCGAACATCGCACCGCGGTGTGAGCCGGGGTGGGGGCGTGGCGCTCAGAACTAAAAGCCCCCCATCCCTAACCCCTCCCCGCCACGCGCTTCGCGCGCGTGGGGAGGGGAAAAGAAATTTCGTTCTCGCGATGCGCTTCACTGGCTCGTCATCCTGAGGTGGCCGCCATCCGCGCGTTTACGCGCGTCTTCGACGCATTGTGGCGGCCCTCGAAGGATGCATGCTGAAGCGCCCAGGCCGTCGTCCTTCGAGGCTCCCCCCGATCAAGTCGGGGGTCGCACCTCAGGATGACGGGTAACAAAAGGCGTTCTCGCAGCGCATTATCTGCGTCCGAGTTTTGCTCACAAAACGCGTGATCCCGAAAAGTGCAGTTGCGGTTTTCGGACAAGATCACGCGCAGAGAAGGAAAGCGGAGCGCCGAAAGGCGCATTGTTCAGCCAATGTCCGCGCATCGCAGACAAGTGTACGCAGTCTGCGCAACCTATCTGCTCCGCGGCGCTCACGCTTGCGGCGCTCGCCACCGGTTCCACCCGATGGCTCAGCTCCAGAACCGGGTTTCCCGCGGCGTTGGCTGACGGGAGTTTTGCCCGCTTCGCGCAAAAAGATGCCGCGGTTAAGCACGCTCCGTGCGGACCGGTCTTTATGCCGGTCGACCGGGGACCCAGAGCCGCCCGGGAACGGAAGTGACGAGCTTCCGCGCGCGGGCACCGCATCAAGCTCTCATCAAGTCGGCGTCAACCGGTTTGACGTCCTTTACCAGAGCGAGACGGCGGCGGTTATGGTCATTGGCTCGGCGAAGTCAAAGGCGCTGGAATTTTTGCTGATGAATCAAAAGCGTTTGGCACCCGCTTGTTTGTAGCCGCGTGCCGCACTCCGATGATTCTTTGGCGGCGGCGGTCGGTCATTGCCGGACTTGATCCGACGGCCCGCCGCAGTGCAATCTTCCTCACTTTCCCAGCTCAAGGGACTCACGTCGTGGCGTTATTTGATGCGTCCCAGTTGCCTGATAATCGAATCTCAGTCGAACAAATCGATATAGCCAACGATGCCGTCGAAAAGCTTCGCGCACGCCTAGTCGATGAAATCCACACCCACGTCATTCCGGATTGTTTCGTACTATCGCAAACGAAAGTTTTCTTGCAGGGACACATAAGACGTGTCCTCATTCTTATTGAGGCAGCATACGACGAGCATCAGCGAAGGAGAGCTATCATCAGCCTCATGTGTGTGCGCGGGGTGTATGAAACCGTCGCATGCGTCGTTGATTTTTGCGAAGAGCTTCACCGGCTCCTCGACGGGGGCGACTTCGAAAAGACTGCCTATTTCATTCATACGCGGATGCTTGCAACTCGCATGAAGGATCTTTCTAAGTCCGAAGATGATTTGGACTACACCGCCACCAACATACTGAAGCAGGTCGATCGCCTTTCAAACACATTGCCGATGCGCGGGAGGAGTATGACTATTTTTCGGAGGTGCTCCACCCAAATAGCTTGGGCGCCGTTCTCCATTTTTCGGAAGAACATCAACTGAACGAATATGAATCGTTGGTGAAATTCTCAGATAGCGCGAAGGCTCACAGGGCAGCCTTTTGGTTGGTCAAGACCGGGCTCTTGTTGTTATTAATGAATGAAGCCATCCGCGTGACCGAAGAGCGTTTGAACTCCTACACCTTTCTCCACCGCACAGCTTGATGACATAGGTTCGACTATGAGCGAGCTGAATCGGCAGGGTCAACAAATACTGGGAACGCTCGTTGAAGCGTTGCCTGACGTCGCTCAAAATAAGCTTGAGACTTTTGTCACCTACAAACAGGTCCACGAAAGATTGGGACTTCAGCTTCTGGGACCGACATACGGTGAGAGTTTGAAGCATCAGGGACTTTCCAACCTCGCTGATTGGACCGAATCCAATCGACATCCAGCAATTGCCGGTCTGATTGTAGACGGCACGTCTTTTGCGCCAGGAGGTGGGTCTACAGACTTTTGAGCCCGTAGGGCGGAACATAAGGACATTCCATGGGTACGGATGCGGCCATCGCCGGAGCAATGCAGTGCCTGGACGATTTCATGGCGGCATGGAATTCGCAGGATGTTAAGGCGCTTGAAGCGGCGATGAACTTTCCGCATGTGCGGCTCAACGGCGAAAATGTTCTGGAGCCCGTCGCGAAAGGCGAAATGACTCAAGAGCAGCTTGACGACCTGCGGCGCAATTCACCCGAGCTCAAGGAGTGGCACCATTCCGGCTGGGCCAAGCGCGAAGTCGTCGCTGCAAGCGCAAATAAAATTCACGTCCAGACGCGGTTTGTGCGGTATCGCTCCGACGGCAGCGAGCTGAGCGCGTTCGATTCACTCTATGTGGTCACGAACGAGGATGGGCATTGGGGCGTGCGGATGCGATCGAGTTTCGCGCCGTGATGTTCGTGCAGATCGCGCCGACCACTTGATCCTTCGAGGCGCGCTTTCGCGCGCACCTCAGGATGAGGAAGTAAGAAAAGCCCCCTCACCCGCTCGGGCTAAAGCCCTCGCTGCGAATTATTTTTAGCTGCCCTCAATCTCCTGCCTCACGATCGCGGCGCCGTCGGCCAGCGCTTTCATCTTGGCGAAGGCAACCGCGCGCGGCAGGTATTTCATGCCGCAGTCGGGCGCGACGGCGAGCCGCTCCGCCGGCACATATTTGAGCGCGGCGCGGATGCGCGCCGCGACAAGCTCGGGCGTCTCGGCCTTTTCGTCGGCGAGATCGTTGACGCCGAGGACAATGGTCTTGGTCGGCAGGCTTTCGAGGATTGTCAGATCGAGCCGCGGCTGCGCCGCTTCGATGGAGATCTGCTGAGCCTTGGAGTTTTCCAGCTCCGGCAGGAACGAGTAGCCGGGCGGCTTGCCGTGCACCAGCGCGGCGTAGCCGAAACACAAATGCACCGCGACCGTGCCGGTGACGCCGTCGAGCGCGCGATTGAGCGCGGCGAGCCCGTAGCGCCGGGCGTCGTCGGGATGCTGCTGCATCCACGGCTCGTCGAGCTGGACGATGTCGGCACCGGCGGCGAACAGCTCGAGGATTTCGGCGTTGACCGCGGCGGCAAAGCCGAGCGCCATGGCTTGCGGGTCGCGATAAAAATCGTCCTGCGCCTGTTTGCTCATGGTGAACGGGCCCGGCACGGTCATCTTCACCGCCCGTTCGGTGTTGGCGCGCAGCACTTCCAAATCGCGCACCAGCACCGGACGCGCGCGCCGGATCGGCGCAACGACCCGCGGCACCGGTATGGGCTTGCCGTTCCTGTTGATGGTGGTGCCGGGATTGTCCGCGTCGATGCCGTCGAGCGCGGTGGCGAAGCGGTTGGAGTAGCTTTCGCGGCGCTGCTCGCCGTCGGTGATGATGGAAAGCCCGGCGCGCTCCTGGTCGCGGATGGCGAGGATGGTGGCGTCATCCTGCGCGGCTTCGAGTTTGCCGGGTGCGACGCGCCAGAGATTTTCGGCGCGAACACGCGGCACGTCTTTCGACAGCCGCTCGCGATCGATCAGCCAATCGGGTTGCGGATACGAGCCGACGAGGGAGGTGGGGAGGAGCATGGGGTTTTATTGCATGTCATTCCGGATTGCCGCGAAACGGCAAGTCCGGAATCCATAACCCCTGCTCTCGCGGATATGGATTCCGGGCTCGCCACTTCGTGGCGCCCCGGAATGACTGGTAAGGGACCCGGCGTTACTCGGCGGCCTTCTCGTAGGGATAGATCAAGGTGCCGGTTTTCTGATCGTCCGGCGAGATCACGGTCTGGTAGCTCATGCCGCGCCAGGTCTCGAGATTGGCGGCGTCGGTGATGCCGTGATACTGCACCTGCAGCATCCCGGATTTGGTCCATTCGCCGTTCTTGCCGAACTTGATGTCACCCATGATGGTCTTGAATTCGTGGGTGCGGAAATAGTCGGCGAGCTTGTCGTCGTTGAGGCTGCCGGCGCCGGCGATGGCTTCGCCGATCAACTGAAAATCGGCGTAACCCCAGCCGCCGAGATAGTAGCCGAGCGGGTCGATGCCCGCGGTCTTGGCGCGCTCCTGATATTTCTTGAAGAAGTCCGCAGCCGGCGCCAATAGTTTCGGCGACGGCACCCAGGTCTCGTAATTGATGATGCCGTTGAGCTTGCCTTTGAGTTTCTCCTTGAACGCCAGCGCCTGCAATCCGACCATGGCGCCGCCGAGCATCTTCGGCTTGAAGCCGAGCTCACGAACGGACTGCACGATGCCGACCGAGCTCAACGGATAAGAACACACAACGACGAGATCGGCATTGGCGGCCTGCAGCGCGTGCACGATCGGCGAGAAATCGGTGGTGCCCGGCGGGAACGTCTTGTCGTAGATGACTTTGAAGCCGAACGTCTTGGCGTTGTTGCGCGCGCCGTCGCAGGCGTTGCGGGCAAATTCGGCGTCTTCGGACACAAGCGACAGCGTCTGCGGCTTCGGATTTTGCGCCGCCGCGGCCTGGAAGAATCCTTCGGTGAAAGCTTCGCGTGGCGTCGGGCCGGTCGGCAGCATCGACCAGTATTTCGGGTAGTGGAATTCACTGTTGACGTCGAGGGCGAAAAATCCGACGAAGTTTTTGCCCTTTTGCATGACCACCGGGAGCGCCGGCGCGTTGAGGTTGGTGCCGTACGGGCCCATGACGACGTCGACTTTGTCGACGTCGAGAAGCTTGGTGTAGATGCCGGGCACGTTCGCCGGGTTGGACTGATCGTCGTAGTGGACGAGCTCGACCTTGCGGCCGAGCAGCCCGCCTTTGGCGTTGATCTCCTCCGCCCAGATCTCGGCACCGAGCAGCGCCTGCTTGCCGTTCGGCGCCAGCGGCCCGGTCAGCGCCATGGAAAACCCGATCTTGATCGGATCGCCGCTCTGCGCCAGCGCGGGTGTTGCGGTAAGTCCGCCGGCAACAAAAAACGCCGCGGCGAGACCTGCTACGCCGCGGCGCGTCAGGTGTTGGTTCATTGGTTTCCTCCTCAAAGACTGCTTTTTTATCGGGCCGGCGCGCCGGCAAGAGCCCCCGGTCAAGCTGCGCGCATATCCACGGGCACCATGCCTTGCCGGCGAGGTGATGGAAAGGTGGCCGAAAGGCGGACGCGGCAATCTGCCACGAGGGACCGGCCTGAAGCCTTTGCTGGAGCAGTGACCCCCTCCTTGATCCTCCCCCTTTCAGGGCGAGGACATATTGGGGCCAGGCGTTTCCCCGCCCCCCCTCAGCCCCTGCAAGGGGGAGGGAGGGTGGAGGTCAGTGGCACGCTGCGGTCAACACGACACCGTGACGAATAAGGCCCGGAAAGTCCTTGCCGACAAAGGGCAGTTCGATTTAATTTGGGCGTACCTGAGGTTGCGTGGGCCGGTTCGGCAACGTCCTCAAGGACCGCGGAATGCCGCGTTAGGGAATGCTACAAAAGGGAACGACCATGGCCTGGACCACCCCGACCCTCGTCGAAATCTGCGTCGGCCTCGAAATCAACGGCTACCTCCCGGCCGAGCTGTAATTCCCCTTCTTCTTCTACCTGCTGCGACCCCCAGTGAATGGGGCGGCTAACCGCAATCGTCCTCGGTTCCGCGGGCGGTGGCGGTTATCCGCAATGGAATTGCTTGTGCCCGGCATGCCGTTTGGCTTGGGGCAGCGATAAGCGCGTAAAACCGCGCTCCCAGGCGAGCCTCGCCGTCACGGCGGATGGCGAAAGCTGGACCCTCATCAACGCTTCACCCGATCTGCGCGCCCAGCTCATGGCGACGGAGGAACTGCGTCCGCGCGGCGGTTCGCGATCAAGCCCGATCGCGGCGGTGGTCTTGACCGGCGCCGAGGTCGACCAGGTCGCGGGCCTGCTGACGTTGCGCGAGCGCACGCCGTTTGCGCTTTTTGCCACGCCGCAGACTCATGCAACGCTCGAGGCTAACCCGATCTTCGGCGTGCTGGCGGCGGACACCGTGACCCGCACCGCGGTAGCGCCGGAAAAGCCGTTCAGCTTGCCGGGCGGCTTGTCGGCCGAACTGTTCGGCGTTCCCGGCAAGGTGCCGCTTTATCTGGAAGGCGGCGCAGCGCCGGCGGTGGACGATGACAGCAACGCCGGCGTTGAGTTGAGCTTCGGCGCGCGCCGGCTGGCTTACGTTCCCGGCGCCGCGGCCATGACCCCTGCCCTGCACCAACGTCTCGCCAAAGCCGACGTGATCTTGTTCGACGCCACGCTGTTCGCCGACGACGAGATGATCACTGCCGGCGTCGGCGACAAAACCGGCCGCCGCATGGGGCACATGCCGCTGACGGGCGACGGCGGCTCGCTCGCCGAGCTGGCAAAGCTTCGCGGACGCCGTATCCTGACCCACATCAACAACACCAATCCCATTTTGATCGAAGGCTCGCCGGAACGGCGTAAAGTCGAAGCGTCAGGTTTCGAAGTCGCCGAGGACGGAATGGAGATCGTGCTGTGACCACGCTATCGGCCGACGAGCTCGAAGCGCGGTTGCGCGACATCGGCGCACGGCGCTATCACCGCCTGCACCCGTTCCACAAACTCCTGCACGGCGGCGCGTGCAGCAAAGGCCAGGTGCAGGCCTGGGCGCTCAATCGCTATTACTATCAGGCCATGATCCCGGTGAAGGATGCGAGCCTGATCGCGCGTTGCGATGATGCAGCCATTCGCCGCGAATGGCGGAGCCGCCTGGTCGATCATGACGGGCTTCATGAGGGTGACGGCGGCATCGCGCGCTGGCTGAAGCTGACCGACGGGCTCGGTCTCGATCGCGAATATGTCACCTCGTTGCGCGGGCTCCTCCCGGCGACACGGTTTGCGGTCGAGTCTTACGTGCATTTCGTGCGCGAAAAATCGCTGCTGGAGGCGATCGCCTCCTCGCTCACCGAATTGTTCTCGCCGGTCATTATCAGCGAGCGCATGGAGGGCATGCTCAAGAGCTACGATTTCGTGACCGCGGAGACGCTGGCTTATTTCTCCCAGCGGCCGCCGCAGGCCGAACGCGATTCCCGCTTCGCACTGGATTATGTCAAAGCGCACGCGCGGACCGAGGAAGCGCAAGCCGCGGTGCTTAAGGCGCTCTCGTTCAAATGCGACGTGCTCTGGGCGATGCTGGACGCGCTTTATTCGGCCTACGTTGCGCCCAAGCACATTCCGCCCGGCGCTTTCGTGCCGCAAGATGAGGTGAAAGGTCAGGCGCAAGGACAGATGAAAGGTCAGGTGGTTTCGTGAACGATCCCGCGCCCGCGCTCGATCCCGACTGCCGCCCGCGGCTGCCGCGCGGCGTGCGGCTCGTCCACAGCGAGGCGCAAGGCGGCTGGGTGCTGCTCGCGCCCGAGCGGGTGTTCAAGGCCGACACCATCGCAGTGGAGATCGTCAAACGCTGCACCGGCGAGGCCACGCTCGGGACCATCGTCGACGACCTGGCGAAGACCTTTTCGGCGCCGCGGGAGCGCATCCTCACCGATGTCACGGCGCTGTTGCAGGGGCTAAAGGAAAAGCGTTTGCTGGAATTTTGATCGGCGAACGGGGGACTTGTGGCGGCCGATACCGCCGCCTACCTCGCAGATCAAGAAGGCCAAAGAGAAAGCAAGACCAAGCAAGACGGGCGGCGGAGTGAGCGCGAAGTGAGCGACGTGGCGCAAGCCGGCGATCTGACGGAGCCCCGCGCGGCGAAGCGCGGCGGCGCGTTGCACGCGCCGCTTGGGTTATTGGCGGAACTGACGCACGTTTGCCCGCTCGGCTGTCCGTATTGCTCCAATCCGCTCGCGCTCGATGCGCGGCAAGACGAGCTTGATACGCAAACCTGGGCGCGGGTGTTCGGCGAAGCCGCAGCGCTCGGCGTACTCCAGGTGCATCTCTCCGGCGGCGAGCCCGGCGCGCGCCGCGACCTGGTGGCGATCGCGGCTTCCGCGCATGCGGCGGGCCTCTACACCAATCTCATCACGTCCGCCGTCGGCATCACCGCGGCCACTTTGGCGAAGCTCGCCGACGCCGGGCTCGACCACGTTCAAATCTCCATTCAGGACAGCGATACCAAAAGCGCCGACCACATCGCCGGCTACCGCGGCGCCTTCGCCCGCAAGCGCGCGCTGGCGCAGGAAGTCGTGAACCTGAAAATCCTGCTGACGGTAAACGCCGTGATCCACCGCGCCAATATCGATCGCCTGGAGGAAATGGTGGCGCTGGCGCTGACTTTAGGCGCGAGCCGCGTCGAGATTGCGCACGCGCAATATTACGGCTGGGCGCTGAAGAACCGCGCCGCGCTGATGCCCAGCGCCGAGCAGGTCAAGCGGGCGGCGGCCAAGGTCGAGGCGTTGCGCGAGCGGCATCGCGGCGAGATCGTCATCGACGCCGTGGTCCCGGATTACTACGCGCGGCTGCCGAAGCCGTGCGTCGGCGGCTGGGGCCGGCGCTCGCTCAACATCACGCCGGCCGGCAAGGTTTTGCCCTGCCACGCCGCCGAATCGATTCCGGGGCTGGAATTCTGGTCGGTGCGCGAGCATTCGCTGGCCGACATCTGGGCGAACTCGCCGGCCTTCAACGCCTTCCGCGGCACGGCGTGGATGACCGAGCCGTGCAAGTCCTGCGCCCGGCGCGAGCTCGATTTCGGCGGCTGCCGCTGCCAAGCGTTCGCCATGACCGGAGATGCGCGCGCCACCGACCCGGTCTGCCATCTGGCGCCCGGCCACGACCGCGTCGCCGCGCTTGCCGCCATTGCGGACGACGCGGCGTACGATTACCGGCGGATGTAACTCGCGCGCCACATTTCACCGCCGTCCCCTGTTTGCATCCCCGAATCGCGGATTTGTAATTTCGCCCTGGCCCCGCGCCGCGCTACACTCGTTAAGCCGGAATCGGACGAAAGCGGGCGAACAGGCGGGCACGTGACGCGCATTTCGGTCAACGGAAAATCCCATGAGGTCGACGTCGAGCCCGACACGCCCTTGCTCTGGGTGCTGCGCGACACCATCGGGCTCACCGGCACGAAATACGGCTGCGGTATCGCGCAATGCGGCGCCTGCACCGTCCACATCGACGGCGTGGCGACGCGGTCATGCCAGGTCGAAGTCGGCTCCGTCGGAGGAAGCGAGATCACGACCATCGAGGCCCTGGCGCAAAACGGCAAACTTCATGCGGTGCAGAAGGCGTGGGTCGAATTCGACGTGCCGCAATGCGGTTACTGCCAGAGCGGCATGATCATGGCCGTCGTGGCGTTGCTGGCGGAAAAGCCGAAGCCGACCGACGCCGAGATCGACACCGCCATCACCAATATCTGCCGGTGTGGGACTTATCAGCGAGTTCGCGCCGCCATCCATGCCCTGGCCAATGTATGAGCGGATGAGATGACAGCGTTACGCGTCGGCAAGACTCTCGCTGCCAGGACTCTCGCTGTTTTGGTTTTTGCCGGCGTCTGCGCGTTTCCGGCTGCCGCAATGGCCGCCGAGAAAGTGGATTTGCTGCTGGTGCTGGCCGCCGACGTCTCGCGCAGCGTCGATTCCGGCAAATTCCAGTTGCAGCGCGACGGCTATGCCGCCGCCATTTCGGACCCGCGCGTGCTCGAAGCCATTCGCTCCGGCCGCAACCGCCGCATCGCGATCAGCTTCGTCGAATGGTCGGGCGCGGGCTCGCAGCGCGTCCTGATCGACTGGACCCGCATCGGCAACGCCGAGGAGGCGAAAGGTTTCGGCGACCGTCTGTTGGAGGCGCCGCGGTCGTTTACCGATCGTACTTCGATCTCCGGCGCGATCGAATTCTCCACGGGTCGACTGGCCAAGGCGCCGTTCGACTCCGAGCGCCGCACCATCGATATTTCAGGCGACGGCACCAACAATGCCGGCCGCGATGTCACCCTCGCGCGCGACGAAGCGCTGGCGCAGGGCATCACCATCAACGGCCTGGTGATCTTGAGCGAGATGCCGCTTCCGTGGAATCCCGATCACACCAATCCGGCCGGCGGCCTCGACAAATACTACCGCGACCACGTCGTCGGCGGCACCGGCGCCTTTGTAATTGTGGCGGAGAACTTCGCATCGTTCGGCCAGGCCATCATCAAAAAGCTGATCGCCGAAATCGCCTTGTCGGCCCCGGGAAAGACGCGGCAGGCGTCTCTGCGCTGAGCGCCGTTCAGCGGCATTCGCCAGATTTTTTGAGACTGCGCGCACGACGTGCTAATATCCGGCCGCGCAGATCACTGCGCAGGCACACTGTCAAGCGAGGGGTGGGTACCATGAAGCAACTGGCTTTTGCACTTGGTCTTTTAACGTTGAGCGCGACTGCGGCAACGCAGGCGCACGCCGATTTCGCCGTGGTTCGGTTTCACAGCGGCTATTGCCGGGTGTGGGGCCCGCCTGCGGCGCCGCCGCAGGACTTCCAGTACCTGGCATTCCGCCGCGGCTGGCCGCCCCACATTTGGTGGCAGCACATGTTCGTTGCGCGGGGCGCAGCAGAAGGTGCCCTGCATGAAGCGATTGCGACTCACCGCTGCCATAACATGTAGGTAGCGGACGGTCGGCAACGTCTTGGAAGTTGCCCACACTCAGAGGCAACGATGCAGTACGAAGAGGCTGCCCGTGGGCGGCCTCTTTTGCGTTTTGCGGCTTGCAACGCGTCCGAAGCCTGCCGTTGGCGGCAGCATCCATTTATCCGCAACGGGTAAGCTGACCTGTGGGACGTCCCCGCTTGCCATCCGGCGTCCACGTCGCTTTCATCACCGCGCGGTTGTGTTGCGCGGTGTTGCAAAACTCCATAGCTTTCGTCGCTAACGTGGGAGGAGGCAACGCATGCTGCTGGCAATAAAAATCTTGCTGACCATTGCGACGCTCGGTTACAGCGCCATTCCCGGCATTTTCGATTCCAACAACACCCATGCGACCAATCCTTCCTGGACGGGTCATGCGCGTTATCACGTCGTGTGGCAGGTGAGTTCTTACGTCTATGTCGCCGTTCTCATGCTCTGCCTGATCTGGATTCCGGCGAGCGATACCAAGTTGCTGCTCTGGATCGTCGCCATCACCGCCGCGTGCATGTATGCCGGCTTCTGGACCGCTTATGCATCGCGCCCGGCGTACGGCGGCTGGCTGGTCGACAAGGTCAACGGCGTTCCGGATTTCAAGTGGAACCTGATGGGCCGCCGATTCACCACCGATGCCAACGTCTCGCTGTTCACGCCGGCCGTCATCGTGCTCGTCGCGGCGGCGATCATGCTTGCGTGCATGTAACCGGATCGAACGCACTTCCTCCGGGATACGACTCGAGCGCCGCTCGCCGGGATCTCGTCGTTGCGTTGCAGATCGCCCTATGAGGAAACGTAGAGTTCTTCGCCGCGAACATTGAGGACGCGAACCGATAGCGCTGCCCGGCTCCGCCAAACCTTCAGAAGCTGATCGGCTTTCACCTTGACCCACTTTGGGCTGATTTCATCCATGCTGGCGCGATGCAGGACCTCCCCTCGCCCGCCCTCAACGGCGCGGACGACCTCAATGGTGAATTTCATGAAAAAAATCGCCCCTTTGACCAACAAGGCGGCGTTGCTCGGTTCGTTCCTTTGGCCGACGCATTATTCTCAATGGGCGTCGCGCGGCTTCGATCGGCCGCGGCGCGCGGCTTCGATGGCCACAATGGAACTTTTTTGACCGCCCCGGCGTTGCGTCGCGGGAGAAGGGCTAATCCTAAAATCGATTGCGCCGCCAGCAATACTCTAGCCGCCGGCCGCTACGATTTTTACTGAAGTTACAATCGGTCAGCCCCGTGTCCTACCGTGCCGATGGGATAGCTTCCCATGGCGCCGGGCCTGTCGCGTTATTCGGTGTCGGAGATCAACAATGGCTGCAAATGAAACGACCACGCTCGCCGCACTTGTCGGCGACAACGAAAAACAGATCGTGCCCGAATGGCTCGAGTTGCAAAAGCGCGCCGGCACGCTCCAGACCGGCCGCATAACCGAGGCCGAGCTGACCTCTCAGTCGACGGAATTCCTGCATCTGCTGCGCAGCGGCTTGGCCAACGGCGGCGTCGACGTCAACAACGCCGCCTACACGCCGGCGCGCGACTTCCTTCGTAATCTCTCCCGTGCGCGGGCGCTTCAGGGCTTTTCTCCGACCGAAACGGCGACGTTTGTCTTTTCGCTCAAGCAGCCGCTGTTCAGTACGCTGAACCGCGACAAGTCGATCGCACCTGCCGACCTGGCCAAGATCACCTGGGTCATCACAATTCTGCTCGATGAGCTCGGCCTGCTCACCTTCGAAACGTTTCAGAAGAGCCGCGAGGAGGTCATCCTTCGCCAGCAGCGGGAAATCACCGAGCTTTCGACGCCGGTCGTCAAATTGTGGGAAGGCGTCCTGGCGTTGCCGGTCATCGGCACGCTCGACAGCGAGCGAACGCAGGTCGTGATGGAAAACTTGCTTCAGCACATTGTCGACGAAAGCGCCGAAATCGCCATTATCGACATCACCGGCGTGCCCACCGTCGATACGCTGACGGCGCAGCATCTTTTGAAAACCGTGTCGGCAGCGCGCCTGATGGGCGCCGACTGCATCATCAGCGGTATCCGGCCGCAGATCGCGCAGACCATTGTTCATCTTGGCGTCGATCTTAACGTGATTTCGAAAGCGACCCTTGCCGATGCGTTCGCGATTGCGCTCCGGCGCACTAACCGCGCGGTGGTGAAGCTGAAATCGGCTAAAGCGGAAAACGCGAAACCGAAAGCTCCCGCCGAAGGGGGCGAGTGACAATGGACCGTATTCCGATCCTCAAACTCGGGGACGCGTTGCTGGTCACGATCCAGGTCGATATGCACGATCGGCTGGCGACCGCGCTGGAAGAAGATCTGACGAGCAAGATCGTCGACTTCGGCGCCAAGGGCGTGCTGATCGACATCTCGGCCCTGGAAATCGTCGACAGCTTTATCGGCCGCATGCTCGACAACATCGCGGCAGTCTCGCGCATTCTCGATGCGGAGACGGTGGTTGTCGGCATGCGCCCGGCGGTCGCAATCACCCTGGTCGAGCTCGGATTGTCGCTCTCGGGAGTCAAAACCGCACTGAACGTCGAACGGGGGATGGCGCTGATCAAGAGCCGTCTGGAGGAGTTCGATGCCGACGACGAGGACTGACCGCCTCGAAATCCGCTCGTCGGACGACGTTGTAAAGGTACGCCAGCAGACCCGGGTCATGGCCGTTGAAGCCGGCCTCAGCCTGGTGGATCAGACCAAGATTATTACCGCCGCGAGCGAACTCGCCCGCAATACGCTGGACTATGGCGGCGGTGGCGAACTGCGTCTCGAAGTGGTCGAGGACGGCAGCCGGCGCGGTTTGCGGCTGACTTTCGAAGATCGCGGACCCGGCATTGCCGACATCCAGCAGGCGTTGAAAGACGGCTTCACCACAGGTTCAGGGCTCGGCCTGGGACTTGGCGGCGCCAAGCGGTTGTCCAACGAGTTTTCGATCGAGTCGAAACCCGGCGCGGGGACCAAGATTACACTCGGACGCTGGAAACCATGACCTTTTCCATTCCAATAAACGACGTGAGCCACGTCGGCGAAATGCGGCGCCAGGTCGCGGCGGTTGCCGAAAGGAATGGCTTTGCCGATGCGGAAGCGGGCCGTGTCGCGCTGGTCGCGACCGAGCTTGGCACCAATCTGATCAAACACGGACGCGGCGGCGAAATGCTGTTCGGCACCTTCGAGGACAACGAAGGCAGCGGCATGGAATTGATTGCGCTCGATAACGGACCGGGCATCGGCAATGTCGACGAATGCCTACGCGATGGTTTTTCGAGCGCCGGCACGCGCGGCAACGGTCTTGGCGCCGTTATCCGTCAATCGCATTTCGTCGACATCGCCTCATGGCCAGGCATCGGCACCGGCGTGCTGGCGCGCATCCAGCCTGGAACGCCAAATCCACAGCGCTCAAGGTCGCATTCCGGGTGGGGTGCGGTTTCAGTCGCTATGCCGGGTCAAGACGTTTGCGGCGACTCCTGGAGCGTCTCGGCAAACGGCTCGACCACGCTCTTTGTCGCCGACGGATTGGGACACGGCCAGGAAGCCGCCGATGCGTCGGTGGAAGCGGTGCGGCTCTTTCATCGGTTTTCCTCGCACCGCCCGCCGACCCTCCTCGATTACGTGCACGGCGGCTTGCGTTCGACCCGAGGCGCCGCCGTTTCCATCGCGCGGTTCGATCCGGCGACGCATCAGGTCGCTTTTGCCGGCGTCGGCAATGTCGCCGGTGCGCTGGCTGAAAATGGAAATCTCAAGCGCATGGTATCGATGCCGGGGACGGCCGGCCACAACGCCCGCAAGATTCAGGGTTTTGACTATCCCTTTCACAGCGGCCTCATCGTTCTCTGTTCCGACGGCATCGGCACAAGTTGGAACTTCAGCCGTTACCACGGTATCGAAACAGTCCATCCGACGCTCATTGCGGCTATTTTGTACCGCGATTTTAGCCGCCATCGCGACGATGCGACTGTTTTGGTGGGAAAATGGGATCCTGCAGGCCTGAGGCATTAGTCCAAGTTCGTCATGAGTTGGCCCATCGTCACGTTACCCATTGAGAGCGAGAGCGACGTTGTCGCCGTGCGACAGCGGGCGCGTCGTATCGCCGAGCTGCTTGGCTTTGAGCGGCAGGACCAAACCCGGATCGCAACCGCGGTTTCCGAGATAGCGCGCAACGCCTTCGGTTATGCCGGAGGTGGCCGGGCGGAATTCGCAATCGAGCCCGGTGACGCGCAACAGCTCTTCCACATCCGCATTAGCGACAAGGGCAAAGGCATCCCGGAGTTACAGCGCATCCTCGACGGCGATTATCGCTCACCGAGCGGCATGGGGCTGGGCTTGATGGGTGCGCGACAGCTCATGGATCGCTTCCGGATCGACGCGGCGCCCGACAAAGGCACCGTGGTGGACCTCGAGCATTACATTCCGAAAAGTGCCGGTCTTATTACGCAGGCCAAGCTTTCCAACGTCGCCGACACTCTCAAGCGCGATAGTTCGGCCGATCCGCTCGAAGCGTTGCGGGACCAGAATCGGGAGCTTATGCAAAGCCTCGAGGACATCCGCCGCCGCGACGAAGAGAGCAAGCAACTCAACCAGGAGCTTGGCGACACCAATCGCGGCGTCGTCGCGCTCTACGCGGAACTTGACGAGCGCGCCGAGCAACTGCGCAGGGCAAGCGAACTCAAGTCCCGCTTCCTGTCGCACATGAGTCATGAATTCCGCACGCCGTTGAATTCGGTGCTGGCGCTATCGCGGCTGCTCATTGATCGCATCGACGGCGAACTCACGGCCGAGCAGGAGCGGCAGATTGGATACATCCGGCGTTCCGCCGAAAGTCTTCTGGAACTCGTCAATGACCTGCTGGATTTGTCGAAGGTCGAAGCCGGCAAGGTGGAAGTAAAGCCCGCGCGGTTTACGATACCGACGCTGTTCGGCGCATTGCGCGGGGCGTTACGTCCCCTGCTGACTTCTCCGTCGGTCGAGCTCACATTTGATGCCGGTGACGATATGCCGGAAATGCGCACCGACGAAGGTAAAGTCGCGCAGATTTTACGCAACCTGATTTCCAACGCCCTGAAATTTACCGAGAAAGGCGAAGTGCGCGTGACCGCGCGTCACGAGCCGGCTGAAAACACCATAATCTTTACGGTTCGCGACACCGGAATCGGAATTCCCCAAGAAGATCACGAGCGAATCTTCGACGAGTTTTCCCAGCTCGAAACTCAATTGCACAGAAAAGTCAAAGGCACCGGGCTCGGCTTGCCGTTGTCGCGCTCGCTGGCGCAATTGATCGGCGGCAGCATCGGAGTTGAGAGTGCTTCCGGCCAAGGTTCGGTCTTCACCCTGAAGATCCCGGTCGTATTTGGCGGCGACGCGACGGCTTCGCCGCTCCTCGATCTTTCTCGCAAGCGGGTTCTGATCATCGACGACGATGAGACTTTTCGTTATGTGCTCAAACAGATTATCCGTAACGAGCCGCGTTACGAGATCATCGAAGCGAGCGATGGCGGTGAGGGACTGCGGCAGGCGCGCGGCGAAAATCCCGACGTCATTGTGCTTGATTTACAGATGCCCAACATCGACGGCTTCACGGTGTTGCAGGAACTCAACGCGGATCAACGCACCAGCGTCATTCCGCTCATCATCTCGACGTCCCTTACCGTGGATGCCGAGCTAAAGGCGCGCTTGCCGACCGGCACGCGCGTCATTTCCAAGAATCTGATTTCGCGCGAGAACGTCTCGTTATTCCTGCGCGACGCGACCAGTTTTCGGAACGCTTTGTCATGACGACCGAAGTCGTAATCCTCAACGTCGATGATCAGGAGGCCGAACGCTATGTGAAGCGGCGCGACCTCGAGGCCAGCGGATTTTCGGTGGTCGACGCCACGACCGGCGCCGAAGCGCTGCGGCTGACCGAAAAAATCAAGCCCGCGGTGGTTTTGCTCGTTGTGCATATGCCGGACAGCAACGGCTACGAGGTTTGCCGTTATATCAAGAACAAGTGGCCCGAGGTCATGGTGCTGATGACATCGTCTACGTTCGTGACGTCGGACCGCCGCACGCTAGGCCTCGATTCCGGCGCGGACGCTTACCTTGTGCAGCCCGC
>DASXDP010000005.1:0-8854 GCA_036490575.1 Xanthobacteraceae bacterium
TTGCGGTGCGGTTGGCTTGATCGATGCGGCGCTTTGGGATTTGGCCGCCAAGCGGGCGAACGAACCTTTGTGGCGGTTTCTCGCAAAGCGTGACAGCGGGCCGAATGGCTTCGACGCGCGGCCGCAAATCGGCATCTATGCCAGCGGCGGCCACTATCGCTCCGCCAATGATATTGCCGGACTGTGTGACGATGTACGCCGCGCGATTGGAGCCGGCCACCGTCGTTTCAAGATCAAGATCGGCGGCGCAAGCCTTGGTGAAGATCAAGCGCGGATCGAAAAGGTGTTCACCGTGCTCGAGCGCGGCATGAGTCTCGCAGTAGATGGCAATTGCGCGTTCGACCGGGAAAAGACTGTTCAATATCTTGAGGCTCTGGCGAAATATCCGTTGAGCTGGATCGAAGAGCCGGTGCAGACGCTCGATTTCGGGCTTTATCGCGAGATCGCAACGCAAACGGCTTTGCCGCTGGCGACAGGGGAGAATCTGTTCTCTCGCGACGATGCGCGCAACCTGTTGCGTTATGCAGGCCTGCGTCCTGATCGGGACATTCTGCAGTTCGATATCTCGCTGAGTTATGGAATCGTCGAGTATCTGCGAATTCTCGGCGATCTGGAGGAGCAAAATTGGCAACGCGCGCGCTGCGCGCCGCACGCTGGGCATTTGCTCGCCATGCATTGTGTCGCCGGTCTGGGGCTCGGGCTGGCCGAAGTGTCAATGGATCAGTCCGGCCCGTTTGCAGATGTGACCTCTGGCATAGCGGTCGACGGCGGCGTCGCCACCTTGCCGGACGCGCCCGGCGTGGGCTTTGAAAGCGCGCCTGCTTTCAAGGCGCTTTTTGAAGATCTGTTGAATTGAATAACCGGGGCTGCGAGCGCCCCAGCGGTGGAACGACCATGGATCACCAACCCGAGACCCTAGAGCCTGACGATATCCGGAGCCTCGTGCGCCCGGGCCGCGTTCATCGCCGCGCTTACGCGGATCCGAAGGTGTTCGAGCTCGAGCAGGAGCGGATATTCGGCCGCGTTTGGCTCTACGTCGCGCATGAAAGCCAGCTAAAAAATCCGGGCGACTTTGTTCGCACCCGCCTCGCGTCGCATGAAGTTCTGGTTACCCGGCACGACGACGGGAAGATCCACATCGTCAAGAACCGATGCGCGCACCGCGGTGCCCGGCTTTGCATGGTCGATCATGGTACGACCAAGCTGCTCAGTTGTCCGTATCACGCGTGGGTCTTCCGGCCTGATGGCTCACTGGCGGCGGTTCCGCACCGCCAAAGCTACCCCGAGAATTTTGATCTCGACGATCCGAAAAACCATTTGCAGCCGTGTGGTCGGGTAGAAACCTATCGCGGATTTGTTTTCGCCACCCTGAACGATAAACCGCGGCCGCTGCGCGACTATCTCGGGCCAATGACCGACGTCATCGATAATCTTGTTGATCGTGCACCGGACGGCGAGGTCGAGATCGCCAGCTCGAGCTTCACGCTCGAATATAACGGCAACTGGAAGCTTCATCTGGAAAATGCCGCCGATATCTTCCATCCTACCTTCGTGCACAGCTCCTCGGTCGGGCCGGCGCGGCGGGCGCAGCCGAATGCGTCGGCGCTCGATCAGGATCAGACCCGCGACATGATATTGGCGAACGGGTTTGGCCCGACCGAATGGGAAGGCATCCAGCTCCGCGGTCTGCCCGGCGGCCATACTTTCATGAACAACATCTATCGCAAGGGCGTGCTTGTCGGCGCCGGCGCGGATCCGGTCGCTACGCGCTATCGGCAAGCTCTGGTCGCCAGGCTCGGGGAGGAGCGTGCGGAAAGCGTGTTGGGGATGAACCGGTTCAACAATATCATTTATCCGAACCTCGTTATTAACGCCCAGTACCAGCAGATGCGCGTGACCATACCCATCTCGGTCGATCGCACGATCTTGCGCATCCATTGTTTCCGCCTCAAGGGTGCGCCGGATGAGATGTTTCACCGCGCGGTGCGGTTCCTGTCCACCATCGGCTCACCGGCCTCGATGATTTTTTCCGACGATGTGGAAATGCTGGAACGTTGCCAGCAGGGGCTCGCCGAAGAGGCGGGACCATGGGTGGACTTTTCGCGCGGCCTCGGCGGCGACCGCTATGATGCGGACAACGTGTCCGGCGCGGCGAGCGAATTGCCGATGCGGGTCCAATTCGAGGCGTGGATGAATTACATGACTGCCGGGGCGTAAGGATGCTGGACTATGAAACCCAGCGGCGGATCGAGCTTTTCCTGTTCGAGGAAGCAAGGCTCCTCGACGCCGGTGAATTCGAAGCGTGGCTTGAGCTTTTCGAGCCGCGCGGCATTTATTGGATGCCATCAGAGCCGGGTCAGACCGATCCGCTCAATGTGGCCTCGATCGTCTATGAGGACCACGCGATCCTGTCGATCCGCGTCCAGCGCTTGCTGGAAGCCCGCGCGCTGGTGCTCACGCCAATGCCGCGCACCACGCACATCGTCAGCAATATCGAGGTCATGAAAAAGGAAGTTGACGAGTTTGTCGTCGAGGCAGCGTTTATCTGCGTCGAGCATCAAGGGGAGCGGCAACGCGTCTATTCCGGTCGCCACACCCATCACTTGCGGCCGGCAGATAGTTCATTTCGCATAAGCCTCAAGCGTGTCGCACTGGTGAATAGTGACGGCATGCACGCTCCGATGTCCATTCCCTTGTAGCTTGGGGTCGCACGTGGCTCAGGTGAAGAAAGTTCAGGTCCGGCAGGCCATTCTCGATACCGCATACGACTTGTTTTCGGAGCGCGGCTATCACAACACCACCTTGCAGGACATCAGCGAGCGCGCGGGTGTCGGTGTCAGTAGTCTGTATTCATATTTCCGGTCGAAGATTCATTTGCTCTACGCCGTAGTTGAACCGTGGCAGAAGGATGCGTTCGTGCGGCTGGAGGGCCGGGTCAACAGATTAAAGGACCCGCGCGCGCGGCTGCGTTGCATTCTGCTCGGAATTTGGCGTGACATGCCCAACGAAAACATCGGATTGGCCAACAGTTTGATGGAGGCTCTCGCTTCCGCCGATCCGACGCAGAAAAAGCCCAGCCCGTTGCTGCGCTGGACTGAAGAGCGGTTGATGACCATGCTGAAAACTGCACTTCCCTCCGGATCGCAGTCGGCGATCGATTACGACCTGCTGCCTAACCTCTTGATGATGGCCTACGATGGCTTTGTAATAAATCGCCGGCTCAATGACCTGCGTGACATCGAAAAGCTGGTCGACACGATGTGCGACATTTTGCTGAATGGTGCCGCTTCGACAAAGGCGAGTTTTTCGGCCACCCCGGTGGTGGCCGGTCCGGCAACCCGTGGCTGGCGTGATGTTCGATCACGCCGGGCGCGCGGTTGAAATAAAGTGCACGGGGTTGATCGCGGCGGGACGTTCCGTCGTTACACAGGGAGAAGGATGATGAAGTTCGTATTAGCCTTGGCGGCAGCGCTTATTGCCGCCAGCGCGAGTTCGGTTAGAGCTCAGGAAGTCAAAATCGGCTACGCGATCTCGAAGACGGGACAGTTCGCGCCAGCCGCCCATACCCAGCTTAACACTTACGAATTGTGGCAGGACCAGGTAGCCGCTGCCGGCGGCATCGACGTCGCGGGCAAAAAACGTCCTGTCAAATTCATCGCCTATGATGACCAATCCGACTTCGGCAAGGCGCCGCAGATCTACGAAAAATTGATCACGGACGACAAGGTCGATCTCCTGCTGGCGCCGTGGGGCACGCCGTTCCACTTTGCGATCGTCGGTATTCTCGAAAAATACAAATTCCCGCTGGTCGGAAATTCGGCGGCGTCCGTTACCATCCGCGACGTCAAGCCCGGGAATATCTGGTTTCCAACCTCGGAAATTCCGGACAAGCTGGCTCCTGATCTCGTGAAGTTCTTGCAGGCGGAAAATGTCAAAACGGTTGCCATCAACACGCTGCAACTTCCGTTCTCGCTTGAAGTCAAAAAATTCTTGATGCCGGCGCTTGCTTCGTCGGGGATCAAGGTCGTCGTCAATGACGAATATGCGCCCGGCATCAAGGACATGACCGCCACTCTCACCAAGATCAAACAGGCGGCCCCGGATGCCGTGCTGATGCTGTGCTATCCGCCGGATGGTGTCATATACATCAAAGGCGCGCGTGAGCTCGGTATCAATTCGCCTTTCCAGCTGGTGCTGGTCGGTCCTGCTGACTATTTCTTCGAAAAAATGTTCGGGGCTGACCTCGACGGCATCGTTACCATGGGGCATTGGTCGCCGTTCCAGGCCAAATGGCCGAAGGCGCGTCCGTTCTACGATGCCTACAAAAAGAAGTTCGGCGAGCCGCCGGATTATCTCGACTCGGCGTTGGCGTGGATGTCGATCGAGATCCTGGAACAGGCGGTAAAAACCGCGGGCCTGGACAGGGATAAAATTCGCCAGGCCATTTCAACGGAAACTTTCGATACCATCGACGGCCCCGTGAAATTCAACGGCGTCGAGAATGCCACTACGCCAACGATGTTGCTGCAATTCCAGAAAGGCGAGGCACAAATCGTGTGGCCGCCTTCCGATGCCACGGCGAAATTTGAACCGAAGCCGGCGTGGACGAAATGAGACATCTTGCAGCCGCGGCTTCGGCCGCGGCTGCGCTAGGCCTGGTCCGGGCAGGGCGGTTGAGCGGACAGGGGCGCTTCGACGCCGCGATCACCGCGGGCAATAATCAGGTGCGCCACAAGTGAGCGTGATCTTCTCGAGTCAGCTACTCGCTGCGGTGCTGGTACTCGCCTCAATCTATGCGCTGGTCGCGATCGGATTGAATCTGGTCTACGGCACCATGCGCCTTCTCAACGTGGCGCACGGCGAGCTGGTGATGCTGGGCGGCTACATTGCATATTGGGGATTTGTTCGTTGGGGCATTAGTCCGCTAATATCCGCGGTCTGTGCGATAGCGGCGGGCGCGGCGGTCGGCGCGTTTGTTTATGTCGTGGTCATCCGCCGGCTGTTTCGTTCGACCCGCGTGCTGGGTCGCGTCGAAGCCAATTCGCTCCTGATATTTTTCGGCATTTCAATCGTCATCCAGAACTTGACTTCGCTTGTGTTCACGGCGAATACCCGCGGTTATTCCTACATGGATAAAGTGCTGGCGGTGGGCGACCTGAGGATCGAGGCCAACCGCGCGGTCGTCTTCGCCATTGCCGCCGCGGTTTGTATCGCCTGCGCGCTGTTTTTCCGTTATGCCCGCGCCGGCATGGCAATGCGCGCGGTTATTCAGCAGCGGGAGGCCGCTTCGCTGGTTGGAATCGATGTTGATCGCATAAACATGCAAGTTTTTGCGCTGGGTTTTGCATTGGCGGCGCTCGCCGGCTCACTCGTCAGCATGACGGAGAGTATTTCACCGTTTATCGGCTTTCCGTTCACGGTATCGGCCTTCGTCATCATTATTCTTGGGGGCCTCGGCAACCTGATGGGCAGCATCTTTGGCGCGTTCATCCTGGCGGCGGTAGAGGTCTACGGGATCGCACTGATGTCACCGAGCTATCGCTCGATTCTCGTCTACGGCGTTTTCATCGCTGTGCTGCTCATTCGTCCCGAAGGCCTGTTCGGCCGCTCAATTGTTGCGCGATGATTCAACGCCGGCACGCAGGTCTGATATCGGCCATCTTGGCGACGGCGCTTTGCAGCACCCTGCCGCTTGCGTCGGGTCCATACGGCGTCAGCGTCGCCTTGGAAATACTGATGTGGATTGCGCTTGCTGAAAGTTGGGCGCTGTTCTCGGGGCTGTCCGGTTATGTGTCCCTGGGCCATGCGGTGTTCTATGGCGTTGGCGCCTACGTGACGGTCCTGCTGTGGAACGTGGTTCCGCTGTGGGTGAGCCTTCCGCTGGCCGGGTTTGCGGCGGCATCGCTCGCGCTTTGCCTTGGCTGGCCCTGTCTGCGCGTGCGCGGACCTTATTTCGTCATCCTCACGCTCGGCATTTCCGAGTTCGTCAAATACGTCATCGTTAGCACCGAAGCGGCGCTAGGGCGCCAGGGCAGGCTGCTGATCGGCACGCCGAGCCTTACGGAATTATTCGAAGCCATGCTTGTGTTGGCCGTGCTCAGCATGGCGGCTTTATATCTAGTGAGATCTTCGCGTCTAGGTGCTGGACTGCTGGCCATACGCGAGGATGAAGTTGCTGCCGAGGCTGTCGGGGTCAACGTCGCGGCGGTCAAAATCATCGCCTTCACGCTGTCTGCATTCATACCCGGCATTGTCGGCGGGCTGATGATCCTGCGTTCCACATATTTCGAACCGTTACAGGCATTCAGCCCGACGACGTCATTCACCATCGTCACCATTGCAATATTAGGAGGCAGCGACGAGGTGACTGGTCCGGTGCTTGGCTCTGTACTATTGATCTTGCTTTCGCAGTTGCTGTGGGCGCGCGCGCCTGAGGTCTACATGATTATCCTCGGCGTGCTGCTTATCGGCTTCGTCCTGTTTGTACCCGAAGGGCTTTTCGGACGTGCGCAACGGCTTCTCGGACTCGCCACAAAATGACGCTGTTGCGGCTGGAGAACGTTCGCAAATCCTATGGCGGGGTCGCCGCTCTCCGCGGCGTAAGCTTTGCGGTCGGCGCAGGCGAAATCGTCGGATTGATGGGCGCCAATGGCGCCGGCAAAACAACCGCCTTCAGCCTGATAGCGGGCACGCAGCGCCCGAGTGCAGGTGAAATTTGGTTCGACGGCATTCGTATCGACCGCAAGCCGGCCTATGCGGCGGCCAGGCTCGGTATCGCGCGCACCTTTCAGATCGTGCGGCCATTCGCCGGATTAAGCGTTATCGACAATCTGGTCGTGGCGGCGCTCTATGGGCATACTCGCGAGCGTTCGCGGGAAGCGGCCCAGGCACGCGCCCGTGAAATCCTTGCCGAGGTCGGGCTGGCCCATGAGGCGGCGCGCCCGGCGGAAACGCTTACGCTCGCCGGGCGAAAGCGGCTCGAAGTGGCGCGCGCAATTGCGGTCGGCCCGCGGCTTCTTTTACTCGATGAGGTTCTGGCCGGCTTGACGACTTCCGAAGTCATTGACGCCATCGAGATGATTCGAACGCTGCATCGGCGTCACCGTTTTACGCTTGTAGTCATCGAGCATGTGATGAAAGCGCTGATGCATTTGTGCGAACGCATCGTGGTTTTGCATCACGGGGAAAAGATCGCCGAAGGCAGACCGGCCGAGGTTGTCGCCGATCAGCGCGTCATTGACGCCTATCTCGGCACGAGGAAAGCGTGAAGCCGCTGCTCGAAGTTCGCGATCTTTGCGCCGGCTATGGCGAGGTAGCCGTACTTCACGGCGTAGGCTTCCAGGTGGCGGACGCCGCGATCACCGCTCTGATCGGGAGTAACGGGGCGGGCAAAACCACGACCATGCGCACCATAGCCGGCTTGCTGCCGGCAGCGTCGGGCGAGATCGCTTTTGCCGGTCTAGACCTCACGCGCTCCTCGCCGAGCGCGCGGGTGGAAGCTGGAATTGCTTTGGTGCCGGAAGGTCGGCTGGTGTTTCCCGAATTCACCGTAGACGAAACTTTGCAAATCGGCGCCTTTTGTCAGCGTGCGCGCGCCGGCGCCGTCGAACGCGTCGAGCGGATGTACGAGCTGTTTCCCCGCCTGGCGGAGCGCCGCCGCACCCAGGCGGGCGCACTCTCAGGTGGCGAGCAGCAAATGCTGGCGATCGCGCGCGGATTGATGTCAGCACCGCGCCTGTTACTGCTCGACGAAACGAGCCTTGGCTTAGCTCCGGTCGTTGTCGGGCAGCTGTTTGACACCATTGTTGCGATCGCAAAAAGCGGCGTCGCCGTGTGCCTGGTTGAGCAGGACGTGCATCTCACTCTGGAAATTGCAGATTACGGCTATGTCCTCGAGCACGGCGTGATCACAATGCAGGGGCGTGGCGCCGAGCTATTGCAGTCGGATCGCATTAGAACGATCTATCTCGGACTGTAATGCGAAGGTTGCGGTCGCCCGGAGAACGAGCGACGACGCTTCTTGTCGGCTATTCCGCCGTCCAGCCGCCGTCAAGCACCAGGGCCGAGCCTGTCATCAGTGATGACGCATCGGATGCGAGGAACACAATAGCGCCGGTCAGTTCGTCGAGTTGGCCGAGACGGCCGAGCTTGATCTTCGACAATACCTCGTCGCGAAAGGCCTTGTTCTCGAAGAAAGGGCGCGTCATCGGCGTTTCCAGAAACGTCGGACCAAGGGAGTTGACGCGGATATTGTGAGGCGCAAGCTCGATGGCCATCGCCTTGGTGAAACCCTCCATGGCGTGCTTTGACGCACAATAAACGGTGCGACGTGCGGCTCCGACATGCCCCATCTGGGACGAAATATTGATGATCGAGCCCGAGAGTTTACTTTCGATCAGCCGCCGCGCCACCGCCTGGGCCATGAAAAATGCGGCCCGCACGTTGACCGCAAAGATAGCATCGAAGTCTTCGACGCTGACGTCACTCAGCTGGGCCGGCCGGTTGATGCCGGCATTATTTATCAGGATTTGAAACGGTTCTGACGCGCCGATTAGCTCCCGCGCGGTTTCGACATCGGTCACGTCCAGGACCAGCGCTTCGGCCTTCTCGCCCCGCGCGCGAATGGCGCTTGCCGCTGCCTCAATCTCCGCTCTCGTGCGTGCCGCAAGCGTCACATGTGCGCCAGCCTGCGCCAAAGCCGAGGCCGCAGCTAAGCCAATGCCCCGGCCTCCGCCGGTTACCAGCGCACGTCTGCCATCCAGACGGAACGACGGGGTCAAAGCAAGGGAGGTCATCAGCTGCCGGTATACTGTTGCGCCGCTTGCGCATACGGCACATTGCGGCCGCCGTAGCG
>DASXDP010000006.1:0-44040 GCA_036490575.1 Xanthobacteraceae bacterium
ATCAAGTCCGCGCCTCAGCATGCCATCGCCGTGGATCGAGCCTGCTGGCAAGGGGAAGCTGTATGCGCGGTGGTTGCACGAAGCCGCGCCGAAGCCGAGGACGCCTGCGGGCTGATCGACGTCGACTATGAGGAGCTGCCGGCGGTAACCGACGCGGAAACCGCGCTCGACCGCGCCACACCGGTCATTCATCCCGATCTCGGCGATAACCTGACCTTCGAGCGCGCGCTGGTCGCCGGCGAGCCGGATAAAGCGTTCGCCGATGCCGATGCAGTCGTGGAAACAACCTTTGTGTTCGGCCGCCACACCGGCGTAACCAACGAAGCGCGCGCCATTGTCGCCGAGTTCAATCCGGGCGAGCAGCGGCTGACCGTTTATCAGGGCACGCAAGCGCCGCACATGACGCAGGACATTTTTGCGCGGCATCTCGGCCTCGAATCGCATCAGGTGCGGGTGCTGACCAAAGACGTCGGCGGCTCGTTTGGCATCAAGGTGCACATCTACGCTGACGAGATGGCGACGGTGGCGCTGGCGAAGCTTCTCAGGCGGCCGGTCAAATTCGTCGCCGACCGCTTCGAAAGTTTCATCACGGATATTCACGCCCGCGATCATCGCGTCCGCTCGAAAATCGGCGTGAAAAAAGATGGCACCATCACCGCCTTCGAAATCGACGATTTGACCGGCATCGGACCCTATTCGGTCTATCCGCGCACCAGCGGCATTGAAGCAAACCAGGTCGTCAACCTCGTTGGAGGACCTTATACCTGCCCGAACTACCGCGCCCGGACCCGCGTCGTGTTCCAGAACAAGAACGTCATGTGCCAATACCGCGCGGTGGGGCATCCGATTGCCACCGCGGTTACCGAAGGTTTGGTCGAATTGGCGGCGGCAAAGATCGGCATGGATCCCGCTGAATTGCGCCGCCGGAATTTATTCCCCGATGACGCTTATCCCGCGACCAGCGCGGCCGGGCTGAAGTTCGAAGGGCTCTCGCACCACGCCTCGCTGGACAAAATTGTGGCGATGATGGACTACCAGAAGCTTCGCACCGAGCAGGCGGACCTTCGACGGCGAGGCATCTATCGCGGCATCGGCTTCGCCTCGTTCATCGAGGTGACTAACCCATCCGCCGCGTTCTACGGCGTTGGCGGTGCCCGCATCTCATCGCAGGACGGCGCAACCTTGCGGCTCGACGCAACCGGCGCCGTGTTCGTGCATTCTGGCGCGACCGAGCAAGGCCAAGGCGCGGAATCGGTGCTGGCGCAGTGCGTAGCCTCGTCATTCGGGGTGCAGATCGAGCGTGTGCGTGTTGTCACCGGCGATACCGATCATACACCCTATGGCGGCGGCACCTGGGCGTCACGTGCCGCCGGTATCGGCGGCGAGGCCGCCTGGCAGGCCGGCAAGGCGCTACGTGCCAACGTCCTTGCCGCCGCCGCATCGATCCTCCAAGCCGATCCGGAGGCGCTCGACATCCGCGCCGGCCTTGTCGTGGACGCCATTACCGGACGTGAGCGCCTTCCGCTCGAAGAAGTCGCCCGCATCGTCTATTTTCGACCCGATACGCTGCCCCCCGGCTTTCAGCCCGAATTCATCGTTACCCGCCATTACGTGCCACGCGCCTGGCCGTTCGCCTTCACCAACGGCGTTCAAGCCTGCTATCTCGAAGTCGACACCAAGACGGGCATGATAAAATTGCTGAAGCACTGGTGCGTGGAGGACTGCGGTACCGTGATCAATCCGCAATTGGTCGACGAACAGGTTCGCGGCGGCATTGTGCAAGGCATCGGCGCTGCGCTCTACGAGCATTGCCTCTACGACGAAGCCGGCCAACTTCTCAACGGCAACCTAATGGATTATTTGTTACCGATGGCGAACGAAATGCCCGACATCGAGGTAGGCCACGTCGTGACCCCGACCGCCGATTCGGAATTGGGTGCCAAGGGCGCGGGTGAAGCCGGCACCGCTGGCGCGCCGGGTTCGGTGATGAATGCGCTCAACGACGCGCTTCGCCCGCTGAACGCCGCGCCGCTCGTCGAAATGCCTTTCACGCCGGAGCGCGTGCTCAAGGCGCTGGGACGGGTCTAATTTCACGATCATTGAAACTCGCAAAAAAGGGGACTTGGAATGGCAAGCGGAACGCGCGCCCAGTACAGACTCGCGACCTATCAGACGAAGGAAGGGCCGCGCGCCGGGGCCATCATCGGCGATGACGTGTTTGATGCCGCGAAGCTCACCGGCAAAACGGCCTATGCTACGGTCGCCGGCATTCTCGCCGATTGGAAAGCCGCTGAGGCCGCGCTGAAGAAGGCAGCCGCGGGCGCGGCAAAAAGCCGGGCCAAACGTCAGCCGCTCGCCAAGACGAAATTATTGGCGCCGCTCCCCTCGCCGCCGACGATCTTTTGCGCCGGCGCCAACTATGCCGATCACGCCGCCGCCATGGCGCGGAAAGCGGGCCAGCCGGAACCCGCGGATCCCCACGAGCAGGGACAAAAGCCCTATTTCTTCATCAAGGCAGGGCGCACACTCGCCGATCCAGGCGCCACCATCAAAGTCGGCGAGTACGCCAAACAGCTCGATTGGGAGATCGAACTTGCAGCCATCATCGGGCGTCCGGCGAAAAACGTGCCGATCGAGAAAGCTCTGAATTATGTCGCGGGCTATACGGCAGCCAACGATCTCTCCGCGCGCGACCGTGGGCGGCGGCCGGGTGTCGAAGACACGTCGTTCTTCAAGATGGACTGGATCAAGCACAAAAGCTTTGACGGCTCCTGCCCGCTCGGGCCCTGGATTGTGCCGGCAAGCGACATCAAGGACCCGCAGCAGCTCGGCCTGAAACTATGGGTCAACAATGGGCTGAGGCAGGATTCCAACACCAGCAAGATGCTGTTCACGCTTGCCGAGCAAATCGCTCACCTCTCGGAAAACATGACGCTTCATCCCGGCGATCTCATCCTCACTGGGACGCCAGCCGGAACCGGCGCTGAGTCTGGTGAGTTCCTCAAATCCGGCGATGTGATCAAAATCTGGATCGAGGGCATCGGCACGTTCACCAATAAGATCGCGTAGGTCGCCCCTAACTCAGGGGCGTGCTAAACTCCACTCATCCCGCGCTAGCAGATATCCAGGCGCGATGTTGCGCCGGGTCACCGTTCTCGCGGGAGCGAGCGGGAAGTGCGAAAGAACGTTGACGGAATGCCGGAAAAATTCGTCGCCAAGATTGCAGACTTCAAGGACGGGGAGCGCCGCATCATCTTTGTCGGCGACAACGAAATCGGCGTGTTCCGCCACGAGGGCGAATTCTACGCCTACTCGAATTTCTGTCTCCATCAGGGCGGCCCGGCTTGCGAAGGTTTGACGATCGCCAAAGTCGAGGAGCGTCTGCGTCCGGACAAGACGTCCATGGGGCTCTACTTCTCGGAAACCGAGATGCACTTTGTGTGTCCGTGGCACGGCATGGAATACAATATCAAAACCGGCGAATGCGCGAGCGATCGCCGGCTCAAACTGAAAAAGTATGAAATCGTCCGCAAGGGAGACGATGTCTATGTCCTCGCCTAAACGCGCGGCCCGAGGGGCGCTGCGGCGTGCAGCCAATGCCGCGAGCAGCGGCGGAACAGCGAAGGCCCCGGGGAAGACCGCCCTCAAAGCAAGCAACAGCGCCTCGGCCGATGCCGGCCGTCTTGTAGCTGCGATCGAGCGTGGGGCTGTCCAGGGCCGTCTCGACATTCTTTCCGCAGAAGCGTTGCAAGCGCTGATCGCGGTCGCCTGCCGCACCTATTCGGCGCGGCGGCAAGCTGGCGAAGACTTCGCACCGGTAGCGAAAAGCACGGTTTCTGCGACCGATGTCATGATTATGGCAAGCAGCCTGCTGCGCGCCTCCGATCTCAGCACGTTCGAGCTCGGCATGTGGCAAGGCTTTACCGGGCGATGAGGCAAACAAAACTCCCGCAACCGTGTTCGGGTGGAGCAAGACAATGGATCTGATTTCCGATCGCGGCCGCCGCGTCACCGTCGAGGAGTTGAACACCTCGCGGCTGCTGTCGCACGCGCGCAAACAGGCGCACCGGCGCAAATTTGACGACGTGCTCATTGTCGACGTGGACGCGCACCATTACGAGAACGAGCACTACGACGAATTCCTTCCCTTCATGGAAAACGACGTGCTGCGCCAACTCAGCATGGCTGGCCGCGGCACCAAGCAGCGTCCAGGCCTTGTGCCGATTCCGACCGGCTATCAGGACATGGGAGGGCGCGTGACGCGTTATCCGCTGCGTTCAAGCGAAAAGACCGAGGCCGGCAGCCTGCGCGACGTCCAGCTCGGCCATCGCTGGATGGATGCGATGGGCGTCGACTACTCCTGCCTGTTCCCGACCGGCATGCTCAATATCGGCCTGCATCCGCAGACCGAAATGGAAGTGGAGCTGTGCTGGGCCTATAACCGCTGGCTCACCGAGAAGGTCATGCCTGAAGCTGGCGGCCGTTTCTTCTCACTCCTGTGCCTGCCGTTTTCCGATCCGGACGCGGCCTTGCGCCATGTCGAGGCTTTCGGCGAGCGCAAGAATGTCGGCGGCTTCATGGTGACCACGGTACGCTCGAACATGGGCGTGCACGACAACGCCTACATGAAGGTTTATCGGGCAATGGAGGAGCGCGGCCTCGCAATCGCGTTCCATTCCGGGGTCAACTGGAGCGACACCGCATTCAAAAGCTGCAACCGCTTCATCTCGGTGCATGCGCTCGGCTTCACCTGGTACAACGTCGTCAACTGCACCAATTGGGTGGTCAACGGCCTCGGCGAGCGCTTCCCCAAACTCCCGGTGATCTGGATGGAATCCGGGCTCGCCTGGATACCGTTCCTGATGCAGCGGCTTGACCACGAATACATGCTGCGGCCATCCGAATGTCCGCTCCTGAAAAAGAAGCCGTCGGACTACATGCGCGACATGTATTACTCGTCGCAGCCGATGGAGATTCAGGATTATGACGCCATGGAGACCACGTTCCGCATGATCAATGCGGAAACGCAATTGCTCTATTCGTCCGATTACCCGCACTGGGACTTCGACTTGCCGTCGACAATCTGGGATTTGCCGTTCCTCTCGGAAAAGGCCAAGCACAATATTCTGGGTGGTAATGCCGCGCGTTTGTTCAAACTCCAGCCGCGCAACGACAAGCAGAAAGAAAACTTGAAGCGATTCGGCAATCTGGCGGTGGCGGCGTAGCCGACGATATTTGGGCCGAGCAGCTACTGTCCAAGGAGCGCAGCTTTTGCTTAGCTGACGCTATTCTTGGTGTAGCATCGGCGTCGTCAGGCCCCATTTTCCATGAGCCCTTCCCATGCACAAACATGCCATTCGTATCGACCGCACGAAGCCGCTCGCCGGCGAGCCGGATTCCGGCCACAACCGCTATCATCCCGAGATCAAGCCTTTGCTCGAAGTCGCCGAGGGCGACGAAGTCATCCTGGAGACGCGCGATGCAGTCGACGGGCAAATCGCGCCGGATAGCAGCGTCGCCGATCTGGCGAAGCTTGATCCCGGACGCATCCACCCCCTGACTGGACCGGTCTTCGTCAAGGGTGCTGAGCCGGGCGACATGATCGAGGTCGAGTTTCTCGACATCGTGCCGCAGCCGACCGCGTTCAGCTCCATCGTTCCGGGCTTGGGTTTTCTCCGCGACGTCATGACGACACCGTTCGTCGCCCATTGGAAAATCCGCGACGGCTGGGCGACCGCTGCCGAAATTCCCGGCGTCCGCATTCCCGGGGCGCCTTTCATGGGCATCTCGGCGACCGCACCGTCGGGGCAAAAACTCAAGGAATGGGCCGACCGCGAGCAGCGCGCGCTCGAAAAAGGCGGCATGGTTTTCCCGCCGGACGCCGCCGGCGCCGTGCCCGGTGGCCGCTGCGGCCTTGAAGGACTACGCACGCTGCCGCCGCGCGAAAACGGCGGAAATTTCGACGTCAAGCAACTGACCAAAGGCGCGAAGCTGTTGCTGCCGGTCTTCGCTAAAGGCGCATTATTCTCGACCGGGGATGCGCATTTTGCGCAAGGTGACGGCGAGGTGTGCGTCACCGCAGTCGAGATGGGCGCGACCGTCGCCGTCCGTTTCAAGATACACAAAGGACTGGCCAATAAGCGGACCTTTGCCGGCCCGGTCTTCTCGCATTCGGGGTACTTCGCCGATCCCAAATTCGCCGCGCCGGAGAATTTTCTCGGTGTCATGGGAATGCCGATAAACACCGACGGTGAAATCGAAAGCGAAAATCTCACACTCGCCGCACGCAATGCGCTCCTCAACATGATCACGCTATTGCAGGAGCGCGGCTTCTCCCGCGAGCAGGCCTACATCATCTGCAGCGTTGCAGTGGATCTGCGCATCTCAAATGTCGTCGACGTTCCAAATTACGTTGTTTCCGCCCTGTTGCCCCTGGCGATCTTCCGCGATTGAGGCCGGTGTGCGACCGCGCTTGAGCTAACCGCAGCAACCGGCGCTGCCATGCGCTTTTCCCGTACGAGCGTCGACGGACGCGGTGTTGGCCTCTGCTGCGACATCGCTTGCCGCATTGGCCGAAAAGAAGCCGTTCGGCTTTAGAGCGAAGCCCGCGTACTCGACCGGCATCACCGGAAAATCCTCGGGCTTGCAGACGTGGGTGTGACCGAAACTGTGCCAGAGCACGATGTCGGCGTTTTCGATCGACCGGTTCTGCTCGACGTAGCGCGGCAAACCATCGCCGCCCGCATGGACATTGGGATAATCGCCGGTCGCATATTTCTCGTCCGGGTGAAATGGCGTCACCCAGAGATGTTTGGTCGCAAATGCGCCCCGCCGCCGCGCTGAACTGCCGTCCTGCGCCAGCATCACCGGGCCGCCCTGTACGATCAGCTTGTAGCCCGTCGGGTTGCCGACGCTGTTGGCGACATTGGGATTGATGACTTTCCAGTAACGCCCGGCCGCGCCATCGGCGACGCGAATGGCGTCCTGTTCGCTCCGAAAGGTCCGGCTGGTCGTGTCGAAGACGTTTCCATACGGATTGTCATCACCCATCGGCCGCGATTGAAACTCGTGCTCGGTGACACTGTTGCCGCCGCCGTCGACGTCCATGTGCAGACGCACGTTGAAGAAATGCTGATGAGTGGGACCGCCGAGATTGTCGTCAATCATTCCGCCGTAGCGATAGGCGTTGCCAGGCGCGACGGCCGCCGTCTGGACAATGCCGGTCAGCTTTGCCTCAAGCTGAACGGTGCCGTCCTGATAGAGGTACCAGAAGAAACCGTAGTCGTAATTTCCGACCGTGACGAAGAAGCTGATCACCAGACGCCGCGACCGCCGGACTTCGTAGATTCCGGCACGGAACTCGTAGTGCTTCCACAGCACGCCGTAGTCCTCCTCGTGCATGCAGATGACGTTCTTCATCAGAAACGGCCGTCCGCCGTCATCGGCAGCGGCCACATCGAAATAATAGATATGGCCGAGGCAATCGCAGCCGAGCTCCAATGAGTTGGCGAGCCGGCCCAGGCCGTATTCGCCGGCGTCGAAAGCGCTTTTCCAGTAGTGGTTGGCGGTCGGGTCCGCGTACGGCACGACCATGTCGGTGACGCTGGCGCGGTGGATGATCGGACGCCTGCGGCCACCGTCGTCGTAAGCGAGCTGATGGAGCACCAGGCCTTCGCGCGGATTGAAACCGACGCGAAAACTCCATTTTTGCCAACTCACGTTCCATCCATCGACCTTGAAGCTTGCGCCTTGCGGCTGCACGATATCGAGCGGCTTCAAGTCGGCGCGAGGCGCCGGCAGATCGTCGCGCCGGTAATTTCGTTTCTTTTTCGGGACCGGAATAATCTCCGGCTCATCCACCAGATCGACGACCTTCTCGGCGATAAGATCGACGACGGCGACGAGGCCCTCGATCGGGTGCGCATAGGCATTGTCCTGCACGTGCTCGCGCCAATAGCTGACCGCCCGGACAATGCGGCGGCCACGCTCGAAATCGCGATCGAAGAAACCCGACGAAAACGGATCGACTTGCACGAGCTCCAGCTCCGCCTCTGACAATCCGCGGCGCATGACCGCCCGCCGCCACGCGGGGTCGGCCTTCACAATTTTCTCGCAGCGGGCAAATTCCTCGATCATGACTGGCGGCTGCCCGTACGGCGGCTCGTGGAGCGGCAGCGGCTTGGTGCGGATCACGGCACCTGCACGCACGTCCACAAGCGCCTCGAAGGCTTCTCCGGTTTGGCGATCGAGCACCAACACAAAGGCGATGCGACCAAGATCGGCGCCATGTTCCCAGGCTTTGATCGCGGCCTTGGTCGGCTCCTCCAGCCGCGTGAGCGGAAAACGATGCGCCTCCCCAAGCCGCCGCTCGCGCTTCACGGTTTGGGTCGCGATCCGCACTTCTTCGAGGCTTAAAGGGTCGAGGGGATGAAACGCGGCGATCGCCTCCGGCGCGGCCGTCTGCTTTGAACTTGTCATTGCGACCTCGGTGCTGTCTCACGGCGGCGTTGACGAAAAATGCCACCTCAAAATTCCAACGTCAGTGCCTGCTCGTCAATCAGCCGCCGCTGCAAGGCCGTGAAGGCGGCATTTGGCTGCTGACCCTTGATGAAATCAAGCACCGGATCGACGACGGCAGTGCGCTCGCCGGCCAGCGTTTCGATCAACGCGTGGCCGCAAAACGGCACATAACTTTCGGAATACCCGCCCTCATGCTCGACGACGACGCGGCCCTGACAAAGTTCATCTGCCGTGACAAGAATGCGCTCCATCATCCAGCGATACGAATCACTGTGCAGCAGCATGCGCGCAAGCGGATCGAGAGCGTTGGCATCGAAGCCGCTCGCGACCACGATCAGTTCCGGCTGGTAGCGATGCAGCGCCGGCAGGACGAGACGCTCCACGGCATCGACGTAAGCCTGGTGGCCGCCGCCCGGCAGCAGCGGAACATTGAGATTGCAGCCTGAGCCGGCGCCAGTGCCGCGAACCTCCGTCCCTCCGCTCCTCGGCGGAAAGCAACGCTCCTGATGGATGGAGATCGTCAAAACATCCGGCCGATCTAGGAAAATCGCCTCCGTGCCATTGCCGTGATGAACGTCCCAGTCGACAATCGCGATACGATTGAGCTTGTGTTTCGCGATCGCCGCCTCGACGGCGATGGCAGCGTTGTTGAGGAAACAGAAGCCCATCGGGCTTGCGGGGCCGCAATGGTGCCCCGGCGGTCGGGCAAGTGCATAAGCATTGCGCTTTTGGCCGTTGAGCACTTCGTCAGCCGCGGCGATCACCAAACCGGCCGCTTGCCGGGCGTAGTCGTAGCTGCCGCCGCCAAAGCTTGCGTTGTCGCCGACGAAACCGCCGCCGGCTTCGCTAAGACTCCGAAATTCATCGAGATACGTTTTCGGATGAACGCGCAGAAGATCGCCGTCCTCCGCCATCGGCGCGCTGTGACAATCGAGCCGCGCCGAAAGGCCTGAAACGTCCATCAGAGATTTTAACCGCCGCTTGCTGTCCGGAGATTCTGCGAAACCCGCGCCGCTCGGCGGCTGCACCCATCCGCCAACCGGGAAAGTGCCCGCGTGCATCTGGCCGACGTGCCAGAAGCAAGATTCATCGAACAGAAACGCGGTGCCTGGCATGTCTGATCCTCCCGCTGGGAGTCTCAGCACGTGACCGCAATGCGGGCAAGTCAGCCAGGAGGAAGCTGAAGTGCCTCGAGTACCTGCCTGGACACAACGGCGGGATCGCGCTCGCCGGTTTGCGCGATCTCAACAATCTGCCTGGCGATCCTCTCCGCTACCGGATCGGATCGGTCCACAAGTCCGGCGATCCGCAAGCAATGCTCATAAGCAGCGACCATCCGGTCGATGTCGTCTTGATTGAACGCGGAGTGTTGCAATAGACGGTGAATGGCCACGGTATGCCGCTCCTTGTCGCCTGAAATGGGCGGGAGCGAAAGCCTTCCCCATTACTGCCATCCCTTTTTGCGGCCAGTAACAGGGCTGGCTTACACTTGGGGAAATGAACGTAAACTGAATTCCCATGGAACCGGCGCTGATGACGAGACTGCGCCACGCTTTGCCGAAGGCGATAATAAAAGGCAAACTTGGAACATTGCAGCTCACAAACGCCGGGAATCGCTTTTCGCATGGCCTCCGAAGGAAAAAAATCACCGCAAGATCTGCGCAGTTGCCGCTGGCTTGGCCGCGAAGACTTGCGCTCCTTCGGCCACCGCTCGCGATTGCAGCAATTCGGCTATGACCGCGCCGATTGGGCCGGCAAGCCTGTCATCGGCATTCTCAACACCTGGAGTGACATCAACTCCTGCCACGGGCACTTGCGCGCCCGGGCCGAAGACGTCAAACGCGGCGTTTGGCAGGCCGGCGGATTTCCGCTGGAACTGCCGGCAATGTCGCTTGCCGAACCATTCGTCAAACCATCGACCATGCTCTACCGCAATTTTCTCGCCATGGAATGCGAGGAGTTGCTGCGCAGCCATCCGATCGATGGCGCCGTGCTGATGGGCGGCTGCGACAAGACCACGCCTGGCCTTGTCATGGGCGCGATTTCCATGGGCCTGCCCGCGATCTACGTGCCGGCCGGGCCGATGCTGCGCGGCAATTGGCGCGGCCGAACGCTGGGCTCCGGATCGGATGTCTGGAAGTACTGGGATGAAAAGCGCGCCGGAAAAATCGGTGAAGCTGATTGGAGCGAGATCGAGAGCGGCATCGCGCGCTCGTTCGGCACCTGCATGGTGATGGGCACCGCCGCCACCATGATGGCCATCACCGAAGCGCTGGGGTTGTCGCTGCCAGGCGCCTCATCGATCCCGGCGCCGGACGCCAACCATCCGCGGATGTGCGCGGCTGCGGGCCGTCGTATCGTCGACATGGTGTGGGAGGATTTGACGCCGGAAAAGATTCTGACCCCGGCCGCGTTCGATAACGCCATTCGCGTTCACATGGCGCTCGGCGGCTCGACAAACGCCATCATCCACGTCATCGCCATGGCACGGCGCGCCGGCATCGCGCTCGACATGCAGCGCTTCGATGAGATTTCTCGGCAAGTGCCCGTGATCGCCAATATCACCCCGTCGGGCAAATATCTGATGGAAGACTTTTTCTATGCCGGGGGATTGCGCGCGCTTATGGCTGTAATGGGCGATCTTCTCGATCTCACCAGCATCACCGTCACCGGCCGCCCGCTGCGCGACAATATTGCCGGCGCCGAGACTTACCTGCCCGACGTCATTCATCCATTGTCGGAGCCGCTTTATCCGGAAGGCGCGACCGCGGTGCTGACCGGCAATCTGGCGCCGCGAGGCTGCGTCATGAAGCCTGCCGCAGCTGACAAGCGGCTGTTGCAGCATCGCGGCCGGGCGATCGCGTTCGAAAGCTACGAACATATGGCGCGCGAGACCGAACGCGACGACCTCGACGTCACGCCCGACGACGTGATGGTTTTGAAAAATTGCGGCCCCAAGGGCGAGCCCGGCATGCCGGAATGGGGGCAATTGCCAATACCGAAGAAGCTCCTCAAGGCAGGCGTGCGCGATATGCTGCGGATATCCGATGCCCGCATGAGCGGCACCAGTTACGGCGCCTGCATCCTGCACGTCGCGCCGGAAAGTTTTATTGGCGGCCCCCTGGCGCTGGTGAAGAGCGGCGATGAGATCGAGGTCGACGTCGCCGCCCGCAAGATTCATCTGAATGTTGGAGAGGATGAGTTGTCGCGGCGCCGCGCGGCCTGGACTCCGCCGCCGCCACGCTACGCACGCGGCTATGGCGCCATGTATTCAGCTCACATCGTTCAGGCCGATGAGGGCTGCGATTTCGATTTTCTGCAAGGCCGCGAACCGACCGCAGAGCCCGAGATTCACTGATCTCATCATTTAGGACGCGCGAGCAAGAGGACAACAACATGGGCGGTCGCAATCTAGTCGGCGCAGCATTAGCGGCTCTCGCGGCTTTGATCCTGACCGCCCTGCCAGCCCACGCCCAAGGACCGGCGTTCCGGGTCGACCCCTATTGGCCGAAACCGCTGCCGAACAACTGGATTCTCGGCCAGGTCGGCGGCATATCTGTCGACGCTTCAGACAACATCTGGGTGTTACAGCGACCGCGCTCGCTTACCGACGACGAGAAAGGCGCGACGCTTGATCCGCCGCGCTCGAAGTGTTGCGTGCCGGCGCCTTCGGTGCTGGTTTTCAACCAGTCGGGTGAGGTGGTGAAATCGTGGGGCGGGCCAGGCGACAATCTTGGCTACGACTGGCCAGCCAACGAGCACGGCATTCTTGTCGACAATAAGGGCTTCGTCTGGCTGTCCGGCAACGGCAAGACCGACATGATGGTGCTTAAGTTCACCACCGACGGCAAATTCGTCGCCGAAATCGGCAAGAGCGGCCCGCTGACCTCGAGCACTGATTTGAGCCAGTTCGGCCAGGTCGCCGCATTGGAATACGACAAGAGCGCCAATGAAATTTATGCCGCCGACGGCTACGGCAACCATCGCGTGGCCGTGCTCGACGGCGACACCGGCGCAATCAAACGGGTATGGGGCGCCTACGGCAAGCCGCCGACCGACGACAAGCTTCCGCCTTACGATCCGGACGCCCCGCAATTCGCCAACCCGGTGCATTGCATTGCACTCGGCAAGGATGGCTTCGTGTACGTCTGCGACCGCACCAACAATCGTGTGCAGGTATTCAGCAAGGACGGCAACTTTGTACGCCAGTTCGTGTTCGAGCCGAAGACGCAGGGACCAGGCTCGGCTTGGGGGCTTGCCTTCTCGCCGCTGGACAAGCGGCAAAATTATTTGGTGTTGATCGACGGGACCAACAATGTGATCGAAACGGTGCGGCGCAAGGACGGCGCCGTCGTCGGCACGTATGGACGCCCCGGGCGCGGCGCCGGCGAATTTCACTGGGTTCACGCCGCGAAGTTCGATTCACGCGGCAATCTCTATACCGGCGAGGTCGACACCGGCAAACGTCTGCAAAAATGGGTGCCGGCGGAATAGTTTGCGCGGGTGCGCGACAATGCCACCCCGCCGAAGGGCCCCTGCTCATCCAGACGCGCGGGTAGGACTGAGCGCGGGAACCGGATACTATCGCGACTCAGCCTCGCGCCGGTCCCGATTCGATGACCAGAGCATGTGTACCTCACCGCCGCCGTTGGTCGCGCCACTTTCGGTGGCCGCTGATTGGCGCTGCCCTTGGTCTCGCATCCTGCAAGCCGGCGGGCGTACTGGACCCACAAGGGCCGATCGCATCGGCCGAGTGGCTGCTGCTGGTCGATTCGACGGCGATCATGCTCGTGGTCGTCATCCCGGTGATCGTCGCTACATTGGCGGTTGCATGGTGGTACCGATCATCCAACACTCACGCGAGCCGTGATACCGACGAGTCGTACGAAGGACGCGTCGAGTTTGTCGTCTGGTCGATACCAGCGCTGACCGTAATCTTGCTTGGCGGAGTGATTTGGATCGGGTCGCATCAGCTCGATCCGCGAGCGCCACTCTCGGGAAAATCCAAGCCGGTTCACGTCGAGGTGGTGGCGCTCGATTGGAAGTGGCTGTTCATCTATCCGGATTTGGGTGTCGCCGCCGTCAATCAGTTGGTCATCCCTGCCGGCACTCCGGTCGAGTTTCAGCTCACCTCGGCGACAGTGATGAACTCGTTCTTCGTGCCGCAGTTGGGCAGTCAGATCTACGCGATGGGTGGCATGACCACGCATCTGAACCTTATGGCCGATCAGCCGGGGGAGTATCCCGGTCTTTCCGCAAATTTCAGCGGCGATGGCTTTTCCTGGATGCGGTTTACCGTCAAAACGGTGCCGGCGGCCGAGTTCAACACCTGGATCGAGCACACGCAGGCCGCCAGCGCACGCCTCGACGATGCGAGCTACGCCGAGCTCGCCAAGCCAAGCAAAAACGTCGCACCCATAACCTATCGCCTGGGGGAGCCGAAGCTGTTCGATCACATCGTTGATCAGACCGCATCAAGCCCGCAAAATCCCACCGTTGGCGGGGCGTGGTGTCCGCCGGAAAGTCCCGCGGGAGGCTGAGATGCTGGGACGGTTGAGCTGGGACGCCATTCCGTTCAACGAGCCGCTGCCGCTGGCCACTGGGGCAGTCCTCGCCATCGTCATTGTCGCGGTCCTTATCCTCATCACCGTCAAGGGCTGGTGGCCCTATCTGTGGCGCGAATGGCTGACCAGCGTCGACCACAAGCGCATCGGCGTGATGTACGTCACGCTCGGCCTGGTGATGCTGCTACGCGGCTATTCCGACGCGATCATGATGCGCACACAGCAGGCGATCGCCGTCGGCAGCGCGCAGGGATACCTGCCGCCCGAGCACTACAATCAGATTTTTTCAGCTCACGGCACGATCATGATCTTTTTCGTGGCGATGCCGCTGGTCATCGGACTGATGAACTTTGCCGTGCCGTTGCAGCTCGGCGTACGCGACGTTGCCTTTCCTGTGCTTAATTCCGTGAGCCTGTGGCTTACGGCGACAGGCGCGTTGCTGATCAATATGTCACTGGTCATCGGCAATTTCGCGCGCACCGGCTGGATGGGGTATCCGCCGCTCTCCGAGCTTGCCTTTTCGCCGGATGTCGGCGTCGATTACTATCTTTGGTCGTTGCAGATCTCCGGCGTCGGCACGCTGCTGACCGGCATCAATTTTGTGACGACGATTCTAAAAATGCGCGCGCCGGGCATGACTTACTTCCGCATGCCGGTGTTCTGTTGGACCGCGCTCGCCGCGAATTTGCTGATCGTTGCCGCCTTCCCCGTCCTGACCGCAACCTTCGTCATGCTGCTGCTCGACCGCTACCTTGGCATGCATTTCTTCACCAATGACGGCGGCGGCAACCAGATGATGTACGTCAACCTGTTTTGGGCGTGGGGCCATCCCGAAGTCTACATATTGATCCTGCCGGCGTTCGGCATTTATTCCGAAGTGGTGGCGACTTTCTCCGGAAAGGGCCTGTTCAGCTACCGCTCCATGGTTTGGGCAACGCTCGGCATCTGCATCCTTTCTTTCATGGTGTGGCTCCATCACTTCTTCACCATGGGCGCGGGCGCCAACGTCAACGCGTTCTTTGGCATCATGTCCTCAATCATCGCCGTGCCGACCGGCGTCAAAGTCTTCAACTGGCTGTTCACGATGTTCCGCGGCCGCATCGTGTTCACGACGCCGATGCTTTTCGCCGTCGGCTTTATCGTTACGTTCGTCATCGGCGGCTTGACCGGCGTATTGCTCGCGGTGCCGCCGGTCGATTTCGTGCTCCACAACAGCGCGTTTCTGGTCGCCCACTTTCACAACGTCATTATTGGCGGCGTCGTTTTCGGCGTGCTGGCCGGCATCAATTACTGGTTCCCGAAAGCGTTCGGGTTCACGCTCGACGAACGCCTGGGCCATGCCAGCTTCTGGTGCTGGCTCTTCGGCTTCTATCTCGCTTTCATGCCTCTCTACTGGCTCGGCCTGCTGGGCATGACGCGACGCCTCGAACACATTCCGGACCCGACGTGGCAACCGCTGCTCCTGGTTGCTGAAGGCGGAGCCATTTTGATTTTCTGCGGAATCCTCTGTCAGATCGCGCAGCTTTACGTGAGCATCCGTGCCCGCAAACAGCACCTCGATTCAACCGGCGATCCGTGGAACGGCCGCACACTGGAATGGGCGACCGCTTCGCCGCCGCCGCCTTACAATTTTGCCGTGCTCCCCAAAGTCGAGAGCATCGACGCGTTCTGGCACATGAAGCACGAGGGTCGCGCCTCGGACGAACACGCCTATGAAGCCATCGAAATGCCGCGCAACAGCCCAGCCGGTTTCATTACCGCGTTCTTTGCCGTGGTGATGGGTTTCTCGCTGATCTGGCACATCTGGTGGCTGGCGCTGCTCGGCTTCCTCGCGGCTGCAACGATGGTGCTGATCGCCGGCTGGAGCACCGAACGTGAAGACGAGATTTCGGCCGCCGAGGTCGCGCGAATGGAGCGTGGCCGCTTGGGACATCGGGCATGACGCCGGCAATCCAAGAAAGCGCGAGCCCGCTTCCGTTCGGCCTCATGCACGAGCACGGCGGCGGACCCGCCTCGAAGCGAATCGTGGTCGCTTACGGATTCTGGATTTTCATCCTCGGCGACATGGTGATGTTTTCGGCGCTGTTCGCCGCTTACGCGGTACTGTCGGGAAATACCGCCGGCGGCCCGACTGCAGCCGAGCTGTTCAATCTCCCCAACGTTTTCATCGAAACGATGTGTCTGCTGGTATCGAGCTACACCTGCGGACTGGGCGTGCTATCCGCCGAACGGCGTCGCCTGCTGCCATTCTTCGCTTTTGCGGCGCTCACATTCGTGCTCGGTTCGGTCTTTTTGATCATCGAGGCCAGGGAATTCGCCGGCATGGTCGAAAAGGGCGCTGGGCCTTCGCGCAGCGGCTTTTTGTCGGCCTTTTTCACTTTGGTCGGCACCCACGGCGCTCACGTCACCGCGGGTTTGATCGCGCTTGTCTATCTCGTGATCCAAGTGATCGCCAAGGGCCTGCAAGCCGCCGTGCTGCGGCGCTTATTGTGCTGGAGCCTGTTCTGGCACGCACTGGATATCGTCTGGGTTGGCGTATTCACCCTGGTCTATCTGATGGGAGTGCGCCATTGAGCGACATTCATGCGCCAGCGCCGGACCGGACGCCGGGCGTGGAAGAGCACGAGTCCACGGCCAGTTATCTCACGTATTCTGTTGGCTTGGCGCTCGCGATCGTCACGACCGCGGCCTCCTTCATTGTCGCGCAGACCGGCTTGCTCTGGGCGCCCGGCATTCCGGTCGGTTTAACCGTGCTGGCGTTGGCACAGATTGGCATTCATCTGGTGTTCTTTCTGCACTTGGGCAGCGGGGCTGACAGCACGAATAATATCCTGGCGCTCGCTTTTGGCGTGCTCATCGTCTTTCTCGTCATCGCCGGCTCCATTTGGATCGTCGCAAATCTCCACGACAACATGATGCCGATGCCCCCGCAGTGAGGGGACGGCTCATCAATGCACCACCCGGCCTCGCTGCTGCAGCCACGCGTACGCACCGGCGAATTCGCAGGTAGTGCCTCAAGCTCATCGGCGTGCAAAAATCTCTATTGCGGTGCAATCGGCAAATCTATGGTCCCGGATTAGGCACGAGCTAAATCTGCCGCGCGAGTTCTTCGCCATTTAACAGATCGCTCAAGACTCCATTATCCTCGATCTAAGTTCCGGACGGTCAATGTCGACGGGCCGCAACCGACCCGGCGCCGCAAACTTGATGCTTTAACACCAAATTATCTCGCGAACGCCTACCTGCTCCTGCCACTGGTTTGTTAAGGAGAAAAATTTGAAGCGAGCGGCCACCTCGCGTGCACCGGCGACATCTCACCGGCTGACAAAGCACCGAACCTCGAGCACCGGGCGGCGCAATTCGCGTGAGCGCGAAATGCGCAAGATCAAGCATCTGGCCGAGGTGGCCGAACGCGAGCGCGAACGGCTCGATGCAGCCTTGACCAACATGGCGCAGGGACTGTGCATGTTTGACGCCGGCCAGCGGCTTGTCGTGTTCAATCCGCGCGTGGCCGAGATATTCAAAATTCCGCCCGGCAAGGTCATCCTTGGAATGTCGATGCGCGAACTGATGATGATGGCCCAGGCCAGCGACAAGGACCCAGAGGCCGCAGACGCCGAACAGGGCAAGCTGTTGGCCGCACCGGCAAGCGGCACCGTGATCACGACCTTGAAGGACGATACTACGCTTTTGATCACGCACCGTCCGATGTCGAACGGCGGTTTCGTCGCCACGTTCGAGGACATTACAGACCGTTTGCGCGCGGAAGAGCGCATCCGGCATCTGGCGCACTTCGACGCCCTGACTGGGCTGCCCAATCGCGTATCGTTCTACGAGAAATTGAGAGAACTGCTGCCCCAGTTGCGGCGTCCCCAAACGATTGGCGTCCTCAGCATCGACCTCGACCAGTTCAAGATCGTCAACGACACGCTCGGCCATCCGATCGGCGACCGGCTGCTCAAGGCAGTCGCCGCGCGCATGCGTGGCTGCGCTCGCGAGGGTGACATTGTCGCACGACTGAGCGGCGACGAGTTCGCCCTCGTGCAGGCGCCATCGGGAGAGCCGGCGACTGCTCAGGGCCTAGCGGCGCGCCTGCTCGAAACCATTAGCGCGCCGTACGAGATCGACGGTCGGCGGATCGCCATAAAGACCAGCGCCGGAATCGCCATGGCGCCGGCCGATGGTCACGAGCCTGACATTCTCCTCAGAAATGCAGATCTAGCCTTGTATCGAGCCAAAGCCGACGGCGGCGGCACCTATCGATTCTTCGAACGCGAGACGGATGCCCGCATGCAGGCGCGGCGCGCAATCGAGCTAGACTTGCGGACCGCCCTCGCCAACGGCGAATTCGAGCTCAACTATCAGCCCATCATCGATCTCAAATCTGGAAATATCTCGAACTGCGAAGCGCTCATCCGATGGCGTCACCCCAAGCGCGGAACGATCGCGCCGTCGGATTTCATTCCGGTGGCGGAAGAAACCGGCCTGATCGTGCCGATTGGAGAATGGGTATTGCGCCAGGCTTGCGCCGAGGCGGCGCATTGGCCGCCGGACGTGAGGGTGTCGGTCAACCTGTCACCGGCACAATTCAAGGACAAAATGCTGGTGCAGACCATCGTGAGTGCACTGGCAAATGCCGGACTCTCTGCCGATCGGCTGGAGCTGGAAATCACCGAACTCGTCCTGGTGCAGGAAAACGAGGGCGGTTTTGCAGTTCTGCATCAACTGCGCGATCTCGGCATCAAGATCGCTATGGACGACTTCGGCACCGGCTATTCGTCGCTCGGATATCTGCGCAGCTTCCCGTTCGACAAGATCAAGATCGATCAGAGCTTTATCCGCGATCTCCCGGCGAAAGAGGACAGCGTCGCCATCATTCGCGCCGTGGTCGGACTGAGCAGCAGCTTGGGGATCACGACGACCGCCGAAGGGGTGGAAACCGAGGCACAACTGAGCAGCCTTCGGCGCGAAGGCTGCTCGGAGGTCCAGGGTTATTTGCTGGCCAGACCCGCCCCAGCCGGCGAGGTGCGGGCGCTATTGAAAAAAGCCCCCCATAAGATCTCAGCGGTCGCGTGACCGTGGCGGCCAGTGCTGCAAGTTCAGCACTAGCTCGCAGGTAAAATGACAGCGCGGCATTCGCCAAAACCGATCCGCTGATAACCTTGCTTTTGCGCGAAGCCGCGAAAAATTATCTCGTCACCGTCCTCGATAAATCCACGCGTTTCGCCGGAAGGCAACGTCAACGGCTCGCGGCCACGGGCCGTTAGTTCGAGCAGACTGCCCCAGCTATCCTTGGCAGGTCCGGATATGGTTCCCGAGCCGATGAGGTCGCCGATTTCCAGGTTACAGCCGTTGCTTGTGTGGTGCGCCACCATCTGCGCCACAGTCCAATACATCGAGGCGAACGAAGTCTGAGTCAAACGGAGTGGCGCCGTGCCGGCGCGCCGCATCGTCTCTGTCGCTAGATATGCTTCCAGCGTGACACCGAGACCGCCTTGGGACTGATCCTCGACATCTGCGAGATGCGCTAACGGCTTCGGATCGCCGGCAGGCCGCGCGAATGCGGCGGTGCGGAATGGCGCCAGCGCTTCCGCCGTGACCACCCACGGCGAAACGGTGGTGGCAAAATTCTTGCCGAGGAATGGACCGAGCGGTTGATACTCCCAGCCTTGCACGTCACGCGCCGACCAGTCGTTGAGCAGACAAAAGCCAAAAATGTGTCCGGCCGCGCTGCCAACCGGGACGGTTTCGCCGAGATTCGTCGGCACGCCGATGTAAAACCCGAGTTCCAGCTCGAAGTCGAGATTACGCGATGGGCCGTAGGTCGGCACATCCTCGTTCGCGGGCTTGCGCTGGCCCTGCGGCCGCTTCACCGCGGTGCCGCTTGCCCGAATCGATGAGGCCCGCCCGTGATAGGCGACCGGCACATATTTGTAGTTCGGCAATAAAGGATTGTCCGGCCGAAAGGCCCGCCCGGCGTTGGTGGCGTGAAAAACCGACGCATAAAAATCGGTAAAGCCGCCGACAGCGATCGGCATCATCAGCTCTGCTTGCGCCATCGACGTAAGATACTGTTGCAACCGCGCGTCTTTTTGATCGGCACTCAACGCGCGAGACAACGCCAAGCGTAGCGCCGACCACGCTTCCATGCCGAGCGACATCAATTGATTGAGGTGCGGACCGGCACAGTGCTGCGCCGCCGTTGCGGCCGCACCGTTGAAACAGGAGGCGGCCGCCGCCACGTCGAGAATTTGATCGCCGATCGCAACGCCGACGCGCTGCTTGGCCCCCCGCGCGGGGCAATAAGCGCCGAAGGGAAGGTTTTGGATCGGAAATTCGGTATCCGGTTGATTGGCGCTTGTTACGAAGCTTTGCCGCGCCGGATCGTGTGTTTCGTTGAGTGCGTTCGTCATTTCCGTATCTTTCAATGTGAAGATTACTGTGTTGCGTCGGCAGGCAGATGACGCTCGCGGCGGCGCTGGTTTTCGCCTACCCGCTTTTTAGCCTCGGCGTCGATCGCGCGGGCAAGCTCAGAATGGTGCGACATAACTGTCCGAAAATCCGCCAGATCGAGAACCAAGAGCGTCGAATGTTTTGTTGTGGAGACGTTCGCCGTGCGGATCGAATCGCCGAGCAAGGCAAGCTCGCCGAAAAAAGCGCCGTCGCCAAGGCGGACGGGAGCCGGTTCGACATCAACCTCCACCTCGCCTTCGGCAATAAAGTACATACAGTCGCCAACCCGGCCGCGGCGAATGACCGCGGTTCGCGCCGGCATTTCGACGCGACGCATCATGTGCGTGATCTCGGTGACGGCCGAGGGATCGAGTGTCTGCAGAAACGGCACCTTGCTGACCAGATCCCAGGTTTGGATGAAATTGCGCCGCCGGTTTTCCGCGGCAAAACCGGTGGCCAAAATGCCGGTCCACAATCCGAAAGTGGCGATACCGCAGATCATGACAAATGCGCCCAGCAGATGACCGAGCGTGGTTTGCGGAATCTCATCGCCATAACCCGTCGTCGTCAGCGTCTCCACTGCCCACCACAGCGCCGCGGGAAGCGTCCCGAACACCTGAGGCTGACCTTGACGCTCGAGAACGTACATAGCGGCGGACGCCAGAAACAGCGCGATGAGGAACAGCACGAGCACGCTGGCGAGCGCCTTAGCCTCAACGACGAAGACACGTCCAAGCTGCGCAAAACCCGGCGAGTCCTGAGTGAGCTTGAGCACCCATAAGGATGCCAGCAGCCAGGCGGATTCGGGAGGTACGCCGCAAATGAGGGCGAGCGGCACCGGGACAATGCTCAGGAAGTCGATGATGCCGGCGGGCGCGCCCGAATAGCGGAATACTGTTGCGCTGCGCTGCGCCGCGCTCAGACGGATGACACCGTCGATGATAAAGTAGGCGAGACAAAGCCACAGCCCGACACTCAACAAAAGGCCGAACGAACTGCGTGTTTCCGGCACGGTCAGCGCCGTCATGCCGACCAGCCCCGCTCCCAAAATAACGTAGCGTGTCACCGGCGACGCCGCAAAACGACGCACGGATGTCATAAGGTGGAAAGGAGCGGACACTGCGCCGGCCATCCGCGGGCTCACCGTCTGATTGCCTGCATACCGACAAATTACGCTCTCAGGGTTTACCCCGCCAGCCGAAATTGCATGACCGTGGCCGGGCGGCGCGCGAGCCAACGAGCGTCCGTGCTATCGTGAACGCGAAAGGGCCGAAAACAAATCCCGAAGCTTGAAGTTTTTTCCAGAATACGGCCTTTGGCTGCTGTCCCGTTAAGGTACATGGAGGGCGTCCATGCACTGGACCGATTTGATTAATAGTACTGCGTCGCTGTTTATCGTTGCCACAGCTTCGACCAAGACGATGGTGCCGTTACGCACTCTCGCCATTATCGCCAATTGTTTTCTGATCGTGTACTTCGCCTTGGCGCAGGCCTACCTTCCGCTGCTGTTGCAAATATTCGCGTTGCCGATGAATGCATATCGCCTTTATCAAATGCTCGACCTGATCCGCCGCGTCCGTGATGCCATTCACGGTAAGCCCTCGCTAGACTGGCTCAAGCCGTTCATGATCGAAAGGCACTTCCAAAAGGGCGATCTCCTGTTCGCCAAGGGCGAACTGGCAGACGAAATGTTCTGCACCGTGACCGGACGTTACGTACTGGTGGAGCTCGGCGTCGAGGTCGAGCGCGGGGAAGTGGTGGGCGAGCTGGCGATGCTGTCGCCCGACAATAAGCGCACGGCGACCCTCGAGTGCATCGAAGACGGCAAGGTCCTGTCGATCACGTATGAGCAGGTCGAGGAGCTTTATTACCAAAACCCGACCTTCGGATTCTACTTTCTGCGCCTGGCGACGGCTCGGCTATTCGACAACGTCGCCCGGCTCGAGGGCGAGCTTGCCCGCCGGGCGCCGGCGGTGCAGCCCTAGCGCTTTCACTTTAGATGGCCACAATTACCTGGCCACGATTACATGGCCACAATCGGCTGAGCGTCGAGTACCGGCTCGCGTGGCGCCACTCCGGCGAACAGTGAACCCTCGTTGAACCATGATGCGGGCGCCGGGTGGCCCCACAAGGTTTGCCGCCGAGGATCCAGCAATGACCAGCGGATAGGCGCGTGGTCGCGATCGACGGTCAGATAATCGGACGTGAACAACTCCACCCGGTGCCCATCCGGGTCACGCACGTAGAGGAAGAACGCGTTGGAAATGCCGTGACGGCCGGGTCCGCGTTCCATATTTTCGAGATAGCCGCTGGACGCCATCACGTCGCAGATGTGAACAATGTCGAGCACTCCCGGTGTCCACAGCCCAATGTGATGCAGGCGCGGGCCGAAACCGTTGGTGAACGCGAGATCGTGAACGTTGCCTTTGCGGTGCATCCACACCGCCCAAAGCTTGGCATCGTCGCCGTCCGTTTCTGTGTACTCGGTCAGCCGGAAACCTAGCTCACGATAGAAGTCGTAGCTTTGCTGCACGTCGGGCGTGAAGCAATTGAGATGGTCGATGCGCTGAATACGCGCACCCCGATGCGACTCATACTTCTGCAGCATGCTTTCGGCGCGGTCCATTTGCGCACAGAGATCGAGCGGCATGCCAAGTGGGTCGGCGGTCCGCAAGGTGCGGCCCTGGTGTGGGATCTCCGGAAAGGCGGCCGGAAGGTTGCGGCGACCAAACCAAAACGCGGCCCGGTCGAGATCTTCCTCGCTCGCGACCCTGAAACCCAGTGCGGTCACCTGCGCTTCGCGAGAGCGGCGGAGCACGATCGAATGATGGCCCCTTTCCTCTATGCCTCGCAAATAGAGAGCGTCCTTGCTCTCGTCGCTGACCAAAAGCCCAAGGCAATCGACATAGAATGCGCGGGAACGGCCGAGATCGCTCACACCCAGCTCGACATGGCTCGCGCGGACGACGTTGAAAGGCGGTTCGAAGACGGGATCCCGGAGGGGCATGCTCTATCGCCGTTGACGGTTGTTGCGGCGACTTCTAACACATCGCCCTGAGGGGAAGCGATATGCAGCTAGCAAGTTACAAGATGCGCGGCCGGCCGAGTTTTGGCGCGGTCGTGGGTGAAGGCGTCGTCGATTTGCGCTCGCGGTTGAGCCGTTTCTCCAGCCTCCTCGAGGTGTTCCGCGCGGGGGCTCTCAATGAGGCCAAGGCAGTCATTAGCGGCGTGCGACCGGATCTGCCGCTTTCGGAAGTTGAGCTGCTGCCGCCCTTAACCGCCCCCGAAAAAATCCTCTGCGTCGGCATCAACTACGTCAACCGCGGCAAGGATTACGACCTCGCCGAGAACCCCAAATATCCGAGCATGTTCTACCGCGCCCCGAATTCGCTGGTCGGGCACGGTCAAAACCTCATCAGGCCAAAAATTTCCGAACAGATCGACTACGAAGGCGAGATCGCCATGGTTATCGGCCGCGAGTGCAAAAACGTGCCCAAAGAGACGGCGCTTGATGTGATCGCCGGGCTGACGTTGTGTAACGAAGGCACGATCCGCGATTGGCTCCGGCACGGCCGCTTCAACGTCACTCAAGGAAAGAACTTTGATGCGAGTGGCAGCATCGGGCCATGGATTCAAACCGACGTCGACCTGACGAGACCGCTGCACTTGACCGTGCGCAAAAACGGCGACGTCACGCAGGATGAGACCACGGCGAACATGGTTTTCTCTTTCGCCGATCTGATCGTCTACATCACCAAAATCATGACGCTGAAACCGGGCGACGTTATCAGCACCGGAACGCCGGTTAGACGAGACGTCAAGCCCGAAGCTCCCCCGGTTTGGCTGAAGCCCGGCGACGTCATCGAGATTGAGTGTCCCGGCATCGGCGTGCTGCGCAATCCTGTGGCCGACGAGACCTGATCTAGGACAATGCGCGCAGCGTGCGTCATCGGCTGGCCAGTCGAGCATTCGCGCTCGCCGCTCATTCACACCTATTGGCTCAAGCGTTATGGTATCGTCGGCGAGTATCGTCGCGAACTGGTGCCGCGCGAGGAATTCGCATCCTTCGTCCGGTCGCTGCCCGAACGCGGTTATGTCGGGGCCAATGTCACCGTGCCGCACAAGGAAGCGGCGTTTGCGCTGTCGCAGCCCGATGACGGGGCTCGCGCCGTGGGCGCAGTCAATACGCTGTGGTTCGACGGCGCTGTTCTGCGTTCGACTAACAGCGACGTCGATGGGTTTCTCGCCAATCTGGACGCCTGCGTGCCGCGGTGGGAGCGAAATGGCGGCAGCGCGGTGGTTCTTGGCGCCGGCGGCGCAGCGCGCGGCGTCATTCATGGTCTGCTGGCGCGCGGGCTGACGCAGATCGCCGTCGCCAACCGCACCGCCGCCCGCGCCGAAGCCATGCGTCAAACTTTCGGTGAGCGCGTGCAACCCATTCGGTGGGAGGAGGTCGGAGCGGCGCTTTCCGGCGCTCCGCTTCTCGTCAACACCACGACGCTCGGCATGAAGGGGCAGCCGGCTTTGGCGATCGATCTCGGACGCCTGTCTGAGCGGAGTATTGTCGCCGACCTGGTTTATGCCCCGGTTCTCACCCCGCTTCTTGCGGCCGCGCAACGCCGCGGGCTGCGCACCGCCGACGGGCTCGGCGTGCTGCTGCACCAAGCCGTTCGCGGCTTTGCGCTCTGGTTCGGAAAGGAACCGGAAGTCACCGCCGAATTGCGGGCGCTGATTGCAGACGACCTTGCCGCCCCGAAATAGCGCTCAGTGATAACAGAGAAGTGTTTGCGGCCGGCCGAGTTGTGTTTATGGCCGGCCTAAAAGCTTGGCTAGCATGCCGCGGGGGCAGATCCGGGGAGCAGATTTGGAGGAGACCATGTTCGCAACAACGCGACGTGCTTCGGGTATGGCTGCCTTCGTTGCAGTTATATTTTCAGTCGCAATGGCGGCGGCACAATCGCCCGCCATGGTGCGGGTGCGCGGTACGATCGAGAGCGTCGACGGCAAGACCATGAACGTGAAGGGCCGCGACGGCAATGCCATCAAGGTCATGCTTACCGATGACGCAAAAGTTCTTGCGGTCGACCGCAAATCGCTCGCCGACGTCAAGCAGGGAGTTTTCGTCGGCATCACCGCCATGCCGCAGCCCGACGGCACCCAGAAGGCGGTGGAAATTCACATCTTCCCCGAAGCATTGCGCGGCAGCGGCGAAGGCCACCGGCCGTGGGACTTGATGCCGAACAGCACCATGACCAACGCCAATATCGACACTGAGGTTACCGGCACCGACGGCGAGGAGCTGGTGCTCAAATACAAAGATGGCGAGAAAAAATTCATCGTGCCGGCGAACGTCGAGGTCGTGATGTTTGCCCCGGCCGAACTCGGCGATCTCAAGCCCGGCGAGAAAGTGTTCGTGCCCGGGAAAAAACTCGACGACGGCACTGTGGAAGCAGGACGCGTCGTCGTCGGCCACAACGGGGTCAACCCGCCGATGTGAAGCTTGGTCGGCCGCGTTGTGGCACGGCAATTGCTCGCTTCGTTAAACAGGGTTGCCGCGAGACAGGACGTCGTCCATGACGCGAGCCGAGTTGACCAAGAAAACACTCGGTATCAAACGCACCCCCTCACCGGCGAGGGGCAGCCTTGAGTAGTCAGACATTTCGCCGCCGGCGGCGATCAATTAGCCAAGGCGCGGCCGTCGATTTCGTCGACGCTGTTGAAGCCGGTCAGCGCCATCGTAACCATCAACTCGTTACGCATGATTTCAATGGCGCGCGCGACGCCCGCCTGCCCGCCGGCCCCTAGTCCGTACACGTAGGCGCGGCCCGAGAGGCATCCGTGCGCGCCGAGCGCAAGCGCGCGCATGATGTCCTGTCCGGAGCGGATGCCGCCGTCGAACAACACCTCAATCGAAGACCCGACGGCGTCAACGATCGGCGGCAGCACCGAAATCGAAGAGGGTGCACCGTCAAGCTGGCGGCCGCCGTGGTTCGACACGACAAGCGCGTTCGCACCGGTCTTCGCGGCGATCCGCGCATCCTCGACATCCAGAATACCCTTAAGAATGAGCTTGCCGGGCCAAAGACTCTTGATCCATTCGACGTCCTTCCAATTCAACGTTGTGTCGAACTGGCTGCTGATCCAGACCGAAAGCGAATTGACGTCTTCTTTGCCCGCGATGTAGCCGGCAAGGTTGCCGAACGTTCGGCTTCGGGCCCGCGCCACGCTACGTAGCCACGCCGGCTTGGTGGCGATGTTGAGGATCTTGCTGAAGGTCCACTCCGGCGGCACCGTCATGCCGTTTTTGACGTCCCGATGGCGCTGGCCGAGTATTTGCAAATCGACGGTGAGGACAAGCGCGCTGCACTTGGCGGCGGCTGCCCTCTCGATCAGCGAACGTGCAAAACCGCGATCCTTCATCACGTAGAGCTGGAACCAGAACGGCTTGTCGACAGCGGCAGCGACCTGCTCGACCGAGCAAATCGACATCGTCGACAGGATGAATGGAATTCCGACGGCCTGCGCAGCGCGGCAAGCAAGGACTTCGCCGTCGCCATACTGCATGCCCAACGCGCCGATCGGCGCCAAGGCAAGTGGCATCGACACAGGCTCGCCAACCATTGTGGTTTGCGTGCTGCGCTGCGAGACATCGACAAGTATGCGCTGCCGCAACTTGAGGCGCTCCAAATCCGAGCAGTTCGCATTGAGCGTTTGCTCGGAATAAGAGCCGCCATCGGCATAGTCGAAGAACGCCCGGGGAACCCGCCGGCGCGCCGTGTCTCGCAGGTCTTTGATACAGGTCATGGTTCGCATGGCAGGACGTTTCCCCAACTATTGGCTTTCCGATAGCACAAAGCAGGACTGAGTTCGCGCCGTCCGGAACATCAGCACCCGGCGGGCGTTAGCCCTCAGGCTTTCCGCCGACAAGTTGGCCACGAAGATTTGGGGACCACAATGGAAGATGCGACGCGCAAATCTGGAATGCACCACAGTACGTCCCACGATCCCCAAGACACCAGGGAAGGCAAAGCGAGCGCGGAAAAGCACAAGAAGTCGCTCGACGACAAGCTTGACCAGGGGCTTGAGGAAACATTCCCCGGTTCCGATCCGGTGTCGATTACCCAGCCGCCGCCGACAACCCGAGACAAGCGCGAAGACAAGCGTGGCCAGTGATCGCACGGCACCGGCACGCTTCCAAAAGTGAGCGCATATTGTTGATTTATCTGTCAAATCTCCCGGGAAAGGGTGGACGAAGGATTACCGGGCCGGTAACATTCCTGAATATTTTTTGAGGCAGGCTTCAATCCGAAGCAGTTAATATTGCCGTTGGGAAGCTGGCGGTGGGGGAAAATGGCGCGAAAATATTTTGGCACCGATGGTATTCGCGGCCGCGCCAACGGCGTGATTACTCCGGAATTGGCCCTGAAGGTCGGTCAGGCAAGCGGACTCGTGTTCCGCCGGGTCCGCGATGACCGGCATCGCGTCGTCATCGGCAAGGATACGCGGCTCTCCGGTTACATGATTGAAACGGCGCTCATTGCCGGCTTCACCTCGGTCGGCATGGACGTGCTGCAATTGGGACCGATGCCGACCCCGGCTGTCGCCATGCTGACCCGCTCAATGCGCGCCGATCTCGGCGTGATGATCTCCGCCTCGCACAATCCGTTCGACGACAACGGCATCAAGCTGTTCGGACCGGACGGCTACAAACTCTCCGATGAGGTCGAGCACCAAATCGAAGTGTTAATCGACAGCGACATGGCGAAGCGCCTGGCCAAGAGTGCCGAACTCGGCCGGGCCAAGCGCATTGACGGCGTGCACGACCGCTACATCGAATTCGCCAAGCGAACGTTGCCGCGCAACCTCTCATTGGAAGGCCTGCGCATTGTCATCGACTGCGCCAACGGCGCAGCGTACCGCGTCGCCCCCGAAGCGTTGTGGGAGCTGGGCGCGGATGTCGTCTCCATCGGCGTCGAGCCCGACGGTTTCAACATCAATCGCGATTGCGGTTCGACCGCGCCTGACGCACTTTGCCGCAAAGTCCGGGAAATGCGCGCCGATCTCGGCATCGCGCTCGACGGCGACGCCGACCGCGTCGTCATTGTCGACGAGCGCGGTCAGGTGGTGGACGGCGATCAGCTGCTCGCCGTCATTGCTGAGAGCTGGTTCGCTGACGGGCAGTTGGCAAAACCGGGCGTGGTCGCAACGGTCATGTCGAACCTGGGGCTCGAGCGCTACCTGCAATCGCTCAAGCTCGCGCTGGTGCGGATGCCTGTCGGTGATCGTTACGTGCTCGAGCACATGCGCGAGCACGGCTACAATCTCGGCGGTGAACCTTCCGGCCACATCATCCTTTCCGACTATACGACGACCGGTGACGGTTTCGTCGCCGCGCTCCAACTCCTGGCGGTGGTGAAGAAACAGGACAAGCCGGTATCGCAAGTCTGTCACCGCTTCGCTCCCCTGCCCCAAGTCCTTAAAAACGTGCGTTATCGCAGCGGCAAGCCCCTGGAAAACTCCGAAGTGCGCTCGGCGATCGAAGATGCGGAGCAGCGGCTCAACGGACACGGGCGCCTGGTGGTGCGGCCCTCTGGAACCGAGCCCGTCATTCGCGTGATGGGCGAGGGCGACGATAAGGCGCTGGTCGAAGAGGTTGTCGACGGCATTGTCGACGCACTGACCGATCACGCGGCCTGACCAACTCAACCACCGCGATAAGTCGACGACCGCTCAGCCGCGCGCCCGCAAGAATTGCGCGAACGCTTTCAGCGTCACTTCGGAAACGTAATGTTCGATACCCTCGGCGTCCGCCTCGGCGGACTCTGCCGGCACGCCGAGCGCGGTAAGCACGTCCACTACCAGGCGGTGGCGGACGCGGACCCGGTCGGCGAGCGCCTGCCCTTTCTCGGTCAGGAACACGCCGCGATATGGGCGCGCCGTCGCCAAACCGGCCCGCTTCAACCGCGCAATCGTTTTCACGGCAGTGGCGTGCGATACGCCAAGCCGGCGGGCAATATCGGTCGGCCGCGCTTCGCCGGCGCTCGCCATCAGGTCCGCGATGAGTTCAACGTAATCTTCCAGCAGCGCCGTGGACTGGGCGGTGCGGGTTTTTCCAAAGCGGCGCGCTTGGGTTCCTTCCGCCGGCAGCTTCTCCGCGCCGGCGTCGCGCTTGCGTCGTATGGTGTCGTTCATGGCCACGCTGCACGCGGCGTGCAGCAAATTAGGGCGTCCCCGTATATTGAGGGAACATATTTTGCTGCGCGTGTCAAAATATAGCCTTGGCTATACTTTGTAGCCATTGACAAATGCGAGAGCACGCCTTAGTGTAACTAATGCTACATTTTGCAGAATAGGGTTTATGTCCGCCGATTTGACACGGCGCAAAGGCTCGCTGTCCGAGCGCACCGTCGTTACGGCGCAGGAGGTGCTGCGCGGCGAGCGCAACGGCTGGCGCAGCTATTTGGCATTCGCCGGTCCAGCCGTGATCGCCTCAATCGCTTATGTCGATCCCGGCAACTTCGCCACCAACATCCAGGCCGGGGCAAAATTCGGTTATGGCCTGCTTTGGGTGGTCCTGCTTGCCAACGTGATCGCCATGCTGTTCCAGGCGCTGTCAGCGAAACTTGGCATCGTCACCGGCCGCAACCTCGCGGAAATTTGCCGGGACGAATTTTCCAAACCCGTAGTCTTGGCGATGTGGGTGGTCAGCGAGATCGCGGCTATGGCTACCGATCTCGCCGAGTTCCTCGGCGGCGCCATAGGTCTGTCGCTGCTGTTCCACCTGCCGCTGTTCGCAGGGATGATGGTAACGGCGATTGCCACCTTTGCCTTGTTGATGTTCCAGAATTTCGGCTTCCGCCCAATCGAACTCATCATCGCCAGCATGGTGAGCGTCATCGCGCTCTGTTATCTGGTCGAGGTTTTCATCGTCCCGATCGACTGGATATCGGCCGCGATTCATACCGTGGTGCCGCAAATCGCCGATGCGCATGCGTTACTGCTCGCAGTCGGCATTATCGGCGCGACCGTCATGCCGCATGCGGTTTATCTGCACTCGGGGTTGACTCAAGCGCGTATGCCGGTACGCGACGATGGCGAGCGGCGAACGCTTGTGCGGTTCTCCAACCGGGAGGTCATCATCGCGCTGACTGTCGCCGGGCTGGTCAACATGGCGATGGTGATGATGGCCTCAAGCGCATTTCATGCCGGTCATCCGGACGTCGCTGAAATCGAAACCGCTTACCACACGTTGACGCCGCTGTTCGGCGTCGGCGCGGCCGCGGTATTTTTGATCTCGCTGATTGCCTCGGGAATTTCCGCGTCAACCGTCGGGACCATGGCCGGTCAAATGATCATGCAAGGTTTTGTCGGCTTTCGCATTCCGATCTGGCTGCGCCGGCTGGTCACCATGCTGCCGGCGATTATCGTGGTCGGGATCGGAGTCAACGCCACGAACGCCCTGGTCGTCAGTCAGGTCGTGCTGAGCATCGCGTTGCCGTTGCCGATGATCGCCCTGATCATCTTCACCGGCCGGCGCGACATCATGGGTACATTCGCCAACAGCCGCACGACCCAAATCGCCGCCGCAATCGGCGCTGCGATTGTGATCGTGCTGAATTTGTTTCTGATCGCCCAGCTTATCGGTGTCCCGATACCTGGTCTCGCCGGATCGCTTTAATCAGGCCGCAATAAAAAATCGAGCCGGTGAGGGCTCGATTTGCCGTAAAGCCGTCGGCGCTGACGGCCATCTCGGATAGCCGTTCACGACAAGCGTCACCCAAAAGAAAAAGGCGAGACCGCGCACGCAGTCTCGCCCGAGGGCGTTAGACGGTCTTCAGATTCTCTGCAGCCGACTTGCCGGTTTTGCGATCGACCACAACCTCGAACGCGACATTCTGGCCTTCACGCAATTCGCGCAGGCCAGCGCGCTCGACGGCGCTGATGTGAACGAACACATCCTTGCCGCCGCCCTCGGGTTGGATAAATCCATAACCCTTCTGCGCGTTGAACCATTTCACTGTTCCGTTGCTCACGGGACACTCCTTTATCGAATCAGCATTTGAGCCGCGCGAGAATGCGCGGCCCGGTTAGCTCGAGATTTTGGTGAAGGATCGTCAGTCAGGCGCGGTTGTCGTCGCTGCGTGGCCTAGTCGTTCGGCCGAAAAACTCGATGCGGCCTATTTAGCGGGAAGTCCGGTTTTTCGCAAGAGCATCCCGCCCGGTAGGCGCGTGTCATATTCATTTCATAGTTGCTTACAGAACGATCTCGCCGATCTGCCCGGCGTCATATTGCGTGAAGAACAGTCGTCCGTCCCCCACCGCAACTATGCACCTGGCGCCACTTTTTGGCGTAGGAATGGCGTACTCGCCGATGAGGCGGCCGCTCGCATCAAAGCGCCCGATCTTGTTGGCGAAATTTTCTGTAAACCATACCTCGCCATTGGGCGTTACCGCGATCCCGCGCACCGAAGCGTCGGGCGTCGGCACCTCAAATTCAACGACCCTGCCGTCCGTTGCCATACGACCGATTGCGTTGGCGCCGGTTTCAACGAACCATATGCTGCCGTCGGGATGCAGGGCCATGGCGCGCGGGCCGCTGTCCGGACGAGGCAGCGGAAACTCGGTGACTTCTCCCGACAATGTGATCCGGCCGATCCGCCCGCTGCCCGATTCGCTGAACCAAAGCGCTTGGTCGCGGGCGACAAGAGAGAGCGGCTTGCTTCCAGGCGCAATGCCGGCGCCGAATTCAACGATTCGCCCGTCCGGGGAGATGCGTCCGATTTTGTCGCCCTCGCTTGCCGAAAACCAGACATTCCCGTCCGGCCCGAGCGCGATCCCGTCCGGGCCGGCGGCGGCGCTGGGCATCGCGAATTCGGCGATCTCGCCCGCCAGGGTGATCCGTCCAATCCGGTTGCCCGCCTTTTCCGTGAACCAGAGATTCTGATCGCCGCCGACGGTAATGCCAACCGGTGCGCTGGCGCGATCCGGCAAAGGAAATTCGCGCCAGGTATTCACCCCCGGATCGAAGCAGCCGATCTTTGCCGCGCCGTTCTCGCAAAACCACAGATTTCGATCGGCACCTTCTACGGCGATGTAGGGCTTGCAATCCGGTGTCGGAATTTTGTGTTCGCGGATGGCGGGCTCCGTCGGCCGCGTGGCGCGATTCGGTGCTGGATTGCTGGAAGACACGGGTTAGCTTTTTTGCTTGCCGTTCGCCGCCTGTTTCGCGGCCTGCCAGATGCGCGCCGGCGTGAGTGGCATGTCGATATGATTGACGCCGAGTTCGCGGAGCGCGTCGATCACGGCATTCACGACGGTCGGCGGCGCCGCGATCGTGCCGGCTTCGCCGATGGCCTTGATGCCCAGGGGATTGGTCCGGGCAGGGATCTCTACCAGCTCGGAAACAAATTCCGGAAAATCCGCAGCACGCGGCATGCTGTAATCGAGAAAGCTTCCGCTCATGAGCTGACCGGACTCGTCGTCATAGACGATGTTCTCAAATAACGCCTGACCGACGCCTTGCGCGATGCCGCCGTGTATCTGTCCCTCGCAGATCATCGGATTAATGACCATGCCGAGATCGTCGATGGCGAAGAAACGATCGATGCGAACGGAGCCGGTGTCCGGATCGACCTCGACCTCGCAGACCTGGCAGCCGTTCGGATAATTCGGCGCGCCTCCCGGCACGCCCGACCAGGTCCCCACCCCATCCAGGCCGAGCCCCAATTTTGTCACCGGCCCCGCGGGGGCAAAGAAAGCGCCGGCCACCTGACCGATCGACATTTTCTTGTCGGTGCCCATCACCGTGAACGTGCCGGCCTGAAACTCGATATCGTCAGGCGATGCCTCCATCAGCGCGCCCGCCATTTGCTTGCCGCGAGCGATGACCGCGTCAGCGGCGACGCGCAGGCCGTTGCCGCCGACCAGTGAGCTTCGCGCCGCGTAGGTGCCGCGGCCGAATGCCACTTTCTCGGTGTCGCCCTGAATGTAGTTGATCGCGCTAAATGAAACGCCGAGCCAGTCGGCGACGAGCTGCGCAAAGGCCGTCGCATGCCCCTGCCCGTGAGAATGCGTGCCGGCAATGATGGTGACCATGCCGCCCGGATCGAATCTGATTTCCATGCGGTCGTTCATCACGCCGCCCAGTTCGATGTAAGGCGTGACAGCACGCCCGCGCAGCTTGCCTTGTTTCTTGCTCTCCTTGCGGCGAGCGGAAAAGCCCTCCCAGTCGGCCAGCGTCATACACTGATCCATCAGCTTTTCGAATTCGCCGCTGTCATAGGTGTGATGAGTGGGCGTCGTGTATGGAATTGCCTCAGGCGGAATGAGATTGCGGCGCCGCAACTCGACGCGATCGATGCCCGTCACTTGGGCGGCCTGCTCGACCAGGCGCTCGATCAGATAGATCGCCTCCGGTCGCCCCGCCCCGCGGTAAACCGAAGTCGGCGCCGTATTGGTGAACACAGCGCTGGTGCTGATGTGCATGATCTGCACGTCGTAAAGGCTCGGGACGAACATCACCGACCAAAACAGCGGTGCGGTCGCCGCACCCCACCAATACGCGCCCAGCGCTTGATAGGCCCTCGACCTGATGGCAAGGAACTTGCCGTTTTCATCGAGCGCCAGATCCGCAAAGACCAGTTGATCGCGCGCGTGATTGTCGCAAAGCAGGCTTTCGCTGCGCGTGGCGGTCCATTTGACCGGCCGGCCGCAACGCCGTGCCGCCCAAAGTACCAGCGCATCGACGGCATAGAGATTGGCCTTCATGCCGAAGCCGCCGCCGACGTCGGGCGAAATCACCCGGATTTTTGATTCTGGCACGCCGAACACGTGCATCGACAAGGCGGCGCGGACGCTGTGGGGATCCTGCGAGGTCGTATAAAGCGTGTATCGGCCATCGGCGGCATCACAGACGCCGACCGCCGCGCGCGGCTCGATCGGATTGGCCGTCACGCGATTGTTGATAAGACGGACCGACGCAACGTGTTTGGCGCTGGCAAACGCGGCGTCGGTTGCCGCCTGATCGCCCATCGCGATGGTCACGCCGATATTGCCGTTCGGGCAATCGTCCCAAATTTTAGGCGCTTCCGCTTTGGTCGCCTGCTCGAGGTCGACGACTGCGGGGAGCGGTTCGTAATCGACGCTGACAAGCTCGGCCGCGTCGCGCGCTTGCGCTTCGGTTTCGGCGACGACAAACGCCACGTGATCGCCCATGCAGCGGACGCGATCGGTCATCAGCAGTGCACGCGTGGTCGCGAAACCCTTCGGCCCGCCCCAGGAGTCGGGCATGAAGAACGGCGGAATGCCGCCGATCTTGTCGGCCGCCGCATCCGCACCGGTGAGCACGCAAACAACTCCCGGAGCCGCCTTTGCCGCGCTGACATCGATGTTCTTGATAAGCGCGTGCGCGTGCGGCGACAGCACGGCAACACCATAGCATTGCCGCGCCAGTTCGATGTCGCCGACATACTGGCCTGAGCCGGTAGTGAAGCGCTGGTCCTCGACGCGGCGGACCGCCTGACCGATACCGAATTTGCTCATCACGTTCATTCCAGCATGCACTTAAGCGATGAAGCCGCCGTCGACCAGCAGCGGCATGCCCGTGGTGTAGCTGCTGCGATCGGAAGCGAGAAAGCAGACGGCCTGCGCGATTTCCTCCGGCTTGGCGTGCCGACCGAACGGGATCTGCTCGTCGAACCATTGGCCGGCGTCGCGGCCAATCACCTGGCTCAACGTTTTCTCGGCAGTGCGCATGAACGGATTATCGACGGGACCCGGATTGACGCTGTTCACTCGAATCCGCCGCGGCGCGACTTCCTTGGAAACGCAGCGAACGATGCCCATCAGTGCGTGTTTGGCCGCCACATACGAGCAGTTGCCGGGCACGCCCTTGAGCCCGACAGTGCTCGACGTGACGATGATGCTGCCGCCGTCATTCATGTGCGGAATGGTGTACTTGAGCGCAAGGAAGCAGCCGCGCACGTGCGTGGCGATGATTTGATCGAACAAGTCCTCGGGATAGTCGGTGATTGGCGACAGCGGGCCGTCATTGCCAGCGTTGCTGAAGAGAACGTCGATCTTGCCCCATAGCCGGACAGTTTCAGCGACATATTTGCGGGTCTGTTCGGCGTCGGCGACATTGGCGGCAACAAACGCCGCGCGACCGGTGCCGAGTTCGCGTGCGGCCTTCGCCAGCCGGTCGCCGTCGAGGTCGACGAGCATGACCTTCGCGCCTTCGGCGACGAGCGCCCGCGCACTGGCGAACCCGAGGCTGCCGGCGCCCCCGGTCACGATGCAGATTTTTCCGTCAACCAGACCCAAGAAGTCCTCCTTTTCGCCCACAGGCGTTGTGCCGTTTTGGGGGCGAGCATAGGCGAGCGCCGCGCCGCTCGGAAGCGCCATCGTGCGCTTGGGCGGTATTCGGTACGAACGGTTGAGCCCATTGCTTAAAGTACCGTACCTTGGCGAAAACCAGCCCGAGCGGCGCGAACACGGTAAAATTGGGGAGGACTTTTCATGCGGATTATCGACCTTTCGGTGGCGCTCAAGGCGGGCATTGCGTCCGATCCCCCGAGCATGCTGCCGAGCATTAGCTACCTCGACCACAAAGCGGGCGCGGCGGATTTCGCGGCGCAGTTTCCCGGGCTCAAGCCGGAGCAGCTTCCAGGCGGCGAAGGAGCTGCGATTGAAACGGTAACGATCACAACCCACAACGGCACCCACCTTGACGCGCCCTATCATTTCTCGAGCACCATGGACGGCGGCAAGCCTTCCTTGAAAGTGGACGAGTTGCCGCTGGAATGGTTCTTCAGCGATGGCGTGAAACTCGATTTTCGTTCCAAGCCGGATGGCCACGTATGCAAGGCGGATGACGTCGCCCGCGAGCTCGATCGCATCGGCTACAAGCTCAAACCGCTCGACATCGTGCTGGTCAATACGGCCGCGGGGACGGCGTATGGGCAACCGAACTTCATCGACAAAGGTTGCGGCATGGGCCGCGAGGCGACGCTTTATCTAACCAAGCAGGGCGTGCGCGTCGCCGGCATCGACGGCTGGAGCTGGGACGCACCGTTCTCGTTTACCCGCAAACGTTTTGCTGAGACCGGCGACGCCAGTCTCATCTGGGAAGGCCATAAGGCTGGCCGCGAGATTGGTTACTGCCACATGGAAAAGCTCGCGAACCTTGAGCAGTTGCCGCCGTTCGGATTCAAGGTGAGCTGTTTCCCGGTGAAGATTCACGCCGCCTCGGCGGGCTGGACCCGGTGCGTCGCGTTTCTCGACAACTAAAGTCCATGCGCACGTAGAGCACACCCATTGCCCAAACCAGCCCCTTACCGGAGACAGCCATGGACAAATTCAGTTTCGGCGCCTGCGACGGCAAAATCATGCAGCTTGCGTACACTGTGACCGATATCGAAAAGGAGATGCGCCGGTACTCCGAGCTGCTGCGCGTCGGCCCGTGGTTTCTGATCGGTCCCTTTGTGCCGCCGAAAGGCCGCTATCGCGGAACGCCGACCAAGGCGCATTTCAGCCTGGCGCTCGCCTACAGCGGCGAACTCCAGATCGAGCTCATTCAGCAGCACGACCAGGAGCCGTCGGTGTTTCAGGAAACGCTGAAGTCGCGCGGCGCTCACGGCTTTCATCATTGGGGCATCGGCGCGCGCGATTTCGAAAAGACCGAGGCGCACTACCGGTCGCTTGGTTACGCGGAGGCTTTCACCGATACCGCACCCGATCCGTTGGGCTGCCGAGTCATTTATTTCGACACCGGACGCGACCTGCCGGGCATGCTCGAAATCATCGAGATCAACGACGCGACTGAAAAAGCGTTTCACGGCATGTACCAGGCGGCGCAGGAATGGAACGGCAAAGACCACATCGTGCACCGGAGCTGATCGCACACTAATGAAGATGCACGTTCTTTCCGGCGGTCGCTTACGCGTGCGCAAAGCGATGTACGACGCCGCTGCGCCGCGGGGCGAGACTCTCGACGTACCCGTCTCCTGCATCCTTCTGCGTCACGGCCAGGGCAACGTATTGTTTGACACCGGTTGCAATCCGGCAGCCGCCGAAAATCCACAGGCGCACTGGGGAGGTCTCGCCAAAATCATGACGCCGGTCGCGCCGCCGGAGGACAATGTCGTCAGCGCACTGGGCGAGATCGGACTAGGCTGCGACGATATCGACGTCGTGGTGTGCTCTCATCTCCACGCCGACCATTGCGGCTGCAACACGTTCTTCAAGCGCGCGACAGTCATCATTCATGCCAAGGAGATCGAGGCGGCGCGCGCGCCCGATGCGCTCGCGGCGGGCTATGTCGCGGCCGAATGGGAACAGGCCACGGCGCCGGATGCGATTAGCGGGGAGCGGGATCTGTTCGGAGACGGGCGGATCGTAGCCCTCCCCCTCCCCGGCCACACGCCGGGAACGATTGGCGCATTGGTGGTGCTGGAAAAATCGGGCACGTTCCTCCTGGCTTCGGACACAGTCAGCCTTCGCTCCACGCTCGACACCGGTGTTATTCCGCGCAATACCCGCGACCGGGACGCGCTGGCCAGGTCTCTCGCGGAGGTCCGTCGCATCGAAGCGGCCGGCGCAACCGTGCTGTGCGGTCACGATCAGGCGCAATGGGAAACGCTGCGCAAGGGCGCCGACGCATATGAGTGAGGCGGCCGAGATTCACGCCCGGCCGAAACTGATCGGCGCACGGATCAAGCGTGCCGAAGATCCGCGCCTGCTGACTGGGCGCGGCGCCTATACCGACGATTGCCGCGCTGCCGGCGCCCTGCACGTCGCTTTTCGCCGCAGCGATCAATCCCACGCCCGCATCCGCGGCATCGATTGTGCGGCGGCGCGCGCGGCGGCCGGAGTCGTCGCGGTCTTCACTGCCGAGGATTTGGATGGAATCGTCAAGCCGCTGGTCGCCACCTCGCGCATGGTGAACTACTACGCGACGCCGATCTTGCCGCTGGCGCGCGAAAAAGTGCGCTATGTCGGAGAACCGGTGGTCGGCGTTGTCGCGCTGAGCCGCTATCAGGCAGAAGATGCTGCCGATCTGGTCGTCATCGATTACGACCCCCTGCCGGTCGTCGGCGATCCGGAGCAAGCAGCCGCCGACGGCGCTCCGTTGTTGCACGACGAGGTGGGCACGAACGTTCTGGTGAGCCGCGAATTCAAGCGCGGTGATGTCGATCAGGCCTTCGCATCGGCGGCGGTATGTATCGGCGGCCGGTTTCGCATGCACCGCAAGGCGCCGGTCGCGATTGAGCCGCGCTCGTGCCTTGCCGAGCACGATCCCGCGCGCGCAGCCCTGACGCTGCATTCGGCGACACAAGTGCCTGGAATTGTGCGCGACGCACTCGCGCTCGCGTTCGACATTTCCGGCGACCAAATCCGCGTGTTGGCGCGCGACGTGGGCGGCGGGTTCGGCGGCAAAGGCTCGCTCTATCCTGAAGAAATTTTCGTCTGCGCGGCGGCTCGCGTGCTGGGAAGCGCGGTCAAATGGACCAGCGACCGGCTCGAAGATCTGACGGCCAGCAGTCAGGGTTTTGATGAGATCGCGGACGCCGAGTTGGCGCTCGACGTTGAAGGGCACATTCTGGGACTGCGCGCCGAGGTCATTGGCGATGTGGGCGCCTACTCGATCTATCCATGGACCGCGGCGCTCGAACCGGTGCAGGTTGTAAGTTTCCTGCCCGGCCCTTACCGGATTGCCAATTACCGCGGCCGCGTCCGCGCCGTCGCGACTTCGAAAGCGCCGACCGGCCCTTACCGCGGCGTCGGCCGGCCGATTTCCACTTTCGTCATGGAGCGGCTCATGGACATGGCCGCGAAAAAGCTCGGCATGGATGCCAAGGACATCCGCAGCAAAAATCTGGTTTCGACGCCCGAGTTTCCGTACAAGGCCGCGTCCGGCATTGTGTGGGACAAATCGGCCTTTCAGGAATGTTTGGATGCGGCGTGTGCCGCTGTCGGTTATGAGACGTTGCGTGCGCAGCAACAGAAGGCGCGCGCTGCTGGCCGCTGGTTCGGTATCGGCATTGCGTGTTATGCGGAATTGACGGGCATCGGCTCTCGCATTCCCGTAGCGCCGGGCATGCCGATCAATACCGGCACGGAAACCGCCATTGTCCGCGTCGAGGAGGACGGGACCGTCTCAGCCGCCTTCGGCGTCGCTTCGCACGGACAAGGCCTCGAAACAACGCTGGCGCAAATCGTCGCCGAACATATTGGGGCGCGCTTCGAAGACATCCGCGTTACCCACGGCGACAGCGCGGCTGTGCCCGGCTCGACCGGCACTTACGCCAGTCGCAGCCTGGTGCTTGCCGGCGGCGCGGGCACTCTGGCCGCCGAGACGGTGCGCGAGAAGATGTTGAACGCGGCGTCCCATCTGCTCGAAGCGTCGCCCGCCGATCTGGTTGCCGAGAATGGCGTCATCACCGTCGCCGGCACCGACCGGAGTGTGGCTTTTCGCGATGTCGCGCGCGCGGTGTATTCCAAGATTGCGGCACTGCCGCCGGCGGCACACGACGAGCTCACAGCGACCAAGACCTACGATCCGGTATTCGGCACCACGTCGTCGGCGGCGCACGTCGCTGCGGTCGAAATCGACCCGGAAACTTTCGAAGTACGGACCGAGCAATTCGCAGTCGCCGAGGATTGCGGCAAGCTCGTCAACCCGATGATCGTGGACGGTCAAGTCCACGGCGGCGTGGCGCAGGGCATCGGCGCGGCGCTCTACGAGGAGCTGATCTACGACCAGGAGGGGCAAAGCACCACGGCGAGCCTCGTCGATTACCTCGTACCGACGGCACTTGAAATCCCGCGCATGCAGGTCGTCCACATTGAAAGCGTCTCGCCGACAACATTAGGCGGCTTTCGCGGCATGGGCGAAGGCGGCACTATCGGAGCACCGGCTGCGGTGGCGAACGCGATCACCGATGCGCTCGCGCCGTTCGGCGTCGAGGTGAACGAGCTGCCGCTGACGCCGGAGCGGCTGTTCCGGCTGCTCGCGGCGGCACGAAGCGAAGCGAAAACATGAAAGAGCAAACATGGACCTGGCGCTGACTGGAAAGATTGCGTTGGTGACGGGCGCGGCCAGCGGCGTCGGCCGCGAAATTGCGCTCGGCCTGGCGGCCGAGGGCGCACGCGTCGCCGTCAACTACCGAAGCTCCGGCGAGGAGGCTCAGCGCCTCGTCGATGAGATTGCCGCCGGCGGCGACAAAGCCAAGGCCTATCGCGGTGACGTCGCCGATTTCGATGCCGTCAAAAGCATGATTGATCAAATCGCCAACGACTTTGGTGGCCTCAATATTTTGATCAACAATGCCGGAACGGCCATTCGCCAACCCTTCGCAGAGAGCAAGCCCGAAGACTGGCGCCGCCAGATCGACGCCTGCCTTTACGGCGCGATCCACTGTTGTCATGCAGCCGCGCCGCACCTCAACAACGCGAAGAACGGCCGCATTGTGGGCGTGGTCGGCGACTCCTCGCGAATAGGCGAGTCCGGCCTTGCTATCGTTGCCGCCGCCCGCGCCGGCGTTATCGCGCTGATGAAGTCTCTGGCGCGCGAATTCGGCCGTTTCGGCACTACGGCCAACACGGTGTCGCTCGGGCTGGTCGAGACCCAGCACGATGCGGAATGGGTCGCCGCCAATCGGGAAAAATTGATCAGGCTTTATCCGGTGCGCCGCCTCGGGCTGGCAAACGACGTAGCGCCGATGGTGACGTTGCTCGCTTCGCCGCATGCCGGCTGGATTACCGGACAGGTGATCAGCATCAGCGGCGGCTTCAGCATGGTTTGACGGGGCGAGACGTGCTGCGCACCGACCTGATTGCGCCTTTACCGGAATTGCTGCGGCGGCAGGCCGGCGCGCACGGCGCGAGATGCGCCTATCGCGACGCGCAAACATCGGTCACCTACGCCGAGCTCAACGAACGTACGGCGAAACTCGCTGGCCACCTTGCTGATAACGGCGTCGCGCCGAACGAGGCCGTTGCAATATGCCTGCCGAACTCCGTGGCGTGGGTCGAAAGTTGTTTCGCCATCGCACGCGCCGGCGCGGTCAGCGTTCCCATCAGTTACGATTCGACGGAAAACGAGATCGCCTACCGGCTCGCGGATGCCAACTGCAAGGCGGTGTTCACCACTGCCGAGCGCGTCGACTTGTTCACGCGGCTACGCGCCTTGGCGCCCAACCTCTCGACCATCGTTGCGACTGACCGTGGCACGTCTGCTGCGCCGGCCTTGCGGTATGCCGAGTTGCTCGGCACAGCGCCGAAGACAAAGCCCCGCGACCCGGCGTTGCTGCATGAGACCGCGTTTATTCTGTACACTTCAGGGACCACCGGCCGCGCCAAGGGCGTTCAGCTGACCGTCCACGGGATGTTATGGGTGGCTGCGGCTTCCTGGGCGCCGATCGCCGGGTTCTCGGCCTCCGACACGTTGCTATCGCCTCTCCCGCTGTTTCATTCCTACGCGCTGAATTTGTCGGTGCTCACTGTTTTGGCGGCGGGAGCGAGCGCTCACATCATGGAGCGGTTTTCGACCGCGGAAGCGCTGCGGCTGCTCAAGAGCGGAAAATTCACGTTCTTCGCCGGCGTGCCGACCATGTTCCACTATCTGCTGCAGGCGACGCGCGGCGAGGGACGTGTCAAATTTGAAAATCTGCGTCTCTGCATCTCGGCGGGCGCGATCACGCCGGCGACGCTCAATCGCGATTTCGAGGAAAAGTTCGGCGTGCAGCTCCTCGATGGTTACGGCATCACCGAAACCTCGACCATGGTGATCATGAACTGGCCGTCCGGCAAGCGGGTTTTAGGATCGTGTGGCATTCCGTTGCCGGGCTTGGCCGTGCGTATTGTCGATGCGCGCGGAAACGACGTCGACGCGGATGCCGAGGGCGAGTTGATCGTTCGCGGGCCGAACGTCATGCCGGGCTATCACAACGGCCCGATGAAACCAAGAGCGCGTTGCGCGCCGGGTGGTACCACACCGGCGATTTGGCCAAGAGCGACGCCAACGGCTTTATCGCGATCACCGGCCGACTGAAGGAATTGTTCATCCGCGGTGGCCAGAACATTGCGCCGGCGGAAATCGAGGAGGCGGTCAGCACTTTTCCGGCGGTGCTCGATTGCGCCGTGGTTGGCGTTGCGCACGAGCACCTCGGCGAAGTGCCTGCGCTGTTCGTGGTTGTCCGCGAGGGCCAGCGTCTGGACACCGAAGATTTACTGGCGCATTGCCGAACCCGCTTGTCGGCTTACAAAATCCCCCATGCCGTGCACACGATTGCCGAGATACCACGCACCGGCTCAGGCAAAATCATGCGCTACAAGCTGCTCGAGCTTATGAAAAGCTGAAGTCTAGGACGTGAGGCCGCGCGGGTGATCTGCCGGCGGCGAGTTTGGCGATGTTACGCGCTCGCGGCGAAGTCGGAACGAGGCACAACTTCGAGAGCCGGCAACTCGAGCGGTTTGGCCATCTGAGTGACGTTATTCGTGCGTGCCTCGCGCTTGGGTTCCGGCTGGGGAGCCTCTTTGGCGGCGTGGTGATAGGTCGAGCAAATTCCGCCGTTGATTTTGGCCCCCTGCTCAATCTGCAACGCGCCGCTGGTGATATTGCCGTCGGCGCCGCTCGTCGCCCGCAAAATCAGGAGACCTTTGACATCGAGCCGGTCATAGACGCGGCCGAACACGTCGGCATTCTGGGTAACGCTGACTTTACCTCTGATCGTGCCGGTTTCGGTCACCAAAAGGTTGCCGGCGGATATGTCGCCTTCGAGCAAGCCGTCAACGACGACGGCATTGGCGACGACGGCGGCGCCGCGAACCGCGACCCGCTCGCCAATGTAAAGGGTATTCGACTCAGGACGGTTCTCGCCATCTGTCGACATGTGCTCGCCCTTTCGCTCTGCCCTGCGCAACGCCGCGCTTTCGAACTTACGACCGTTGCCGGCCGCTCGTTCGACTACCACCTTGTTTTTCAACCTGTTATCCACAGTATCCACCGCAGGGTAGTGTCTCAGTTTGAAATCGCTTGCGTGTGTCAAGGACTTGACGCGCCGGCATTAGGGACCATTCTCTCGCGCAAGCTGCGAGGGCCGAAATGGCGGAAGAAGGCGAGTTAAACGGAAATGATCAGCGGTTGCTTCGCAAGACCGCTTTTGCCGGCAACGACCACAATCAGCGAATTTGGGCCGTCCAATGCGAGCGCGCAGGCTGCGGCCACGTGTACGGCGTGAATGGATCAGATTTTCACGAGCGCCGTTGCCCCAAGTGCGATAACGGCAAGCCCGGACTTTGATCGATGCCCAGAGGTCCAAAAGGCGAGAAACGCCCCGCCGATGTAGTCGGCAACGCGGTCCATGTCATGCGGATCGCGACGGGGGAGATTGAGGATAGAGCGGCCGACGAAGGCAAGAACGCCGCCGCCGCGGAGTTGGGGCGTATGGGCGGCAAAGCTCGCGCCACAAAAATGTCCTCTAAGGAACGATCAGCTATTGCC
>DASXDP010000007.1:0-30788 GCA_036490575.1 Xanthobacteraceae bacterium
GCAATCCTCAAAATGGAGGCGCGTTCGTGCTGATCGTGGGCTTGCTCGGCGAGGGCCCGGCACTCCTCAGCGCGGCGCTTATAATGTTGTGAAGTCGGCACGCTCCCCAAAGCGAAGTCTCTTTTCTTGAACACCCGGCAAACTGATTGCGAATCGGATCCCAGCCCGAAGTACCTCGCATGCTCTGCTATAACGCCGCGAGACCCATAAGCGGTGAGCCCAACGTTCCGAACTGCTATAACGATCACGGCCCTTAGTTGCGGGCGGGCTCACCCCCTTCAACGTCGGGCTGGGCCCCCGGTGGCAGCCCTGCCGGGGGCCGCTTTCTCTCAGCGCTGAATTTAAGAGGTATCACGCTGCCTGAAACCAACGGGCCCTCAGCGGGGCGCGCAGCAGAGTGAACAATAACCGGCCCCAAGGCGGCAAGGCCTATATTGCACAGCCTTGCAGGGTCGCGTTCGCCCTTTTCCATCGCCTTGATAATCCGGTGAGCGATGACCTTGCGGACGGTATGAGAACGGCTCGCATTGCCGAGCTGAGTACATGCCAAGGCTAGAGCTTCATACTTTATCCGCGCTTCACGGTCGGTCTGGGAGCGTTCAAATTGTCGTATCGTCGCCATCGAAAATTCCTCCAGTGCTCGACGATGGTAGCTCACGAGAATTGCCGTGGCGTGTGATAAACTCAGGAAATTTTACTGAATATTGCGCGCTTGGCCCCAGAAGCGCGTGAAAAGTGAAGGGACGAGCTAACGTTTTGCCGAAGGCGAGCTCACTCCTGCCGGTGCCCCCTTTCGCGCTAAAAAGGTTAGTAGGTTTGCGGAAAACGCTGGGTGTTTTAATGAGCGGGCGGCCCTGGGTTAGTAATCGCAACTCTTTGAAACGGTGTGTTCTTAGCCTAATTTGAAGTGAAGAAAACGGGGGGTCGCGCCCAACGCCCGCTTAACGCTCGAATTTAAGGATCCGGCATTCGCTGCCGGCCTTGGCGGCCGGCTCATAAGGTTCTCGGATAATGAGACAATCGGATTTGGCGAGCGGCAGCATCATCGAAGAGTCCTGGATCGGGAAGGGCGTCGCCACCAAACCCTGCGGCGTTTGTTTCAGCGTCGCGCGCAGATAATCGGCGCGCTCGTCGTTCTCCGGCAGGTCGCATCCGAGCAAAGCCGATTCGATCTTGAGCGCGAGGTCGCGGCGCCCGGCGAGGGTGCGGATCAACGGAACGAGAAACAGGAACGCGCAGACGTAAGCCGAGACCGGATTGCCGGGAATGCCGAGCACGTGCGTCGTGCCGATGCGGCCGTGCATGAGCGGGCGGCCCGGACGAAGCGCCAGCCGCCAGAACGACAGTGTCATGCCTTCGGCGGCGAAAGCTTTCTGAACCAGATCATAGTCGCCGACCGAGGCGCCGCCGCTGGTCACCAGAATGTCGGCGCCCGCCTCGCGCGCACGGCGCACGGCGGTAACGGTGTCGTCGAGTTGATCCGCGACAATGCCGAGATCGACCGCGTTCGCGCCTTCGCCCCGCGCCAGCGCGACAAGCGCAAAGGTGTTGGACGATACGATTTGTCCGGGCGATGGCTCGACGCCCGGCGGCACGAGTTCGTCGCCGGTCGCGAAAAACACCACCCTTGGCCGCCGATAGACCGGGACCAACGGATGATTCATGCCGGCGGCAAGTGCAAGATCGCGCGCGGTCAGGCGATGTCCGGCCTCGAGCAGCGTTTCGCCGGCTTTAAAATCGAGCCCGTGAACACGGATGTGGCGCCCCGCCGGGCTCGGCTTCTCGACCTCGACATGAGTGCCATCGCGCCTGGTGTGTTCCTGGATAACGATGGTGTCGGCGCCTTCCGGCACCACGCCGCCGGTGAAAATGCGCGCCGCTTCGCCCACCTGAAGTTTTTGCGCGAACGGCCGGCCGGCGGCGACTTCGCCGGCGATCTTCAATCGCACCGGCGTATTCGCCACGTCCGCGGCGCGCACGGCGTAGCCGTCCATGGCGGAGACGTCGGCCGGCGGCTGGGTGCGGCGGGCCGTGAGCGGAGCGGCAAGCACGCGGCCCTCGGCGTCGCCGAGCGGGACCTCTTCGGCCGGAAGCGGCTCAGCCTGAGCCAGCACGCGCTCGAGCGCCTCGGCGACCGAAAGGAGCGCCACCTGCTACTCCTTCGCGCGATAATGGCCGCTGCGGCCGCCGCGCTTCTCAATCAGCCGGATGCCTTCAATGCGCATGCCGCGTTCAACCGATTTCACCATGTCGTAAATGGTCAGACATGCGACTGCTACGGCGGTGAGCGCTTCCATCTCGACGCCGGTCTGGCCGGAAACTTTTACCCGCGCACGGACTTCGATGCCGGGAAGTTTTGCTTCAGGTTCGAGATCAATGACGACCTCGGACAAGGCGAGCGGATGGCACAGCGGAATAAGCTCATGCGTCCGCTTGGCAGCCATGATGCCAGCGATGCGCGCGGCCGAAAGCACATCGCCTTTCTTGGCATTGCCCTTGCGCACAATGTCGAGCGTCGAGCGCTTCATGATGACGCGGCCCTCGGCCAGCGCCTCTCGCTCTGTGATCGGCTTGGAGGATACATCCACCATGCGGGCCGCGCCGCGCGCGCCGAGGTGGGATAATCGCCGGCGATGAGGCATGTGTTTTACCGGGCGCCGCCGCGCAGATCGCGTTCCGCGGGCCGGGCGGGTTCGGCGGTGCCCGCCAACAGCGCGCGCGTTGCCTGGGCGACATCGGCTTGCCGCATCAGGCTTTCGCCGACCAGAAAAGCCGACATTCCGGCTGCGGCGAGGCGGCCAAGATCGGCCGGCGTAAAAATGCCGCTCTCGCCGACCAGGACCCGATCCGCGGGTACGAGCTTCGCCAGACGCTCTGATGTCGCAAGCGTCGTCTCGAAGGTTTTCAGGTTGCGATTGTTGATACCGATCAGCCGGGACTTGAGGCGCAAGGCGCGATGCAATTCCTGCTCCTCGTGCACTTCGACGAGCACATCCATTCCGAGCGCAAAAGCCGCGCCTTCGAGTTCCGCGGCGCAAACATCGTCGACCGCGGCCATAATGATGAGAATGCAATCGGCACCGGCGGCGCGCGCTTCGGTCACCTGATACGGATCGTACATGAAATCCTTGCGGAGCGCCGGCAACGCGCAGGCGTCGCGTGCGATGCGCAAATATTCGAGCGAACCCTGAAACGAGGGCGTGTCGGTCAGGACCGACAGGCAGGCCGCGCCGCCGGCTTCATAGGCGGCCGCGAGAGCGGGGGGATCGAAGTCCTCCCGTATGAGCCCGCGCGACGGGCTCGCTTTCTTGATTTCGGCGATCAGCGCGTATTGGCCGGCGTCGAGCCGCCGCTCAACCGCGGCCAAAAAGCCGCGCGGCGGCCCCACCGACTTTGCGGCTTGCTCGAGGCCGGCGAGTGGCCGCGTACGCTTGGCTGCGGCAATCTCTTCGCGTTTGTAGGCTTCAATCTCGGCAAGAATGTCAGCCATCGTTCGACACTTTGATCAGCCGATCGAGCCGGCCTTCCGCTTCACCTGAGTCGACCGCATGGGCCGCGGCGTGCAGGCCGTCTTTGAGGTCCTTGGCCTTGCCGGCAACGACCAGCGCGGCGGCGGCATTGAACAGCGCGACGTCGCGGAAAGCCGACGCTTTGCCCTTGAGTACGTTGAGCGCGGCCTGCGCATTTTCCGCCGCATCGCCGCCGCGCAGCGCCTCGGGCTTGACCTTACGCAAGCCGAACTCCTCCGGCGAAATTTCAAAGGTTTTGATGGCGCCGTCCTCGAGCGCGGTGACGCTCGTCGGTCCGGACGTCGTGATTTCGTCAAGCCCATCGGAGCCGTGCACGATCCATGCTCGTTCGGTGCCGAGGCTTTTGAGGACCTGCGCCAGCGGCGTGGTCCATTGCTTCGAGAACACCCCGACCATCTGGCGCTTAACGCCGGCCGGATTGGAGAGCGGTCCAAGTAGATTGAAGATGGTGCGGGTGCCGAGTTCGACGCGCGTGGGTCCGACATTCTTCATGGCCGGATGATGCGCCGGCGCGAACATGAAGCCGATGCCGGCTTCGGTGATGCAGCGGCCGACCGCTTCCGGCGAAAGGTCGATATTGACACCGAGCGCGGTGAGGACGTCGGCGGCGCCGGAGCGAGACGACAATGCGCGGTTGCCGTGTTTGGCGACCGGCACGCCGGCGCCGGCGACAATCAACGCCGCGCAAGTGGAAATGTTGAATGAGCCCGAGGCGTCACCGCCGGTGCCGACGACGTCGATCGCGTCGACCGGTGCGGTGACGCGGAGCATCTTGGAGCGCATGGCAGAAACCGCGCCGGCAATTTCGTCCACCGTCTCGCCGCGAACGCGCAAGCCCATCAGCAGCGCGCCCATTTGCGAGGGCGTCGCTTCGCCGGCAAACATTTGCTCGAAGGCGCCTGACGCTTCATCGCGCGTAAGCGTCGCGCCGGTCGCGACCTTGCCGATGAGTGCCTTGAATGCGTCGGTCACGATTGCGCTCTCAATTCCGGTTCCCGCACGCGCTGCGACACCGGCCGTGCGGTTGCGGGATTACCGCGACGACCGTTGACGTCATTCCATTGGGCCGCGATGTCGAGAAAGTTTCGCAGCAGCAAATGACCGTGCTCCGAAGCAATGCTCTCGGGATGAAACTGCACGCCGTGGACAGGAAGCCGTTTGTGAGCGAGCCCCATGATCAGCCCGTCGTCGGTGTCCGCGGTCGCCGCGAGGCCCGCCGGCAGACTTTCGCGCTCGACCACCAGCGAATGGTAGCGCGTCGCCTTGAACGACGCGTTGATGCCGCGGAAGATGCCGGCGCCACCGTGGCGGATTTCGGAGAGTTTGCCGTGGACCGGCTTCGGGGCCCGCACGACTTTCCCGCCAAAAGCTTCGCCGATGGCCTGATGGCCGAGGCAGACCCCGAGGATAGGAATTTTTCCGGACGCCGCTTTGATCAAGTCGAGGCAAATGCCGGCCTCTTTCGGCGTGCAGGGGCCGGGAGACAGCACAATGGCGTCGGGATCGGCCGCGAGCACGGCCGCAGTTGCGATCTTATCGTTGCGGTGGACGTTCACCTCCTGGCCCAGTTCACCGAAATAGTGAACCAGGTTGAAGGTGAAGCTGTCGTAATTGTCGATCAGGACGATCATGTGAGCCGGGCGCTTCCGCCCGGCTCTTAGCGCAATTTCGGCCTGTATGAAACGCCGTTAGGGCAAGTAGCGTTACTTGCAGTATTACTTGCCGGCGACCAGTTTCACCCGATCGGTGGAAACCAGGCGTACATCGCGGGTCTGCCCGAACGGCTTGCTGGTATCCCGAAGGCAGGAGGCCTCGAAATACGGCCAGGCATGTTGCGAGCAATTCACAGCGAGCGGCCGCATGTCGGCCCGGTCGCCCTTGAGGCCCGGGACGTGCGCGTTGGCCTCCAGGTTCATGGACAGGCTAAGGAAGGCCAGGAACGCGGTGGAAACAATTGCTGCTGCGACCACTGCGTAGGCGGTTCTGAGCATGACACCCTATCCCTATCCCTGATGCCGGGCCCGTTTCCGAGGCTGTTATCCGAACGCCTCACTTCGGCCGCGGTTCAATCTTTGGCCAAATTATTCGGAATTGGGTCGGCATACTTTGATGCGGATCACACTTTTGCCGCTTTATTCTCCAGATGGCATTTACGCTTAGGGTATTGAATTGTATTGCGAATTGCCCACGACCCGGAGCGGCTTGCTGTCTATAAGCCGGACAATCGCCTTGCGGGCGAAGGGGGGCGCGGCTAAACCCGCGCGATGCCGCGCGTCGCTCTTTTTGCCGGATCGTTCGATCCGATCACCAACGGCCATCTCGACGTGGTCCAAAGCGCCGTGCGCCTTGCCGACCGGCTAGTTTTGGCCGTGGGGGTGCATCCGGGGAAGATGCCGCTGTTCACCGCCGACGAACGGGTCGGCATGCTCGATGAGATATGCGCGCCCATCGGGCGCAAGGCGGGCTGTGAAATCACCTCCACGACCTTTGCCGATCTCGTCGTTTCGGCAGCCCGCCGCGCCGGCGCAACGATCCTCATTCGCGGCGTCCGTGATGCGGCAGATTTCGACTACGAGATGCAGATGGCCGGCATGAACGCGGTCATGGCGCCCGAGGTGCAGACGCTGTTTCTTCCGGCTTCGCCCGAAGTTCGCCCGATCACCGCCACGTTGGTGCGGCAGATCGCCGGCATGGGGGGAGACGTTTCGGCCTTCGTACCAGCCGCAGTCGCCGCGCGGTTGAAGAAAAAATTCGCCAAGGCATAAACCACAAGCCCTGAATTAAAGCCGTGAACGATTCATACGGGAGATGACATGACCCGCATACTTGCCGTACTGTTCGCCATCATGTGTGCCGCACAAGCTTCCGCAGATCCGCTGCCCGCCGGTCTTGATCCGCAAAATACGCTGTATCTCGACACCAAATACGGCCGGGTGATCATCAAACTGTTTAACGATATCGCGCCGAAACACGCCGAGCGGATGAAACAGCTCGCGCGCGACGGTTTCTACGACAATGTGCCGTTCCATCGCGTCATTGACGGCTTCATGGCGCAGACCGGCGACGGCCAGTACGGCAACGGCACCGGCGGATCGAAATATCCGAATTTGAATGCCGAGTTCTCCAAGAAAGAGTTCAAGCGCGGCATCGTCGGCATGGCGCGAACCAGTAATCCCAATTCGGCCAACAGCCAGTTTTTCATCATGTTCGCCGACGGCTCGTTCCTCAACGGCCAGTACACCGTGGTCGGCGAAGTGGTTAAAGGCATGGACATCGTCGACAAGCTGAAGAAGGGAGAGCCGCCCAGCGATCCCGACCGCATCGTCAAAATGCAGGTGGCCGCCGACGCGAAATAGTCGCGCGATAAGCGCGCTCGTCGCGGCGGGCGCACTGGCTGCGGCGGCGCCTGGGATCGCCGGTTTCACCTCAATAACTTTTGCGTCCGCTCTTAACCACGCGCCGCCGGCGCGCGCGCCCTGCAGCGTGTTGAGCGGTCATCCTTGCCATCCCTCGTTCTGCGGCGTCTTTCATCGCGGGCCCTGCTTTCCTTACTACCTGCCGCCGCTCGGGCAGGATTTGCAGCTGACGATTGTTTCGACCGACGCTAACAATTCGAAAGGTCAGCGCGACGCCAAGGAAGGCGAACAGAAAAGCGCTGATGAAAACGCTGAGAGCAACAATGCGGAGGATCGCAAGCTCGACACGATCCGAGACATGTTCGCCGCATTGCGCGCGTGCTGGGAGCCGCCGCCGAAAGACGAGGCGCGGCACGGCATGGAGTACACCGTTCGTTTCGCGTTCAAGCGCGACGGCGACATCGTGGCGCCGCCCCGCATGACCTATGCGAGTCACGATGCGCCCGCGGAGGTGCGGGACAAATATCGCGGCGCCATCGATGCCGCGCTCAAACGCTGCACCCCGCTTCACTTCACCGAAGCGATGGGCGGCGCAGTGGCCGGCCGCCCGATCGCCATTCGCTTCGTCGACGAACGGACGCTCGAGGCTGGAAAGTAGCGGCTTGCGTCATTGCGAGGAGCGAAGCGACGGCAATCCAGTTGCCGTGCGACAAACCTGGATTGCTTCGTCGCTTCGCTCCTCGCAATGACGGGCGCTATAATCTCTCCAAATGCGCACCGACCTATTCGATTTCGCCCTGCCGGAGGACCGCATCGCGCTGCGGCCGGCAAGACCGCGCGACGCCGCGCGGCTTCTTGTCGTTCACCCGCAAGCGCAGCCGCCGTACGAAGATCGCACCGTCCGCGACCTGCCCGAGCTTCTGCGGCGCGGTGACGTGCTCGTTGTCAACGACACCAAGGTCTTCCCGGCGACCCTGCATGGCCGCCGCCTCGGCCGCGGCGATCGCGAGCCGGCCATCGAGGCAACGCTGGTGAAGCGGCTAGATGGCTCCCGCTGGAACGCGCTCGTCCGTCCGGCAAAGCGCCTCGCCCCCGGCGACACGGTGCGCTTCGGAGCCGAAGGCCGCGTCTGCTTCCTCGATCAGCTTGACGCTACGGTGGAAGGCAAAGGGGAGGGCGGCGAGGTCACGCTTGGCTTTGCGTTTCACGGACCCGTGCTCGACCAGGCGTTGGCCGAGCGCGGCGACATGCCGTTGCCGCCCTATATCGCCGGACGCCGGGCCGCCGACGACGAGGATCGCAGCGACTATCAAACCATGTTCGCGCGTGAAGAAGGCTCGGTAGCGGCGCCGACGGCGGGCCTTCATTTCACGCCGGCGCTGGTCGAGGCTTTACGAGATCGTGGCATCGGTCTTGAGCGCGTGACGCTGCACGTTGGACCGGGCACCTTCCTGCCGGTGAAAACCGACGACACCTCCGGGCATCGGATGCAAGCGGAATGGGGCAGCGTGTCCGCCGAAACTGCGGCGGCGCTGAATGCGGCGCGAGAAGCTGGCGGACGCATAGTGGCGGTGGGCTCAACGGCGTTGCGGCTTCTGGAAAGCGCGACGGCGGAGGACGGTAAGGTGTCGGCGTTCTCCGGCGACACCGCGCTGTTCATCACGCCGGGTTATCGCTTTCGCGCCGCCGATGCGATGCTGACCAATTTCCATCTGCCGCGCTCGACCTTATTTATGCTGGTCTGCGCGCTCTGCGGGCTCGACATGATGCAGCGCGCTTATGCGCACGCCATTGAGGCCGGCTATCGCTTTTATTCGTACGGCGACGCGTGTTTGTTGTTTCGCGACTAGGCCGCCCATCCGCAAATCTGCCATGTGGAGCTCTCGCGTCCAGGCTCGCTGGCGGCGGCGCGGTTCGCCTCAATCGCTCCGCAAAGCCTGTCTAAAGCTGGCCGGATGCCGGATATCGAACGAAAAAGAGGGAGGCCGGCGATGGCGGCTTCGCGCAAGATCGCAGCGTTGGCAATTTGCGTTGTCACCCTATGGGGTCTGACGGGCGCTGCCCGCGCGCAGGAACAAAAATCCGCGCCTGTGGCGCGTATCGTTGTGACGGGAGAAGGTAGTGTTCGTGCCGCCCCGGATTATGCCTTGATTTCGGGCGGGGTCGCGGTTCGCGCGAAAACCGCACAGGAAGCGGCAGCCGCCAACGCCAAACTGATGACAGCCGTCACCGGGGCGCTACGCGACGCCGGCATTGCGCAGGAAGACATCCAGACCTCGCGCTATTCGATCGAGCCCATTTATGCGGCCACTCAGCAAAATGCCGAATCGAAACTAACCGGCTTTTCCGCGTCCAATCAGATCAGCGCAAAGGTGAGGGAGATTGCCAAGGTCGGCGATATTATCGACCGGCTCATCGGCGCAGGCGCGACGAATATCGGCGGCGTCCAGTTTCTGCACGCCGACCTGTCAACGGCGCTAGATGGCGCACGGCGGGCGGCGGTGGCCGATGCCCGACGCAAGGCGCAACTTTACGCGGAAGCGGCGGGCGTTCGCCTTGGCAGCGTGGTCTGGATAACGGAAGAGCCAGCCTCCACGCCTCCGTTTCCGATGGCCGCGCTGCGCGCTTCGTCGGCGGCGCCAACGCCTATCAGCGCCGGTGAGGACACTTTGCGAGCGCAGATTACCGTCGGCTTCGATATCGCCCAGTAGGCAGTCCCAGTGAGACTTTTAATTAAAAAAGCGGAAAATAGATCAGCTGCACCGCAGCGGCGCCGTGCGGATATCTAATCCCAACAACTGGGGGGCCGCAGAACGGCGGCCAAATTCATCAGAAATGGCTCCGGGTGTTCGAGCAAAAATATTTTCACATCGGAAGGCAAATGGCGCATTGTCGGTTCAATGCGCTCAATGTCGATAGCGTGAGTGTAATAGACCTTTTCAAACAGCTCATTAAACCTCAGGCCGAAGAATGAGGCGGCGAACGATGTGCCGAAGAACATAGTGGGCGGCAGCAGGGCGGATGAGGCGCGTTTGTTTGTGAATATCCAATTGAAAATTGGCAAATCAGGGTGATCGGGTAGTTCCGACTTTCCAACCTTGAACTCGTACGTGCCAAACTCGTCGCTTTCCTCGGCATGGGACTGGATTTGAGTACTAAAATTGGTGTCTTTCATCGGCAAGAACTTGGCAAGGAACCGCTCCTCGACGCCGTAGTTCCATTTTTCTGCGGTCCCCGTCAGGGTGACAAGTTTTGGCTCGGGCTTCCCGGTTAGGTTGGCGAGCAGCGGCAGCATTTGGCCGTAGACATACCATCCGCCCTTTTGCTCCATGTGGAGATCGGTTTTGTAAAAAAGTATTTCGTCTTTGTGCTCAGAAAGTATTTTTTCTCCGTCGATAAATACCAGCCCGGGTTCCTGTTGAAGAACTTCAGCGAGGCGGCGCGCCAGGCGCGGCGGTTCTGCCGGTAATGGAAAAGGCAGATACTGAGGATAAAGACCGACTTTGGAGGCGTTCTGGACAAACACCAGCTTGATATCGCGTTGCGCAAGGCAATCGCGCAAGCTTCTCAAGGCTTCCAGAATGGGTTGATCGCGGGAGGTGTTCTTTTGATTTTCCAAAATATTGCCGACAACGTCTTTATCGAATAGCCAGCCGTCCCGTCCGATATAGATTTTTCGGAGGTGCGGAATAACTGGTAATCGACTTCGTTCTTCAATCGAATAAGCACGCTGCGAAAAACGAAACGGTCATTGAACCAGCCGTTAATGTCGTCGGCTAAATGCGCGTCCATCGCAACGAGACGCGCGAGAGGTTCGGGCACGCTGTTCGGTCGTCTTAGTTCCTCGATGTACGGTTCAGGTATAAATCGTGTCGCCATCTGCAATAGCGGGGCCGCCAAGAGAAGAGCGAACACCGAGATAAAGATGCGGTCTGCCACAGCCCTCTCGCTTAAAAGCGAAAATAGATGAACGGGTTGAACGTGCCCTCCGACAACATGGCAGCGGAGTAGATGAACAACAGGATTACCGCAGCGCGTTGCAGGGCGGCGATCGTTCCCGTTGGCGCGCGCGCCGCGAACGACTTGGGCGCGGGGACGATCGCTAACACGATGCCGAGCGCGAGATAGCAAGCTTTGTCGGCCGGCAGGAACGTCAGCACGTCCGGCGATTCTGCGGCGCGCGCCGGCACAAACGACATTTGGCTCAGAAAGGCCGAGGCCTGATCGAGCGTTGCGGACCGAAACAATACCCAGGCCGCGGTCACGGCAAACAGCGTATAGGCTTGACCGGCGATGCCGCTCGGAACAAATCCCCAGCGGTTGTGCGCAAACCGCTCGCCCGCCAGAAAAGCGCCATGAAACAATCCCCAAACGACAAATGTGTATGCGGCGCCGTGCCATAAGCCGCACAGAAAGAAAACGACGAGGAGGTTGACGTAGGTCCTCACTTCGCCCCTTCGATTGCCCCCCAACGGAATGTAGACGTAATCCTTGAACCAGCGGGACAGTGTCATGTGCCACCGCCGCCAAAATTCGGTGACGCTTCGGGACTGATACGGAGCGTTGAAGTTTTCTGGAAAGTGGAATCCCAGCAGTCTTCCCAAGCCGATCGCCATATCGGAATAGCCGCTGAAATCAAACAGTATCTGAACGCCGTAAGCGATGGCCCCGAGCCACGCGAGCGCGGGCGTCAACTGCGCAGTGTCGAGCCCAAAGATTTTATCCGCGATCGACCCGGCCTGATCCGCAATGATCATTTTCTTCGCTAACCCGATCGTAAAGCGCGTCAGGCCCTCAGCAAGGATCGTCCGACCAAGTACGCGATGACCAATCTCATCGCGAATTTCAACGTAGCGCACGATCGGGCCGGCGATCAGTTGGGGAAACAGCGAGTGATACATCCCGAAGCGAACAAACGACCGCTCGGCAGAGCAGTGCTTCGTGTAAACGTCTGCCACATAGGAAAGCGCCTGGAACGTGAAAAAAGAAATGCCTATGGGAAGCGTGATGTTCGGCGCGGCGAACCCATGCTCGGTCAAGGAGCCGTCAGTCAGGCTGTCGGCAATTTGCCAGGCGAAGTCAAAATATTTGTAGTAGAACAACGCGATGAGATTGATGGCGACTGTCGCCACTAAAAGGACGTGCCGTCGCGCGCCGTCGCTTACCTCGATGGCGCGGGCAGCCAAGAAGTTGACGACAATCGACGAGACAAGAACGACAACAACCGAGCCGGCCCCGACTCATAAAAGGCGAGGCTGACAACGAAGATGAAGAGGTTTTTTGCCCGCCATGGGATGACGTAATAAATCGCGAAAAATATCGGTATGAAACCGAAAACGAACAAATTCGAGCTGAACACCATGACCTTTTGCAAAATACATGGCGAATGCTTCGGCGCAATGCTTTTGTTGCTGGGGCGCGCACGGACCGGGACGGGAGCGACCCCGTCGACGGGCAATCTTTGAAACTACTTCGTCAAAATGTAAAATCACCCGCCATGCCGTCAGCTTTCCCTTTCCGCGTCACCGCGACCGACGGCGCGGCACGCACCGGCGAGATAACGACCGCGCACGGCCTCGTGCATACGCCGGCCTTCATGCCTGTCGGCACGCAGGCGACCGTCAAGGGCGTGCACCACGACGACGTGCGCGCCTCAGGCGCGGAGATTTTGCTCGGCAACACGTATCATTTGATGCTCCGCCCGACCGCCGAGCGTATTGCCACACTCGGAGGCCTGCATGCGTTCATGCGCTGGCCGCATCCGATCCTGACCGACTCCGGCGGCTTCCAGGTGATGTCGCTCGCACCGCTCCGCAAGATCGCTGAGGCGGGCGTCACTTTCCGCTCTCACCTCGACGGCGCTATGGTGGAGCTGACACCGGAGCGCGCCGTCGAGGTGCAAATCCTGCTCGGTTCCGACATCGCCATGCAGCTTGACGAATGCGTCAAGCTCCCCGCCGAGCGAGACGAGATCGAACGCGCCATGAAGCTGTCGCTGCGCTGGGCGGAGCGATGCAAGCGCGCGTTCGAGCGGGCTGCGCCCGGTCGCGCGCTGTTCGGCATCGTGCAGGGTGGCGAGGACCGCACGCTGCGCACCGAAAGCGCGCGGGCGCTGGTCGATCTGGGATTCGACGGTTACGCGATTGGCGGACTAGCCGTCGGCGAGCCGCAAAGCGTCATGCTCGACGTGGTTACGGCGACCGCGGCTGCGCTGCCGGCCGATCGCCCGCGCTACCTGATGGGCGTGGGCACGCCCGACGATTTGCTTGAAGCGATCGCGCGCGGCGTCGATATGTTCGATTGCGTCATGCCGACCCGCAACGGCCGGCACGGGCTTGCTTTCACCCGTTTCGGCCCGATCAATATCAAGAACGCGCATCATGCCGACGACGGCCGGCCGCTGGATGAAGAAAGCCATTGCCCCGCGGCCCGCGAGTTCTCGCGCGCGTACTTGCATCATCTGTTTCGCAGCAACGAGGCGCTCGGCGGCATGCTGTTGTCAACGATCAACCTCTACTACTATCAGCACCTCATGGCGGGAGCGCGCACCGCCATCGCCGCGGGCGGTTTCGCTGGCTACGCTGCCGCGACGAAAGAGCAGTGGCAGGCGAAGCGCGATTTGAATGCCGGGAAAGCGTGACCAAAAAACCCGCCGGGCGGATGAAAACGCGCGCCCGGCGGGTCACTTCACGCTCGTGCCGGTCCGACGCAACTAGCCGGCACGATTAAGAACGCCAAATCTTAGAAAACTAAAGACTCGCCCGATGCGGGGAAACTGCGCGGCGCTCAGCAGCGTGGCAACGCGATCGAGGTCACGAACTGGTGAGCGCATTCGTCGCAAACCCAGGCGTGGCGGATTCGCCCTCTGTGACTGAATTGCGATTCTTCCGCCATCAGGAGCACGCTCCCGCAGCTTGGACAGTTAGGCCGGCGAAAATTCAAGGTCGCAGCCGTTTCGGTGTCGCAGACGCATTGGATGCTCATCGTCGACTCTCCTCGACGGATCCCTCACCGCGTCCCCACTTGCCGTACGCCCATACGTTGCCGAAAGTCTATGGCGACGCTGCGACGTGTTTGTGAAACTCTCGTGTTCGTTGCAGCGCAACAAGCCCGATAAAGTCTACTCAAATCGTGCAGGCTAAATTCGCCGCCGTGGTGCGCGGGCCAGCGTCACTCGGCGGCTTGTGCTTGCGCGTGCTGCTGGAACTTCGGCATGACTTCTTCGGCGAGAAGCTGCATCGCCTGGCGTTCCCAGCCTTCGTTCGGGCCCGCCCAATCCAGCCCGGTCATCAGCAACGTGCCGAATGGTCCGACCTCGTCGCGGAAGGCAACGAGCTTGTCGAGCAGCGTTTTGGGCGAGCCGTAGAGGCTGCATCCCTCCGCGATCGCCTCGACGGTGGCTTCGCCGTCCGGCATTTCCGGCCGCGGCTTCAGAAGATGCAGAAGCCCGACGCCGCTCAAGGCCGCGCGGATATAGGTCCAGAAATAGCGGTGAGCGGATTTTTCGCCGTAGACGCGGTCGTATGCTTCAGACTCGGTCGGCGCCACCATCACGTTGCGAGCCACCCGCCAATCCGCGCCCGAGACGCCCTTGCCGGCATCCGCACGCGCTTTGCTGTAGACCGACCAGTGCGACGCTACCGCATAAGTTGGAATGATATTGGCAGAAATGATGCTCCAATCCTGTAGCGCAGCGGTGCGCGCCGAGGGTGAATTCGGACTGGCGAGCGAAAGCGAAATTGGCGGGCCGCCTTTCTGGTACGGCTTCGGCATGTAGCCGATGCCGAGGTCGGCGATCACGTTGTTGGTCAGCCGCACATTCCAGAACTCGCCTGGAATATCGTAGGGCGGATCCTGCGACCAGATCTGCCGCATGATCCGCACCGCCTCGATGACCTTGCGGTTGCGCACGGTCACGTCGGTGTGGCGGAAGAGCTCGAAATCGGAAAGAAGCCCGCCCGGTCCAACGCCCAGCAGAAGGCGTCCCCGGCTCATGTGATCGAATTGGGCGGCTTCCGCCGCGACAATGACCGGGTCGTGATTGGGCAAGTTGATGACGCCGGTGCCGAAGCGCAGGTTTTTGGTGCGGGAGATCAGACCGGCAAAGAACATCAGCGGCGAGGGGATGGGCTCGCTGGTCGCGGAAAAATGTTCGCCCATCCATAATTCTTCGAAGCCAAGCTGATCGGCGAGCAGTGACTTTTCGGCGTCTTCGGCGAGTGTGTCGGTGAACGAGCGCGACGGCGGATGCACCGGCATCATGAACAGTCCAAGGCGCATGGTTCCCCCGTTGACTTAGATCAGCCCGCGTCGCCGCGATGTTTCGTTGATCATGACACCTTACGACGGCGGCGATCAAGCGCGTCGCACCCGTCCGCATGCACGCTTGATTCCCCTACCGCTGTGACGCAATGTCAGCGTCAAAATGGAGGAAGCCCCATGAGTGTCGCGGAATTGCGCTCCGCCCAAGCGCCACAGCAGGACGTGCCGAGCGCTGAAGAGTTGATTGCACGTGCTAAAAAGCTCGCGCCGAAGCTGCGAGAGCGCGCCGTCAAAGCCGAACGCGATCGCGATATTCCGCAAGAGTCCGTTGATGAGTACATCGACGCAGGGTTGATCCACGTGCTCCAGCCCAGACGTTGGGGCGGTTACGAGCACGATCACGAGGTAGCGTTCGACATTGCGGTCGAACTCGGCAGGTCGACGTGCACGTCGTCGGCCTGGGTGTTGAACTATCTCGCCGACCACGCCGCCATTTTGGCGCACTTCCCCGAAGAAGCGCAGAACGACGTCTGGAGCAAGAACAAAGCCGCCTGCATCGCCACGTCGGCGGCGCCGACCGGCAAGGTCACGGTGGCGCCGGGCGGTTACCGGCTCGACGGCCGCTGGTCGTGGTGCAGCGGATTGCGGCACTGTCAATGGATCATGATCGGCGGACTCATCTTCCGCGAGGGTGAGGACCATCCCGACATGCGGCTGTTCTTGGTGCCCACCTCGGAGGTGAAGCAGGACGACACCTGGTATTGCGCCGGCCTGCGCGCGACCGGTTCGATCACGTCGGTGCTCGAGAACGTCTTCGTGCCCGAACACCGGACCGTTTCGTTCGGCACGCTGCGGGACGCCCAATCTCCCGGCTCGAAAATCAACACCAACCCGATCTACCGCACGCCGTTCATCGCCGTGCATTCGTATGCGCTGCTTGCTCCGGCGCTCGGCTCGGCGCGCGGCGCCTACGCCGATTTCGTCGCCTGGACGAAACAGCGTTACCTGACCTACACGCAGCTCGCCATCGCCCAGCATGTCCCCGTTCAGCTCAAGGTGGCCGAGATCGGCGCGCACATTGACGCCGCCGAATTATTGGCACGCCGGGCGCTGGCGACGGCGCGCGCCGACTACAGCGGCATGACGATGGAGACCCGCACGCTGCTGCGCCGCGACTTCACATACGCCATGCGCATGCTGCGCGATGCCATGGACGACTTGATCAAGATCTCGGGCTCAAGCGGATTGATGGACAACAACTCGGTGCAGCGGAGCTGGCGTGACGTGTATGCCATCTCTTCGCACGTGGTGATGAACTGGGACGTGCCGGCTGAGAATTTCGGCCGCATGGAATTCGGCCTGCCGCTCAACCCGGCCTATCCGATGTTCTGATAGTGCGCCCGCCCTCGCGGGCGCATTACTAGGTCAATTCCCCGGCCGGTTGTGGCCGACGGTCTTCAGATATTGCAGCGTCTCGTCGAGCGACACGACGTCGGCGTATTTGGCGTTGAGATCGAACAGGCTCTGCTCGTGCGCCGCCACCGAACGGTCGCCGACCGCCTCGCGCACCACCATCGGGCGGAAGCCATTCTGCACCGCATCGACGGCCGTGGCGCGCACGCATCCGGACGTCGTGCAGCCCGTCAGGATCAGGGTATCGATGCGCCGGGCATTGAGCCGCGGCACGAGATCGGTGCCGAAGAAGCACGATGCGTATTTCTTGACCAGGAGTAGATCAGCCGGACGCCTGTCCAGCCGGGGGTCGACTTTGACCGCCTCGGAACCCGCGGTAAGCGTGCGCGCGCCTTTCTGCTTCAGCGCCCAGATGCCGGCGTCCTGGATGTCGGGCTCGTCGTACGTCACGGTAGTGAATATCACCGGAATGTTGCGCTCGTGGGCGACCGCAACCAGCGGCTTCTGCGCTTCAAGTTCATCATCGAGCTTGGCGCCCAGCGGCATGGACGGATCGGTAAAGCCCTTGACCATGTCGATGATCATCAGCGCCGGCCGGTCGCCGAAGCCGATTTTGATGCCGAAACCGCGCTGGCGAAAAAATTCCTCGTCGTCTTTACCGCTGGTCACGATTGCCACTCCTGTTTTAACCCGGCGTGCGAGCGGCGCATGCTTGCCGCGCGCGCGAACCCTTCACGCCGAGGCCCTTTATATGCGAACAATCGGGCCGCGAAAATGGGAGGACGTGCATGGCTAAGCGGCATGAGGGCAAGACGGCGGTCATTTCCGGCGCCGCATCGGGGATCGGACAGGCTTCGGCCGTGCGGCTGGCCGAGGAGGGCGCGCAAATCATCATCGCTGACCGCGCCAAGGCGGATCAAACGCTGAAGATGATCGCCGATGCCGGCGGCAAGGCCAGCGCGGTCAACTGTGACGTCAGTAATCCCGAGAGCGTCACCTCGTTGAAGCAGGCAGTCGAGAAGAACGGCGGGCGCTGTGACATCCTGGTCAACAATGCCGGCATCTACCCGATGCAGGCATTCGACGACATCACCTTCGAGGACTGGCGCCGCGTCATGTCGATCAATCTCGATTCGATGTTCTTGATGACGAAGGCCTTGACCGGCGGCATGCGTCAGCGCCGCTGGGGCCGGGTCATCAATATCGCTTCGGACACGGTGAGCCTTCTTGTGCCCAACCTCGTCCACTACATTGCCAGCAAGGGTGGCGTCATCGGCTTTACCCGTTCACTCGCGACCGAACTCAGCGAACATGGCTTGACCATCAATGCCATCGCGCCCGGGTTGACGCGCACCCCGGGTACCACGGGCCAGACCATGCCGGGTGACATGACGCCGGAAAAGCTGTTCGACATCATGGCCCACATGCAATCGATCAAGCGCAGCGAAGTCGCGACCGATCTGGTTGGCGCGGTGTCGTTTCTCGCGAGCGATGATGCTGCGTTCATGACCGGGCAAACGCTCTACGTCAACGGCGGGCTCACCCGTTCGACCTAGAACTGAAAGCGACGCCGCGCTTTAGTGCACGCGTGGCGCCGTGCGGCAACGTCGGCAAGCAACAAAACTTGCCGGTCGCGGAGGGGGAGGGGCGATGTCAGCAATCGATGCGGCGACGCGGTCGCGCACGTGGATCGGCGTCATTGTAGCGCTGTCGGCGGCCGCCTGCTTTTCGCTCGCCAACACCGCGGCGAGCATCGCGGAAGGCGGCGGCAGTTCTCCACTGACCATCTCTGCCATCAGATTCCTCGTACCGGCCGTCGCCCTCGTTGTCTGGCTGCACCTGAGCGGCGTTTCGCTGGTGATGCCATGGCGAGGCGCTTTAGTATCGATCGGATTGGGCATTGTAAGCGCGCTCTACACCTGGGCGTTGCTCAAATCGTTCGGTCTCATACCGTTCGCTCTGTCGGTGCTGATTTTCTACCTATTTCCGCTGATTGCGGCCGTTATTGTGGCGGCCTTCGGCTTCGAGAAGTTTTCATGGAGAACGGGCGCGGCCATCATCGTTGCGCTGGTCGGCCTCGCGCTTGCGCTCAAAGTGCACGAAGGCGGCTTGGAGCCGGAGGGTCTTGTTCTCGCTGTTTTCGCCGCCCTCGGGATTGCGATCGTCATCGTCGTGTCGAGCCGAGTGTTCGGCAGCGGCGATGCGCGGCCGACGACCATGTACATGGCCGCTTCCGCTTCGGCGCTGATGTTTATTATTTGCGCCGTGAGTGGAGACTTCGCCTTGCCGCAGTCCGGAGCGGCATGGCTCGGTTTCCTTGCTTCTACGGCGATTTACGCGTTCGCCATGATCGCGTTCTACATCGCGATATCAATGATTGGGCCCGTGCTGAGCTCGATCTTGTCCTACGCCGACGCAGTCATCTCGGCTTGTTTGGGCGTAGTTGTCCTCGATCAAGCGCTGACGCCCGTTCAGATTGCGGGTATAGCGCTGGTTATTCTCGCGCTGGTGGGCGCGACCATTCAGAGATAGCTGCGTCGTTCGGACGCGCTCAGGCGGCTAGCCGCGCCCCGCGCGGGAAAACGGCGGGATAATTGCGCTTTGTCGCGGTTCAACTATCATCGCGCCTGAGCGGCGACAGCAAACAATCACGCATGAATACGCGCGGGGGGACGTGACATGACTTCCGGTCGGGCCGGGCGCGGATGACCGCCGACAATTCCGCGCGTCTTGCGGAGCCGGGCGCAGCGCCGGTCGAACCCGGCGCCCTGCGGACCGATGGCGCCGGCGCCTCGATCGTCGGCGTTCGCCAAATCTACAAAAGTTTTGGTCCGATCGCCGCGCTCAAGGACATATCGCTTGACATTGGGCCGGGCGAAATCCGCGGCATCTGCGGGGAAAACGGCGCCGGCAAGAGCACTCTGGTCAAAATATTGACCGGCGTATACCGGCCGGATCATGGCACTGTGCTGATAAATGGCGTGCCCGCGAGTCTCACCACGCCGCGGCAAGCCCAGGAGCACGGCCTCGCCATTGTCGCGCAAGAGCTGAGCCTTTGTCCGGATTTATCGGTGGAGGACAACATCTGGCTTGGCTCGCTTCGCGTTCCGTTCCTGCACAAGCGCCCACACTTGCGGCGGCGTGCCGCTGAAACCTTGGCGCTCCTTGGCGCATCCCACATCAGGCTCGAGGCCCCGGTCGCAACGCTTGCCATGGGCGAGCGTCAACTCGTGGAAATCGCGCGGCTGATGACTCGCGACGCGCGTGTGCTCATTCTTGACGAGCCGACGGCGACACTGACCGACGTAGAGATCGAGCGCATTTTCTCCGCGCTCGTTGCGGTCAAGCGCGAAGGGCGTTCGGTGCTTTACATCACCCACCGTCTGGCCGAAGTGTACGAGATCTGCGATCAGGTCACGGTGTTGCGCAACGGCGAACTGGTTGCGACGTCGCCGCTCAACAAGCTTTCGCGTGCGGCGCTGATCGAGCAGATGCTCGGCCGGCCGAGCGGCGAAATGTATCCCGAGGAAACGCGTGCCCGCGGCGCGCCGGCGCTGGTAGTCGAAGGTTTATCGTTGCCGGGCAGCGTCGACAACTTCGCCATGAACGTATGCCGCGGCGAAATCCTCTGCATCGCCGGCCAGATCGGTTCCGGCGCAGCCGAAATAGTTGCCGCCCTTGCAGGCCTGGTGCATGACGCGAGCGGTCGCGTGACGGTCAACGGCCGGCAGCTGAAACTCGGATCGCCGACCCGTGCGGCGCGGCGCGGCATCATGTTCGTGTCCGGTGATCGGGCCGCCGAAGGCGTGTTTCGCCGCCTGAGCGTTTTGCAAAACCTGGTGGCCACGCGGCTGCGCGAGTATTCAATTCTGGGATTTTTGCGCAACAGGGCGCTCGGCGCCGTCGCCGGCCGGCTCGCCAAGCGTGTCGGCGTCGATCGTCGCCGCTTGCGCGCCCGGGCGGAAGACCTAAGCGGCGGCAACCAGCAAAAGCTTGCCTTCGGCCGCAGCATCGAGCGAAGGAACGCCGGCGTGTTGCTGATGAATGAGCCAACGCGCGGCATCGATGTCGGCGCGCGCGCAGAAATCTACCGGCTGATGCGGAGCTTTTGTGAAGACGGTTACGCGCTGGTCATGGCCTCGAGCGACCTCGAAGAGATCGTCGGCTTGGGCGACGTCGTGATCACACTTTATCGCGGTCGCACGGTGGGGCTTTACCGCCGCAGCGAAGTCAGCATGCACCGCATCGTCGCCGACATCACCCATCCGGCAGCAGCGGCGACATGACGGATCAAGGCTTGGCAATTGCATGGCGGGGCGCGTGGCGGCTGCCGCTGCCCAGTTCACGCCGTGGACAAATACTCGTGGCCATCCGCGGGGCCGCCTTGTTGACGCTCCTCGTCATCGTCGCGACGACGCCCGGCTTTTTTACCGCAGTTAGCCTGTTCTCGTTGCTCAACACCACATCGTTCATCGGCTGCGTCGCCGTTGGCATGACCTTCATCACGCTGAGCGGCAACATCATGTCGTTTGCGCTTAGTGCGACGCTCTCCACCAGCGGCATGGTGTTTATGGCGGCGCTGCCGCTCGGATTGCCGGCGGCGCTGCTCGCAGCTTTTGCATATGGCGCCGCACTCACAGGCTTCCAGGGCGCGGTCATCGGTTATTTCCGCGCCAACCCGATTATTGTCAGCATGGCGGCGCTGGCGCTGATCACCGGCGGCGCGACGCTCATCACCCAAGGACATGGCATCTATCCGGAAGGCAACGCGGCCGCTGCCTTAAAAGGCCGCGTCCTCGGCGTGCCGATGCCGCTCGCCGCTTTCATCGTCACCGCGGTCGCCGCTCAAATCGTGCTGTCGTTCACCCGTTTCGGACGGCAACTCTACATGGTCGGCAGCAATTGGCGGGCCGCTCTCGCCGCCGGGCTGGAGCCGGCGCGTGTCGTGCTCGGGGCTTACGCCGCCGCCGGGCTGTGCACCGCGCTGGCCGGTATCCTCATGGCGGCCCGCTATTCGAGCGGCGACCTGGAGATCGGGCTCGGCTTTGACTACAGCGCGATTAGCGCCGTGCTGGTCGGCGGCACCGCGATTTCCGGCGGCGAAGGCTCGGCGATCCGCAGCCTTATTGGCGCGTTCATTATTGCCGTCTGCCAGGTGCTGCTGTTGCTGCATGGCTTCTCGACTCAGATCCAGTATCTCGCCATCGGCCTGATTGTACTGTTCGTCATCATGCTGCAAACGCTCGCCGACACTGAGTGACCGACATGCGCGCGCTGTTCGCCAATCGCTCCGTGCGGCCGTTTCTCCTTCTCGTCATCATCACGCTGGTGCTTGGGGCATTGGACCGCGGGCAGGGCCGGTTGTTCACCACCGGCACGGCGTACAGCGTGCTGCAGCAATTCGCCACGGTCGGCCCGATCGCGCTTGGGCTCGGATTATCGATGATCATCCGCGAGTTCGATCTGTCAGTCGGGGGCATGCTCAGCCTGTCGGGATGCATCGCGGTTTTGACCGGCGCGGACTATCCGGTGCTCGGCGTAGCACTGGCGGTGCTGTGTGGCCTCGCCTGGGGGCTGTTCCAGGGCGGCATCATGGTCTGGCTACGGCTCGGCTCGATCGGTGTGACGCTCGGCGGCCTCCTGACGCTCGGCGGGCTCGCTTACGTCGTCACCGGCAATCTGTCGATCAGCTATCCGCGCATGGACGTGGCCATGGCGGTCAATCATCCGCTGCTAGGCGTGCTTTCGCTGCGCAGCCTCGTCGCGCTCGCGGCTTTCCTCATCGCGGCATTTTTCATGGCGCGCACTCGCGTCGGGCGCGACGTTTATGCGACCGGCAGCGACCGCCGCGCGGCGATGGTCGCCGGCGTCCGCACCTCCGTCATCTTGCCGGCGATTTTTGCCTGTTCGGGCATGCTCGCGGCGTTGGCCGGGGCGCTGCTGAGCTATAGCCTTGCGGCCGCTTCCGGCGTTGCGCTCACCGATGCGCTCGTGCCGGCGACCGCATCCGCAATCATTGGCGGTGTGTCGCTGACCGGCGGCAAGGGCACACCGATCGGCATTATCGGCGGGGTCTTGGTGCTTGGGCTGCTTAACGCCGGATTGAACGCCATCGGCACGCCGCCCGCGGTGCAGGACGTCGTCACCGGCGGGGTGTTGTTCATGGTGGCGGTCGCCGACGCGGTCGATCTCGATCCGCGGCTGTTGGCCATGCGCCGCACCTGGGTGGAGTTGTTTTACCGGCGGCGTGAGCCGTCGCCCGCCGAATAGGATCAAAAATAAAAAGCGGCGCGACGATCTCCGCCGCGCCGCGTCGTGCTTGGCGAATTTAGAACGTGCACTCGGTCTTGTACTTCTCGACGTTCGCCTTGGTAATGGGTTCAGGGTCGCGCGACTGCTTCTTCGGCACTTGTTCGCCTTTGAGAATCTTGGCGACCGTGTTGCCGGTGTCGTGCCCCATGTTGATCGGCGTGTGGTAGAGCGTCGCATACATGGTGCCCTGCTCGATGTCGGCCACGCCCATGGCGAGGCAATTGCCGCCGACCACGACGAGTTCGCCTTTGCCGGTGCCGAGCTTCACGCCGGCGGACTGAGCGCCCTGAACAGCGCCGTTGGCGAGCGGATCGTTCATTGCATAGATGCCATCAAGGCCGCCCTTGCCCGAAAAGCGGGCGAGCAACTGGCCGGCGGCGCGTTCGGCCTCGGGCGGCGCCCAATGCGTTTCTTCAACCGCGACGACGGAGATGTTGGGGTGGTTTTCCATCTCCTTCTTGAACGCGGCAACGCGCGCCGGAGCGATGCCTTCATCCATGCTGCCGGCGATGATGGCGACTTTGGCGGATGGGCGATCCTTAAGGGCCTCTGCCATCGCCTTGGCGGCCATGGCGCCCATCTTGCCGCTGTCCTCGCCGACAAACGCCGTATAAAGATCCTCCTGCGGGATCGGCGTGTTGATCAGGATGACCGGGATGTGCGCTTCCTTGGCGCGCGTCAGCGCCGGGACCAGCGCTTTCTGGCTCATGATCATCATGACAATGGCGTCGACTTTCTTGGCGATGGCGTCATCCATCTGCTGCGCCTGCAGCGCCGGATCGAAGGGGCTCTGCACCACCGACACGTCGAGCCCATTTGCCTTTGCCGTCTCGGTAAAGCTTCGGGTCAGGCCGCCAATAAATTTGTCGGCGATTGGTCCGTCGAGAAAGACGACCCGTTTGGCTTGCGCGGACGCATATTGCGGCGCGAGCAATGTCGCCGCCGCGAGCCCCGCGCAAAGGGCGATTGTGCGCGATTGCATGTGTGATAGTCCTCCCTACCGATTCTGTTCATTCGAAGCGAAACGCCGCGGTGGCGGCCCGTCGCTCAAACAAGCATGACCTTCAGCCAGATAAAAGGCAATTGGCCCGACGCCGCACGGCTCACCCGCCGCACCATGCAGCGACGAATTGTTGCCATTGCCGGAATACTTCTCGCCGGTTGCATGGCCGCCTTCGCACAGTTCGATACGGAAACCTCCTACCAACAAGCCCTCAGCCGTTTCAAGGCGATCTTGAGCGAGCGGCGTGCGCAAATCAGCTCGCACCACCAATTGGCGGCTTTGCCCGGACAAGCGCTTTATCGCGCGCGCAACGACCTGATCAGCGCTTACAAGGACCTCACCGACGCGGTTCCAGCAAAAATTGGAGGGCCCAACAAGTTTGGCATTCCGCCGGCCTATTTCGACGCGGCCAACACGGCGCTGCTTGATGAGTACCGCAATCTCTTTAACGTCATGCAGGCGCCTCCCGCCAACGCGCAATATTCGGACACGCCGTTCAAGGACGTGGCCGAGCTCGGGACGGCGATTGCGCGGGCCAAAGGGCTTAACGCGACCGACGCGGCAGTAGCCGGCCGCATCAGCCTCGGGATTTTCTTTGCCGAGACCAACGGCATGCAGAATCTGGGGAACGCGCGCTCGAACGCTTACAAGGGGAGCTTTCAGACCGGCGTATCGGAGGACGCGAACGGACGAAAAAAATGGTTCGCGATAAAGGATTCCATCGCTTCGTTCGATCCTGCGCTGATGGCGCGCGACGCCAGGGAGGAAGCGCGCGTCGGCGACCTCGATCGCCGCTACAATCACTGGCTCGCGGTGCGCGACGGGCTGATGAATGCACACGCCGAGCTTTTTCGGCAAATCCCCGCGATCGTGACAGCGTTGCCGGACCCGATCGATCAGATGAAGGTGTTCGAACTCGTGCAGATCATTCCGACCCCGACCCGGGCCGCGCTGCATTCCGGTAATCTCGCCGGTTATCGGATTTCCGATCCTACAGTCATGGGGTATTTGCGCAACAATAGCGTCTTCACCTTCGGACACGCGGATCGGGCGCGAACTTCCGCCACGTTTCGCGAAATCCTCGACGCCATGTGGCTGTTCAATGACAAGTTCAAAAGCGCGCTGACGAAGTTCGACGAGGTCAAAAACTCCCGATGACGATCCGCCGGCTGACTCACCTCAACATTATATTGCCGCTTGGGCGGGTGGAGATTGCGTGCCGTTATTGGGGCTTACTTTCCGCCCGCAAGCGCCGGTAAGCCGGCCGCCGCAAAGCGGCATCGAGCCACTTGGCGACGTGGGGAACGCGAGACAGATCGAGCCGGCTCATTTTGCCCCAGGCGAGAATGCCGGCGACGTTGAGATCGGCGACAGTGAATTCGCCGGCGGCGAGATAGCCGCGCTCCGCAAGCGCAGCATCCAGCACACCCAGCGGTTTTTTCAGCAACAGCTCGTCGCGTGCGGCGTAAGATGGGTCGCGGCCAAATTCGGGCAGCATCGCCCGATGCATCAGCAAATCCAGCAGAAGAGTCTCCATCTCCAGCATCGCCCAAAAACTCCATTGCGCCGCGATGCCGAGTATTTCCGGCGTCGTGCAGTGCAATTGGCCGTCGTATTTTTGCGCCAGGTAGAGATTGATGGCCATCGACTCCCAGATCACGAACGATCCGTCCACGAGGGTGGGAATACGTGCGTTCGGGTTGAGTCGCAGATATTCGGCGCTCTGCAAGTCTTCGGGCCGGGTGCTCTTTTTGATGACCTCGTAAGGTAGGCCCATCTCCTCGAGCATCCACATGCAGCGCATCGCGCGAGACAGCGAGTTTCCGTACAATTGCAGCATGGTTCCTTCCCTCACGTGCCATGGTGCCGCTGCCGTGAAGCGTCTCGGCCGCCTGACTTAAGACCGGCGCGAACCGTGGAACGATCAATACCCCATCAGCCTACCGAGCATCATCAACAAGCCGACAATGGATAGGAGCCACGCCGCCGTGCGCAGGTAGGGAATACCCGCGAGGTAGATCGGAAGATAGATGACGCGGCCAATGATCCAAAGGGTGGCGCCAAGGCCTCCGGTGTGTTGCGTCACAATCAGCGCCAGATCCAGCGCGACAAACGGAACGAGATTTTCGACGTAGTTGTGCAGCGCGCGCGTCGCGCGTCCGGCGACGAGACCTTTGGCGTGCACGATGGCATCGCGCGGACTGAACAGATAAGCGTCGCCGAATTCGCCGCGCGCGGTAATGGCCTGACACAGCACGTGTACCACCCACCAGATGACGCTGATCTCAAGGCAAAGAAGTTCGCTCATGTCCGTTCCCCCCAACGGGAATTATTTATACGCGCCGGGACGATATCGGGTCATCGGCGCCTGTACAACGCGGCCGCGCGCTAGTTCCAACGCCACACGCCATAGGCGTGACCGTTCTGCATCTGCGGCGCAATATAGGTCGGCTTGTGATTGCCGATGGCGCCGAGCATGGCGATCCAGTTGAGAAGTTCGCCGCCGACATTACCGGCCTTGAGGAGCTGGTGCTCGGTCGATTCCTTCAGGAGCGTGTCGATTTGCTGTTCTTCCATCAGCTTGATGATCCGCCACGCCCAATCCGGATCGGGCACGCCGTCGGTACGGCCGGGCGCCATGCGCGGGCCGGCGACTTCGAGAGAGAAGCTTCCCGAGCCCATGATCACGACGCGCAGCGGCGCAGGCCACGATGCGATGGCGCGTCCGATCGCTTGCCCGAGCGCATAGCAACGCTGCGCCGTCGGCAGCGGCGGGACGTGACCGCTGATGAAGAACGGTACCACCGGCACGTGCATGTCGGGCGTGAGGAAGTGCAGCGGCACGGCGACCGAATGATCGACCGAGTAATGTTGCGTCAGCGCCGTATCGAAGCCGGCTTCGACACTGGTGCGGCGGATATGCGCAGCCAAATCGAGCGAGGAGGGGATTTTGTAGACGGGCATTTCGCGGGGCTCGTCGTTCGGGCCGGTAAACTCCTTGTCCACGCCTACGGCAAACACCGGAAGATTATCGAGAAAGAACGTATTGAGATGGTCGGTATCGAACATCACGATGACGTCCGGCCGTACCGCGGCGAGCTGCTCCTTCTGGGCCGCGAACAATTTCGCGATTTCGCTTTCCGGGCCGTCGCGCTTGACGAAAAACGGAAATACCGGCGTGTGCGGCACGCCGAACCCGGCAACGATATTGGCCATCTCACAACTCCTTGTCGTCCATTCACTTTAGCGCGGTTGTTATGCGACATTAGTCGGGCGGCGTGAAGCTGCCAGGCTACTATTGAGGGAGGAACCCGTGGCGCGCAAACCAGTGAAAAAGAAACGCCCCGCAAAACCGCATGTCGGCCCCGCGGCAGTACCGGCCGAGCACAGCCGCTTTGAATACTCGGCGATCATCGACCGGCCCCGGCTGTCGTGGCCGAACGGCGCACGCGTCGCCGTGTGGGTAATCCCTAATATCGAGCATTTCCTGTTCGACCGGCCCTCGACGCGCCTCACCGCCCTTCCGGTCAATCCCGACGTGCTGAACTATTCGTGGCGCGACTACGGCGTGCGCGTCGGCATTTGGCGAATGATGGAGATCATGGAGAAGCGCGGCGTCAAGGGCACCGTCGCGCTGAACTCCGATGTCTGCACGCACTATCCGCGGATCATCGAGGAGGGCAACAAGCTCGGCTGGGAGTGGATGGGACACGGCAACAACAACTCGACGCTGATCAACAGCCAGACCGAAGCCGAGGAGCGGGCCCTTATCAAGAACGTGGTCGGCACCATCACCAGGGGTGTCGGCAAGGCGCCGCGCGGGTGGCTCAGTCCGGCGCTGAGCGAGACGGTGCGCACGCTCGACATTCTGGCCGAGAACGGCATCGACTATGTCGGCAATTGGGTCAACGACGACCAGCCCTATCCGATGAAAGTGAAAAAGGGCTCGATGATCTCAATCCCGTATTCGACCGAGATCAACGACATTCCGGCGTTCCTCGACCTCCACCAGAGCCCGGAAGTCTTCGGGCAAATGATCTGCGATCAGTTCGACGTGCTCTATGAGGATGGCGCCAAGACCGGCCGCGTGATGTCGATTTGCCTGCACCCATTCCTGGTCGGCTATCCGCACCGCAGCAAATATTTCGACAAGGCGCTCGCGCACATCACATCACGCGAGGACGTGTGGGTCACGACGGGTAGCGAAATCATCGACTGGTACAAGAAGAACTACCTCAAACACTGACGCGCAGACCAGGCCGTGAACAAGGTCGCGGCTCAAGGCCAACTCGCGGGTTCGGCTTTCGAAGTCTTGCGCGTTTATTTGAAGCTCGGCGTCAGCAGCTTCGGCGGACCGATCGCGCATATCGGCTACTTCCGCGAGGAGTTCGTAGTTCGCCGGCGCTGGCTCGACGAGCGGGCGTTCGTCGATCTGGTGGCGCTCTGCCAGTTCTTGCCGGGGCCGGCCTCGAGCCAGGTCGGATTTTCAATCGGGCTGATGCGGGCCGGCTACGCCGGCGCGCTTGCCGCGTGGGTCGGCTTTACACTGCCGTCGGCGATTTTGCTTGTGCTTTTTGCTTACGGTGCGGGTTCGCTCAACGGACGCCTCGGAACGGGCGTGCTGCACGGGTTAAAGCTCGTGGCCGTGGCCATCGTCGCGCAAGCTGTGTGGGGCATGGCGCGCACGTTATGTCCCGACCGGCAACGCGCCTCTATCGCGGTCGTCGCCGCTTTGATCATCTTGTTCAGCGGCTCTTCGCTGTCGCAGATCGGCGGTATCGTTCTCGGCGGCATCGCGGGCTTGTGGCTCTGCCGCGCCGCCCCGCCGGCAGAGCATGGTCACTTCGCGATTCCGCTATCCCGCGGCGCCGGAGTAGCAGCTCTGAGTCTGTTCTTTGTTTTGCTTTTGGGTTTGCCGATTCTGCAAAAGCTGCAACCTTGGCAAGGGCTTGCTGTCTTCGACGCGTTCTATCGCTCGGGCGCGCTCGTGTTCGGCGGCGGCCATGTTGTGCTGCCGCTGCTGCGCGAAGCCTTTGTTCCGCCGGGGTGGGTCAGCGACGATGCCTTTCTCGCCGGCTACGGCGCGGCGCAAGCCGTGCCTGGCCCGCTCTTCACCTTCGCCGCGTACCTCGGCGCGGTAGTCAAGGCATCGCCGCACGGCTTGGCCGGCGCGGCGCTCGGCCTGTTCGGTATTTTTATTCCCGGTATGCTCATTTTGCTCGGCGCGCTGCCGTTCTGGGAAAGCTTCCGCAAGCGCGCGAGCGCCCAAGCCGCCATGCGCGGTGTCAACGCCGCGGTGGTCGGCGTGCTGGGCGCCGCGCTCTACAATCCGGTGTGGACAAGCTCGGTCAAAACGCCGGGAGATTTCGGCGTGGCGCTTGCTGGCTTCGTTCTTCTCACAGTGTGGCGCGTCCCGCCGCTCGCGGTCGTCATTCTCGGCGCGCTCGCAGGAATGACGCTGGCGATAATTTGGTGAGCCGCTAGCGGGCGGCCCTTTGCGAGCGGTGGAAACGGCTGAACTGAAAGCGTTGGATCGCGCCTCCCGGCGTTTGATGGGCGTGATTGCGGCTATCAATCAGCTCGAACGATGGACCGAGCATTTGGCCGAGCGTCGCGGCGTCGTGGCGCATCACGGGCAGGCCACTGCATCGCTCCGGCCCGTCAGGGGCAAACGTACCGATAATGACATGGCCGCCCGGGTTTACGGCTGTTGAAACAAGCTCGGCATAGGCGGTGCGATCGCGCGCATCGGTCAGAAAGTGAAAAGCGGCGCGGTCGTGCCACAGGTCGAAAGTGCGCGGCGGCGCCCACGCCGTCACGTCAGCGGCGATCCATTTCACCCTGGCGCCTCGTTCCCCGAGTCGTTTGCGCGATGTCGTCAACGCTTGTTCGGAGAGATCAAGCACCGTGATGTCGTCAAATTCTGCGTCGAGCAGAGCGTCGACCAGCTGTGAGGCACCTCCGCCGATGTCGACGACTGCTGCGCCACGGCCCACGCCGGTTGCGCGAATGAGATCAAGCGAAACCCGCGGGTTCTCTTCAAACCAGCTGACCTCGCGGTCGCTTTTGGTCTGGTAGACTTGCTGCCAGTGCGCCTGCCGGTCTGTGCCGCTCATCTGAACTGTGCCCAGCGCTCGAACGCTTGCGAAGGCTAACCGGTCGCGGTGGCGTCGCCCGGTTCAGGCGACGGGCTCCCCGATCTCGTCGACTTTCACCGCGCGCATGCGCTCGTTGTAGTTCTGCATGTTCAACCCGCAGACTTCGAAACGGGGGAGATAGCCCATCAGGAACCCGTTCACTCCCATGCGGAAGAGCGCCCCGACATCGCCGGCAACGAGCGCGTTTCGCTCGGCGTCGGTGAGATCGAGCGGCGCCAGCGCTTTTGCCGGGTCGGCCTTCATGGCGACGCGGAACGCGTGGTCGCGCAATACTTCGCGACAGAGATGATTCACTGCGAAAACGGACATAGTCCACCCAATTTTAGCGACCTCTTACGGATCTGGTGAGCCCGGATGGGATCGAACCATCGACCTACTGATTAAAAGTCAGTCGCTCTACCACTGAGCTACGGGCCCTCGCGCAAGTCCATACTTAAAACTTTATCGCGTTTCTAGCCACCCGCGGCTGCGCTGCGGCGTGCGGGGCGGGGAACCATTTGCTAGATTGGGGGTTTCGCCGGGGGCTTAAGGCCCAGCAAGGAAGTACATCATGCCGATCGTCAACCGCGTCGCCGACCTCCATGCCGAAATCACCGACTGGCGGCGCGACATTCACGCCAACCCGGAACTTCTCTACGACGTGCACCGCACCGCGGCTTCGGTCGCCGAGAAGCTCAAAAGCTTCGGCTGTGACGACGTGGTCACCGGCATCGGCAGGACTGGCGTCGTCGGCGTCATTCGCGGCCGCAAGGCG
>DASXDP010000008.1:0-3095 GCA_036490575.1 Xanthobacteraceae bacterium
GTTGCTCCTTACTCTGATCGTTCTTCTTGTTTCGATCGCGGGGCTTGCGCTCTGCTACCACACGAATCAACTGATCCGGGACATCAACAAACCTCAGTTTTCGGTAGATCAGGTCTATCTAAGCGAAGCCGTCACTGGCGAGCAGGATCTGGTGATGGACTACCAAAACGTTGGGCGGGCGAATATGCAGTGGCTTGGAATCGCGCTCAAGCTAATAACCGGCAATGTATCCGATGAAGAGACGATCAATGTAGTGCTAGGGAACCCGTTCGAAGCTGGTGTAAGCAAGCAATCGGTGAATAAGCTCACCGTGGCGGCAACGCCGTTCTTGGCAGTGTGTGCCAGATGGCTGGATGGGCGTGAGATATTGTCGACTTCGGAATGGTATTATTCACTTAGCCCTCATCAGTACGAGCCGAAAGTCCAGCGTTACGTTGATGCGAGTGCCCGGGAACGGGCTTTGATGAGAGACCTGCACCCTTGTCACGATGTTTTCGGCGACTTGAAGTGAGTCGATCACCTGCAGGCGAAGTATGAAGGTAGTTATATTAGCCGGCGGTATCGGATCGCGGCTCTCTGAGGAGACCGCTACTCGCCCAAAGCCATTGGTGGAATTGGGTGGGCGCCCAATCCTTTGGCATATCATGAAAATTTACGGGCATTTCGGATTTACCGATTTTATCATCTGCCTCGGTTACAAGGGTTACATGATAAAGGAATTTTTCAACAATTACTTCCTGCATCTATCCGACGTGACATTCGACCTCGCATCCGACCGCGTCGAGGTCCACAAGCGGCTCAGCGAGCCGTGGCGCGTGACTCTTGTTGAGACCGGCGAGAACACACAGACGGGCGGCCGGTTGAAGCGAGCCATGCCTTACATCGGCAATGATGAAGTGTTCGCGATGACCTATGGCGATGGCGTCGCCGACATCGATATCGAGGCGGAGCTTGCATTCCACGGTGCGCACGGGCGGCTCGCAACAGTAGCGGCGGTTCGCCCCGCGAGGCGGTTCGGTGTGATCGAGCTGTCGGATGATCGGGTCGTAGGCTTCGCCGAAAAGCCGGAAGATGAGGGTGGATGGATCAACGGCGGCTTCTTCCTACTTTCGCCGCGGGTTGGCGATCTGATCGATGGCGACGATACGGTCTGGGAGCAGGACCCGCTGCAATCTCTCGTCGCCAAGGATCAATTGCGCGCCTACCGTCATCAGGGTTTTTGGCATCCCATGGATACCTTGCGAGATAAGAATTACCTGGAAGGATTGTGGGCATCGAGGCAGGCTACGTGGAAGGTCTGGTAATCGATACGGCGTCTTGGCGCGGGCGCCGGGTGCTCCTGACCGGTCACACCGGATTCAAGGGAGCTTGGTTGAGCCTTTGGCTGCAGACGCTGCAGGCCCAAACGCGAGGCTTGGCGCTTGATCCAACCACCAGTCCCTCATTCTTCGAGCTCGCGAAGGCGGGTTCTGGGATGGAGGATCTGCGTGGCGATATCCGCAACCTCGATTGGCTCAAATCCGCCACAGCCGAGTTTCGCCCCGAAATCGTCTTTCACATGGCGGCACAATCCCTTGTGCGGTCTTCTTACGCCGATCCGATCGGCACTTACGCGACCAACATTATGGGGACCGCGCACGTGCTCGAAGCAGTGCGGTCGTGCGGCAGCGTGCGCGCCGTTCTCATTATCACAAGCGACAAGTGTTATGAGAACCGGGAGGACGGGCGCGCTTACGCCGAGGACGATGCCATGGGCGGCTATGATCCCTACAGCAGCAGCAAGGGATGCGCCGAGCTGGTGACAGCGGCTTATCGGCAGTCCTACTTCAATCCCGATGGCCATGCCGATCATGGTGTCGCCGTTGCTTCGGCGCGCGCGGGCAACGTCATCGGCGGCGGCGACTGGGCGCGAGACCGGCTCATCCCCGATGCAATGCGCGCGTTCCTTGCGAAACAGCCGCTCGTCGTGCGCTTCCCGCAGGCGGTGCGGCCTTGGCAGCATGTTTTGGAGCCGCTCAGCGGCTATCTTCGGCTTGCCGAGCGGCTGTACGCGAACGGGCCCGCATTCGCCCAGGCGTGGAATTTTGGGCCCGATGCCGCCGCGGAAAAGCCGGTGCGTTATCTTGCCGAGCGGGTCACGGCGCTTTGGGGCGAGCAGGCGGCGTGGGTTGCGACCGCCGAAGACCACGCACCCCACGAGGCGCATTATCTTTCGCTTGATGCTGGCAAAGCGCGCACGCTTCTTGAATGGCGTCCGCGGCTGCATCTTGACAGGGCGCTGGAGCTCACGGTCGACTGGTACAAAGCGTATCGTGACGGTGGCAACATGCGCGAGTTCTCGATCAGCCAGATTGACGCTTATGTCGCCGATAAGCAGCCGGCGCTGACAGCATGACGCGGGGGCGTGTACTCCTGACAGGCGCTACCGGATTCGTCGGCGCCCGCGTAGCCGAGCGACTGTACGAGCGCGGCCATACTCTGGCTCTGCTCGTTCGCAGCCCTAAGCCGGAGGATCGCGCGTTGGCGCTTTATCCGCACTGCGAGGTGATTGTTGGCGATCTTGGGTCGCCTGAAACCTATGCGGATGCGGTGCGCGTATTTCGGCCCGACGCGCTTCTGCACGCGGCGTGGAGCGGCGTGGGCGGCGGCGCTCGAAACGACCCGCGCCAGATCGAGAATATCGCAGCGACGGCGCTTCTTCTCGAAGCGGCGATCGCCGCGGGAATCGAGAGCTTCGTCGGTCTTGGTTCTCAAGCCGAGTACGGGCCGAAGAATTGCAAGCTCGACGAACGAGCGTCTACGGAACCGACAACGCTTTACGGACACAGCAAGCTCGCCGTTTGCCGCGTGACACAGGCGATGTGCCGAATGAAAAACGTGCGCCACGCGTGGCTGCGCGTGTTTTCGGTTTATGGCCCGCGGGATAATCCAGGCTGGCTTATCCCTTCTCTTGTCGCCAAACTGCAAGAAGGTGCGGTTCCGGCCCTGACGCGCTGCGAGCAGATTTGGGATTTCCTGTATATTGACGACGCGGCCGATGCGGCGGCGGCCGTGCTTGAAAGCGCCACCGCCGCCGGCATATTTAATCTGGGCTC
>DASXDP010000009.1:0-8203 GCA_036490575.1 Xanthobacteraceae bacterium
CTCCTATATCGGCCACGTCCCGGTGCTCGATATTTTCGACCGGCCGATCGCCGACTGGGACGTCGTGATGAAATGGCTGTTCGACAAGAGCATCGGCTCGCTGGTGTTGATTGGCGTCGCGCCGATCATGCTGCTGATCGCGCTCGCCATCAAGCTCGACAGCCGAGGACCGGTCCTGTTCAAGCAGCGGCGCTACGGCTTCAACAACAAGTTCGTCGAAATCTACAAGTTTCGTTCCATGTATGTGGAGGCAACCGACGTCGACGCCAACAAGCTCGTCACCAAAGGCGATCCTCGCGTGACGCGCGTCGGGCGTTTCATCCGCAAGACCAGCCTCGACGAACTGCCGCAACTCCTCAATGTCGTCTTCACCGGCAACATGTCGCTGGTCGGACCGCGGCCGCATGCCATTGCCGCAAAGGCAGCCGAGCATCTTTACGACGAAGCGGTCGACGGCTATTTCGCGCGGCACCGCGTCAAGCCCGGCATCACCGGGTGGGCACAGATCAACGGCTGGCGCGGCGAAACCGACAGCCGGGAAAAGATTTTGCGCCGCGTCGAGCACGACCTTTATTACATCGAGAACTGGTCGATTCTGTTCGACCTTTATATCGTGCTGCGCACGCCGTTCGCGCTGATCCGCGGCGAAGGCGCTTACTGATGTCAGTTCTAGTACACCCGTCAACATCGTTTCGGCCGGCGGCCGAAAACACGCTTGTCGACAGATTTTTGCATGTCATGCTTTATGTCACGGTCGTGTCCAGTTTCTTCGTCTTCGTTCAACCGGCACCCTATGAATATCTGGCGGTGCTGCTCGGGTTTGCCTGCTTTCTCGCTCGGGTCAGCTTCAGTCGCTTTATATTGCCGCTCCTTGTACTTCTTCTCATCCGCGACGCTGGAGGGATCATCGGCCTGCTTGAGATCGTCAACACCGGATGGATGCGGATTTCCGGCAGTCCGTCGCCGCTAACGGGCGGATTCGAATACGGGGATTCGATCCGGTTTCTCGCCACTTCTTTCTATCTCGGCCTCACTGCGGTCATGTTTTCCTGCATACTCGCCGAAGACACGGCACGCCGAGTAGCCACCCTTCGCGCCGCCTACGTAGCGGCGGCAGTCGTCGCGTCGATCCTTGGAACGCTCGGATATTTCGATCTTTATTTTGGATTTATTCCAGGCTTGGACGTGTTTTCCTTGAACGAACGGGCGGTGGCGGGTTTCAAGGATCCTGACGTGCTCGGCTGCTTTTTGATTCCACCTCTGACATGGCTTATTCAGGGTTTCATTACCGACAAGATCCGTCTGCACAATCTCGTGGCCTGCCTCATTATCTTTGTCGGGTTCCTTTTGGCGTTCTCCCGCGCTGCCTGGGGCAGCTTTGTCATCAGCACCGCCGCGTTGATGTATCTTCTATACCTTACGCAACGCGATGCGCGCTCGCATAGACGGATCGTTGTCTTCGTGCTTGCGGGCGCGATCGCAGCGGTGGCGATTTTCATGCTCCTCATGTCCATCGACGTCGTCCATCAGATGTTCATGGAACGCGGCCGGCTATTCGAGGAGTACGACATTTCCGGCAACACATCGCGGCTCCAATTGCAGCAGGACAGTTTGCAGGAAGTCTTCAATCATCCGCTCGGGATGGGTCCATGGGGCTTTGCCCATGCCACAAATTGGGTGTCGCACAACAGCTTTCTTGGCACGTTTTTGAATAACGGCTGGCTGGGCGGGATCGCCTTTCTGACGCTAGTCGTATTAACGTTGATGATCGGTTTCCGCGCCCTATGGGTGCGAACGCCTTGGCAGCCATTTTTGATTGCGACCTATTTGCCGTTCCTGATGCTCGTACTGGAGGGGCTCCTGGTCGACGTCGATCACTGGCGTCATTTTTATCTATTGCTAGGCGCGGTGTGGGGGCTGGCGGCAGCCACCCGCATGACCATCCTGCAAGGCCGGCCGCCGCTCACCCAAGTGGGAACGCGTTATTAAGGGCACGCTGCTAGTTTCCTGAAAAATCTGGAAAATTAGCGTGACACGACAGGTTTCAGCCGGGCCGCGATCCATCGTCTTTCTCGGCTCGGCACATGACAACGGCGGCACTTCGATTCTGGCAAGCGGACTTGCCGAGGCCATGCGCGCGCAGGGTCACCACGTCGAAGAATGGTATCTGTTCGGCTCGAGGGGCGATCTGCCGGCGGGTGCCCGCATCTTTGAAGCCGGACCTCGATCACGCTCGCCTCGCGTATTGCTGCGGCTGTTTTATCACCTCGTCGTGGCGCTGCGCCGACACAAACCCGATGTTCTGTTTGGTCTGCAACCGGTCTCGAATATTCTTGTCGGCGTTGCCGGGCGCGTGGCCCGCGTACCTCATCGCATAGCGACCTACCACGGCCCACGCGACTGGGTGAAACCTTTATTCGTTGCCATCGATACGTTCATCAATGCACTTGGGTTCTACACGCAGATGATTGCGTGCGCTAATGGCGTTGCCCAGAGTTTCGGGCGAAAAGACATCGCCGTCGTCGTCAACGGGCAGAGTGTCCCGCAGTCTTTTTCGCAGAGCGAGGCGCGCGCGGCACTTGGACTGCCGGCCGACGGATTCTTGCTTGGCCAACTCGGCCGTTTGAGCCATCAAAAGAACCAGAGCTTCACGCTCGAGGTCCTTCAGCAATTGCCCGAAGCGTCGCTCGTTCTGGTGGGGATTGGTCCAGAAGAGGATGAAATAAAATCGCAAATCAAAATGTCGGGGTTAGAGCACAGGGTTCGGATCATCCCCTCGATCAAGCACGATCGCATCGGCCTGTTCTTTTCGGCGGTCGATCTGGTGCTGTTTCCTTCGCGTTACGAAGGGTTGAGCCTCGCGGCCATCGAAGCAATTCATGCTGGAGTTCCGCCGCTGTGCTCCGATATTCCTTCGTTCCAAGAGATGTTCGACGGCTCCCCAGTGCTGTCATCCGAACTGATGCTGCCCACCTCGGACCCGTCAGCCTGGTTGAGGCGCATCCGCGATCTTTTGAAGGACAAGACGCTTTACCGACAGATTGTCGGGGAGCTCTCACGACTGTCGCCCTCCTATCGCTTTGAGATGATGGCGCAGAAATATCTGCGCTTGCTCGACTAGATTGGATGTTACGTGCAGACTTTCTCCGCTTCGGCGGCATCGAGATCCTGGTGGGCGACGGCCGAAAAGCGCTGGTCGCTCGCCGAATTCATTTCGCTGCGCTACATGCTGCTGCGAGCCTGGACTGCCGGCGGCGGGTTACTCTCCGGCCTAGTTCAGACCTTTGTATTCGCACGCATACTTGAGCCGAAACTGTTCTCCATGTTCATCCTGGTCGGCGTGCTAGGCACGACGACATGGCTGTTCGACTTGGGTTTTTCTAGAATCTTGTTTGTGAATTTGCGCAGCCGCTTTCTTGCCGGTGAAGATACGCTGCCCATCGGCACGCAGGTTAATGTCCTGGCAAGTTTCTATGCCGGCGCCATTACCGTAATCGCCATCGTCTGTTTCGCCATCATGGCACTACAGCCAGAAGTGTCCGTCTCGCGAGCTGCCGAGCTCGGATTGTTCTTTTTCTTTTCAGCCTTTGGCCTCACGTGGTTTGTGTTCCGCAATGCCTGCATCGCAGTCAACGAATACATCTATTTCGAAACGCTGGAATCGTGCCGGCGCCTCGGTTACATCGCGATGTTGCTGCTCCTGCTGGTTGGCCTTCCGCTCCCGCAATTCCTGGTTCTGATCAATCTGAGCTGGCCCGTTCTCATAGTCTTTGCCGCCAGAAAACTTATCAAACGGCGGGCATTCACCCCAGAGCTCACCGGCCACTGGCGACGCCTTTGCGATTTCTTCCGCGAAAATCGTGCCGCCGCGGTTCGAACCGGAACACATAGTGCCGGTGAGGCATATCTTCATGCCGTGCTCTACCTCGCCGTCCCGCTGATTTTCGGACTCGGCTCGCCGACAATCGTCCTCGACACGACACTGAAGATCTTCTTCGGGGCGCTCACGCTTTGCACAGCGGCGTGTGATCTGCTGGTGCCGCGACAGACCGCGGCTTATGCGGCCCGCGATCGGCGGGCGCTGGTTCGCGCCACGGTGATGGCAATCGAGCTATCCGCCCTTCCGACGCTGGCGATTACGGCGCTGCTTTTGCTCGACGCCAAGCGGTTATTCGCGCTGCTGCTCGGCCATGCCGCGGTCATGCCGGCGAGTATAACGCCTTTGCTCTTCGTCTTGATGACCGCCGGCGTCATGAAGACAGCGCCTAATTTCCTCCTGCAATACACCGGCTATTTCAAAGCCATCGCCCGGTTGTCTGTTGTCAACGCCATCATAGTAACGACCGCAATGCTGGCCGGATTGCTCAGCCATGTGGATATGGTGGGACTGCTAAGACTTTACGCGGGCGCGTTCATCATCATCGCCCTGCTCTACCTTGGCGTAGCGGTGCGCGGACCGATCCGTGACGCCTATAAAGCTGCGAGTCAATCATGACAAATTCCGCCGCCATGCGCGTAGGTGTCGTCATCGCGACCAAGGGCCGCCCGCGCCTGCCCGCGCTCCTCGTGCACGAACTAAACGGCCAGACCAAACCGCCAGACGCCATTATCATATCCGTGAGCGATCCAGCCGACGCTCCCACCCTGCGCGGCCAGAATGTCACAATCGTCCACAGCGCACCCGGTCTCACCGCGCAACGAAACGCCGGCATCGATGAGCTAGGCAATTCATTTGATGTTGTCGTCTTTTTCGACGATGACTTTTTTCCATCGCGATATTGGATTGAAAACGTTTGTGCCTTGTTCGCCTCGGCACCCGGGGTCGCTTGTATTACCGGCAGTGCCATGGCTGACGGCAGCAAGACCGCTGGACTGACTTGGGAAAAAGCCGGTTTGCTCGTTGAACGCGCCGACCGCGCGCCTAAGCAGCCGCCGGGCCTCGTCAAGGAGGACTTTCCTCCCTGCGGCTGCAACATGGCATTCCGGCAATCCGCAATCGGCGAGTTGAAATTCGACGAGCGATTGGTTCTTTACGCGTGGCAGGAAGACACCGATTTTGGCGCTCGCGTGGCCAAGCGCGGCCGTTGCGTCTTCAGTGACGCGCTATGGGGGGTTCACCTCGGCACAAAAGGCGGCCGCACCTCCGGCTTCAGGCTTGGCTACTCGCAGATTGTCAATCCACGTTATCTCGTCGCTAAGGGGACGATGCGGCCGTTAAGGGCACTTGAGCTCGCCGGTCGCAATCTCATCGCCAATATAGTGCGCGCGGCGTGTCCGGAGCCCTACATCGATCGGCTTGGTCGATTGCGCGGAAATCTCATTGGCCTGCATGATATCGCCACCGGCCGCTGGCGGCCGGAGCGCGCCGCCGAACTTTAGAAGAAGCTGTACCGCCGGCCACAAGCGCAACGCAACGCAACGCTACAAAACAGACGACGCCATAACCATAAAGCTCAGTTAACCACGCGCGATTTCCAAGCTTATCGGGCTTCAATCTTTTTTCGGATTTAGCTGTTATAGAGTTTGGCAGTTTGGCGTCGAGAAATGGACAAATATCCGAACTCATCGCCGGAGCGCCCATGACCAAGCTCAAAAATTTTCTGCCATACTACCTCTATTTCATCTTCTATCTGCCGTGGATGTTGTTTGTCGCACCATTGTCGTTTCGCGGCCGTGAGGTGATCCGCATCGCCGCCACACGCATGGGATTCAAGAAGAGCTATCTTGGCGTGATAGACGAGAAGAATTTTCCGATCAGTACGCTCGACGCTAGGGACATTACGGGCATGGATTTCGGGATGGCGCTGCATGAACCCAACAGCCACGACGGCAGCGTAACGACCTATGAGCTGATGATCCTCAACAAACTTGTGCAGCGGCGAGATCCTAAGCTGATCGTCGAGTTCGGAACTTTCGATGGCCGCACCGCAATGAATTTTGCCGCCAATGCGCCGACGGCAAAAGTCGTCACAATCGATTTCGCGCCTCAACCTCGCGTATTCGACGGCCAATCGATTGCTAACAATATCGAATGCAAGCTAGGCGATTCGACACAACTGGACATCTCGCCCTATCGCGGCAAGGCAGAGTTTATCTTCGTTGATGGCGGCCACGATGCACCGGTCGTGACCAGCGATACGTTGAAAGCGCTCGATATGGTATCCCCGAATGGCATGATCGTCTGGCACGACTATCGCGATTTCAAAGGTGTACAAGAGGCGATCGCAGTTGCGGTACAGCGCCGTGGCGATGAGAATTTCCGTTTCATTCGCGACACCTCCATGGTGGCGTATCAACCGGCCGGCTTTGCTGCAGCATAATCTTGCGCCGCGCGACGGCGCCTGATCCGGCCGGCACACCACCAGCCATTACGTCAATTAATTCCCCATTATCCATTGCCTGCCACTGTCGCGGGGAGAGCATATCCATGCATGCCCCCGTCGGAACGCTTGCAGACACCGCGCGGATTGCCGAAGCCCCGCGCCAACGACTGATCTCGATTCCGTTCCTGATACTGCGCGCCGCCACCGCCGGCGGCGCGTTGGCCACCGGCTTCGTGCAGACCTTCGTGTTTGCCCGTATCCTCTCGCCGGAGCGGTTCTCGGTCTTCATCGTCGTCGGCGCGATCGGCTATACGCTGTGGCTGGCCGAGCTCGGACTGCCGAACATCCTCTTCATAAAGCTGCGCGGCCCGCACCTGACCGGACGGCGCGACGCGCAAGCGGCCCGTCAAGCGACCGCCGTCGGCTTGTTTTACATCGGACTCGCCATTGCCGCGTCACTGATCTGCTTCGTCTTTGCATACTCGCGGCCGTCCGCGACGTGGCTCGGCGCCGCTGAGCCGGCGCTGTTCCTTCTCATGATCGCCCTCAATCTGACCTGGACGCTACTGCGCAGTCTGAGCATCGCCGTCGATCTCTTCGTCTATTACGAAAGCCTCGAATTGGCGCGGCGCTGCGTTATCATCGCTGGCCTGCTCGCGGTGCTGGCCGGACTGCCGCTTGTCGCGTACTTGATTGCGGCCAATGCGCTCTGGGTCGTGCTGTTCATTGCCGCCGCCAATCGGCTCATAGGCCGCAGCGCGCTCGCGCCTTATCTGCGTGGCTGGACCGACGAACTTGCTGGGTTTTTCAAGAACAACCGCCATGACGCGGCGCGCAGCAGCACGAGCGCATTGAGCAACGCGTTCATTGCGCTGTTCCCATACTACGTGGTGCCGATGCTGTTCGGCCTTGGCGCGGCGCCGATCATCCTCGAAGTGACCTTTCGCGTCTTCCGCGGCGCCTGCGTCATCTTCGCCGCCATATGCGATCTCGCGGTCCCGGAACAGACCCGCGCCCTTGCGGCGCGGGATGTCAACCGCCTGCTGCGCGCGACGCTGTTGGTCGCCGGTCTCTGTTGCTTCCCGGCGGCGATCGCCTGCGCTGTCTTGATCTTCGCCGGCGCTCCGCTTTTTGCATTCCTGTTGCGCACGGCCGCCACCGTCCCGCACGCAGTCACGCCCATCCTCATTGTTTTGCTGATCGCGGCCGTTTTGCAAACCGTCGCGGAGGTTCTGCTGCAATACACCGGCTATTTTCGCAGTCTGGCCTGCAATGGACTTTGCGTCGCAGCCGCGATGATCGTAGCTTCATCGATCGCATTCGTTGCTGGCTTCAGCCTGGTTGGCTTTCTCGCCGCCTATGCCGCGGCTTACGCGATCGGAGCTGTTGCTCTGGCGATTGCCGCCGCTCTCGGACCTATCCGTGCGGCGGTCCGCTCCGACTGAACGACAGCGGCGTCAGAGCAACCCGCAGCGCAGCGCGAGCGCCGCAAGCCACACCAATCCGGTCAGGCACAGCGCGCAAAAGACCGCCGCCGAGCCAAAATCCTTGATGCGCCGGATGTCGCTGTTGAGTTCGCGCGTGACGTGATCGGCGAGTTTTTCTACCGCAGTATTGAGAAATTCGACCGCCAGAATGAAAAGGACCGCGCCGATCATCGCCAGGTACCAGGCCAAGCTCGGCGCCACGATCACGCCGGCCGGCACAGCGACGACAAATAGGACCGCTTCGTCGCGCAGCGCCGGCTCGCTTTTGAAGCCATCGGCAAGGCCGCGCAACGAATTCCGGGTGGCGCTGAATAGCCGCTTCAAGCTCGATCCGAGAATCAGGGCCGCAGGGACGGAAGCTTTGACCACCTTATGTTGCGGATTTACGAAAGG
>DASXDP010000010.1:0-46275 GCA_036490575.1 Xanthobacteraceae bacterium
ACGTCAACGCGATGTAGCACGGCGTCGCCCCGCCGAGGCCGAGCCCGGCCATCAGGCGGCACAACATCAGCGTGCCGACAGAATTGGCGAACGCGGTGAGGATGGTGAAGACGCCGATCAGCACCACGGCGATCAACAGAAGCGTCTTGCGCCCCAGACGATCGGCCAGCGGTCCGAACGACGCCGCACCGATGGTCGCTCCAACCAACGCCGACGAGAAGATCGGACCAAACGCCGCAATTTTGATTCCAAGCGCATCGGCGATGAATGGCGCGGCCACCCCGATCGACTGGGTGTCGATGCCATCGAACATGCTGACCAGAGCGCAGCACACAATGGTGCCGATTTGAAAGGACGTGAGGCGGCCCTCGTCAATGAGGCGCGTGACGCTGACCGCGTCCGCGGGATGCGTTTCTTCGGTCATTGCAGAGGAACTCACAATTTGGCCTGCAGCGCGCGGACGAAGCTGGAAAGACCTATCCGGCGTTCGCGCTTAAGGCGCTCGGCCGCGAGGATGGCCCTCACCTGGCTGAATGCATCGTCGATGTCGCGGTTGACAATCACATAGTCATATTCCGGCCAATGGCTCATTTCATCGGCGGCCTTGGCCATGCGCGACACGATGATCGCACGGCTGTCTTGCGCACGGCGCTGCAAGCGCCGATGCAATTCCTTGATCGTCGGCGGAAGAATAAACACGCTGACCAGATCGTCGCGGGCTTTCTCGCGCAACTGCTGCGTCCCCTGCCAGTCGATATCAAACAGGACGTCGCGCCCGCCGCGCAGCGCTTTCTCCACGGGCCGCCGCGGCGTTCCGTAACGGTAATTGAACACCTCGGCCCACTCCAGCAGCTCGTTCTTTTTTACCATCGTCTCGAAGCGGGGAAGATCGATGAAATAATAATCGCGTCCTTCGACCTCGCCCGGCCGTTTCGGCCGCGTTGTGACCGAAACCGAAAGCTCGACGTTGCGATCGGCCTTAAGCAACATGCGCGACAGCGTGGTCTTGCCGGCTCCCGAAGGCGAGGACAAAACGAACATCAATCCCCGGCGGGCTATGCTCGTTCGATTTTGCTTCGCCCGCGCCATCTTCTCTATTCCACGTTCTGAACCTGCTCGCGGAATTGCTCGACCGCGGCCTTCAGTTCGAGACCGATATTGGTCAGCTCCATGTCACCCGCCTTGGCGCACAGCGTATTGGTCTCGCGGTTAAGCTCCTGCGCAAGAAAATCGAGCCGCCGGCCGACCGGCCCGCCCTGCGCCAGAAGCCCGCGCGCCTGCTCGACGTGCGCCGTCAGGCGGTCGAGTTCTTCGCGCACGTCCGACTTCGCCGCGATGAGAATCGCCTCCTGGTGCAACCGCCCCGGATCGAAACGCTCCGACTGCTCCAAAAGCACCGCGATCTGGTCGGCCAACCGCTTGCGGATGGCTTCGGGCTGGCGACCCGGCGCTTCCTCAGCGCGTTGTGCCAGCGCCGCAATTTCGGAAAGGCGGGCAGTTAACACGCGCGACAGCGCGAGGCCCTCGTGCCGGCGCATGGCGGCGAGCGCGTCGACCGCTTCGGCAAAGCCCGTGATCGCAGCCGCCTCGGCGGCGCGCTTCTCGTCCTCCTGCTCACCTGACTCGCCGATTTCCATGACGCCTTTGAGAGCCAAAAGACCATCGAGCGATGGCGGCGACGCTTCGATACGTCCCGAGAGTTCGCGCACCGCGGCCAACACAGCCTCGAGGACCGCCGGATTAATGCGGACGGATGGCGCGGCGCCGGTTCGATCCACCGTCAGATTGGCTTGCAGGGAACCGCGCGCGAATTTCTCAGCGACCGCGGCGCGCACCGGCGCTTCGATTGCATCCCAGCCCGGCGGCAGGCGAAGGCGCAAGTCGAGACCCTTGCCGTTGACTGATTTGATTTCCCAAGCCCACGCGTAGAGGCCGCTGGCGCCGTGGCCGCGAGCGAAACCCGTCATGCTCGACAGCGCCATGAACCGCGATCTCCCGGCTGCAAATTGCGAAATAAAAACGCCGCTGAACTTAGCGACGCCCCTTCGCGGTCACAAGGTCGTTAAGCACAGATATCAGTGGGTTAGCCGCGCCGCGATCAGTGCGTCGTGGTCTGAGCATTCCCATTGTGGCGGCTGGTGCGGCGCTGCGGTGCGGCAGCGGGCGGCGTTTGTGCAGGCGGGGCCGATGAAGTGGTCTGCGGCGCCGGCGCGGCCGGCTGCGCATCGGCGTTGGCCTGATCCTTCTGGTCGGATTCGAGCTGACGCAAGCGCGCGACGTTCTTCTGGTGCTGCTCGTAGGATTCCGCGAAAAGGTGGCCGCCTGTACCGTCGGCCACGAAATAAAGTTCGCGCGTGCGCGCCGGATTTGCCGCGGCTTCCAGCGAAGCACGACCGGGATTGGTGATCGGGCCCGGCGGCAGCCCGTCGATCTGGTAGGTGTTGTAAGGCGTCGGCTGATCGATCTCGCTTTTCATGATCGGCCGTCCCAGCGTGCCCTTGCCGCCGACCAGGCCGTAAATGATGGTCGGATCCGACTGCAGCCGCATTCTCTGTTTGAGCCGATTGGCAAATACGGCAGCGACGCGCGTGCGCTCCTCGGCCTTGGCGGTTTCCTTCTCGACAATCGAGGCCAGGATCACCAGCTGATCGGCGGACTTGATCGGCAGATCGGCGGAGTGGTGATCCCACATTTCTTTGACCACCCGCTGCTGCGCCTGCTGCATGTGCTGGATCATCTGCTCGCGTGTCATGCCGCGGGCGAAATTATAGGTGTCGGGCAAAAGGCTGCCTTCACGCGGGATTTCCTTGACGTTTCCGGTCAGCACATCGTCGTCCATCAGCCGCGCGACGATTTGCTCGGAGGTCAGGCCTTCCGGCATGGTGAACTGGTGCATGACCACACGCCCGTCGACGATGGTCGCTACCACGTCGCGCAAGCTGGCATGGGCTTTGAACTGATATTCGCCGGCCTTGAGGTCTTCGCGCGCCTTGAGCACGAACACGCCGCCGACAAAAACCCACGGCTGATCGATCACTCCGTCGCGCGCCAGCACATCGGCAATATCGCGAATTCCGGCTCCACGCGGAATATTGACGATCCGGTCATCGGCGAGTGGGCCGGGAGCGTCGAAGCGCTGCTTGCCGGCAATCAGCGCGATGCCGCTTACCACGGCCAGCAAGATTAAAATGCTGATGATGGCGTTGCCGATGATAACAAAAGGATGCCGTGCGCTTTTTGACCGCGGAGTGGGCATGTCAATCGTGTCCGGCTCGAGCGCCGTTCGCGGGCTGCGCGGCGTGATGAGTTGGGAGTTTTTCGTGGCGCCCGACGCGGCGCCGGTTCCGTTCGCTGTCCGGCTGCCGAGAGCAGGATACGGGTCGCTGGCGTTCGCGCCAATGCGAATCCCGGGGCGTGGCACAACTTTACTCGTGGGAGGGACAGGCGTGGGTGCTTCAGCTTTAGCCTTGTTCAGCCGCTCGGTCGCCTTGCTCAGCCGCTCCGTGGGCCGTCTCGCGGTCCGTGCATCGCCGGAAATGCCGGTGCGGGCACCGGGCACGATCGAGGCACTTTTGGTGGAGGGAATTGCCGCGACGACGCTCGGCGGGCGCGGCGTGTCTTCGGACGGTCCAGGTTTTCTCGTGACCAGCTTCCGGTCCGCGGCCGCCCCACTCCGTATAAGCCGCGGCGTGATTCGCGAGGTGATCGGCGACTGATCCGATCCATTCGGGTCGCGACCGTTAGGCGGGGGCTTCGACTCGCTCACTGACAATGTCCAAAATTGCGCGATGAGTAAGCTGCGCAGGCGAATCCGCCAGCGAAACGGCGCGGCCGCTGATACTCCCGCATCATCCCCCGACTAGGCAATGGCCATACATCGCATTGCAGGGGACTGGGGAGCAAATATGGCGAAGTGGTGAACGGCTAATGCGCGGGCCTGCGGAACACCAGCGAAGCATTGGTGCCGCCGAATCCAAAGGAGTTCGAGAGCACCACGTTAACTTCGCGTGCGCGCGGCTTGTGCGGAACGAGATCGAGAGCCGTGGTGACCGATGGGTTATCGAGATTGAGCGTCGCCGGCACAATCTGATCGCGCAGCGCGAGCAAGCAAAAGATTGCCTCGACCGTGCCGGCCGCTCCAAGCAGGTGCCCGATTGAGGATTTTGTCGACGACATACTGATATTGGCCGCGGCATTGCCGATCAGGCGCTCCACAGCCTTGAGCTCGATCTCGTCGCCGACCGGCGTCGAAGTGCCATGGGCGTTGATGTAGTCGATGTCGCCGGGCGTTATTTCGGCACGGTGGACTGCGGCTTTCATGCACCGCAAGGCGCCGTCGCCATCTTCCGCGGGTGCCGTGATGTGAAAGGCATCACCGGACATTCCGTAGCCGATCAACTCGCCGTAGATATGCGCGCCGCGCTGCATGGCGTGCTCGTATTCTTCAAGCACCACGACGCCAGCGCCTTCACCCATGACGAATCCATCCCGGTCGCGATCGTAAGGCCGCGACGCACGTGTCGGCTCGTCGTTAAAGCCGGTTGATAGCGCCCGGCAGGCGGCGAAACCGGCAAGCGAAATGCGGCAAACGGGCGATTCCGTCCCGCCCGCGACCATCACGTCGGCATCACCGAGCGCAATGAGTCTTCCGGCATCGCCGATCGCGTGCGCCCCGGTCGAACACGCGCTCACTACGGACAAATTGGGTCCTTTGAGCGAATGCGCGATCGACACATAGCCCGACGCGAGATTGATAATCCGTCCGGGAATGAAAAAAGGCGAGACGCGGCGCGGGCCGCGTTCTTGTAACAACAGCGAGGTTTCCGCGATGCCCTCGATACCGCCGATGCCGGAGCCGATCAGAACGCCAGTCATGATCTGATCTTCGTAGCTTTGGGGGTGCCAATCAGCGTCATCGAGCGCCTGCGTGGCGGCGCTCATGGCAAAGAGGATGAAATCATCGACCTTGCGCTGTTCTTTCGGCTCCATCCATTGGTCCGGATTGAAGGTGCCGTCCGTGCCGTCTCCGCGCGGCACCTGACCGGCGATCTTGCATGCAAGATCCGAGACTTCGAACTTATCGACGCGGTTGATTCCGCTCTTGCAGGCCAGCAACCGTTGCCATGTTTCCTCGACGCCGCAAGCAAGCGGGGTGACCATACCGAGGCCGGTAACGACGACGCGTCTCATGCACCGCGCTCCCGGTGAGCGCCGCGCCGATCGCCGAAAAGGTCAAATCTGCAGCCGTAGGTGAAAGTCAAACGCGGCGTGCCAAGTCTGCGACTTACCGCACGCCTCATCTCGCGGCGGACCACACGGGTGGTCAGCTCTTCGCGTTCTTTTCCAGAAACTTGATGGCGTCGCCTACAGTGAGGATGGTTTCGGCGGCGTCGTCCGGTATTTCGCAACCAAACTCCTCCTCGAAGGCCATGACGAGCTCGACAGTATCCAGGCTGTCGGCGCCGAGATCGTCGATGAAACTGGCGTTTTCCGTTACTTTGTCAGGCTCAACGCCGAGATGCTCCACAACGATTTTCTTTACGCGCTCGCCAATATCGCTCATCGTTTCCAACCTCTTCTTTCAACGCGACCCAATCGACTACAACTTCGGTCTCGTCGTCGGCGAGGGCCGCAATGAAAGCAAGCAGAGGCGGACATGTCCCTTACCGCACTCCGGCTTTCCGTCTGTTCCCCCGCCAATCACGGTCCGGTTACCACACTTCCCAAGCGTTGACCAGCACAGCTTACCGTCCCACGACAACCTCTATCGCCTTCAAATCATGGCCATTCCGCCATTGAGATGCAATGTCTGGCCGGTGATGTAACCAGCTTCATTCGATGCGAGAAAGGCCACCGCGGCCGCCACCTCGTCTACCGTGCCAGCGCGGCTCGCCGGAATTTTCGCAAGAATACCTTCACGCTGTTTGTCATTAAGCTTCTCGGTCATCGGCGTGACGATGAAGCCTGGCGCGACGCAGTTCGCCGTCACCCCGCGCTTGGCGTATTCGGCAGCGATCGACTTGATCATCCCGGTAATGCCCGCTTTAGCCGCCACGTAATTCGCCTGTCCCGGATTCCCGGTGCTTCCGACAACGGACGTGATGGCGATGATACGGCCGAAGCGGCGGCGCATCATGCCGCGTACCGCGTTGCGCGCAAGGCGGAACGTGGCAGACAAATTGACCGCGATCACGCGGTCCCAGTCCTCATCGCGCAATTGCACAAAAAGATTGTCGCGCGTGACCCCGGCGTTGGCGACAAGCACATCGAGCTGTCCCATCGCGGTTTCGGCCTGCTGCACCAGTGCGTCGGTCTGCGCCGCGTCGGCAAGATCGCAGGGCAACATGTGCACCCGGCTGCCGAGCTCGGCGGCAAGCTGTTCAAGCGCCTCATGCCTGGTACCGGAGACGCCCACGGTCGCGCCCTGACGATGGAGCACGCGGGCGATGCCGCCGCCGATGGCGCCGCTTGCTCCCGTAACCAGCGCAGTTTTGCCGTCAAGTTCAAACATCAGCGTCCCCGGAAACGAAAAGACTTAGCCCTGCGCACGCTTAAATGCAGCAATATCGTCGGGCGCGCCAATCGTCGAAGCGCTCGCGCCTTCGCCAATCCGTTTGATTAAGCCGGTAAGCACCCTCCCGGCGCCGAGTTCGTAGAAGGCAGTGACGCCGGCTTCCACCATGAACAGAACCGATTCACGCCAGCGGACGGTGCCGGTGACTTGGGCAATGAGCGCGCGCACGATGGCGGCCGGATCGGTGACGGGCTGAGCGAGTACGTTGGCGACGAGCGGCACTTGCGGGTTCTTCACCACAACCTGGGACAACGCCTCGGCCATGACGTCTGCGGCCGGCTGCATCAGCGGGCAATGAAACGGGGCGGACACCGGCAAAATCATTGCTCGCTTGACCCCCCGCTCCTTGGCGATTTCGACGGCACGCTCAACCGCCGATTTTGCACCCGACAAAACGACCTGACCACCACCATTGTCGTTGGCTGCCGCACAGACGCCGGCTTCGGCCGCCTCTGCCGCCACTGCTCTGGCCTGATCGAGAGTGGTGCCGACCAGGGCCGCCATCGCGCCCACACCAACCGGCACCGCCTTCTGCATGGCACGGCCGCGAGTCCGCAGAAGCCGCGCGGCGTCGGCGATGGTCAGCGCCTGCGCTGCGGCGAGCGCCGAATATTCGCCAAGCGAGTGACCGGCAACAAAGGCGGCATCGCGCGCGAGATCAAAACCGGCTTCGGCTTCCAGTACGCGCAGCGCCGCGAGCGAGACGGCCATCAGGGCAGGCTGCGCGTTCTCCGTAAGGGTAAGTTTGTCGCCCGGCCCTTCCCAGATAGTCGCGCTTAATTTCTCGCCAAGCGCGGCGTCTACTTCGTCGAAAACCGAGCGGGCAGCGGTAAATTGTTCAGCCAGCTGCTTGCCCATGCCGACCGCCTGGCTGCCTTGGCCGGGGAACACCAGTGCGGTCGACATTTCAGCCTCCAGAAAGGGGCGAAAGATACCGCCACTCCGGGAGTGTCAAGCGCGGGAAGCGGCCGCTTGGGCGGCTTGCCTTTCTGGGCCGCGCGCGTATAAGGCCTGTTTTTCCGCTCTACCCCGGCCGGGGGCTGAACGGACGGCCGCTAGGTCGCGGTAGGATCCTTGAGGTCCGGCGTCCCGTGTTCCCGCCTTCAGAGCATTCGAGCCTTTCCCGAAAGGGCTCGAGGGGCTTGGCGCCGGAGCGAGCGAAGCAAGGAAAGGGACTTTAATGTCGCTCTATGAGCATGTGTACCTCGCGCGCCAGGATGCGAGCGCGCAGCAGGTCGAGGAATTGACGACGCACCTTAAAGGCGTGATCGAAGGCTTGGGCGGCTCAGTCGCCAAGACCGAATATTGGGGCGTCAAATCGCTGTCCTATCGGCTGCGAAAGAACCGTAAGGCGCACTTTACGTTGTTGAATATCGATGCGCCGGCGGCCGCGATCAACGAGATCGAACGCCTGGAGCGTCTTAACGAAGATGTTGTGCGCTATCTGACCATCCGGGTCGAAGAGCACGAGGAAGGGCCGTCGGCGATGATGCGCCGCGCCGAGCGCGATCGGGACCGCGACGACCGTCGCGGCGACCGCTTTGGGGGTGATCGCGGCGACCGCTTCGGCGGAGACCGCGGCGATCGCTTCGATCGAGGCGACCGTGGCGACCGCCCGCGTGATCGCGATCGCCGTCCGCGCGAGGATGCCGAAGCTTCTGAAGCTCCGGCAGCGCCAGCACCGACGGAGGAGTAACCATGGCCTTTTCACCGCAGTCCGGAGGCGCGCGGCGCCCATTTTTCCGCCGTCGCAAGAGCTGTCCGTTTTCGGGCGCCAATGCCCCGAAGATCGACTACAAGGACGTCAAGCTGCTGCAGCGGTTCGTTTCCGAGCGCGGCAAGATCGTTCCAAGCCGCATCACGGCCGTGTCGGCCAAGAAGCAGCGCGAACTCGCAAGAGCCATCAAGCGCGCGCGGTTTCTCGGTCTGTTGCCTTATGTGATCAAGTAAAGTTTCGGGAACACGACCATGGAAGTTATCCTGCTCGAGCGCGTGCCCCGATTGGGCCAAATGGGCGAAGTCGTGCGCGTCCGCGACGGATTCGCGCGCAATTTCCTGTTGCCGCGCGGCAAGGCGCTGCGGGCTACCTCCGACAACCGCGCCCGCTTTGAAGGCATGAAGGCCGACCTTGAGGCGCGATCGCTGAAGCTGAAGGGCGAGGCGAGCCAGGTTGGCGATAAGCTTAACGGCAAGAGCTTCATCGTGCTGCGGCAAGCTTCCGAATCCGGTCAATTGTTCGGTTCAGTCTCGCCGCGCGATCTGGTCAGCGTGCTTGAGGCCGGCGGATACAAGGTCGGCCGCAACCAGATCGCACTCAACGCGCCGATCAAGACTATCGGCCGGCACAATGTGCAAATCGCGTTGCATCCCGATATCGAGACGGCGATCACAATCGTCGTTGCGCGCAACAGCGACGAAGCGGCGCGCATCGAACGCGGCGAGAATGCAACGCAACTGCGCGAGCTTTCGACTGAGGAAGCCGCCGTGCAAGCCGCCGAGGCCTTTTTCGACCCGGAGGCTGCGCAGGCGCTCAACCAAAGTGAAGATGCCGAGCCCGAAACGGCAGCTGCCGAAGAAGAGAAGTAATCGGCCAGCTACATTCCAGCAGCTTTAGTCCGGGATGTGATCGCGCGGAACGGCTGAATTATCGCCTGACGCGGCTGGCGCAGGCGTGGCCGGCGCGGCTTCTGCCGGTACGGCCGAAGTGGAAGTGGCAGGCGGACCCGGCTCCCGGTTTGGTTCACGATTTGGCGGCTCGCTTCCGCCGGCCGGCTCCGCAGCGGCTGCGGCCGGCGCTTGCATTCCGCCGGTATCGGGTTCGCTTGGCGTCGGTGCAGGCGCCCTCTGATCCTTACGCCGATTGCGGGCGGTAGGCGCCGGCCCGACGATAGGCCGCATGATGGTGGGTTGTTCGTTCGGACTTGCCTGCTCGGAAGGCCTTGCTGCCTGGCTGGCGGGATTTCGTGTCGAGCGCTCGTCGGGCCTCCCCGGGATTCGCCCTTGCCGACCTGGCTTCGGCTCCTCAGCCGTGGCTCGCTCGGGCGTCGGCTTTGCTCGTCCTGGTGTCGCCGGCGCTGCCGGCGCGGTTTCGACGCTGCGGCCGCCAAGGACGTAAGCGGCGAGCGCCGCCGCCTGTTGACCATTGGTCGTGTAGTGCTCGCGCAGGAAGTCGGTGAGCGCCGACGCGCTCCTGCCTTTGGCAAGGCCGCGCGGCTCCTTGTGGCACTCGACGCAAGCGTTCGCGAAAATCTGCGACGCACTTTTACCCTGGTCGAGATTGGTTTGCGCTTTGGCCAGGACGGGACAAAGCAACGCAACCAAGCCGATAATGGGGGCGAGACGCGGAGTCACCCTGAAGTCCTCACCCTAAGTTCCTCAATTCCCTGCAAAAGGCAGCCCCCTCTTTACCCCAAAACCCGGCCAAAAGTGAGGGGGACATGTCGGCACAAGACATGTTCGCCTGCATTGCTGGTCCACGATGATTTTGTTTTAATGACGGCAAGCTGAAAAACCCACTCAGCAAAGCGGTTGAGGGGAACTCTTGCGCCGATAGATTCGGCTCCGCCAGCCTGGTGAACTTCACCTCGATGGCTGGAATGAAGGTGGAGACGCGTGTGGATTGGTTGCTCTCTGTTTTTATGCGGCGGTTCATCCGCCACGGCTCATTCACTGTAACCACTGCGAGCGGCAAGCAGTACACGTTCGGCGATGGCAGCGGCCCGCCGATCGCAGTCCGCTTCACCACCGCGCAAGCCCAGCGATCTGTGTTGCTCAATCCCGAGCTCCGCTTGGGCGAAGCCTACATGGACGGCGTTTTCGTCGTTGAGCAAGGCACCATCGCGGATGTGCTGGCCCTTCTGCTCCGCCAGGAACGAATTGCGGTGCCGCGCTGGGCCCTTCCCTTGCGGGCCGTGCGCTACCTGTTTCGGCGGCTGCATCAGTTCAATCCGCGCTCGCGGTCGCTGCGCAACGTCGCTCACCATTACGATCTCGACGGCAGGCTCTACGCGCTCTTTCTCGACGCCGACCAGCAGTATAGCTGCGCTTATTTTGAGTCGCCTGAGTCATCGCTCGACGATGCACAGCTTGCCAAGAAACGTCACCTTGCCGCCAAGCTTCTCGTCGCCCGCGGCGCCAACGTACTCGATATCGGCTGCGGCTGGGGCGGAATGGCTCTTTATCTCGCCGGAGTAGCCGGAGCCCGCGCGACCGGCATCACGCTGTCGCGCGAGCAGCACGCCCGAGCCAGCCAACGGGCGGTGGAACAGGGGCGATCCAACGACGCCGTCTTCCGCCTCGAGGACTACCGCGACGTCGCCGGCCGCTTCGACCGCATCGTTTCGGTCGGCATGTTCGAACATGTCGGCGTCGGCTTCTATGACACCTTCTTTCGCAAATGCGCCCAGATCCTTGGCGACGACGGCGTCTTCGTTCTGCACAGCATTGGCCGGAGCGGGCCACCAAGCGTCACCAATCCCTGGATCGCCAAGTACATCTTCCCGGGCGGATACATCCCTGCCCTTTCGGAGATCCTGCCGCCGGTTCAGCGCGCCGGATTGATTGTCACCGACGTCGAGGTGCTGCAACTCCACTACGCCTACACGCTCAAGGCGTGGCGCGAACGGTTCCTGGCGCACCGCGAGGAAGTGGAGCGGCTTTACGACGCGCGATTTGTTCGGATGTGGGAGTTCTATCTCGCATCGTCGGAGATGGCATTTCGCGAGAGCGACATGGTGGTGTTCCAGTTGCAAATGGCCAAGCGCAAAGGCGTAGTGCCGCAGACACGCGATTACATCGGGCATGAGGAAGCCCGGCTGCGTGCCGCCGAGGCCGCCTTACCGGCTCCGCTGCGGCTTGCCGGCGAGTAGCGCCGCCGGCGCGCGGTGCCGGAAAAGCGGCGGTCAAGTACTATCGAACGACCGCCAAGCGAACGGTGGTTATCGGGGACAGCCGACGGCGGGCGTTCCCATCGCCGCGCCGCTGCACTATCGACAGTGTCCGCGTTGGGTAAGCAGTCGCCGATGTTCAAGCGTTAACGGTATTGAGTATGTCGCGATGTTGAGTGATCCCAAAACGGCCACAGGCACATTCCCTGATCGGGACCATGGCAGTATTCGATTCGACCGCACGCAAGCAGCTCCCTGCGGAGCCTGTCTACCGCACGCCCCCGCACAATATCGAAGCGGAGCAGGCGCTGCTTGGCGCTATCCTGGTCAATAACGACGCGTTTTATCGCGTTTCCGACTTCCTCGAGCCGAAGCACTTCCTCGAAACCATCCATCAGCAAATTTTCGAGCTGGCCGGGAGCCTGATCCGGGCCGGGAAGCTGGCGACGCCGGTCACGCTGAAGACTTTCCTTCCCGGCGAACTCGATATCGCCGGCCTTTCTGTCAACCAGTATCTCGCACGCCTGGCCGCCGAAGCGACTACCATCATCAACTCCGAAGACTATGGCCGCACGGTCTACGACCTGTCGATCCGGCGTGACCTCATCGCCATCGGCGAAGACATGGTGAATCTCGCCTACGATGCACCGGTCGACGCCACCCCGCAGAGCCATATCGAAGACGCCGAACGCAAACTCTATGACCTCGCCGAAGCGGGGCGTTACGAAAGCGGCTTCCAGCGCTTTGCACAGGCGCTCACCACCGCCGTCGATCTGGCGGCGCTGGCCTATCAGCGCGACGGCAATCTCTCCGGACTGGCGACCGGGCTGACCGATCTCGACTCACGGATGGGCGGTTTGCAGCACTCCGACCTGATTATCCTCGCCGGCCGGCCCGGCATGGGCAAAACTGCGCTGGCGACGAACATCGCCTATAATGTCGCGAGATCCTGGTCGGGCGAGGTTCGTGCTGACGGCCACACGGCAACGGTCAATGGCGGCATTGTCGGATTCTTCTCGCTGGAAATGTCGGCCGAGCAGCTCGCCACCCGCATCATCTCCGAACAGACCGGTATTCCTTCGAACAAGATCCGCCGCGGCGCGATCGATGAAGCCGATTTTGAAAAGATCAAGGACGTTTCGATCGAATTGCAGAACCTGCCGTTCTATGTCGACGAAACCGGCGGGCTCTCAATCGGACAACTCGCGGCACGTGCGCGGCGGCTCAAGCGTCAGCGCGGTCTGGACCTTTTGGTGATCGATTACATTCAGCTCCTGCAAGGCACGACCCGCCGCTCAAGCGAAAACCGCGTGCAGGAAGTCACGGAAATCACTACCCGACTGAAGGCGTTGGCCAAAGAGCTCAATGTTCCAATCGTCGCGCTCTCACAATTGTCGCGCCAGGTAGAAGCCCGTGACGACAAGCGGCCCCAGCTTTCCGACTTGCGCGAGTCGGGCTCGATCGAGCAAGACGCCGATGTGGTGCTGTTCGTGTTCCGCGAAGAGTATTACCACCAGATGCGCAAGCCGACCGAAGCAAGCCGCGAAAAGTTCGCCGAATGGCTGGCCGAGGGTGAGCGCGTGGAGGGCAAAGCCGAAGTCATTATCGGCAAGCAGCGTCACGGCCCGACAGGCACGATAGAACTCCAGTTCGACGCCGCAGTGACGCGCTTTGCCAACCTGGATTCCGCGCACCGGCCGAGCTTTTAGGCCGGCTTAATCTCCCCGCTTTACCGCCGCCCCGCCGCCGGTTCATAAGGCGGCATGACCGTGAGCGAGACCGCCCCCGAGCCACAGGGCCAGTTGGCCGACCCTGAGACCGGCGGCACGCTGATTATCGATCTGAATGCCATCGAGGAGAATTTTCGCGCGCTCACGCGTCTTCTCCTGACCTCCGAGTGCGCCGCGGTGGTCAAAGCCAACGCTTACGGGCTTGGTCTCGAGCCGGTCACCACCAAGCTTGCCAGCGCCGGCTGCCGGACTTTTTTCGTCGCCGATATTGCCGAGGCACGACGCGTGCGCGCTTGCGCCAGGGAAGCCGCCGTTTACGTCCTCAATGGGTTCTCCGCTGAAGCGGCCGCCGCGTTTGCGGACATCAACGTCCAGCCGGTCATCAACACGCTTCCCGAATTGGCCGAGTGGGATGCATTTGTTGCCGGGAGCGGCTGGCGCGGCGGCGCAGCAATCCATGTGGATACCGGCATGAACCGGCTCGGCATTTCCATCGCCGAAGCCGCGGCGCTGGCGTCGCGCCTGCGCAACGAAACCCACGGTTTCACCCTTTTGATGAGTCATCTGGCGTGCGCCGAGCTTCCGGACCATCCGCTCAACGCCAGCCAAATTCGCGAATTCCGCGAGTTGCGCCTGCTGTATCACGGCCTCCCCGCGTCACTTGCCAACTCGTCCGGCATTTTCCTCGGCGAGCAAGCGTATTTCGACGTGGCGCGCCCAGGCGCGGCGCTCTACGGCATCAATCCCACGCCCGGGCGCGTCAACCCGATGCGCAACACCATCGAACTGAGCGGGCGCATCTTGCAATTGCGCCAGGTGCGGCAGGGCCAGACTGTCGGTTACGGCGCCGCCTGGACAGCCCGGCGCGCGGCGCGCATCGCGGTGGTATCACTCGGTTATGCCGACGGGCTTTTACGCTCTGCCAGCGCCTCCGGCACCAAGCGGGGTACATCGGCCGTCATCGCCGGCAAACGCTGTCCGCTCGCCGGCAACATTTCGATGGACCTGGCTTGCGTCGACGTGACCGAGCTTGCCTACCATGAGGTTCGCCGCGGCGATTTCGCGACCTTCATCGGCGAGCAAATGCCGCTGGATGAGGTGGCCGAATCGGCTGGTACAATCGGTTACGAGATACTCACCCGTCTCGCGCCGCGCTGCCATCTGGTTTATCGCGGCGCCTAGGAGTTGCCGGTGGTGGCGCGCGCAAAAACATACGTCTGCCAGAATTGCGGCGCCGCTTCCGCGCGCTGGAGCGGCCGATGCGACGCGTGCGGCGAATGGAACGCGCTCGTCGAGGAAGGCGTCACCGCATCCGGTCGAGGCTCGCGCAAAGGGCGCCTGTTTGTCATCGAGCCGCTGAAAGGCGAGCCGCTGCACACGCCGCGGCTTGCCGCCGGCATCGCCGAGTTCGACCGTGTGACCGGAGGCGGCCTGGTGCGCGGCTCGGTGCTGCTCCTTGGCGGCGACCCGGGGATCGGCAAATCGACGCTCCTGATCGAAGTCGCCGCCGCTTACGCGCGCGCCGGTCACCGGGCGGTTTATATCTCGGGCGAGGAAGCAGTCGCGCAGGTCCGGCTGCGCGCCGAGCGCCTGGGGCTTGGCGAAGAGGCGGTCGAACTCGCCGCCGAAACCTCGGTGGAAGATATCGTCGCCACGCTGTCGCACGGCAAAGCGCCACAGCTCACCGTGATCGATTCGATTCAGACCATGTGGACGCAGACCGTCGACGCCGCGCCGGGAACAGTCACGCAAGTGCGGGGCTCGGCGTCCGAGCTCATCCGCTTTGCCAAGCGCACCGGCGGCGTAGTGATACTCGTTGGCCACGTCACCAAGGACGGACAGATCGCGGGACCCCGCGTCGTCGAGCACATGGTCGACGCCGTCATGTCCTTCGAAGGCGAAGGCTCGCAGCACTTCCGCATTCTGCGCGCCATCAAAAACCGTTTCGGGCCGACCGATGAAATCGGCGTGTTCGAGATGACCGGCACCGGGTTGCGCGAAGTACCGAACCCTTCCGAATTATTCCTGTCCGAGCGCGATCTCGGCAGCGCCGGCACCGCGGTCTTCGCCGGCATAGAGGGCACGCGGCCGCTGCTGGTGGAAATCCAGGCGCTCGTCGCGCCTACTTCCCTGGGCACGCCGCGCCGCGCCGTGGTCGGCTGGGATTCGAATCGGTTGTCCATGGTGCTGGCGGTGCTCGAAGCGCATTGCGGCGTGCGCCTCTCCGGCCACGACGTTTATCTCAACGTCGCCGGCGGGCTGCGCATTACCGAGCCGGCGGCCGACCTTGCCGCCGCCGCGGCGCTGCTCTCATCGCTGGCGCACGCACCATTACCGGCTGATGCGGTTTATTTCGGCGAAGTGTCGCTATCGGGAGCCGTGCGGCCGGTGGGACAAACCTCGGCGCGCCTTAAGGAAGCGCAGAAGCTCGGCTTTACCAAAGCGATTGCGCCAGAGGCGGCGCGCAAAGAGGCCGCCGAGGGCCTTGCGGTTTCGCCGATCGCGAGCGTCTCGAGCCTGGTTGCCGATATTGCGCAAGGCGGCTCGCTGCCTGGCGGCCAGTCCGGCAGACGCGAGCGTTGAAGTCGGCTGTTCGCCATCGCCACCGAGAAAATGGGGCATCCCCCAGCGGCTAAAAGGCGGATGACGGGGCATCCCGGCCCGGCTATATGTGCCGCTGACGAGTGTCCCGATTCCGAATGAGCCGCCACAGTTGACCGGATTGGCGGGCGGACCAGCCTAAAATGCCGATAACGCTACTCGATATCGTCCTGATCGCGGTCATGCTCGTATCAGGCTTCCTCGCCATGGTGCGCGGCTTCATGCGCGAGGTGCTATCCATCATCGCCTGGATCGTTGCGGCCGGGGCGACGCTTTATTCGTATTCCAAGCTCCTGCCCTACGCGCGGCAATACTTTAACAACGACGTCGTCGCCACGGTCGCCGTGGTCGGCGGCGTCTTTCTGCTCACCCTCATCGTGGTCTCGATCCTGACGGTCCGAATTTCCGACATGGTGCTTGATAGCCGCGTCGGCGCGCTCGACCGGACCCTTGGCTTTTTGTTCGGGCTGGCCCGCGGCCTGGTCATTGTCGTCGTGGCGTTCCTGTTTTTCACCTGGCTCGTCCCCGACAAAAGTCAGCCGGAATGGGTCAAAAGCGCGAAGTCCCGGGTCGTCCTTGCGGCGACCGGGCAATGGTTGGTGTCCATGTTGCCGGAAGACCCCGAAAGCACCATCTTGAAGAGGTTGAAGCGGCCGAAACCGGAAGACACCGAAACGCCGGAGAATGCACCCGAGCAGCATGGCGGCCTTGGCACCAATCCCAGTGCTAACGCGGAGCCGGGTTATGACCGACCGAGCCGGGTCGGAATGCAGCAACTGCTCGGCGCCAAAACCACGCCGCGCTGAAGCGATCGCGGGCCATTAAGCATGACAATAACTGACGGCTTCGACCTGGACGAGGACCGGCTGCGTGAAGAATGCGGCGTGTTCGGCATATTCGGCCACCCCGACGCCGCCGCCATCACCGCGCTGGGCCTGCATGCTTTGCAGCATCGCGGCCAGGAGGCCGCGGGTATCGTCAGTTTCGACGGCGTGCGCTTTCACTCCGAGCGGCGGCTCGGTCTGGTCGGCGACGCGTTCTCGAAGCGTGAAGTGATCGACCGGCTGCCGGGCAACGCCGCGGTCGGACACGTGCGCTACTCGACGACCGGCGAGACTATTCTGCGCAACGTGCAGCCGCTGTTCGCCGAACTCAACGCCGGCGGTTTCGCCGTCGGCCACAACGGAAACTTGACCAATGGCGTGACGCTTCGCCGTCAGCTTGTGCGCGAAGGCGCCATGATGCAGTCGACGACCGACACGGAGGTCATTCTTCACCTGGTCGCGCGCTCGCACCGCAATCGTTTCGTCGACCGTTTCATCGAGGGCCTGCGCCTGCTCGAAGGCTCTTACGCATTCGTCGGCTTGACCAACAAAAAGCTGATCGGCGCCCGCGATCCTTTGGGCATCAGGCCGCTGGTGCTCGGCAAGCTGGACGGTTGCCCCATCCTCGCGTCCGAGACTTGCGCGCTCGACATCATTGGGGCGCAATATGTGCGCGACGTCGAGAATGGCGAGGTCCTCGTCCTCGATGAGAACGGCGCGCATTCCCACAAGCCGTTCCCGGCGATATCGCCGCGGCCGTGCATCTTCGAATACATCTACTTTTCGCGGCCGGATTCGATCATCGGCGGCCGCAGCGTCTACGACGTGCGCAAGACCTGCGGCGCCGAGCTTGCCCGTGAGGCGCCGGCAAGCGCCGACGTTGTCGTTCCGGTGCCGGATTCCGGCGTGCCGGCGGCGATCGGCTACGCGCAGGCATCGGGCATTCCCTACGAGCTGGGCATTATCCGCAACCACTATGTCGGCCGTACTTTCATCGAGCCGACACAGCAGATCCGCCAACTTGGCGTCCGCTTGAAGCACAGCGCCAACCGCGCCGTGGTGAACGGCAAACGCATTGTGCTGATCGACGACTCGATTGTGCGCGGCACCACGTCGGTGAAGATCGTGCAGATGATGCGCGACGCCGGCGCCCGCGAGGTGCATTTCCGCATCGCCTCGCCGCCGATTACGCACCCCGACTATTACGGCATCGACACGCCGGAGCAGGACAAGCTTCTCGCGGCGACGCACGACCTCGAAGGCATGCGCAAATTCATCGGCGCCGACTCGCTGGCGTTTTTATCGGTCGATGGCATTTATCGCGCCATGGGCGAGAAAGGCCGCGACGCGGCCCACCCGCAATTCACCGACCATTGCTTCACCGGCGAATATCCGACCCCGCTGACCGACCGCGCGGCGCTCGATACGCCGTCGCGGCAGCTCTCCCTGCTCGCCGAAGCGAGCTAGTGGTACGGATTTCGGACCGCTAGGGAAATGCCGCAACCTTTCGCCGATCGGATCGCGCTAGTCACGGGCGCCTCACGCGGCATCGGCTACGCGACGGCGCTGTTGCTGGCGCGCGGCGGCGCGCATGTGGTGGCTTTGGGGCGTACTGTTGGCGGCCTTGAGGAACTCGATGACGCTGTGCGCGCCGTCGGCGGCTCCGCTACGCTCACGCCGCTCGATATACGCGACTATCCCGCGCTCTACCGGCTCGCTGCCGCGCTCAACGAACGCTATGGCCGGCTTGATGTACTCGTCGGAAACGCCGCCGTTGGTGCGGTCCCCTCGCCGCTCGACCACATCGAGCCGAAAGCCTGGGACGAGTCGCTCGCCATCAACGTCACCGCCAACTGGCACCTCATTCGCGCCATGGACCCATTACTCAAGCGTTCTGATGCCGGACGCGCGGTGTTCATCACCTCCGGCGCCGCCACCTCCGCCCGCGCCTACCGGGCGCCGTATTCGGTTTCGAAGGCCGCGCTCGATGTGCTGGTACGCACCTACGCCGAAGAAACGAGTTCGACCAACGTGCGGGCTAATTTGTTCAATCCCGGCCCTACCCGCACGCGCATGCGCGCGTTGGTGATGCCGGGCGAAGACCCCGCCACGCTGCCGACGCCCGATGACGTAGCGGCGAAGATTGTCGATCTTTGCCTTCCCGGGTTTGCCGAGACCGGTAAGCTTTACGATTTTCCCGCCGGCAAATTATTGGAATTCATGCCGCCGGCTTAAGCGTCGGCACGTACTTGAAACCCACCGAAAGATCGGCCGTACTTGTTGTTGGACTGCCTCAGGTGACGCTGCGGCGGGACCTACCAGGGGGTGATTATGACTAAATGCCACAGCATCTTTGCGCCGGCGTTGCTCGCGACCTGCCTTCTCGCCGGCTCCGCCGGCGCAGAGGAAAAATCGCTCTATCAACGGCTCGGCGGCTATGACGCCATCGCCGCCGTGTCCGATGAATTCATTGCGCGGCTTGCCGCCGACGAGCAGGAAAAGCGCTTCTTCGTCGGATTCTCTGCCGACAGCAAAACGCACATCCGGCAACTTTTGGTCGACCTTGTCTGCAAGTCGACCGGCGGGCCGTGCTTTTATACTGGCCGCGACATGAAGACGACGCACGCCGGTGCCGGCATCACCAAACAGGATTGGGAACGTTCGCTGAAAATCTTCGGCGAGGTGCTCAATAAATTTAAAGTGCCGGACAAAGAACAGCAGGAGCTTGCCGCGCTGCTTGTGCCGCTGGAAAAAGACGTCGTCGACAAATAGGCCGCGGCATCATTTCCGCGTCGCCAGCCACGCCGCGAAAGCCGCTGCGGCGAGCAGCAACGCGGCGATCAAGAACGGCGCGCCGGGAAGATTGAACTCCCGGCCGCCGCCGATGGCGAACGCAAACGTGAGCGTGAACAGCCCGGGGCCGAACAGGTTGGCAATTCCGGTGACGCTGGCGTTGGCACCCTGTAGTCGCCCCTGCTCCGAGCCGCCGACCAATCGGCTCATCAGCGCCATGCAGGCTGGACCCTCGAGCCCCCAGAGCGCCATGACCGGAACCCCCAGCCAGAAGATCAGGCCGGTCGGGGCGAAAGCGAAGATCAGAAATCCGACAACGCCGAAGAGCAGCCCGGACATCAGTGTCGCGCGCTCGCCGATCAATCGCGTCACCGGTCCAACGACGAAACCCGAAACCACAATCGAGGCGACGCCGACACCGGCGAGAGTGAGGCCGACGATGCTTTCGTTCCAGCCATAGCGGTACATCATGTACAGCACGCCAATGCTCGGCAGCACCGCATGCGCCAAGTTGCCGAGGAAGTTGACCGTTGCCAGCCGAAACAAGATCGCCTGCGAGCGCAGCAACGCCAGCGCGCCAAACGGATTGGCGCGCCGCCACAAAAAACGCGCCCGCGCCGCCGGCGGCAAGGATTCAGGCAGGATCACAAGTCCGTAAAGCGCATTGGCTAGGCTCAAGCCCGCAGCGATCCAGAACGGCAGTCGCGGCGAAATCGTTCCAGCGAGGCCGCCAAGCGCCGGGCCAAGCACAAAACCCGCGCCGAACGCGGCGCCCAACAGACCGAAACGCGCGGCGCGTTTTTCCGGCGGCGTCACGTCGGCGACGTAGGCATACGCCGTCGAAATGCTCGCCGCGGTAATGCCGGAAATCACCCGGCCGAGGAACAGCCAGCCAAGCGTTGGCGCAAGCGCCATCAGCACGTAATCGAGACCGACGCCGAAATTCGACAAAAGAATCATCAGACGCCGGCCAAAGCTATCCGACAACGCGCCTTGCAGGGGCGAAAAGAAGAATTGCATCAGCGCCCACGCCGTGCCGAAAACCCCTAATATTTTGGCGGTCTCTGCGGCGTTGCCGCCGAGGAAATCGAATACCAGCTTCGGCAACACCGGAATGATGATTCCGACGGCGAGCATGTCGAGGAGAACGGTCGCGAAAATAAACGCGAAAGCGGCTTCGCGCCGCACCGCGCCAGCTTCCGGTTTCGTTTGGCCGGTCAGATCGTCCACTAGTGTCCCGATTCCGAAGTTTGTATCATTGTGCGGCACTCTCCATTGCAAACTTCGGAATCGAAGGGACACTAGCAAATTATCAATCTAGTGTGGCCTTGGTTCAGAAGTCCGCATGATGCGTTGGCGGCAAGAATGATGCGGACTTCTGAACCGCCACACTAGCGGCGCTTTCGCTTGGCGAAAGGGTTCGCCTTGGCGCGAAGCGTGAGTCGAATCGGCGTGCCCGGCAGTGCAAACGCCTCCCGTAAGCCGTTGACCATGTAGCGACGATAGGTCTCGGGCAACGCCGCCGCGCGCGCGGCAAACAAAACAAAAGTCGGCGGCCGCGATTTCGGTTGAGTCATATAATCGAGCCGCACCGGGCGGCCCTTGACCGCCGGCGGTGAATGACTTCCCACCGCCTGGCCCAGGAAGCGATTGAGCGCGGCCGTTGGCACGCGCTTGTTCCACACCGCGTGACTTTCCAGCGCCGCAGCCATCAACTCGTCGAGCCCTTCACCAGTGTGGGCGGACACCAGAGCGAGCGGCACGCCCTTGATCTGCGGCAACAATCGGTCGGCATCCACGCGCAGCCGCTGGCGAACGTTGGCCTGCCGCGGCATTAGGTCGATTTTGTTGATGGCAATGACAATGGCGCGGCCTTCCTGTTCCGCAAGATCGGCGATGCGAATGTCCTGCTCCACGAACGGCCCCTCGGCGTCGACGAGCACGATCACCACTTCGGCAAAGCGAACGGCATCGCGCGCATCAGCGGCGGCGAGCTTTTCGACTTTCTCGACGATGCGTGAGCGGCGGCGCAGGCCGGCAGTGTCGTAAATGCGCATCGATCGTCCGCGCCATTCGAAATCGACTGCGATCGCATCGCGCGTAGTGCCGGCTTCCGGACTCGTGAGCAACCGTTCTTGCCCAACGAGCCGATTGACCAACGTCGATTTGCCGGTGTTCGGACGCCCGACGACTGCGATGCGGATCGGCTTTTCGGCCGCGACTATTTCTTCGAGTTCAGATTCGGCGGTGGCCTCGGGAAGGGTGCTGCGCAGCGCATCATAAAGCCCGGACAGGCCTTCGCCGTGTTCGGCGCTCATAACGACCGGATCGCCAAAGCCGAGCGCATAGGAGTCCAGCGCTGCAGCTTCGCCGGCGCGGCCTTCGCCTTTATTGGCGATCAGAATGATGGGCCTGCCCGATTTCCGCGCCAGGTTGGCGAAGCCGCGATCTTCCGACGTGACGCCGGCGCGGACATCGACGAGAAAAAGCACGGCGTCGGCTTGCGCCATCGCCGCCACCGTCTGCGCTCGCATCCGACTGGAGAGGCCGTCCTTGGCCGCGTTTTCCAACCCTGCCGTATCGATAACCTTGAACGACAGATCGCCAAGACGCCCTTGTCCCTCCCGCCGGTCGCGGGTGACCGCAGGCTGATTGTCGACGAGCGCCCGCTTCGCGCCGACCAGCCGGTTAAACAGCGTCGACTTGCCCACATTGGGCCGGCCGACAAGAGCGACGGTGAAGGACATGGCACAAGCCGTCGGTGAGGGTCACGACGCCGCGGCGCGGCGCCCATGCGCCCGGCGGTTTTCAGGGTGCCTGTTTATCACGAAGCGGTCAGTGGGAAGATGTCGCCGGCGCCGGCGGATTTGGCCAGTTCGGCTGCCCCGATTGTGCGCCCTGCTGCGCCTGTCCGGCCGGCGGCGGTGGCGGCGGCCAGTTGGTTTGCGCGGTCGCGGGCGGCGCCGGCCAATTGGTTTGGGCCGGCGCGGACGACTGAGCGGCACCGGGGGGAGCCGGCCAGTTGGTCTGCGGCGCCGGCTGTTGTTGCGGCGCCGGCCAGGCCGTATTTCCCGGCCGCAGCGGCGGCGCCGCGGCGGGCGACATCCTGGCGACTGCGGGCTTCGGCTTAGGTTTTGGTTTGGGCTTTTCGGCCGCAGCCGCGGGCTTCGCCGCGGCGTCCGGCGTTTCTACCGCCGCCGCCTGCTCTGGCGGCGGCTGGTAGCCTTTCACCAAGTCAGGCGGCACGCCGGTTTCGGCGCCGGGAACACCGTTGGGAAACAACGGCTCGCGGTCCCCTGAAAGCTTTTTCTTGGTGTTGAACATGTCATTGGACATCACTTCGGTTGGATCGAATTGGCCACCGGCCGTACAACCGCCCAGCGCAATTCCAACTGCGGCTATCCAAACGAATGTGCGAAAACGCGTGCGCGCCATCCGTCAGCCCTTGCCACCCGACGAGATGAGTTCGCTCAAGACTTCGGCGCGGCTGCGCGTCCCCGGCGGAGATTGCGGGTCGGTGAGGATCGCGTCCGTCCATTGCCGCGTCGCGGCGGTATCGCCCGCTTTCCAGGCGGACAGTGCCAGCAACTCGCGGGCACTGTGACGGAATGCCCGATCGGCTCCGGTCAAAGGCTCAAGCGTCGCTTTCACGTCGTTATACGAAGACGTGTCGATCAGAAGATAACCGGCGCGCAGCGTTGCGAAATCGCGCATCACCCGGTCGACGCTGCCATCGGCGGCGATTTCGTCATATGCTTTAATCGCGGCTTTGGGATCGGTCCGCGCAATTTGCGCGGCTTCGCGCAAACGCGCCAGCACGCGGTAACCGGCCGTGCCGTCAGTGGCGAGCTTCGCAAACGCGGCTTCTGCTTCATCGTGTTTGCCGGCAGCGGCCAGCGTGACCGCTTGCTCAAAAGCAGCGCCCGACTCGGCTGCCTTCTTGGTCTGCCACCACTCGTAGCCGCGCCAGCCGCCCACCGCCGCGACGACGACAATGCACGCGGCGACGATGTAGTTGCCGTAACGCTGCCACAGCTTCTTGAGCTGTTCGCGACGGACTTCCTCGTCGACTTCCTGGAAGATATCAGCCACGGAACCTGCCCCAGCAACCGCTCAAATGTTCAGGCCGTCGCCCGCGCACCCTTCCGGGCTGCAGCATCACCAACGCGCAGGGCGACAAATCAAGGAATTTCCAGCGGTTAGACCCGGAAAATCCCGCGCGAGCTAAATTAGTCATGTGGCACGAGCAAGGCAAAAGCTTTTGGCCTGGCTGCGACGGATTGCGCCGGAACGATTGACACCCGCACGGGGCGCGAAATTTGCGCGGTTTCGCCGTGGTTTTCGCCTCAATGCTTGGGCTTGCGCATGGCGTAAACGTTGTCCGGGCCCGGGAAACTTCGCGCCCGCACCTCCTCGGCGTAACTCCTGACTGCGCGCTCGATCGAAGGCCCGAGTTCGCCGAAGCGCTTGACGAATTTCGGCACGCGCGGCGACAGCCCGAGCATGTCTTCGAGGACGAGGATCTGACCGTCGCACGCGACGCTGGCGCCAATGCCGATAGTCGGAATAGCGACCGCGCCGCAGATCCGGCGGGCGAGCGGCTCGGCAATCGCTTCGAGCACCACGGCAAATGCGCCGGCGTCGGCAACCGCATGCGCGTCCGCTTCGATCGGCGCCCAGTCGCTTTCGTCGCGGCCCTGAGCGCGAAACGAGCCGATGGTATTGATTGCCTGCGGCGTCAAACCGACGTGGCCCATGACCGGCACGCCGCGCTCGACCAAAAACGCGATGGTCTCCGCCATCCGCCGGCCGCCTTCAAGCTTGATGGCGCCGCAGCCGGTTTCCTTCAGCACCCGCAACGCGGACGCAAACGCCTGCTCTCTGGACGCTTCGTACGAACCGAAAGGAAGATCGATGACGACCAGCGCGCGTTTGGAGCCACGCATCACCGCGTGGCCTTGCAGGACCATCATGTCGAGCGTGACGGGCACCGTGGTTTCCAGCCCGTGCATGACCATGCCGAGCGAGTCGCCGACCAGAATGATATCGCAGTAACGGTCGACAATGCCCGCGGTGTGCGCGTGGTAGGACGTCAGACAAACGATAGGCTCGCCACCTTTGCGAGCGCGGATGTCGGGCGCAGTCAGCCGCCGGATGTCGTCATGCACGGACATTGATCACCATGATCTACGTCAGGGTCCGAAGACCGGCACCCGCACGACGAGCGGATGGAACAAGAAGCCGAGCGCGAGATAGAGACCGGTGCCGACCACAACGGCGATAAGATCGTTTCGCCAGCCGCCAAGCGGAATCGCCGGCCCCCCGGCATCGCCGCGGCGCTTGAGTGTGGCGCGATCGTAGCCGGCCCAGATCAACACGGAACCGAACAGGATTATTCCGCCGAGATCGCCGTTCGCACACAGATGCGCGATGGCCCAAAGTTTGACGCCGACCAGCATCGGATGCTTGAGCACGCGCTTGATGTTGCCGGGAATGTACGCGGCGACGACCGCGATGCTCGCGGGCCACATCAGCGCGACCACGATGTGGCGCGTCCAATGCGGCGGATACCACAACGGAATGATGCCTTCGGCGCGATAGCGCGCGAAGCCGTAACCGATCAGGATGATGCCGACGATCGAGACAACCGAAAACAGGCCAAGATAAGGCCCGTGACCCCAGCTGGAAATCAGCGCGGCACGGTTCTTCCGCAAAGACACGAAGACGTGCGGGCCAAGAAAAAGGACGAGGCCGATGATTTCTAATGCGAGGCCCATGCTGCCTAGCCTGTTCCTTTGGAACTATTGCGGGCGGATCATGACCGCCGTCCTGCTCTTGTCAATCGGCACGCCGGTCGGGCCGCCAATGGCGCGCAGGCATTGTTTATCAGGGTAAAAGCATAAGGCAGAGGCGACCGCGGGCAGCCGCAAAGGCGCTGGCAGGCGCCCTCAGTTCCCCAGCGATTGGCTGTAGAGGTCTGGCGAAAATCCCACCACGAGCTTGCCGCCGCCGAGTTCGAGTACCGGCCGTTTGATCATCGAAGGCTGCGCCAGCATCAGGCTCAAAGCCTTGCTTGCGCCGATGCCGGTTTTGTCTTTGTCGGGCAGCTTGCGAAAGGTCGTGCCGGCACGATTGAGCAATATCTCCCAGCCGGCTTTTTTCTCCCAATGATCGAGCCGTTCGCGTGCGATGCCTTGAGTCTTGTAGTCGTGGAACGCGTAGGTAACGCCGTGCTTGTCGAGCCACGCCCGCGCTTTCTTCATGGTGTCGCAATTCTTGATGCCGTAAATGGTGATCGGCAAAGGCCCCTCCCCGATCCAGGCGCTCAAGCGCGCGCCTCGATCATCGTCTGGATCTTCAACACGCTGTTCCAGTTACGGCCGGTAGCCGGCGAACCGCAAGCTTTATCGATCAGCGCCGGCGTCAGCTTCGAGCCGCCCACCCCGCTGGCGCCATAGTCGATCCACAACGCCGCGCCGGCGGCGCGGATTCGTTCGCCTGCTCGCGCCTTTTGCTCCAGGATTTTCGCCGCACCCGAAGCAAGCCGATCGCGCGATAGATAGAGATGAAGCCTGTTCGGCAACACGTCCGCTTCGCCCGCGAAGGGATTCGCCGCGATATACTTCTCCCACGCGCTCGCGGAACGGACGACAACATCAATCGCGAAGCCGAACCGAACCTTTATCATCTGCTCCAACAGAACGCGCAGCTCGTCCGCGCCGGCGTCGACGTCAACAATGAGATTGCCGCTTTGAATGTACGTCTCCGGCCGTGAAAACCCGCGCTTCACGCACAATTCCCGCAGCGCCACCATCGGCACCTTTCGTACCGATCCTACGTTGATGCCGCGCAACAGAGCTACGAAGGTGGGCATCAGGACGAGCCGGTTTTCAGATCGTCGCCATATCCGGCTTTGAGCCGAGGCCATTGCACAATGGGTCGTCCATTGTCGCGGTAAGGATGCGCGTCTTTGGGCCGTTGCGGCCAGCCCGAGGGAGAATCCTCCCAAGCCTCCTGCCGCCCGTAGACGGTCAGGTCGAGCAACGGATAGCTGTTGCCCATCACCTCGACGCCGCGCCGCGTCGTCCAGTAAGTCTCGAAAACTTTTGATCCCTGACGGAGGTAACAGACAATGTGCATCATGCCGACCTTGCGTCCGATCAAGAGCGTTTCGAGCGACTGCCGGCCGACCGTGTACCACGGCATCGGCCAGCCCATGAAATCGCGGTAGCGGGCGCTCTCTTCGTAGGGACCCTGGCAGAAAGTCGCGTAGGTGACGTCACGGGAATGAATGAACGATAGCTCGCGGACCTGCGCTGTATAGAGGGTGCACCCCTCGCATTGCTCCGCCGCAACTTCACCGGCGTGCCACATGAAATAATAGGCGATCAATATCCGGCGGCCTTCAAAAGCGTCCAGTAATTTCACCGGCCCGCGTTCGCCGATGAGCGGTGTCGTAGCGTCCGCCTCGACCATGGGCAGCCGCCGGCGTGCCGCGGCAAGCGCGTCGCCTTCGCGCGTATGCGCCTTTTCACGTACGCGCAAGGCATCAAGCTCCGCCTGAAAAGTCGCGCGATCGACGACATTGGGCGCTCCAGGTTCTGCCGTGGGCTTCGTCATTGCTTTCTCCTTTGCCAACACGCTTATTCCCAACTATCGAGCTTGATCTCGTTCGGCCACGGCGCCCCTTTGCCGGTTTCGCGGAGCGATTTCAGGCTCAGCAGGAAGACCGCCCATTTGGTGCTGCAATGGTGCATGAACTCGACCGGTACCTTCCAGCCCTGGTGCTTGAACAAAACAACGGTCCAGTCGCCGTTCTGTTTGAGGTCGAAGCTTATTTTTGTACCAAGCCATTCTTCCGGCCCGTCGGCCACCTGCCAGGCAACACGTTTGCCAGGCTCCAGCTCGAGAACTTTCATGTCGAAGCCGCCGTCGCCGAAGCGAAATTTCAGCTCGCCGCCGACCTTGCTTTCACCGCGCGTATCGGTCGTCCACCAGCCAGAAAGGCCGTCGATCGTGGCCAAAGCGTTGTAGACATCGCCGGGCGACGTCGATTTGATTCCGACCTTGTGCAAAATGTCGGGCATGCCGGTTTCTCCAATCCGTGTGTTGATCGTGAGACAGATCTAGTGCCGGATGTGACGCCAGCGGGAGTTACAAGTTTGGCGGGATTGCCGTGGACTCGCAGATAAGCGCCGCGGCCCAAGCGCTCGCAACCGGCGATCCGCTCGGCGCACTAAAACGCATTGCCTTGCGCAAGGACGCGCCGGCGCTGGCGCTGCGCGGCATTGCCATGGCCCAACTCGGCGAGCTTGTTCGCGCCAAGTCCCTGCTGCGAAAGGCAGCGCGCGCCTTCGGCGCAAAAGAAGCGGCGGCCCGCGCGCGATGCATTGTTGCTGAAGCCGAAATTGCGCTGGTCTCCCGCGATTTAAGCTTTTCCGCCACGGCGCTCGATGCCGCGCGCGCCACGCTCGAGCGGCACGAGGACCCGATCAATGCGGCGCATGCGCGGCATCTCGAGGTTCGGCGGCTCCTGCTGATCGGCCGCCTCAAAGAAGCCGAGCGCGTGCTGAGCAAAATCGACGCGGCGCCATTACCGCCGGCATTGCGCGCCGCCCACGAGCTTGTCGTCGCCGGCATCGGCATGCGGCGTTTGCAGATCAAGCAATCTCGCAAGGCGCTTGCCGAGGCCAGGCGCGCCGCGCGCGAGGCAAGCATCCCGGCGCTGGCCGCGGAGGTCGACAGCACCACTCGGCTTCTCGACACGCCGGCCGCGCGCCTGATTGCGCCCGGCGAGGAGCGCGCTGTCCTGCTTGACGAGGTCGAAGCACTGCTGGCTTCGGGTGCACTTGTGGTCGACGCCTGCCGCAATGTCGTGCGCGACGCTGACACGACGATTTCGCTAACGACGCGTCCGGTGTTGTTCGCGTTGGCGCGCGCGCTGGCCGAGGCGTGGCCCGGCGACGTCCCGAGGAGCACGCTGCTGCTGCGCGCCTTTCGCGCGAAACACGCCGATGAATCGCATCGCGCCAGGCTGCGCGTCGAAATCGGCCGGCTGCGCTCAAAATTGAAAACGCTCGCGGACGTCAGCGCGACTGCTCTCGGTTTTGCACTTGCGCCGCGAGGCGCGCGCAAGGTCGTCGTGCTTGCGCCGCCGGTCGAAGATGAGCACGCTGCGGTACTGGCGTTTCTCGCCGACGGTGAATCGTGGTCCAGCTCGGCGCTGGCGCTTGCGCTCGGCGCCAGCGCCCGTACGGTGCAGCGCGCGCTCGAAGCACTGACGACAGCCGGGAAAGTCGAGGCGTTTGGTCGCGGACCCGCGCGCCGCTGGATCAGCCGGCCGATACCCGGTTTCGCGACAACCTTGTTACTCCCAGGCCCGCTGCCGCGCGGTTAAAGCATGATCCGGAAAAGTGGACGCCGGTTTTCCGAAAAGATCATGCTCAGTTAAAGCATGATCCGGAAAAGTGGATACCGGGTTTTCCGAAAAGACCATGCGCAGATAAAAGAACCAACCATGAAGAAATCTAAAGCCGAAATCCTCGGCGAATACGGCCCGTTTCCCGGCATCGATCACATCGCCGGCGTGACTTACGACGGCGAGCACGTCTGGTTTGCATCGGGCGACAAGCTGAGCGCGCTCGATCCAAAGTCCGGCAAGAAAGTGCGGGCCATCGATGTCGCGGCGCACGCCGGAACGGCTTTCGACGGCCGCCACCTGTTTCAGCTTTCCGGCGACCGCATTCAGAAGATCGATCCGAAAAGCGGCCGCGTGCTCTCAAGCATTCCGGCGCCGGGCGGCGCGGGATCGGGGCTTGCCTGGGCCGAAGGCGCGCTGTGGATGGGGCAATACCGCGACCGGAAAATCCATCAAATCGATCCCGACACCGGCGCGGTTCTTCGCACCATCGATTCCAACCGCTTCGTCACCGGCGTGACCTGGACCGACGGCGAGCTTTGGCACGCCACCTCGGAAGGCGATGAGAGCGATTTGCGGCGCGTCGATCCGCATACTGGGGAAGTTCTGGAGAAACTCGAAATGCCGCGAGGTGTGAGCGTCTCCGGCCTGGAATCCGACGGCGGGGACCGGTTCTTCTGCGGCGGCGAAAGCAGCGGGAAAGTCAGAACCGTCCGCCGGCCGAAACGGCAGTCCCGCGAACGGTGAGGACGAGCGGCTTAGCCCGTCCTCACCAAATGCCTTCACCCTAGTTCGCTGAGCGCACGCACGCGCTTCACGCCGGCGCGTTCTGCCGGACAAAGCCGCCGGCGATGCCGGCCATGAAATCTCGCTTGCCGAGCGGCACGCCGAGGTGGCGCAAAATGTCGTAGGCGGTGACGATGTGAAAGTAAAAGTGCGGGATCGACCAGTGCTGCGCGAATTCGAGCGCGTTCGATTCAAAGACGCGGCCACCTGAGAGCGAGAGTTCGACTTTGCGTTTCGCCGCATCAGCGAATGCGGCGGCGCTGGCGGCATCGAGCGCGTCCACCGTCTTGGCGATCAGCGCCTTGTGCTCGTCGAACGTCAGCTCTTTAACTTCGATCTTCGGCGGTTCCTGTCCGGTCGCGCGGGCCGTCGCATCCTTGGCGTGATAGCACGCAACCTGGATCTGCGAACTCAACGGAAACATGTCCGGCGCCAGCCGCTCTTTCAACATCGCCTCCGGGTCGGAGCCCTTCTCGCGGGCGTGCGCGGCGCCCTTGTCGAGGACGCCCGCCAAGCTGCGCAGCGCCGGCACGAAGGTATCGATGACCAAGGTTTGCTCTTTCATCACATTTCCTCACTGTTTTCCATGACGTAAATATAGTCTGACCGGCTCGCGAACAAGAACGCGGCGAGAGCGGCCATAGCGCGGCGCCTAATTTAGCGCGTTAATTGATCCGCATCGTGACCGGGACCCTTAACGGAAACGGAGGTCACTTTACCATCGCGGAAGTAGACAAATTTATTGTCACCATAGACGTATTGCTCGTACTTCCCATTCTTCCGCGCCTTGGCGTCTACGTAAATCGGTCGTCCCCAGCACGACGCCCTCACTTCGGCAACGGTCATGCCGAGTTTTGGAACACCCTTCTTTTTGCATTCTGCGGCAGCGATAGCAGGATCGTTTGTTGTCGTTGTATTCGTAAATAATACGGCGTCGGCAAAGCCTGCGTGGCCGTCGTCCGTGACGATGTGAAAATACGGCCGATCGCTCGCGGTGCCCCCTACCTCCGAATGGTTCGGCACCAGCCCGTCCACCTTCAGATGCGTTCCGGGGTTTGAGGAATTGCAAACAGTGCAGGGTTGATGGCCCCTCGCATAATTGCAGGAGCTCGCCGGTGACCCAATAATCCTTGCCGACGTAATCGTTGTATTTCTGCATGCTGGCCAGCGGTGAACTTGCCACCGGTGTCAGATCAACTTTCGGCGCCGTCGCGCAACCCGCAAGGCCGCACAGCGTGACGCACGCCGAGATCAAACAAACAACACGCATTGAGCCCCCAGCCCCAAGGGCATTTTGGTGCAACCAGAACGGGAGATCAACAACCGTAATTAAGTACGGTCGTCACCGGATTTACCCCTATTCCCACTCGATGGTGCCCGGCGGCTTCGAGGTGACGTCGTAGACCACGCGGTTGACGCCCTTGACCTCATTGACAATGCGGGTCGCCACCGTGCCGAGGAAATTCATGTCGAAGGGGTAGAAATCCGCCGTCATGCCGTCGGTCGAAGTCACCGCGCGCAGCGCCACCACGTAATCGTAGGTGCGTCCGTCGCCCATCACGCCGACGCTCTTCACCGGCAGCAGCAAGGCGAAGGCCTGCCAGATGTCGTCGTAGAGGCCAGCGCGCCGGATTTCCTCGATGAAGATTTCGTCGGCGAGCCGCAGAACGTCGAGCTTCTCGCGGGTGATCGCGCCCGGGATGCGGATCGCCAGGCCAGGCCCGGGAAACGGGTGACGCCCAACGAAAGCCTCAGGCAGGCCGAGCTCGCGGCCGAGCGCGCGTACCTCGTCCTTGAACAATTCGCGCAACGGTTCGACGAGCGTCATGTTCATGCGCTCGGGTAGGCCGCCCACGTTGTGGTGTGACTTGATGGTCACCGACGGGCCGCCGATAAACGACACGCTCTCGATGACGTCGGGATAGAGCGTGCCCTGGGCGAGGAAATTGGCGCCGCCGAGTTTTTTGGCTTCCGCTTCGAACACATCGATGAACAGTTTGCCGATGGTTTTGCGTTTCTGTTCCGGGTCTTCGACGCCCTCTAGCGCCCTGAGAAACAAATCCTGCGCGCCGACGTGCACCAGCGGAATGTTGTAGTGATCGCGAAACAACGCGACCACGCGCTCGCCTTCGCCCAGGCGCAGCAGCCCATGATCGACGAACACGCAGGTAAGCTGATGACCGATCGCCTCGTGGATCAGTACTGCCGCAACCGCAGAGTCGACGCCGCCGGATAGCCCGCACAGCACCTTGCCGTTGCCGACCTGCTTGCGAATTCGCTCGATCGCCTCTTCCTTGAACGCGCGCATGGTCCAATCGGGCGCGCAGCCGGCGATGTTGCGGACGAAATTTCGCAGCAGTGCCGCGCCGTGCGGCGTATGCATGACCTCGAGATGGAATTGGGTGGCGTAGAACCGCCGCGCCTCGTCGGCAATCATGGCGATCGGCGCATTCGGCGATGTCCCGACCGCGGAGAAGCCTGATGGCGGCCTCGTCACGCGATCGCCGTGGCTCATCCACACCGGATAGCGGTGGCCGACCTCCCACACGCCTTCGTACAGCGCAGATGGCTTGGTCACTTCCACCTCGGCACGGCCGAACTCGCGATGATGGCCGCCCTCGACCTTGCCGCCGAGCTGATGCGCCATCGCCTGCTCGCCGTAGCAAATGCCGAGCACCGGCACGCCGGCATCGAAGATTTCCGGCGGCGGCAACGGGGCGTCGTTGTCGAGCACCGAAGCCGGGCCTCCGGAAAGAATGACTCCCTTCGGCCGCAGCGTGCGCAGCGCCGCGGCAGCCTGCTGATACGGCACCAGCTCGCAGTAGACGTGCTCTTCGCGCACCCGGCGCGCGATGAGCTTCGTTACCTGGGAGCCGAAATCGACAATGAGAATGCTGTCGTGCATGGCGATTGACATGGGTATGTGCGGCGCTGGTTTGCCCCGGTCAAGGCCAGCCGGCCCGCTTCTCCACGATTAGTCGGGCGCCTGCATGAGCGCGACGTAAAATCCGTCGGTGTCGGTCCGGCGCGGCGTCATCAGCATTCCCTCCGGCGACGTAAGGGCTGCCGCGCAGAACGATTCGGCCCTTTCGCCCAGGACCGCGGTAGCGAGCTCGCGCGGCGGCACCCCCATGAAATCCGGATGCCGCGCCAAAAAATCGCGTACCTGCGCGCCGTTTTCCTCGCCAAGCACCGAACAGGTCACATAGGCGATGCGGCCGCCGGGCTTCACCAGCGCGGCGGCGCGATCCAGCAGTGTTTGCTGTTGCGCGAGGCGCTCCTCCAGCGCGCCGGGGCGCACGCGCCACTTGGCATCGGGATTGCGCCGCCAGGCGCCGATGCCGGTGCAGGGCGCGTCGATCAAAACGAGATCGATGCGGCCGTTAAGGTCGGTGAGCGCGTCCTCGGTGCCGCGCGGGGTGCGTACCTGAACATTGCGCACGCCGGCGCGCGCGATCCGCTCGTGGATCGGCGCGAGCTGACGCTTGCTGATGTCGGTTGCGTAAAGCTGTCCGCGATTATCCATCGCCGCCGCCAGCGCCAGCGTCTTGCCGCCGGCGCCGGCCGCAAGATCGGCAACCTGTTCACCGGGTTTTGCTCCGGCGAACAGGGCGGAGAGCTGCGAAGCCTCATCCTGGACTTCCACCGTTCCCTTGAGGAAAGCCGGCTCGGCGTGAATGGCCGGATTCTTGGCGTCCGCAGAAAGCCGGATGCGCAAGCCGATCGGCGACCATGGGGTCGGTTCAGCGTGAAGATGTTCAAGCTTTGGTTCGACCTCGTCGCGCTCGGCGCGGAGCGTGTTGACCCGCAGATCGAGCGGCGCGCGGCGCGCCAGCGCCGCACCTTCCGCCGCGCGGTCGTCGCCGAACACGCGAGAGAAATACGGGTCGAGCCATTCCGGATAATCGCCGAGCACATGCGCCGGCGCGCCGGCGAGGTTGTCTGCTGCCAGCGCGGATTGCTCCGCGGCCGTTAGCGGCGGCGGCGCAAACCGCGCGCCGCTGCACAATTTTTCCACTTCGCCGGCGTCAAGCCCGCGCTCCTGGCGCAGCATCCCCAGCAATACGGCGCGCGGGCTGTTGTCGCCCATCAGCCACGCCGACGACGATTTGCGCCGCAGCGCGTCGTAGACCAGGCCGGCAATGGCGGCGCGATCCGACGAACCGGCGAAGCGGTGGCTGAGCCCCCAGTCCTTGAGTACGTCGTTCGCCGGGCGCCGGCGCGCTTCGATATCGGCGACAACCTCGACGGCGGCCGCGAGACGCGCAGCCGGATTCATGCGCCTAGTGTCCCGATTCCGAAGTTCGTATCATTGTGCGACACTCTCGTTTGCGAACTTCGGAGTCGAAAGGACACTAGCAAACTATAATTCCAGTGCGGGTTTGGTTCAGAAGTCCGCATGATGCGTTCGCGGCAAGAGTGATGCGGACTTCTGAACCGCCACACTGACGCTGATGCGGGGCGTTGTTGTCCCGGAGACGGTGCGGCCAGACAAAAACGTCACATGATCACGCCGGTCAGGACTTCGATGATGTACAGCGCCCACATGATCATCAGCACGACGGCACCGACCGAAAAGAACAGGCTTCTATAGCGCACCACGTTGCTGGTGACGTGCACGTAAGCCTGGAGCACCCGGCAGATAACGAAAATCCACGCCAGCACCACGAAAACGATGCCGGCGTGCCGTGTCACCCAGGCAAGAATGGTCAGGACGTAGAACAGCACCGGAAGTTCGAACTGATTGGCAAATGCGTTCGCCGCCTGGGTGGTGCGCGCCGGCCAGCGCTGCTCGCGCAGCGCGATGTCGTCGGCTTTGACGGTGCCGGAGCCGTAATCGGCGCGCCGCAGCACGCCCATCCGCAACATCAAAACGAAAGTCAGAATGACCTCGACAAACAGCGGCAGCAGCACGGCTTGCAGCGACATGAGATCGATCCCCTACAATTTGACACTGACGGCGGTTTCACCCTGAGCGTCGATGAGCGCGCTGCGCCAGGATTTGCCGTCGAACAACGCTTTCCATACCGCGTCGGCGGTGCCGCCGTGATTGAGGTTCGCGGTTATCAACAGGCCCTCGGTCCGCAGCAGATTGCGTAAAGACGTGTGCAACGCCGGGACCGGCGCGTTACCGTCAAAAAACGCGACGTCATAGCCCGGATCGAGGCCCGGCAGCACACTGGCGAAGTCGCCTTCGTGAACGGTAATGCGGTGATCGAGCCCGGCCGCAACGATGTGTTCGCGTGCGAGCGTCGCATGTTCGCCGTCGCGTTCGACGCTGTCGACGACTGAATTTGGCGCGCCGTGCGCAAACGACAGTGCCGTGTAGCCGAGTGCCGTTCCCAATTCCAGGATGCGGCGCGCATGAACCGCGCCGGCCAGAACGCCAAGCAGCGGTCCATTATGATAGGGGTAAGCGCCGCAGCCATGCCGCGCGCGATGGCGGTCCGTGGCCTTGCGGATTTCCGCGAACGGGTCGGTCGGCGTCTTCTTCACAATTTACTCGCGGCTCGGATAATTCGGGCTCTCGCGCGTGATCGTGACATCGTGAACGTGACTTTCGCGTAACCCCGCGCCGGAAATGCGCACAAACTCGGCCTTGTCGTGAAACTCGGCAAGCGTTTTGGCGCCGACATATCCCATGGCCGCCCGCACGCCGCCGGTCAGCTGATGCAACACGTGGCTCACCGGCCCCTTGTAGGGCACTTGCCCCTCCACGCCTTCGGGCACGAGCTTCAGCGTGTCTTTGATCTCTTGCTGGAAATAGCGGTCCGCCGAACCACGCGCCATGGCGCCGACCGAACCCATGCCGCGATAGGTCTTGTAGGAGCGCCCCTGGTACAGGAACACTTCGCCTGGCGTCTCGTCGGTGCCTGCGAGCAAGGAGCCAACCATGGCGCAATCGGCTCCGGCCGCGAGCGCCTTGGCAAGATCGCCGGAATATTTGATGCCGCCGTCGGCGATCACCGGCGTTTCGGTGCGCCGGGCGACTTCGACCGCATCGGCGATGGCGGTGAGCTGCGGAACGCCGACGCCGGCGATCATACGGGTCGTGCAGATCGAGCCGGGACCGATGCCGACCTTGATCGCGTCGGCGCCGGCCTTGATCAGCGCTTCGGCACCCTCGCCGGTGGCGATGTTGCCGGCGACGACTTGCACCGCATTGGACAAACGCTTGATGCGAGCCACCGCTTCGAGCACGCGCTGCGAATGGCCGTGCGCGGTATCGACGACGACGAGATCGACGCCGGCCTCGATAAGCGCCTGGCTGCGGGCAAAGCCGGCTTCGCCGACGCTCGTCGCCGCGCCGACGCGGAGCCGGCCCTGTTCGTCCTTGCAGGCGAACGGGTTCGCTACCGCCTTCTCGATGTCCTTCACCGTGATCAGGCCGACGCAGCGATAGTCTGCATCGACGACCAGAAGTTTCTCGATGCGGTGTTGATGAAGAAGGCGCTTGGCTTCGTCCTGCTTGACGCCTTCGCGCACCGTGATCAGCGAATCCTTGGTCATCAACTCGGAGATCTTTTGCTGCCGGTTGGTGGCGAAGCGGACATCGCGGTTGGTGAGAATGCCGACAAGCTTGCCAGCGCGGCCGTTGCCGCCGCCTTCGACGACGGGAATGCCGGAGATACGATGCTCCTGCATCAGCGTCAGCGCGTCATCGAGTGCTGCGTCGGGGTGAATGGTGACCGGATTGACCACCATGCCGGACTCGAATTTCTTGACCTGGCGGACCTGCGCGGCCTGCACCGCGGGATCGAGATTGCGGTGAATAATGCCGACGCCGCCCGCCTGCGCCATGGCAATCGCCATGTGCGCTTCGGTCACGGTGTCCATGGCCGAAGCGAGGATCGGGATATTCAGGGAAATGCTTCGGGTAATTCGAGTGCGGACATCCGCTTCCGAGGGCAGGACATCCGACAGGCCGGGCCTGATCAGCACGTCGTCGAAGGTCAAACCCTCGCGCGGACTGTTCTCCGCGCCGCTCCTTGAGTTGTTCTTGACCAGCATTGCCAACTCCGCTTGCGCCCCGGAATTAGCCGGGGCTGGTCGCGGGCCTGCCTGAAGCGCCAAGTGGAGGGTGAGATTCCGCGCACGCTACGAGCATTTGCCCGTGCGCCCCCTCTACTTCGCCCGCAAAGGGCCGCTTTTGGGTTGGCGGCGGTTCCTAGCATGTCCGCGCCGCGATTCATAGATGGTGGTACGTGGCTTGGTCGGCCAGTGCACAAGAAGTAAAGTGACTGCGAATCTAATGAAGAAATGCGAGAGACAAGTGGATTTTGCCCCGTTATCCGGGGCTAAATCATGAAGCGCTCAGCGGCCACGGTTGCGATCGCCTGCGCCCTGCACGTCGCGCTCGCCACGGCCGCTCGCTCCCAGGAATCGGCCGATGAGCGGCGCTGCACCGGGCCGGCGCGTGCTGCAGCGGAGGAGCGAATCAGCGCCTGCACAGCGCTCATCACCTCAGGCAAATATCAGGGCGCCAACCTCGCGGTGCTGCATCAGGACCGGGGGCTCGCGGAACGTTCCAAGGGCGACCTCAGCGCCGCCGCCGACGACTTCAGCGAAGCCATCAAGCTCAATCCGGACTATGCCCGCGCGCTGGCCGAACGCGGCAGCGTCCGCGTCGCCCAACACGAGCTTGATCAGGCCATCGCCGATCTCAACAGCGCCATCAAGCTCGATGCAACCGATGCGAAATCGTTCATGACGCGCGGCAACGCCTTCGATGAAAAGCACGACTTCGACAGCGCAATCGCCGATTACAACGAAGCGATCAAACTTTCCCCGAGCTATGCGGCGGCTTACTTCAATCGCGCGCTGGCGTTCCGGCGCAAAGGCGATTTCGAGCACGCGCTTGCCGACTACAGCCAGGCCATCAAACTCGATCCGAAAAATCCTTCCGCCCTGAACAATCGCGGCATCGCCTGGTTCGAGAACGGCGACGTCGACCGCGCGATCGCCGACTACAACCAGGCGATCCGCATCGACGGCAATTTCGCTCCGGCCTACAACAATCGCGGGGATGCCTGGCGCGCCAAAGGCGACAGCGTACGCGCGCTTGCCGATTTCGACCGCGCCATTGCGCTCTCACCGCAATTCGCGCTGGCCTATGACAATCGCGGCCTGGTCTATTATCAGAAGCACGATCTGGATCGCGCCGTCGCTGATTTCGACACCGCCATCCGGCTCGATCCGAACAATGCCGCCGCCTACAGCAACCGCGGCAATGCCCGCGACGACAAAGGCGATCGCGACGGCGCCGTCACCGACTACAACGAGGCGATCCGGCTCGATCCGCACAGTGCGCGCTTTTATTACGACCGCGGCATCGCCTACCGCCGCCAAGGCGATATCGACCGCGCCATGACCGACTTGAACGAAGCAATCGGTCTCGATCCGCGGCACGCCGGCGCCTACAACGAGCGCGGCTACGCCTACTATCAGAAACACGATTTCGCCCGCGCCATCGCCGACTACGATCAGGCCATCAAGCTCAATCCAAAGTTCGCGGTTGCCTACAACAATCGCGGCAACGCCTACGACGACAAGGGCGAAACCGACAAGGCCATCGCCGACTACAACGAGGCGCTGCGCGCCGATGCCACGTATGCCGCTGCGTTCTATAACCGCGGCATTGCCTACCGCCACAAAGGCGATCTCGAGGGCGCCATTGCCGATTACGATCAGGCGATAAAGCTCAATCCCACGGCGGCGGCTTACAACAATCGCGGTAGCGCCTGGCTGGCGAAGGGTGAAAACGAGCTCGCCAGCGCCGACTTCGAGCAGGCCATCAAGCTCGATCCGCGCTCCGCCGACGCCTACATCAACCGCGGCAACGCCGAACGGGACCGGCTCGCGCTCGGCGACGCGATCGCCGATTACACCCACGCCATCGAATTGTCGCCGGGCGCGCCGCTTGCGTTCTACAATCGCGCCTGGGCGCATTATCTCGGCGGCGACAATCGGCTGGCGCTGGCGGACGTCGATCAAGCAATCAAGCTCAATCCCAATTCGGCAAGCGCGTTCTCGACCCGCGGGCTGATCCGCGAGCGGCTTTCCGATCCTTCCGGCGCAATTGCCGATTTCAGCAAGGCGCTGACGATCGACCCGTCCTTCCAGCAGCCGGCTGAAGGTTTGCGCCGGCTCCAGTCCGGCACCTCGCCTACGCGCTAGGTGTTGATGTCGCCGACAGACTCCCCGCCTCCCTATAGCCGCACCGTTCCGCTCATTGTCGCGGTGGCGCTGTTCATGGAAAACATGGACTCGACCATCATCGCGACCTCGTTGCCGGCGATTGCGCGGGCGATCGGCACCAACCCGCTGGCGTTGAAGCTCGCCGTGACGTCTTATTTGCTGGCGCTCGCCATCTTCATCCCGGCGAGCGGCTGGACGGCAGACCGCTTCGGCGCGCGCAACGTTTTCCGCCTCGCCATTGTCGTCTTCATGCTCGGCTCGATCGGCTGTGCCTTCGCCAGCTCGCTCGAGGGGTTCGTCATCGCCCGCATTGTTCAGGGGATGGGCGGAGCGATGATGACGCCCGTTGGCCGGCTCATTCTTGTCCGCAGCATCGACAAGCGGCTGCTCGTCAACGCGATGTCGCTCGTCACCATTCCGGCGCTTGTCGGCCCGATATGCGGCCCGCCGCTCGGCGGCTTCATCACCACCTACGCGTCCTGGCACTGGATATTTCTGATCAACATACCGATCGGCCTTGTGGGTTTGGCGATGGCGACGCGCTTCATGCCGAAGGTGGCCGCCGAACCGATCGCCCCATTCGATTACATCGGATTTATTTTGTCGGGACTGGGTGTCGGCGGGTTGGCTTTTGGTCTCTCGGTGCTGGGACTTGAGTTCCTGCCGATCGGCGTCGTTGTCGCCCTTCTCGGCGTCGGCGTTATCGCAACCTCGGCTTACGTTGCTTATGCGCGCCGGGCGACGTCGCCGATACTCGATCTCCGCTTGTTTGAGTTTCCGACGTTCCGCGCCAGCATCTTCGGCGGCTTCATGTTCCGGCTCGGGATCGGGGCGCTGCCATTCCTGCTGCCTTTGCTGCTGCAAATCGGCTTTCATCTCACACCGTTTCAGTCCGGCCTTATCACCTTCACCGGGACGCTTGGCGCACTCTTTATGAAAGCCGCCGTCGCCGGCGTGCTCCGTCGCTTCGGTTATCGGCCGGTGCTGATCTACAACAGCTTCGTCAGCGCCGTTTTCCTCGCGGCGTGCGCGAGCTTCGTGCCGGGAATGCCGTTCGCCGCCATGGTGGCGATATTGCTCGCCGGCGGCTTTTTCCGCTCGTTGCAATTCACCGCAGTCAACACCATCGCCTATGCCGAGATCGAGCCGGCGCTCACCAGTCGGGCCACGACGCTCACGTCCGTCGCCCAGCAACTGGCGATATCGACCGGCGTCGCCATCGGCGCCCTGATTGTCGAGCTTACATTGCGGCTCAGGCATGGAGCGGCAATATCCGCTGCGGATTTTCCCGCGGCGTTTCTCGCGGTCGGGGCGGTGACGGCGGCGTCCGCATTCGTCTTCGCGCGTTTACCGCTCGACGCCGGGGCCGAGTTGGCCGGACGCCAAGCGCGCCTCGCCCCGGTCGATCTGAAAGAAAAGAGCTAGCTAACGTCCGCTGCCGCGAAAACCGCGCGCGAGCAGATAAAGTTCGGCCGAGTCGGTCCGGCTGGCCGGCGGCTTGACGTGCTTGACGCTGGCAAAGTCCCGCTTGAGTTCGGCGAGGAATTTGGCTTCGCCGCCGCCTTGGAGGACCTTGCAGAGAAAACTGCCTCCCGGGCTTAAGACTTCGCGCGCGAAACCACCCGCCGCTTCGGCGAGCGCCATGGTCCGCAAATGATCGGTCTGGCGGTGGCCCGTCGCGTTCGCAGCCATATCGGAAAGAACCACGTCGGCCGTGTCGCCGTCTTCTCTGCGGAGCATGGCCTTGAGGCGATCCGGCGCGGCGGCATCGAGAAAATCCATCGTGACGAAATCGACCCCGGCGATCGGTTTCATTTCGAGCACATCGAGCCCGACGACGCGACCATTCGGCCCGGCACGCTCCGCCGCTACCGCGCTCCAGCCGCCCGGCGCGGCGCCGAGATCGACGACATGCGCGCCGCGTTTAATGAGCCGATATTTGTCGTCGATTTCGGCAAGCTTAAAGGCCGCGCGGGAGCGAAAGCCTTCGCGCTTGGCGCGCGCCACGTAAGGATCGCTGAGCTGGCGCTCGAGCCACGCGCGTGAAGACGGCGTGCGGCGCTTTTCGCGTTTCAGCCGCGCTTTCATCGTTTCAGGCTTCGCCCCAGACGCCGTCGGCGCGCATCATTTCGACGAGCATGCCTTCGCGCAGGCCGCGATCGGCGACGCGCAACCGGCCGCAGGGGAAAAACTGCCGGATGGCGTCAAGGATGGCACAGCCCGCAAGCACCAGGTCGGCACGCTCGGCACCGATGCAAGGATTGGCCGCGCGCTCATCGAAATTCATCGCCATGAGCTGGGCGACAACGCCGGACACGTCCTCGTGCGAGAGCCAGCAGCCGTCGACGCGGCGACGGTCGTATCGCTTGAGCTTTAAGAACACGCCGGCGATCGTCGTCACCGTGCCCGACGTGCCGAGCATGTGGTAGCCCGCCAGATCGCCGCGGTGTGCTTGCGCAAACGCCTGCACGAGACCCGCGACTTCCTCGACCATCGCGTCGTAAATCTCCCGCGGCACCACCGTGCCGCCGTAGCGCTCGGCAAGCGTGACAACCCCGACCGGCAGCGATGCCCACCCGGCGATATCCGGCAACGGCGGCCCGCGGCTGACGCCGTTCGGCGGGCCGAGCCGCACCAACTCGGACGATCCGCCGCCGATATCAAAGAGGATGACGCCCGTCGCCGCCGGATCGAACAGCTCGGTGCACCCGGCAGCCGCAAGCCGCGCCTCGGTTGCCGAATCGACGATCTCCAGTTCGAGGTCGGCTTGTTCGGCGACGCGCGCCCGAAATTCTTCGCCATTCTCGGCGGCACGGCAGGCCTGGGTCGCTATCAGCCGGGCGCGGGCAGAAGTCACGCCCCGCGCCCGCATCTTGTCGCGGCACACCAGCAGCGCCTCCACTGCCCGCTTGATCGCCGCTTCGCTGATTCGGCGCGAGGCAGCGACACCCTCGCCGAGGCGGATAATCCGCGAGAACGCGTCGACGACGCGAAAGCCATCGGCCGTCGGGCGCGCAATCAGGAGCCGACAATTGTTGGTGCCAAGGTCGAGCGCGGCATAGGTGTGCTCGGCGCCCTCATCCGCGAGACCGGGCGCCTCGTGCCACCGGCGGCCATCCCGCCGCAGGCCATAGGGCGTGCGGCGAGGCCACCGCCCTCGACGCTGACGCCCATTCTGGCCGAGGCCGCCCGAGGGCGGGGCCTCTTCTTTCATACGCGGCCTGCCTGCCGCACCGGATGTTTGGCTCGACGGTTGCGGACCATTTTCACAAAATCTCTTTAAGTCGGCGGGAAATGTACCAGCCAAGCGCGGAAGCGCCAATACGGTGCCTTTTAGCGCCAATACCGTGCCTTTACGGTCTATGAGGCATGTTTCCGGATAGCTTGTCGCGCTGCGGCAAGTCCACTATTTGACCCAAAATGACCCGCCAGGCGACTCCCCCGAAATGAATTTGCACCAGCGCACCGGCGAACAAGCCGATTTGGCCGAAGCCGACAGGCTCTCAATCGAGAAATTTGCGGTCGGACAATCGGTCCCGCGGGTCGAAGACCCCATGCTGTTGCGCGGTGAAGGGCGCTACACCGACGACGTCGCGCTGCCTGGACAAGCCTATGCCGTGATGGTGCGCAGCCGCCACGCCCATGGCCGCATCCGCAATATCGATGCCGAGATCGCCCGTAAAATGCCGGGCGTGCTCGCCATCTATACCGCGGCAGACCTTGAAGCGTATGGCGCGCTCAAATGCGTCGTGCCGCTGAAAAACAGCGACGGCTCGCCGATGAAGAAGCCGTGGCGCGGCGCGCTGGCTAAAGACAAAGTCCGCTACGTCGGCGATCCCGTCGCTTGCGTCATCGCCGAGACCGTCAATGCCGCCAAGGACGCCGCCGAAGTTGTCGATATTGATATCGATTCGCTGCCGGCGGTCACTGATGCCACCGACGCGGTCCGTGGCGGTGCGCCGGTGCTCTACGACGACGTTCCTGAGAACGTCCCGCTCAATTTCCACTTTGGCGACGCGGCCGCTGTGGAATCCGCCTTCGCCAAGGCCGCGCACGTCACCCGCATGGACCTCGTGAACAGCCGCGTCGTCGTCAACGCCATGGAGCCGCGCGCGGCGGTTGCGGCCCACGACGGGAATCGTTTCACCTTCTATGTGTGCTCGCAGGGCGTTACCGGCATGCGCGCCAACATCGCCGAGGCTATGGGCGTCGACGCCAAGGCCGTCCACATCCTCTCCGGACAGGTCGGCGGCTCGTTCGGCATGAAGGGTGGCGTGTTCCCGGAATACATCTGCATTCTGCATGGTGCGCGCGCTCTCGGCCGGCCGGTGAAGTGGACCGACGAACGCTCCGGCAGCTTTTTCTCAGACCATCACGGCCGCGACCACGATGTCACCGCCGAACTCGCACTCGACAAGGACGGCAATTTTCTCGCTGTCCGCGTCAAGTGCATCGCCGATATGGGCGCATTCCTTTCGCCGATGGGGCCGTTCCCCGGCACCGTCAACATCGTGAAAAATGTTCAGAGCATGTACCGCACGCCGCTGATCGAGGTCACGTCGCGGTGCGTCTTTACCAATACGTCGCAGACCGGCCCGTACCGCGGTGCCGGCCGGCCCGAAGGCAATTACTTTATGGAGCGGTTGATCGACACGGCCGCTGCCGAAATGGGCATCGATCGATTGTCGATGCGCAAGCGCAATCAGATCAGGCCGCAGGACCTGCCCTACAAGACCGCTTCCGACGTGACATATGACAGCGGCGATTTCGCCGCGCTGACCAAGCAGGCGCTCGAACTCGCCGACGTCAAAGGCTTTGCCGCGCGCAAGCGCGAAAGCCGCAAGCGCGGCAAATTGCGCGGGCTCGGCATCGGCAACTTTCTGGAAGTGACGGCGCCGCCGTCGAAGGAACTGGCGCAGGTCGAATTCAACGCCGACGGCACGGTGACGCTGACCACCGGCACCCTCGATTTCGGCATGGGCCACGCCACGCCGTTCGCCCAGGTCTTGAGCGAAAGACTCGGTGTGCCGTTCGACAAGATCAAGCTGGTTCAGGGCGACAGCGATCGTGTGCCGACCGGCGGCGGCAGCGGCGGCTCGAAATCGCTGATCCATTCCGGCACCGCCATCGTCGAAGCCTCGGCCAAGATCATCGAGAAAGGCAAAGACGCGGCCAGCCACGTGCTCGAAGCCGCGCCCGCCGACATCGAATTCCACAAGGGCCGCTTCGTGATTGCCGGCACCGACCGCGCGATCTCGATCATGGAGCTGGCGCAGACCCTGCGTAACGCCGGTGGGACGCTGCCACCGGGCGCGCCGCAGTCGCTCGATGTCAGCCATGTCAGCGATGGACCGGGCGCGCCGACGTTTCCCAACGGCTGCCACGTTGCCGAAGTCGAGGTCGATCCCGACACCGGCACGATCGAGGTTGTCAAATACGCCTGCGTCAACGACTTCGGCGTTGTGGTCAATCCGCTGGTGGTCGCCGGCCAGCTCCACGGCGGGGTCGTGCAAGGCATCGGCCAGGCGCTCATGGAAATGACGGTCTATGACGACGACGGGCAATTGCTGACCGGCTCGTTCCTCGATTACGCCATGCCGCGGGCGATGGACGCCCCGCCTTTCGTGCTCGCCGATCATCCGGTGCCAGCGAAGACCAATCCGCTGGGCGTAAAAGGCTGCGGCGAAGCCGGCTGCGCCGGCGCGCTGACGTCGGTCATGAACGCGGTGATGAATGCGCTCGCCGATCGCGGCATTCGTCACGTCGACATGCCGTTGACGCCGTTCCGGATCTGGCAGGCGCTGCACAAAGCCAACGGCTCGGGCGCAGAGAACGCCGCGCGATGACGCAGGCCATTTCTATTCCGGCGGGGCGCTCCAGCGAGATGCGCTTCGTCGCGCCGATTTGCGCGGCCCATTTCATCAGTCATTACTACATGATCATCCTGGCGCCGCTGTTCGCCTTCATTCGTGACGATTTTGGCGTCAGCTATACCGATCTCGGCCTGGCGCTCACGGCCTTCAACCTGGTTTCAGCGATATTCCAGACTCCGGCGGGCTTTCTGGTCGACCGGATCGGCGCGCGCGCGGTGCTGGTCGCAGGTGTCGCGCTCGGCGCCGCCGCTTTCGCGGTCGCCGGGCTGGTTCATTCATTTCCGATGTTCATCGTCATGTTCGGTGTCGCGGGGCTCGCCAACACCGCGTACCACCCGGCCGACTACTCGCTGCTGTCGCATTATGGCTCGCCTGCCCGTCTCGGCCAGATTTTCTCGTTCCATACCTTCGCCGGGATTCTCGGTGGCGCGGTGGCGCCAGCGGCGCTGTTGGCGATGCACAGCTTCTTCGGCTGGCGCGGCGCGTTCATCGGCTCCGCCATCCTCGGCTTTTTGGTGCTTGCTTGCCTGATCGCCTACTGGCCCGCGCTCGCCGACCATACGGCTGCGAAAAAACGCCCGGCGTCGGCTGATGCAGATGGCAGCCCCACGCCGGCGCGCGACCATGGCTGGCGGCTCCTGTTCTCGACGCCGATCGTGGTCAGTCTTTGCTTCTTTGTTCTGCTCTCGCTCATGGGGGGCTTGAGCAACTTTCTGATTGTCGCGCTGGCGGCGCTTTACGGCACGCCCAGCGCGCTCGCCAATGTGTCGCTGACCGGAGCGCTCTTGTTCAGTGCGCTGGGTGTCCTTGCCGGCGGTCTTCTCGCCGCCCGCACTACCCGCCATGCCGCGATCGCCGCGCTGGGACTGGCGCTCGCCGGCGCCGTCACTGCGCTGGTCGGCCTCATCGATTTCTCTCCTTATCTGCTCGTTCTGATGATGTCGCTGTCGGGCCTGTTCGGCGGCATCGCCAGCCCCTCGCGCGACATGCTGGTGCGGGCGGCCACGCCGCCCGGCGCCTTCGGCCGCGTGTTCGGCTTCGTCTCCTCGGGATTCAACATCGGCTCCATGATCGCGCCGACGATCTACGGCATGATGCTCGATCACGGTTCGCCGCGCTCGGTATTTTTGTTCTCGGCGGCGTGCAGCATCGTGTGCATCGCGACGGTGTTGTTCGGGTTCGGCGGACGGCAGCGAGAGACCGGGATCGCGGCGGCGATCAGGCACTGACGCGCCGCCTTGCCGGAGAACCTTTCGCCGCTATTGATCCTGTCGCTGCCTCGGCAAATGGCGCCCCCTTCGCCGGTGGCGCTTTTTCGATAATGAGGCTATACGGAGGCCCAGCGCTCTAGCCGGCGGCAAAAAGTGTAGTCGCCTCAAGCTTTTGGGGAATAGTTCAACGGTAGAACATCGGACTCTGACTCCGAGAATCTAGGTTCGAATCCTAGTTCCCCAGCCAGTTGATTGGACCGCATTAAGCTTCGGTTCCGCCACCGGACATGTTGCTTTATGGCCCGCGAATTTTTCGGCGGCTGGCACAATAATGCACGCGAATTGCCCGATTTGCGCCCCGCCCCGGGGGTTCAATACGTC
>DASXDP010000011.1:0-10910 GCA_036490575.1 Xanthobacteraceae bacterium
AACCGATAGATCATCTCTCGCGTAACGGCGGATACGCTCCGAAGGTCTGCCGATCGCGTCGATGTGCGCAAAGCGAACGTTAAAGCTGCCGGCCACCCTTCGGTCAAGTCGAGCAAGTCTTGCAACTCGTCGTCCCGGATCATCAGGCCGAGGTCGCGCGCAGCCTGAGCGACTTCTTCGAAGGTAAAGCGCAACTCGGCTTCGTCCACCGGAAGTTCCGCGTCGCGGTAGGCGAGCCAGCTGCCGACAGGTAGGCCTGCGGTAGAACGCGACGCGATAATCCAACGAACGCGACCTTTGGAATGCTCGATAAGGGCCGTCAGGAAGCTCGCGACCTCCGGGTCGCCATCGGCGACGTGAAGGTCGTCGAGCGCGATGACGCCGCCAAATGTTTCCAGATGCGCATTTAACCATTGCGCAAGATCGGCTCCCCTTTTATCAGAGGACTGATTTCGCTCGTAGGCTCCGGCTAAGGAATCGACGGCGTGAGGCGCATTATCTCCAAGCGCCTCGGCAAAACCACGCAGAAAGCTCAGCAGCGTTGTATGCTCCGGTCTCAGCGTAAAGCGCACGCTGCTTTCGTTCAGCGTTTGAATGTATTGTCGAAGCGCGACGCTTTTGCCATATCCCGCCGGGGCAACAATGAGCGTGATCGGAGCATTGGCCGACACGCCAAGGCGCTCGATCAGTTGTCGCCTCTCCACCTGGAGCGTGCGGATCATCGCGTGACGTTCTCAAGGAGCTTCTTCGTTGCCTGGTCTCAAAGCGCCGGAGGGATGGGAACTGCGCCGAGACCAGCTCGCCGGCTCAAAAAGTACCCTAGTAGCACGCCTTCCCAATGCAACCGTGAACAAAAGACAGCCTGACAGCGAGATCTTGTCGATGGCGACGAAAAGGCGATATGGGCCTTACCGTAATGCCGGGGGATGCATAGAACGTCGGCGAGCATCTAACCTTGGTCGCATCTGACGGAGCGTCCCCGTTCCTCTGGTACATCCAAACGATTCAAGGACGGTTTCCGCTGCGGGGCGCTCCACCATGACATCGCCGCCGTTTTTGCCCGATCGGACGAGTTCTACGACGTTAGCCCGGAATTCCAACGGATAGGCACGATTTTTCGCCATGATGGGGTCTTTCTCCGCAGGGCGGAAAGACTCCACGAAACCGAGTCAGCTCCAGACTATCAAGATTGCAAGTGCTTTCACTAGCTTGAACATCTACGGTTGAGCATCCCAGGTAGTGCCGTCCTGAAACGCCACATGGCCAACCGAACAACTCATTTCGCTTAAGGTCGGCCAACTGTTTACTTCTAGCCAATGTATGTTATCGATGACTACGGCGGGAGAATATGTCCCTGTGCTCTGCTTAAAACGCTTTTCTAACACAGCGCCTAAACTATTAATCATTGTAAATGTGAACGTAACAACCGCGACTGTTCTTGAGGTGTTGTTCTTGAACACGATGCCCATATTCAATCCCTCGACTGAAACACCGCGAGCGATCTCAACCGACTGCTTCGCAAGGGAGCAGCTTATAATTGACACGGGCGCGTCTTGTTGCGGTAGGATTTGAATAGCAACATTACTTGCTTTGGCCGGGGAGCAAAACATTAGCACCAATATTGGTGATATTAATACAGACCGTTTCAATGAATTGCGCTGAACACTAGGCTGAGAGTGCCCTCAGTTGTTTCTATCACCGTTAGATGAACTGCTCCATGATCGAGGACCATTTGCGTTGGAAGTGTGTGGCCACAGCCCTTATCTTTCGTATTGGTGTGATTTACCATGCGAGAGAATTCGAACTGCGTTACGCCACTTGCATTTTGCAAAACGAAGTGTAAATAGTAGGGCTGGCACAAGGCAGCCCCCTCTGAATAAATTGACAAGGCGCTGCCGTCGGTATCAACAATCCGCGCACATAGGTCCATATCGCCGCAGTTGTGGTATGAAGTTGCGGTAGCTCCAGTGGAAAGCTTCACCGTTTGGTCTGGCCGCAGGTCGGTTGCTGCGGTTGCCGGAGCTTGGCACAAAGCGGCAATGACGAGGGCACTCACCAGCAATTTCAAGGGGGCACCTCTTAAGTGCGATTGTTGAGAAAACGACGTGGCCCAGCGGCAGACCCAAAGTGGGGACCGTCGACCGAGAACCGGCCTCGCCGCGACCACCCGGCCGGCGTGTGTAGAGCGGCCTGCTGACTGCATTTGAATTTATCTCCTTCAGCGCGCCTAAGCTGGCGCCTGGCGCGCGCTTGTTGGCCACATGGTAGCATCCGCACCAATATTTCGAAAGCTTCATCGACCGGCTCCGCGGCCCAGTCGGTGTTCGGCGCCCTGTCGCTGTGAAGCTGGCTCCGATCGGGGCCGCGGCGGGCTCCATGCCATGCCAGGCGCCCGGAGCCGCAACCGAAAGGGGACATGGCTGATTGTCCCGGTAACCCGAGCCGTTGTAAGATGTCCGCGGGGCCCAGTTACAGGTCTCGGAGGTTTACGTTATGCTAAAACGCATCGTATTGGCCATGGCGCTCTTAACCTGCGCTGGCCTTTCGTCCATCCACGGCGTCGATGCGGCGCCGCATTCGCTGCAAGCTACGATCGTCGCTCAGGCGTCGCTGCCCCCGCTCTTCGATACAGAGAGCACCGCGCAGGCGCACTACCCGAAGGGCGTTGTCCCGCGGCTCAACATGACTCCCATTTTCGGTTTCGATCTAGCGTCACGACCCTTCTGTTGCGCATGATGCCTTTGCGCGCTCGGCGTTGTTAGTCTCGGCGAATATGATCGAAGGATACTGCGTCTTCGGCCATTTCGAGGGCGTCTTGGTGAGAAACAGATTGTTCGACTCAGCAGTGAAGCCTTGCGAGCCACACGTGGGCGCCATGGTCTTTCCACTATCGACCTCGGTGCGAACATCGATCGTCGAGCCAGCGTTGAAGGTGGCCTGATCGCCACAACAATCTCCGAAGATGTTGAACTCCGCAGTCTGCCACTGTACGTCCAGATCAGGAAACCAGTTTTGGCCAGCTACATAATAGATACTACTGTTGCCGATAATCAGCTCGGCAAAATCCTGACTTCTGGAACTATAGGCGCTACTCCCCAGTAGGCGCAGTGTTTTCAACGACGTGATCGGTATAACCGGCGTTGGGATTAGCGCGGAGTTTATCCAGCAATCGACCTCGTTCTGCGTTTTGGCGAAAAGTTTATGCCAATGGGACGGACACTTTGTGCCTCCCGGCCCAAAATCAGCTAGCCAGTACTCAATAAATACGCCCACCGGACGGCCGCTATCGTAGGCGAACTGCTCCCAGCCAAAGCAGTTCTTAGGATCCGGAGACCCGAGGCTTGCGCACGACTCCGTACTAAAGAACTGAGTGTTGAGCTGAAGGGAATAGACGTTCGCAATATGGTGCTTCCGCTTCTCGACGTACTCGCTTTTGACACCGGTCACGTCCTGGAATTCCCCCACAGCAAAGGTCACGTGGCCCCTTACCATTGCGGTGAAATCGGTGCCATCACCGACCATTGCGCCGCGCATCCCCCGCGCCGGCAGAAGCGGATCGTTTGGCGGCTTTGCGCAGGGAATCTCATGCCACTGCAGTTCCGGATAGCGCGCCGTCGCGCACGTGTTTCGTGGCTTTGGAACTTGCTGAATCATTAATCGCCAGCTCTCGAACGGTGCCTCAGTTGTCAGCCTCGCTGGGACGGGCGCCGACACTGCCGCCGGCGCCATCTGGGTCGGGCCTGCGCAGGAAGCATTCAGTGCCAATACGGCAAGCGAGATGCCCGTAAGGGCTAAGGTTCCGCAAAGCGACTTCGATTTCAAAACCAGCGCCGGAATCGCACTCCGAAGCATGCCCGAGGCTGGCCCGCTCATCGGCGGCTCCAAAGAACATCGTCGATGATTCCTGTGGTCTCAGGAGGGTCGTTGGGACTGCTTACCACCGACCAGATGGAGGCCGTTTCGGACGTGACCGCCGCCGCCGACTCGAGCGCACGATTACCGCCGGACGTTACCGGCAGGTAACTTTTCGCGTCCGGCGCCGCTTGCGTGGCCCAGCTTGCAGGAAGAGCAGCCAGAGCTATTACGCCCGACTGAACTATCGTGGAGCGAAAAGCGGAACTCGCACCAGGCATAGAGTTACTCCTTCTAATGAATGTTTTCAAATGAATCTGCTTAGTCGCAACCACCGGAATAATTCATCGCACTGATGAATAAAACCTGAAGGCTTTCAATTTGCAGCGCCAACTCGAGATGTGTTTCTGCGCGATGAGCAAAGCCACGTAGTCGCGTCGGCGAGCCTGTCAGGGCCGGCAACGTAGTTGGATCCAAGTTGCGACGACATAGAGCCTTACCTCCAGGAGCGATCGACGTAAGACGCGCGCTCGGGGATGGCGCGACCCATCACCGTCGTCTCTGCTCGTTCGGCCAAATGCCGGCGTTGTTCGAACCTCCCGCGAATCGCGCTTCCACGGAACGCCCCAGGTCCTCTTTGGCAAAAAGTTGTCAATTAGTATTTTGCTTTTGCCCAGAGGTCGATACGCACAATTTTCCAGAGGGACTGCGGTCGATAGGGCCCTAAATAGGCCCACGGCGTGGCAGGAGTTGAGAGTTTGATCTTGCCATAAAAGCAATGCTGGGCGCGGCCGCTTTGTTCGAAGACAGCGCCAAAAATCGCCTATTTTCGTCACTTCTTCGACGAGCAAGAGCCACTGCGAAATCCTAGCGTGGCGCGGCACTAATGGCTGAACGAAAGACCGAACATCAGGGAACCATCGTCGCCTGGCAACCCGGACAATCGTCCTTGTGAAGTGTATGTTTAAGCGACGGCTCACAAGTGAACTTGTTTCTGAAATTGGCATATCTACTTGCCAACTCTATCCACGAGCGTCAACGTCTTGGGCCCGTGCAGTGCGGCATTTAATCGCTGCCTACGGCAGAGGAAAAGGTATTAAGAAAAAAGCGAGATCCTTTAAATGGTCCAACCTTGCAGATATGTGATTGCCGGTCAAATCTCCGACGCTCAGCATCGTACTATCGTAATGTCCTCGGATTTGAAGTATTGCAAATAGCGGATCCGGGCTGGCGCTTCCTTTTACCGTCAGCCGAGAGCTCCCCGGACAAGTAGGCCATCAGCATTCAGGCGATGCGATATACAAATAACTGAACCTGGCGATCCGCTGTGTCGATTCAAGCCTCAAGCCCGCGGTTGATGCACCCCGCTCTGTGAGGAGCAATATAATCATGTTTCAGCCTAATTTCAACAAGCACTCAGCATTTTGGAGAAATGATGTGGCTCTTGGTCCCGAGAAAGCTCGCGACCGGGCGCATAAACTTACCGTGCCTTACTTATAACCGACCCAAAGGGGTATTCGAAGCCGGTGATAATTTCAGTAGGCTTACCGCCCGCGGGATACTTCCAGAACATGACGCTCCCGCTGCCGTTACTCGGACCGATGACTTTATCGTGGTTTTGAATCCAGAACTGCTCCACGTAGGAAGCACCGTCGAGCGGCGTTGAGCCGACTTCATCCCCCTGGCCTCCGCTTATGGTGAACTGGTAAATGACATCATTGTCTAAATCGCCCACGACCACGTGCTTGCCGTCCCACTTAACGCCTCCGGGAGCGTCGATGGCCTGGTTAAGCGTAATATTCGTAAATGAACTGCTGCCACGAGGGATCTCACCGAATTCGAAGGCGCTCCCAGTGCCGAAGCCATCCACGTAAAGATTGCCCTGGTTGTCGTAGTCACACAAAACGTAGTGGTAAATGCTCGGATCCACGTACCTTCTGATCTGATGCGCCTTTGCGCGTTCGTAGACTTCAACGGCGCCTTGAGTGCTGCCGTAGCTGTCGGCGAAGTAGGTCACCGCGAGATTCCCCGTTGTGTGATCGACCGAGCAGCCGTAAGGGTATTCGTCTTTAATCTGGATGGTTCTGATGGGAGTAGTGCCCCCATGTGTGTACTTGAGAACGCTCGCGGCTGGGCCGCTACCCAAGTCTACAATCCAAACGTTGCCGGTCCGGTCGATACACTCGCCTCGCGGGTTGACGAACCCAGTCAGCGTTCCGACTAGCGCACCTTGCGGGTACGAGAAGACATAAACCTCACGGGTTCCCTGGTCGGAGACATAGAGGAGGTCATCTTTATTCGCGCCCGGGGCCATCCACGAGGTACGGTGGTCCGCTTGGGCATTTTCAGCGCTTCCCGTAGCAGGACCGATCTGACTCGTCGGTTGCTTGCTCAGCACCGACTCGTTCGTATCACAGCCGACGAGAATCGTTAGGCCTGTAAAAGCGGCGAACGCGAACAGCCCCAAACGAAAGATGTTCATTTTCTTCAGCAAACCTCCGACTGTGTTAAGTTGGACTCATGCTACCATAGCGATCGCAGGAGCGGCCCGAATGGTGAAAAAGTGGGGCCTTTGGTGAAAAAGTCTCGCTCGTGTCAATCGGCTGGAGCGGATGCTGAGCCGTTAGCGGCTGCTAAGCCGTTAATAATAGAGTGACTTCGCCAGCCTCGCGTTCGAAACGAAGATCACCCGTAACCTTCGCAGCAACGCTGTAAGCGTCCCTTAGGAGCGGAGCAGAGCCGAGCCTTTCGGCAACTGGGACGGCCGCATCGATCAAGGAATGGGCATCGTCTCGCCGGTCTAGCGCATGTGCGGCCGCAGCCGCAACGAGTCTCCTATTTACTCCTAGGCTGGCGTTTTCTCGGCGATCCTCCTCGCGATCCGCGAGCATCCGAGCGTCTCGAAAGTTGTGAAGTCGCAAGGCGTGCTGGGCAGCAAAATATGAGACAAACTCACGATGATACGCATCGGCGGACTCAAGGTGCCGCGCGCCAGGAAGTAGAGGCAGAGCGCATTCCCAATGCTGCGTCGACAGCAGCGTCGTGGCAATGCTGATCGATATCTGCGTCCGCATGCGCTCGTTTGGCTGTTGCTTCGCGAGCAAAACAGCGGACCGAGCCGTGCGGAGGCACTCATCGTCGTTTCCCGCAAACGCGTAGTACTCGGTAAGACTATCGAGTGCATCAGCAGCTTCAAAGAGTGCTCCTGCTGCATAGGCCTGCTCGAAGGCGCCGACGAGGCCCTCCAGGCGCTGCCACGATGGACGCCAACACTTAGCGCTCATCAGCAGATGATTGCGCAGTTTCCATAACGCCACCGTGATCCGCGCCCGAAGCCGAGGGGACCCAGCTCTAACGTCGCACAAGACTGCTTCGGCATTTGCGATGTGGTCATATGCCTTCTCCAGATCCGCCGCATTACAGAATGCTGTACCTAGTTGATAGAGGCTTTCCGCGTACAATTCTTTGACGCGCGGTGAACCGCTCGGCTGAATCGCTCGCAATCGTGAATTCGCGCGACGGGCCAAGCGAAGCGCCTGCGTCGCTTTACCAGTATAGTACGTAAGCTCAGATCCCATAATGTCGATATAGGCGTGCGTCGCATCTTGTAGCGGCGATGAGCTCGCGCCGAGATTCTCTGCCCAAAGCGTCCGCGCGGCAGAATAGGCATCTTGCGCCCGCCCAATCTCACCAAAACGTAGTGATATTGATACACTCGTCCGCAAGGCTTCGATCTTCTCGCGTGTCGATGGCGCAACGCGGATGAGAGCGTCGCATTGGCGGAACGCCGCCTTCATGTCACCAGACGTGGCGCCATGGATTGCATGGTGCATGAGTACCCGAAACTCGTCAAGCTCGGGAAAATACTCTAATGTCGCCGCTTCGTTACTTCTGCAGAAATGACGGATCACGCGCCTGCAGATATCCGATCGTTCGCGATAGCAGTATCCGCATGATATTCCGAGCATCGTTGCGACCTCTCGAATGGACCGCCGTTCGAGGCATTGAAGAGTGATAATCGCGTATTGGCGTAGCGCACGTTCCTCCTTTCCGGCGAAGAGGTCGGCATCTCGGCATCGCCTGGCGCCCTCGCGGACGAGTTCGCGGATTTTACCGATCACAGCGCGCTCCCCATCAGGGCCTCCACCGCTATTGCCGATCTCCCGAAAGAAATGGGCAACTAGAGGGTTCTTCCGGAGCACGCGCGGCTCGCCCAAGTGGCGGAACAGATGTTTGACGGTTACGTTAAAGGGAGTGTTCGAATCCATCATAGGCGGTGCGACCTCCTCGGTTCCGTCGAGCAACTCGCTTACGAATTTGCCCAGCACAGCACAATCACCTACTCGGCTTCGCACGCGGCCGAGTTTGCAGCCGATTATCTCGGCGGCTGCCGTCGCGCCAGAGCGACGTCGCCATGTCGTGAAGGCAATTGGTGATCCGGCCCGGACTCCACGGCGCCAGGGACTGCTGCGATTGCGGCAGCGGCTCGCGGTTGAGGAATTCGTCGATGATCGGCTGCACGACGCCTTTGGCCGCGATGACGCTAATGCCGCGCCCCAGCACAAAGTCGGTGCTTAGCTCGACGATGCATCGAATGATCGGATCGTTGGTCCAGGCGTAATAGCACTTGGCTTGCGTATTTCAGACGTCGGAGATCAGCTGCTGCTGACCCAGCGAGCCGCCGCGCGTTAGATCACCGGGGGGTTCTAACTCCGCGGCTCATGCCGAGATACGCCTTTTCTTGAGACGTCACCCGTAGCGAAATCCGCGTGTCGCGGCGACGCGTGGCCTTGGGCATGGTTGCGCCTTCGTAGGCGACAAGTATGCGTAACTTCTCGCCGACCGTAAGCGGCGTGGCGCTCGCGCAGATACCTGAACTTTGCTGGATTGAGCCACGGAGCGCGACGTTTCTGCGCCGCTGGAAAAAAACTGTTCGGTCGTAGCCGACCTTATTTAACTCGCTTCTCCAGAAATGACGCAAGTAGCGCCCCTTCGGTTTGAAGGCGCGACGAGAGCCAGTCTCGCTGCGCCGGGCATGTAATCTCGCCTAACTCCACGACCATTGCTCCATGGCTCGCCTCAACTTGCCGATATCCGTAGTACTCTCGTAAGCTCGCGGTGAAGTTGTCGGGTTGAAAGCCAAACGGCCAGTACCTGCCGTAGAATGCACGCCACGCTCTGGCCTCCGAATCGCCCTGCGCCGGCGGATTTCCGACTGACGCGCGGCTCCCGCACGGCGGGTCCGAGCCGTCGAAGTGGATGAAGACCGCCGCCTTCACCTTGTAGGTTCCTTCGAAATCGGCCGGCAGCCGTACGACGCTGATTCCGTGCGCCCGCAAGATCTTCGTTGCCGCGTCGGCCACGATCGGCGTCCATTCGCGCTCGCCGGCCGCACCGAGGTTGCATTTGTGCTGCGGAAAGCGCGCGCAGCTCGCCGGTCGCCCTTCGTGCCCCGCAGAAATCAAGACGTCGTATTTGGTGATGACCGCCGCCAGCAGCAGCGGGAGCATCACCATCCGCCCGAAGCGCCTCCGCCGCCGAAGCCGCCGCCGCCGGCAGAAAAGCCGCCGCCGCCAAATCCGCCCCCGCCTCCGCCAAATCCCCCGACGAACGCGCCGCCAAAGAACCGCGAGCGCCGCATCTGCGCCTGCGCGGCGGGCCGGCCTTCGTGCAGCACGAGATATCCATAGTAAAGCGTGCGGATGATGTGCACGATGATCGCGAACAGCAGAAAGCCGATGAAGAACACGAGGTTCATATCGGAGAAGAGATCGTCGCGCCCGTGCGAAACCGCCGGCGGCGGCGTCATGTTCGCGGCGCTCGGCGTAATCGTGTTGAGGATCGCCGCGACGCCGGCTTGCACCGCGCCGTCGGTATCGTCTTCGCGCATGCGCGGCCGGATGTCGTCTTGGATGATGCGATAGGCATCGGCGTCGGGCAGCTTGCTCTCGAGCCCGTAGCCCACTTCGATGCGAATCTTGCGATCGCGCATGAAGATAAAGAGGACCGCGCCGTCGTCGTACTTCTTGCGCCCGATCTTCCAGTGATCGGCCGTTTCGCCGGTCCACGTTTCCAGCGGCACGTCGCCGGTCGTCTGGCCGATCCAGACGATGATTTGGTGGCCGGTCGATTTTTCGTAGGCGCGCAGCTGGTTTTCCAGCGTCGCGCGCGTCTCGCTCGATAGCGCGCCGGCCGTATCGGTGACGTAGCGGTCGGGAACCGGCGGAATCGTAAAGCCGGCCCCTGCCGCCAGCAGCGGCAGCGCTAGGAGGAGTATGAGGAATGTTTTACCAGCCGCCCGACGCACCACCGCCTCCAAAATCGCCCCCGCCGGCATCGAAGTCGCCCCCGCCGAAGTCATCGCCTCCGCCGCCGCTGCTAGATGCGGAGCCGCCGCCGCTGCTGCTCCACGTCGGCCAACTCTTCATCTGCTTCTTGGCCGCGGGCGCGCCTTCACGTAACACCAGATACCCATACCGGACGCTGCCGACGATCTGCATCACGATGATGTAAAGAACCCCCAGAATGACCACCCCGAAGAGCGACGCGAAGCCGTAGATCAATCCCATCCAACGCGGCGTCGTCGGCTCTTCTTCCACCGGCGGGGCCGTCACCGCGGCGTAGGCCGGCGTAATCGTTTTGAGCATCGCCGCCACCCCGCCGCTGACCGCGCCGTCGGTATCGTTGGCGCGCATCTTGGGGCGGATAATGTCGTTGATGATGCGCGACGCGTCGGCATCGGTGAGCGAACTCTCCAAGCCGTAGCCCACCTCGATGCGGATCTTGTGATCCTTCATGAAAAGAAAGAGAATCGCTCCGTCGTCTTTGCCCCGCCGGCCGATGCGCCACTGATGCGCGCTGTCGGCGGTCCACGTCTCGAGCGGCACGTCGCCGGTCGTATCGCCGATGTAGACGATCACTTGATGGCCGGTCGCGCGTTCGTAGGCCTGCAGCTCGTTTTCGAGCGAACTGCGCGCGTCGCTGGAGAGTGCGTTCGCGGTGTCGGTCACGTAGTGATCGGGCGTCGGCGGAATTTTGAAATCGGCCGCCAGCGCCGG
>DASXDP010000012.1:0-1656 GCA_036490575.1 Xanthobacteraceae bacterium
CGCATGGTGGAAGGCGAGATGGTGCGGCACCTGCCGCCCGGTTATGTCGCCCACGTGGCGCGGCTGCGCATGACCGGCGCTCATCGGGTCGCCATCGAAGGACTCGTGCCGCGCCTCATGAAGGCGGCGGCGATGCTCACCGACGCGCGCTGCGACGTGATCGCCTTTCACTGCACCGCCAACTCCACCTCGGAAGGCGCGGCCGGCGAAGCCAAGCTTATCGCCGCGCTGCGGCAGACCGGCACCCGGCTGGTGACGACCACCGCAACCGCCATCCGTCACGCGCTTGAAACCTTGCGCGCCCGCCGCCTCGTTCTGCTCACGCCTTATAGCGAGCAAGTGACTGACGAGGAGGCGGAGTTCCTGCATATGGCCGGTTTCCAGGTGCTTTACGCCCGCGGCTTCGCGCTCGACGGCAGCGACGAGTATTGCGCTACGCCGCCGCAGTTCTGGCGCGATCGCGCCATTGAAGCGGCGCGGCCGGAGGCCGATGCCTATTTCCTGAGCTGCGCCAATATTTCGGCATTCCCGGTGATCGAGGAGATCGAGCAAAAACTCGGCCGGCCGGTGATCACCAGCAACCAGGTCGTGATCTGGGAGGCGCTGTCGTTGCTCGGGTCTACCGACCGGCGCAATTGTCCCGGCCGGCTGTTCGACAGCCTCGGCGCGATCCGCAACGCTGAGAAAGAGCACGCGTAAGCCATGACCATTCAGCAGAACACCGACCGCATTCAGACCACCCACATCGGCAGCCTGCCGCGACCCCACGCGCTGCTTGATATGATGAAGGCGAAATATTCCGGCCAGTCTTACGATGAAAGTAAATACGAGGCGGCGGTCGCCGATTCCGTACGCGACGTCGTGCGCAGGCAGGTCGATTGCGGCATCGACATCGTTACCGATGGGGAGTTCTCCAAGCCCGGCTTTTTCACGTATGTGCACGAACGCCTCGGCGGCTTCGAACGCCGTCCCGATCGGAAGATGAAGCTGTTCGCGCAGGAAGTGGCGGCGTTCCCCGAATATTACGCCGAGTATTTCAAGCAGGCGATGATGGGCGGCGCGATCGTCGGCCTGGCGCCGGTGGTATGCGTTGGCCCGATCAAATATCGCGGCGAGAAATTCGTCGAGCGCGACATTCAAAACATAAAGCGGGCCGCGGCCGCGGCCGGCGTGTCGGATCACCACGTCTTTCTGCCGGCAACGGCGCCGTCCGGCGTAGGCATCAACGAATACTACAAATCCGACGAGGAATATTTCCACGCGCTCGCCGCCGAGCTCGCCAAGGAATATCGCGCCATTACCGACGCCGGCATCCTGGTGCAGATCGACGATCCGTTCCTGCCGGATATTTTCTTCGAGCCGGGGCTCGATCGCGCGCAAATGCGCCGCCGCGCCGAAATCTATGTCGAGGCCACCAATGCGGCGCTTATCGGCATTCCGGCCGAGAAGGTGCGTTTCCATACCTGCTATGGCATCAACGAAGGCCCGCGCCTTTATGAAGCGGCGCTCGCCGATATCATCGAATACGTGCTCAAGATCAACGCGGGCTCCTACAGCTTCGAGGCCGCCAATCCGCGCCACGAGCACGAGTACCACCTGTTCGAGCGCGTCAAGCTTGCGCCCGGCAAGGTGCTTGCGCCGGGCATGATCACGCAC
>DASXDP010000013.1:0-9415 GCA_036490575.1 Xanthobacteraceae bacterium
CGTTGCGGCGGAATTCGATCAGGACAAATTTGGATCGCACGTGCGTTGATGCCGCACCTTCATCGTCTTCAAGGGTGATGTTGCCGATCATGCGGCTGGTGCGCGATCTCGGCTCCTGCGAATAGATGCGCGGGCTCGAAAGCCGCCGGACCCGAGTTTCGAGCAGGCGCCGGTCGTCGTACATCAACGAGACCGTATCGAACGGATTGGCTTGGTCCGGCTCACTAGGAACCCAGTACCTCGCTTCCGGCGTGAACAGTGCAAGCCACTCGTCAAACCTCGACTCATCGAGAAGGCGGGCTTCGTGGATCAGAAACGTCTCGCATTCTTCGAGGTTGAGCCGTCTGCCGCCTTGCCGTTGCCCCACCTCCACCCCCGGGGCGGCTGTCATGCGGGAACACGTTCGTGCTGCGCGCGTGAGGAGACAGCAGTTGCGTGCGTCATGTAATGCAGCCAGGCATCGAACATATTGCGGATGTAGACCTCGCTGGTCGAATTTTTGCCGCGACGGCCGCCGTGCTCGCCAGCGACGTCGCTCAAGTAGCCGCGGCCGATCTGCAGCCATTCGGCTCCTTCGCTGGAAATGCCAAGTCCGATGCGATTGTAAATCTCCAAATCGTCGGTGAGAACGAGCGACCCGGTGCCGTTCACAACGTTGGCGAAACGGATGGCATTGTGGAACATCTCCGGCGGCGCGCCGCGCAGCTTAAAGCTATATGTGCAGACCAACGTTCGGTCGACCGCAAGCGGATGAATAACCCGAAGCTGCTGAAAGCCGCTCATGAATGAGAGGTTCGGATAGACGATGCTGTTCCAGCGGCGGATTTCGACGATCCGTTTGGTCTCCTCCTTGCCTTTTTTGTTTTCCATTGCCGCGATGTAATCGCGAAAGACTGGATCGTCCAGCGCCGCGACCAGCTTCTTGTCGTCGTGATAGTCGCCGAGATAGCTGTGGCCGTTCGGGTAGGTCCAGATCCCAACTTGCGATTCCCAGAAGCTATAGGGAGCGCCATTCTGGCGCATCTGCCTAATCGCAATCTCGCCGGCTCCGTCGGTGTGCACCTCGTCGCTTTGTTTTTGCGCCGCGTCGATCGACGATCGATGGGTAAACCACGGATGCGCGGCGTCGCAAAGATTTTCCAGATAGATTTTCCAATTGCCGTTGTAAGTGTGCTTGAAAACGCCGCCAGCGACTTCGATCTCGGCGTCGGGCGCGCGATCGACCATATCGTCGAGCGAGGTGGTCATGTAGCCGAGCCAGCTTTCGAGGCTCGGGCCTTCCGCGGATTGATTGACGAAAATAAATCCCCGGTAGGACGACACGCGTGAAACCGAATTCATCGACATCGACGGGTTCTTGGTGCTGAAGTCCGCCGGATAGCCGTGTTGGAGCGGTACCGCTTTTAGTCGCCCGTCCAGATGGTACGTCCAACCATGGTAACAGCATTGAAATTCGTCGGAGTTGCCTTTGTCCAGTGCGACGACCATGGCGCCGCGATGTGCGCATTGGTTATGCAGCGCGTGCAGTTTGCGGTCGGGGCCGCGGACGATCACGATCGGCTTGCGCCCAAGCTGCGCGCAGAAGTAGTCGCCGGGCTCTTTGACTTGACTTTCATGGCCGACATAGATCCATGCCGCACCAAAAATGCGTTCGAGCTCGAGGTCGAAAATAGCCGGATCGTCATACAGGCGGCGATGGACCGCGCCTGGGCGCACAAGGGTGGTGACGTCTTCTCCGGCCTTGTCGGGCATCGGTTTCATCCTGATAACGCTTCGCTGAGCGTTCCCGAAAAGTACCGAGCTTGCTTGGCAAACACAAGGCGAGGCGGTCTGAGCGCGGGCCATGCGCCGCAATATCTCTTCGGCATGCCAGACTGCGGCGCATCCGCGGTCGACGACGTTAAGACGATTTCGACTTGTACCAATCGATGATGGCGCTGCCGGTTGTTATCCAAACGGCGTCATGATTGCGGATATGGGCTAACGCCCGTTCCAGATAGCGGGCGCGAAAGGGATGTCCGATCAGGAACGGGTGCAGTGCGATCGACAGGACGCGCGGCTGCTTCTCTCCATCCTCGTACATCGTGTCGAACTGATCCACGATCATTCTCTCGAAAGCTTCGCCCGACCCCCCATGCTGAAGAAAAACCGGGATGTCGCCAATTTCCAGGGTGTACGGGATTGCGACGATCGAGCCTTTGCGAGTCTTTATCGTGTACGGCTGCTCATCGTTACACCAGTCGGCGACATAATCGATGCCGGCTTCGGAGAGAAGATCGAGCGTATTGTCGGTTTCGGTTAGTGCCGGGCCGAGCCAGCCTCGCGGTTGCTTTCCTGTAGCGCGCGCGATGGTGCCGACCACGTTTTTTATGATTTCCCGCTCGGCATCCTCGGGCAAGCCCGTCAAGAGCGAGGAGTTGTTTTCACCGTGCGCCATCCACTCCCAATTGAGCTTGTTGCCTTCGTCGATGATAGCGGGATAGTGCGCGCAAACTTCCGAATTCAGCGCCGCTGTCGCCGCGAAACCTTGGCGCTCGAGGACCTCCATCAATCGCCAGATGCCGACGCGTACTCCATAATCGCGCCAAGCATAATTGAGCACGTCGGGCCGCAAGCTCGCCGTCATGGGCGTCATCGACATCGCCGGCTTGTCATAGTGGAAATGCTCAATATTCGGGGTGACCCAGACCGCCACACGCGCATCATTCGGCAGTTGCCATTTTGGACGCCGCGCGATCGGTGAATATTCAAATCGTCCATGCTCCATGGCTTTTCTCGCCTTCGGCTCGAAGCTGATCCAAACAAGTTTAGTCGCCGGGCAGGTCGATTGACAAATTGTCTAACGACCTTTTACAGTTAAAGCCTCCGCTCGCAAGAAGCGGACGGTCGAAGTTGTATCGGGGGGACGTTCCGACCAGCACGTATCGACTCAAGCGCGAGCATTTTCGGGAAATCACCGAGCCGGCACAGCTTCACCTCCGATGCTGGACGGACGGGAGCGTTATTAGGCTCGATTACCCGAGTACGAGGAGAGAACATGCCTGCAGCACCGATTGCTTTCGGCCGTGAGTTTTTTGAAGTCGATCCTCGCTCCACGGCTCTTATCGTCATCGACATGCAAAACGGGTTTGTCGCGGAAGGCGCGACCTATGAGACGCCGGGCGCCCGCACGATGATGCCTCATCTGGAGTCGTTGCTGGCGTTTGCCCGCGAGCAGCGCATGCCGATAATCTGGACGCAGTCGGACCACAGCGCCCCGTTCGGCGGGGTCATGCTCAAGAAATTTCCGACCATTCGCGAAGACAAATATTTGTGGAAAGGGCAGCCGAGCTTTGAACTTTACGAAAACATGCCGCCGCCGGAGGAAAACGAATACCGCGTTGTTAAGCACAAGTATGACGCGTTTTTTGAAACGGATCTCGACTCGATCCTGCGCAATCACAGGATAAGAACGATCATCATCGTTGGGACCGCGACGAACGTATGCTGCGAGTCGACGGCGCGTTCTGGATTTTTCCGCGACTACCAAGTCGCATTTCCCAGCGATTGCAACGCGACATTCGATCCGGGAATGCAAGAGGCGACGCTCAAAACCATCGACATGTTCTTCGGCCGCGTCATGACGACTGGCGAACTGCTGCAGGAAATGCGTACTGAGCTCGGGCGCAACGATCGCATCGCCGCGGAGTAGCGGCCTTTTTGCGGCGCACGAATACGGTCACGACAAGACAAACTAAAAAAACTTTGGTGCAATCGGGGGGAAGGGTGGAGAAAATGATGAAGCTGTCAGTGAGAATAGTTACACTCTGCGCGCTACTAGTCGCCGGGCTATTTTTGGCCCCGCTCAACACCTCGCCGTCATTCGCCCAGGTCGACCCGAAACGACCGCTGAAGGTCGCGTTGCTCCTGCCGGGACCGGTAAGCGACGGCACGTTCAATTCGGCCGCGGCTAAAGGCATCAAGGCGGCGCAAGAAAAGTATCCTAACATCACGGTTTCGATCCGCGAGAACACGAGTATGGCGCAGAGCGAGGCGGCGCTCTTTGAATATGCCAGCAACGGTTATGACGTCGTCATCGGTCACGGGTTTCAGTTCGCCGAGCCGGCCAAAAAGATTCATAAGCAGTTTCCAAAAACCTGGTTCGTCGTCAACACTGCAAAAGTCGCCGAAGCGCCAAATCTCGCGTCTTTCGATAATCGCTGGGGCGATATTGGGTACGTCGCCGGCGCACTTGCCGGCGTTTTGACCAAGACCGGGACCATTGGCGGTATCGGCGGCATCCCCGTGCCGGTCATTCTGGAATACAACGACGGGCTTGAGCACGGCGCCAAGCGTACGCGTCCTGACGTCAAGATGCTCTCAGCTTTTGTCGGCTCATTCTCGGACGTCGCCAAGGGCAAAGAAGTTACCTTGGCGCTAATCGAGAAAGGCGCCGATGTGGTTTCGGCGACCGGCAACGAAAGTGTCATCGGCACTTTGGAGGCGGCGAAGGAGAAGCACGTGCTCATGATCGGCACGGCCTTTGACAGCGCCTCATTCGCACCGGATACGATTGTCGCAACGGCGCTCGTAAATTTCGATGTCAACATTGATCTCGCAATTGGGAGGATCCTCGACGGGTCGCTCAAGCCGGAAATCTACAACCTGGGATTCAAGGAGAACGGCATCGGCTGGTCGGGCTACGGCCAGTTCGATAGCAAGATTTCAGCCGCCGATAAGGCCAAGGTCCAGGACATCATTGACGAGATCAAGGCCGGCAAGACACCGGATTTGCCGAAAATCCGCTAAGGTCGGAACCAGCGTTGACACCGCTTCTCGAGGCGCGCAGCCTCTGCAAAAATTTCGGTCAGCTGCGCGCCAACGACGACGTTTCTTTTGCGATCTTTCCGGGTGAAATCGTCGGCGTCGTCGGCGAGAACGGCGCCGGCAAATCAACGCTCGTCAAGATGCTCGGCGGCGCGTTGACGCCGGATTCCGGCGAAATCCTGATCTCCGGTTCGCCCGTAACGCTGCACTCGCCCGCAGATGCGCAAAGAGCCGGCATCTCGCTCGTTCATCAGCACTTCAATCTAATCGAAAATTTGACGGTCGAAGAAAATCTCGTCCTCGGGCGGCCGGAATTGCGTCATGGCATTATTCGCTTCAAAAGCCTGCGCCCGGAATTTTTAGCGGTCGCGGAAGATTTAGGAACTCACATTGCGTTCGACGCTCGCGTTTCGACCCTGTCTGTCGGCGGCCGCCAGCAAGTGGAGTTGATCCGGGCCCTGTTTCACGATCCTCGGCTTCTCATCCTCGACGAACCTACGGCTGTGCTGCCGCCAAATGAAAGAGACCGGCTGCTACGCTTTATCCGTCTGCTCAAAGGGCGCGGGACGGCGACAATCCTGATTAGCCACAAGCTCGACGATTTGTACGATTGCTGCGATCGTGCCGTCGTAATGCGCGGCGGCCGCGTCGTCGGAACTTCCGATCTTCTCGTCGACGAGCGGAAAGAATTGATCCGGCTGATTGTCGGCGCCGAACTCCCTCCGCCGGATACGCGGCACGGAACCCCCGGTAAGGCCTTGGTATCCGTCAAAGACCTTGTCGTTCATCGTGACAATGGCACGGTGGCGGTTGATCGCGCCAGTTTCGACCTGCATGCCGGCGAAATCATCGGCTTGTGCGGCGTGGAGGGCAACGGCCAAACTGAATTGTTGCAGGCAATGGCCGGCATGCGGCCGATCCAGACGGGCGAGATCAATTTTGCGGTCGGTACTCGGCCCATGACAAATGCCGACGCCGCATCGCTCCGCCGAATAGGCATCGCTCACATTCCGGAGGACCGTCTGCACTACGCGGTCGTGGCAGCCTTCAGCCTGACGTTGAACTTCCTATTGCGGAAATTGAGCAAGCCGCGCTTCGCGGCTTGGGGCCTGCTGCGCCGGCAGGCCGCGGCCAAGGCGACGGCGGCTGCGATCAAGCACAACGATGTCAGAGCGAGCGGCCCGCGGGCGCGTATGGCCGATTTGTCCGGCGGCAATCAGCAAAAGTTCGTCATTGCCCGCGAACTCAGCGACGATGTTGCAGTCATCCTTGCCGGTCATCCGACGCGCGGACTCGACATTCGCACCGTGGTGGCAATCCGCAACCGGCTGGTAGCCGAGCGCGCACGAGGCGTGGCCGTTCTTCTTCTTTCCGCCGATCTCTCAGAGGTTTGGGACATTGCTGACCGCATTATGGTGATGGCGCGAGGCCGGCTGCGTGGCCCCGTCCGAATCGGCGAAACGACACTCGCGGAAATCGGACACTGGATGACGACGCCATGAGCGAAGGCATGACGCGTGTCATCCGGGTCGGCGTTGTTTTCGTTGTTGCGGCGCTTATACCCAGCCTCTTTGTCTTGGTGGCCGGGCACAATCCGTGGCGCGTGCTTGAAACGCTCCTGCTTTATGCGCTCGGACCGCAGGGTTGGAGCGAGGTGCTGGTCCACGCGATCCCGCTGACGCTGATCGGGCTTGGCGTCGCGTTTGCGTTTCGAGGGGGATTCTTCAATATCGGCGCCGACGGGCAGTTGATCGCGGGCGCCGTACTGGCTGTTTTCTTCGCACCTTACCTCGATGGCTGGGGTATCGCAGGGCTTCTCGTCTTTCTCATCCTTGGATCGTTGGGCGGAGCGGCACTTGGAGCTCTCGCCGGGTACCTGAGGGCGTGGTTCGGCGCCAGCGAGATCATCGTCACCATCATGTTGAATTACGTGATGGTTCAGATGATCAGCTACCTCATTCGCGGACCGATGCAGGAAACGTCACGTTTCTGGCCGCAATCATATTTAATTCCGGAAAACTGCTTTTTGCCGGTGATCGTGCAGGGAACGCGGCTGCATGCCGGCTTGTTCGTCGCTCTCGCCATGGTAATCGCCTTTGCTGTGATACAGAGGCGAACGGTACTTGGTTTCAAATCATCGGTATTAGGCGCTAACCCGGGCGCGGCCGCTTACGCCGGCTTTCGGACAAAAATCCTGACGGTCGTTGTCATGGCGATCTCCGGAGGGCTCGCCGGATTAGCGGGTGCCGTCGAGGTTGGCGGCATTTACCAACGGCTCCAGGACAACATGGCGGAAGGTTTCGGCCTTGCGGGTATTGCGATCGCGTTGATCGCCAGGCTTGAGGCGGCGGCAATCCCTCTGGCGGCGTGCCTGTTCGGGATATTCTTTGCCGGGACCGGCGCCCTTCAGCGCGAATTAGCGCTTCCATTTCCGCTGGTCTGGATCATCGAAGGCGCAGTGATCTTTGCGGTCGCCGCCGTGCAATGGGCGCTGCCGAGCCGAAAGGCGGTCGCGTAATGGATGTACTTTTCATTACGGCTTTGCTCGCCGCCACCATCAGGCTGGGTATGGCAATCGGACTGGCCGCCATCGGCGAAGCGGCCTCAGAACGTTCCGGCGTTTTCAACATCGGGATAGAAGGCATCATGCTGTCCGGCGCTTTCGTCGCAGCATGGGGCTCCGTGCGTACCGGGTCGCCGTGGCTTGGTGTTCTCTTCGCCATGCTTATCGGCATTCTACTCGCCGCCATTCACGCTTTCATGGTTCTGGTGTTGCGAATCGACCAGTTCGTCAGCGGCATCGGCATGGTCATATTCGGCTTGGGCTTTTCAAGTTTCGCGGCGCGACTCACAATCGGCGCAAAACCGACGTCCGTGCACGGGCTCGCCTCGCTCGACTTTGGCGCCATCTCGCACATTCCGATTGTCGGCCCGGTATTATTTGGTCAAAGCCCGCTCGCCTACATCGCTCTCGCTCTCGCTGTTGGCACCGGATGGGTCATCAACCGCACGGCGTTCGGCCTTGAAATCCGCGCCTGCGGCGAGAGCACTGCGGTGGCCGAGACGCTGGCAATACCGGTCAAGATCAGGCAGACCGCCTGCATTTTATTCGGCGGCGCCACGGCCGGCCTCGGCGGTGCGTATCTGTCCGTGGTTCAGGTCGATGCTTTTGTTGAAAACATGGTGGCGGGCCGCGGCTTTCTCGCGGTTGCCTGTGTGATGCTGGGACGTAGAAGACCGGTTGTCGCGTTCCTGGCGGCACTCGGATTTGGTCTGGCCGAAGCAGTTCAGATCCGCATGCAGACGATCTATCCTGACCTGCCGTATCAGTTCCTTGTCATCTTGCCATACGTCGCCGCGATTGCGGCGCTAGTCTTGGGCCACTCAAGGCGCCGCCTCGAAACGGTCTGATACAAATCGTTCAATTGGAGTACCGCTCTTGTATCGTGCGCTCGACCCAGGCCGCTGCGGACAAGAGCTTCGAATCGCGCAGATGTGGACCGATAAGCTGGATGCCGATCGGTAGTCCATTCGGTCCGACAAACCCCGGCAAGGTAATCGCCGGAACGTGCAGAAAGGTCCAGAAGCGTTGAAACAGCAGGTCGCTGGGCGCAAAAATCCCTTCGGGTGCCTCGCCTGCGGCGGCTGGCGTCAAGAGCACATCGTATTTGTCGATAATGGGTGCGATTTCCGCCCGTCGCTCGACGCCGAGCGCACAAGCCTCTGAATAATCCGCGAAGGATATGGCGAAGCCACGCTCGAGCAGCGTCACGAGCTTTGGACTGAGCTTATCGAAATGTTCATTGTACTCGTAAGCCAGTGCCCGAGCGAATTCGAAAGCCAGGATCGTCCAGTGCGCATCGAGTGCAGCGTCGAACCTGGCAGGGAGTTCCACAGTTTCGACCGTCGCACCCGCGCCGCGTAGTAGCGCGATGGCGTCGTCCATCACGCGGCGGGTCGAGTCCTGCGCTTGCGGCCAGTGCGGCGAGGGACAAAATCCGATACGTGGCGCATGTGTGAGCGGCTGTGCGTGCAGCGCGTCACATCCCAAAATTGCGTTGGCAACAAGTGTAACGTCGGCGACGGAGCGCGTCAGTAAGCCAAGATTGTCCAGCGAACCGGCTTGCGTTTTCAAGCCGTGCACGGGGAGAATTTGATGTGAGGGCATAAACCCGACCACGCCGCAATATGAAGCAGGCCGTATCGTCGAACCGACTGTCTGTGAGCCGATGGCGATCGGCACCATGTAATCGGCTACCGCCGCTGCCGAGCCTGACGAAGAACCGCCCGGAGTGTGTTTAAAGTTGTGAGGATTCACAGTGCGTCCGGGCGTTACCGCGGCGAATTCCGGCGTTACGGTCTTGCCGAGAACGATCGCGCCGGCTCGCCGCAGCATGGCCACGCAGGTCGCATCGGAGGACGGGATATCGCCCCTGTAGATGGGTGAACCGTGCTCGGTCGGCATATCGTAAGTGGCGATGATGTCCTTTATTGCCACCGGAATTCCACGCAAGCTCGACCGCTCGCCGTCTGATTGGAGATTCGCGACTTGTCGGAGTGCATTCTCGCGCGCGATGTACGCCCACGCGCCGATGTCGCTCTCGCGCTC
>DASXDP010000014.1:0-2149 GCA_036490575.1 Xanthobacteraceae bacterium
TGCCATTTTCGGCTCTGAAATCGGCTTGGCCGGTCCTCGGCAATCCGGCCAACCGCAACCGCGCCGTGCCGCTGACATACGATCAGTTCCGGTTCGCATTCGCCAACGCGGTCGAGGAGGACGAAGCCAAACAGCTCTATCAAGACTTCGCCGTGCCGGCGTCGGGCGCACCGCTGTTCCAGGCGGCTGCTGCCAACCTGAACCCATGGACTGAAGCCAAAGTCGACACCGAGGCCGACGCCAGGGGGCCGCTGCTAATCGTGTCAGGTGAGAAGGACCACACAGTCCCAAGGGCCGTCGCGAGCGCCAGTTACCATCAGCAGCAGCGAAATGCCGGCGTCACGGAGTTTGTCGAGATACCAAACCGCGGACACGCGCTCACAATCGACCACGGCTGGCACGAGGTGGCAGAAGTGGCCCTTGCATTCACTCGGCGGTTCGTGTGACCGCCGGCCGGCCGTCGTGATCGGGAGAGCGTTGGTCTTTACCCGGCAAGTTCAAGTGGGGCAGAGTTTGGCGCGCTCATCCAGCGCCAGTCGGAATTGTATAGGCAAGTCATCCGCGAGAGGCACATTATTCTCAATTGATGGTCCTCTATTCACCCCAGCTTGATGTTGGCTTCCTTCACCACGCGGCTCCACAGCGCCATCTGACCTTCGACATAAGTGCGAAATTCCTCCGGCGTATTCGGCCGCGACTCGATGTTGAGCGCCGCGAAACGCTTACTGACCTGTGGCGACGCCAGCGCCGCGTTCAGCACGCTGTTGAGCTTCGTTACGATCTCGCGCGGCGTGCCATGCGGCACAAACACGCCGTTCCATTCATAGGCCTCGAAGCCCAGCAGCGTGTCGGAGATCGGCGGGATGTCGGGCAGGCTCGCGAGCCGGCCCTTGCCGGTATGCGCGATGGCTTTGAGCTTGCCGGCCTTGATGAAGCCCACGACCGAAGAGCCATTGGCGAAGAAGAATTTGACCTGACCGGCCATGACGTCGGTCATCGCCGGGCCGCCGCCGCGATACGGCACGTGAGTGATTTTCAGCCCGGTGCGTTGTTTGAACAGCTCGAGGCACAGATGCTGCAAGGTGCCGTTACCCGACGATGCCATGGTGATGCCGTCAGGCGAAGCCTTTGCCAGCGCGATCGCATCGGCGACGGTGTTCGCCGGAACTGACGGCGTCACCACCAGGATGTTCGGCACCAGCGACACCAGAAACACCGGGTCGAAGTCCTTGCCGTAATCGAACGGCAGGTGCGCATAGAGGTACGGGTTCACCGAAAATGCCGTGGCGTCGTGCAGGATCGAGTAGCCGTCCGGCGCGGCCTTGGCGAGCACCGCTTCACCGATGGTGCCGCCGGCGCCGCCGCGGTTTTCAACAACGAATTGCTGGCCGAGCGTTTCGCTGAGCTTGGCGTAGAGGATGCGCGCCGTGGTGTCGGCGCCACCGGCGGGCGGATACGGCACCATAACCCGCACCGGCCGGTCAGGCCACGCTGCTTGCGCGCGCGCTGTGCCTGTAAACGGCGCGTTCGCCAACGCGGCCAACAGCCCGCGCCGCGTCAGATGGATCCTTGCCATCGTCTCCCTCCCCTCGGCTTGCTGCGCGCCGCCGGTTGTCCCGGCTTATTGCGCGCCAAATTTTAAGTGTCGGCCATCGCGGTTTGCAATGGCAGCGTTGTGCCGTTGCGGGCCATTGCGGCGGGATGCGGCGGTCTCGGCAATTCGAGATTGTCGCGAAGCGTGGGGCCCTCATAGTCCAGGCGGAACAAGCCGCGGCGCTGCAGCTCCGGCACAACCAGTTCGACGAACTCATTCAAACTTGTCGGCAGCGATGCCGGCATGATGTTGTAACCGTCGGCGCCACCGGCACGGAATCGTTGCTCCAATTGATCGGCGATGTCGGCCGGTGTCCCGACGACAGTCCAATGGCCGCGCGCTCCCGCAATCCGCAGATAGACCTGACGCAGCGTCAATCCTTCCTTCCGCGCCATCTCGGTAATCAGGGCCGCCCGGCTTTTGCCGCCGTTCGAATCGGGAAGGTCATTCGGAAACGGACCGTCCAACGGATAGCCTGTCAGGTCGATGCCTCCGAGCATGTCGGATAAGAGCGACAACCCGACCGCGGGATGGATCAACGACTGCAAGTAGTCG
>DASXDP010000015.1:0-11742 GCA_036490575.1 Xanthobacteraceae bacterium
CTATCATCTGGGTCCGGACGGACAACGCTGCTGGCCTAATTAATCGGCGGCTGCCGATCGCCGAAAATTGCCTGTCGCGGTCGGGTCCGAGCGTCCCGGCCGCGCCGTATATTTCATTTTCAAATTTCGTCGAGCACTGAAATATTCGAGGCGTGATAGGCGGGATGCCGCCAGCCGTCCTCGTCGTAATCAGCCATGCAGCGCTCGACCAGCGCCTCCATCTCTTTCAGCGTGCCATTGCCCATCGCCTGTTGCATCTGGAACACGCGGATTACTTCGTGGCTGCCGGAATAATTCATCTCGTACAGCTCGTGACGGGCGCCGAATTCGGTACCGATGGCGTCCCATAACAGCTTCATGATCTTGATGCGTTCTTTGTAATCGATGCCATTCGATCCCCGCACGTAGCGGGCCAGATATTTGTCGATGTCCGGGTTCTTGAAGTCGCGCGCGTGCGAAGGCAGATAGATCAGTCCGGACGCGATCACTTTCTCCACGATATTGCGCACCGCCGGATAGGCCTCCGTCATGAACAAGCGGTAGGTGGCCGATCCCCGGGGATTGGGCAGCACGGCGCCGTTGACCCAAGGCAGCGGATTGTAAGCCATGGCGTCGGTCAACGACCAAAACAGATTACGCCAGCCGATGACCTCGCCGATCTGCGCCTGCACGCCGCGGAAGGTTTCGACGCCGGTCGTGCGCGCCGCTTTGTAGAGAAGGCCGGCGATGAAATCGAGCTTAACCGCGAGCCGCGTGCAGCCCTGGAAGGTAAAGCCGTTGAAAAATCCGGATTGCGGGTAGAACGTTTTCAACCGCTCCACGTCGCGATGAATGAGCACGTTTTCCCAAGGGATAAAGGCGTTGTCGAAAACAAAAATCGCGTCGTTCTCATCGAAGCGCGATGTGAGCGGATAGTCCCACGGCGAGCCGGTCGCAGCCGCGGCGAGTTCATACGAAGGCCGGCAGATCATTTTGATGCCCGGCGTGTTCATCGGCGCAATAAACATCACCGCCATCGCCGGATCGGTGATTTCCTGACCCATGTTCTGGCCGAGAAAATTGTAATGGGTCAGCGCTGAATTGGTGGCGACGACCTTGGCGCCGGAAACGTAGATGCCGGCGTCGGTTTCCTTCTGGATGGTGATGTAGACGTCCTTGACCTGTTCGACCGGCTTGTTGCGATCGACCGGCGGATTGACAATGGCGTGATTGAGATAAAGTACCGCTTCCTGGGCGCGCTTGTGCCAGGCGCGGGCATTGTCTGCGAACTTGCCGTAGAACTCGGCGTTGGCGCCCAACGTGTTAAGGAACGAAGCCTTGTAGTCCGGACTGCGCCCAAGCCAGCCGTAGGTGATGCGCGCCCACGCGGCAATCGCATCGCGCTGCCCTACCACCTCCGCGCTCGATCGCGCCGCCTTAAAGAATTTGTGGGTGTAGCCGCCCGAGCCGGTGTCGGTCGGCGCGGTGAGCACTTCCTGCAGAGCCTTGTCATGCAGGGCATCGTACAGCAGGGCCGTGGAAGCCGCCGAATTGCGGAATGCCGGATGCGTGGTGACGTCTTTGACCCGCTCGCCGTAGATATACACCTCGCGATCGTCGCGAAGCGATTGCAAGAACTCAGCGCCGGTGAAGGGCCGTTTCTTGCCCTCAATGATCGCTTCGGGAAACTGCGACATTTATTGCTCCATTCATCCATCGCGTCCGCCTGGCGCGGCTCGAAAATCTCAAAACTACCCTTCGCGCCGGGCCATCCATAACGCAAGCGCGGCGACTATTACGACAGCAACCGGTGCGCCTGCCAGCCCCGCTTTGGCATAGCTCAGCGCGCCACACGCCGCTCCGGCAAGAAAGCCAACGGCGATCGCGAGCACGGTAAAAAGCCGCGATCGCACGGCGGCCAGCTCGCGGCGGTGCTCACGATCGCCCGGTTCACGCAGGCACTTGAGCCACGCCGATACCAGGTCGGTAGTTTCGATGCCGATCTGGGTCATATTGCCCGTCATCACGTTGGTTTGCGGAACGCCGCGCATCAGCAACCGAACGATCACGGCCTGCATGCCCATGGCCATTGCCGCAAATACGCCGGCGACGATGCCGCTTCGGTCGGTGACGCTGGTGACTGGAGGTCCGGCAAGGATTACCAGGCAGAAGATCGCCAGCAGCGTGGTCTCGAGCCAAAGCATGATCTGCAACGCCTCCCAGCCGCGGCGATGCGCGAACCTGATCAACGCCGCACTGATCATGGTGGCGACGACGAAGGCAATAACCGCCAGCACCTTGCCGGCAATGCTTTCATCGTGGGTGACGAGTTCGGCGCCGGCGGTGACGAAGCTTCCGGTCACTTGCGCGACAAACAAACCGAACAAGCCGAGAAACGTGTAGATATCGACGTAACCGGCGACGAAACTCAGCAGCGCCGGCGCCAAACGCGGCAGCGGAATTTCCCGATTCAAAGCGACTTGCGTCATAGCCACCTCCGCTCAGTGTTGCGGTACCATCCGCGCCAACCCGCGGCGCAGGCGCGGTTTGTGACCGGCCAAATCCTCGAATTCAAAATCCCCGAGCGCCCAGAAAGCCGGCGAGCAGCAGAAACATGAAAACGTCGGTGAGCAGCGCCATCCATTCGCTTGCGTTCTTCTCGCGGCGCGCGGCATGTCCCGCCCCGGCCAAGCCGTAATAAAGACCGCCGACAATTGCCGCCGCGATCAGGAAAGCCGGCTTCGCAAGCGTGAGCAAGCCGAGCGTCCCCATCGAAATGTTGGCGAAGCCGACTTCCCGGACAATCGCCAGCGCTCCGCGATCCCTGACCTGGAAAATGCTCTCGGCGGTAAATTGCGGCTGAGCCATTTGGCGGACGCCGGCAATAAACAGTCGGACGCCGACGCCCCAGAACACGAACCACTTGCCTGTCAGCAGCACAAGATCGGCGCCGCCGCCGTGCAGCAGCGCTTCCACAGCAACCGAGATTGCCGGCAGGACTACCAAGAAGAGCGCAACGAAAATGAAATACATGATGCCGGAAATTCGATATGACCGAGAATGAAGCGGCCTCCGGGTGATAGCAAGCTCCAACGCCGTTCCGGATGGTGCATGCGCCGGCTTCTTTTTGGAAGGATCGATCGATGCCCGCCAAGAACGCGCGCCGCCACGAAAAGCCGGCGGTGCCTATCACCGCCTATCACGCGCACATCTACTACGATGCGAAGAAAACGCGCGGGCGCGCCGCTCGGCTGCGCCGGCGCGTGGCGCAGAAATTTCCGCGGGCAAAGCTCGGGCGCTGGCACGATGAACTGGTCGGCCCACATACCCAATCGATGTACCAGATCGCTTTTCCGCGCGGCCTGGTGGCCTCGTTCATGCCGTGGCTGATGCTCAACCGCGATGGCCTGGATATCCTTTTGCATCCGGAAACCGGCGACGATTATCGCGATCACACGGCGCACGCCTGCTGGCTTGGCGCCACGCTGCCGCTGAACGTTGAGGTGTTGCGAAAAGGACGCGCGGGCGGCTGATCTTCTCGCCAAATCACCTGTGTTGGAACGCAATGGAACTTGTTGGGTTACGCGATGTGAAGGGGACTAAGGAGGCTATTCATGCGCAAGATCTTGTTCGCCGTCAGCTTGACCGCAGGCTTCACCGTGCTGTGCTGGCAGGATGCCGGCGCCGTTCCTGTGAATGCCGCCGCGTTTTCGACAGGGACCGCCGCCGTGGAGCAGGTGCAATACACCGAGCATCGCACCAGGCATGGTGTCGTGAAATGCTACCGCGATCTCGTTATCGGGCCGTACCGCTGTCACCACTATTATTGACCGGTCGAGGGTCTGGGCGCGGGCTCAAGGCTCGCCTGCGGCGCTGACTGACTTGCCGCAGGGATAGAAGTGGATCAGCGCCTATTCGGTGTCTTCGACCGTAGTTTCCGGCCGGTCGTCGCCACGGGCGACTTCCGAGTGCCACTTGCCCTTTTCATCCTCGTATTCGATCGATTCCGTGCGGCCGGGAGCGCGCTGCTCGGCGGCCACGCGCCGGGCCGCGTCGAGCGCCTCGGCGTGCGTCGGGAAGCTTTCAGAAAAAACGCCGTCCGCCGTGTAGGCCCAGCCGTCTTCGTGGCGCACAACTTTGTAGGTCACGTGGGTCATTGATTGAGTTCCTTTAGTAGCAGAGTAGCAAATTCAAATCAGGCGAGCGAGGCTTGTTCGCTTTGTACCCGAACGTGCCCGTAGATGGCGCTATGCCGGACATTTGCCGGCGTGAACAAAACGCCCCATTCTCCGGTTCCGGCCATACGCGCTGGCGGATCGCGCAACGTCAATCGACGCAAGCTTTGGGGCAAATGCCCACCAAAAAGCCTTCGCGAGCCGTTGCGGTATGTTACGCTTGTTCACACCTTAAACGAGGATAGAGGGAAACGTTCGCGGAGAAAGTTCGGGAGGGTAGCTATGCAAAAAACCTTACACGGTCTCGCCGGGCTGGTTCTGGCTGGGCTCACGGCGGCGCCAGCCGACGCACAACAAACGATCAAAATCGGAATCATTAATCCTTATTCCGGCCAGTTCGCGGATACCGCCGCGCAGATGGACAACGGCATCAAACTCTACGTGAAACAGCACGGCGACACTGTGGCCGGCCGGAAGCTTGAGTTCATCCGCAAAGACACTGGAGGGATTGCGCCGGATATCGCCAAGCGTTTGGCCCAAGAGCTCGTTGTGCGCGACCACGCCGATATTCTTACCGGCTTCGACCTCACGCCGAATACGCTCGCAGCAGCCGATGTTTCCGCGGAAGCAAAGAAGTTCATGGTCGTGATGAACGCCGCCACCGCCATCATCACCACCAAGTCGCCGTATCTGGCGCGCACATCGACGACTACGCCGCAACTGAATTACTCGCTCGGAACATGGGCCGCGAAGCATGGGATCAAGCGCGTCTATACGATGGTGTCCGACTACGGACCGGGGATAGATGCTGAAACCTGGTTTCAGAACGGCTTCAAGGAGGCCGGCGGTGAGGTTGTCGGCTCGGTTCGCTTTCCGGTAGGCAATCCGGATTTCTCCGCTTTCGTCCAGCGCGCCAAGGACGCAAACCCGGACGCGATCTACATCTGGATTCCTGGCGGCGCCCAGCCGGGCGCCGTCGGCAAGGCGCTGGCGGAGCGCGGGATCGATGCTTCCAAGACTGCGATCCTGGGACAAGACGCGCTTGCCTCTGAAAGCGCCCTAAAAAGCATGGGCGAGGTGGCGGTCGGGATCATCACTTGCGGCGAGTACGACTACAATCTCGGTTCGCCGCTCAACCATGAGTTCGTGAAAGCCTTCAACGAGGAGTTCAAGCGCAATCCGGATTTCTTCTCCATCGGCGGTTATGACGGTATGCACCTGATCTACGAGACTCTAAAAAAGACGGGCGGCAATACCGACGGCGAGGCGTTGATCGCCGCCGCCAAAAGCATGAATTGGATGAGTCCGCGCGGTCCGATCACGATCGATCCGGAAACGCGCGATATCATCCAGACGGTTTACATTCGCCGCGTGCAAAAAGTCGGCAACGAACTGGTCAACGTCGAATTCGACAAGGTCGAAAACGTCAAAGACCCGGCAAAGGAGCGAATGAAAAAGTGATGCGGCATTAGCGCACACCTTCACGCCGCGGGTGGTGGGCAAAGAGAAAACCTCTTCTGTCCGCCAAATCTTAAGGGGCGCCGCACGTCGCTAACTTGCGGCACTGCTGTTTTGGCGGCAAGGTCGGTTCTAAGAACAAAACATCGAAGATGGGAGGAAACAATGCGGCCTCTTTTGCTTGCCGCCGCTTGCGCTTTGACAGCGAGCATTTGCGCCGGCCCGGGTCACGCCCAGGGCACGGTCAAGATCGGTCTGATCATGCCGTATTCCGGCCAGTTCGCCGATGCGGCCACCCAGATGGACGACGCGGTCAAGCTTTATCTCAAGCAACACGACAACAAACTGGGCGGCCTGACTGTCGAGATTATCCGCAAGGACACCGGAGGGATCAATCCAGCGGTAGCAAAGCGGCTGGCGCAGGAACTGGTGACGCGCGACAACGTAGATATTCTTGCAGGCTTTGTGCTCACGCCAAACGCGCTCGCCGCGGCCGACGTGTCGGCGGAAGCCAAGAAATTCATGGTGGTGATGAATGCCGCCACTGCGATCATCACGACCAAGTCGCCCTACATGATACGCACCTCGCTTACGGTGCCGCAACTGACGCAAACTCTTGGCACTTGGGCGGCTAAGCAGGGCGTCAAGAATGTCTACACGATGGTCACCGATTACGGCCCAGGAATCGACGCCGAAGGCGCGTTTCAGAAGGGCTTCAAGGAGGCAGGCGGCGCCGTGGTCGGGTCGGTCCGCATGGCCGTGCAGAATCCGGACTTCACCGCTTACGTGCAGCGGGCGAAGGATCTCGATCCGCAGGGCATCTTTGTCATGATTCCGGGTGGCGCCCAGCCCGGGGCCTTTGGCAAGGCGTTGGCCCAGGTTGGCATCGATCCGAAGAAAACCGAAGTGATGGGGCAACTTGAGATCGCTGACGAGCACGCGCTTGCCAGCATGGGCGACATTGCCGAAGGCATCATCACTGCGGCGCACTACGACTATAATCACAAGTCGAAAATGAACGAGGAATTCGTCAAAGCCTATAACGCCGAATACAAGCGCAATCCCGATCTGTTCTCGATCGGCGGCTATGACGGTATGCATGCGATTGATGCCGCGCTGCAAAGGGCCGGCGGCAAGACCGACGGTGACTCGCTTATTGCCGCTGCCAAAGGGCTAAGCTGGGAAAGTCCGCGCGGTCCGATCTCGATCGACCCGGAGACCCGCGACATCATCCAGACCGTCTATATCAACAAGGTTGAGAAAGTGGACGGCAAACTCGTCAACGTGCAGATCGCTGCGGTTCCGAACGTCAAGGATCCGGTCAAGGCGGCAATGGGCCATTGATCGGCCGGCGGCGTACCCGGTCGATGAGGTGTCTGCCTTTTTGTTGCGCATTGCTTTCCTGATAAGCTCGACCAATCCGAATGATCAAATAATGCGGGAGGACGCGATGAGACGGTGTTTGCTCGCAACCGTGCTTGCCGTTGTGCCGAACGTTTTCGGCTGCGGTGCCCAAGCGCAAGATCCCGTGAAAATCGGCGTCATCATGGCCTATTCCGGCCAGTTCGCCGACCCGTCGGCGCAAGGGGACAACGGCATCAAGCTCTACCTCAAGCAACACGGCAACAGGCTCGGCGGCCGCGATGTCGAAATCATCCGCAAGGACACTGGCGGCATCAATCCGCCGGTCGCCAAGCGCCTGGCGCAGGAGCTGACGACCCGCGACAACGTCGACATCCTGACGGGCTTTCAACTCACGCCGAACGCACTCGCAGCGGCGGATGTCTCCGCTGAGGTCAAAAAGTTCATGGTGGTCCTGAATGCGGCTACTGCCATCGTCACTACCAAATCGAATTACATGGCGCGGGTTTCTTTCACCATCCCACAGCTCAACGAGACGCTTGCCACTTGGGCGGCCCAACACGGCTTGAAAAGTGCTTACACGCTGGTCACGGACTATGGCCCGGGCATTGACGCCGAGGCCGCATTCCACAAAGGCTTCACCGCGGCCGGCGGTAGTATTGTCGGTTCGGTGCGCATGGCGGTGCAGAGCCCGGACTTTTCCGCATATGTCCAGCGCGCCAAGGACCTCAACCCGCAGGGTATCTTTATCATGATCCCGGGGGGCGCTCAGCCCGGCGCCTTCGGCAAGGCTTTGGCCGAACGCGGCATCGACCCGCAGAAGATCGAGGTACTGGGCCAGGCGGAAATTACTGACGAACATGCGCTCGCCAGCATGGGCGAAATCGCGATCGGCATCATCACCGCCAGTCACTACGATTATACGCACCGCTCGCCGTTGAACGACGAGTTTGTGAAAGCTTATGTCAGCGAATTTCACCGCAATCCGGATTTCTTTTCGGTCGGCGGTTACGACGGCATGCGTCTGATCGATTTGGCGCTGCAAAAATCCGGCGGCAAAACCGACGGCGACTCGCTCATCAACGCCGCCAAAGGTGCGAATTGGGAAAGCCCGCGCGGTCGGATCGAGATCGATCCGGAAACGCGTGACATCGTACAAACGGTCTACATCCGCAAAGTCGCGAAAGTCGGCGACCGGCTGGTCAATACCGAAATCGCGGCCATTCCCAACGTTAAGGATCCTTATAAAGCGTCGATGAACAAATAAGCTCCCTCATGCTTCCTCCGGTTTTTGGCGTTCTGTTCGACGGCCTGGCCTACGGCATGCTGTTGTTCCTGCTGTCGGTCGGGCAGTCGGTGACGCTTGGTATGATGAACTTCATCAACCTCGCGCATTGCAGTTTCGCGATGTTGGGAGGCTACGTCACCGTTGCGCTGATGCACCGGTACGGCTTTCCGTTTTTTGCCACGCTGCCTTGCGCGTTCATTGTGGCGGCGCTCGTCAGCGTTGCCTTCGAGAGGATTTTGTTTCGGCGGCTTTATCGCGCCAGCGAACTCGATCAGGTCCTCCTGACCATCGGCATCGTGTTCATTTCGATCGGTCTCGCTGCTTATTTCTTCGGCACAGATCAGCAGCCGCTGCTGTTGCCGGCTTATCTGCGCGAGTCGCTTACCTTCCTCGGCACCCGCTTTGCGGTGTACCGTCTTTTTCTTCTCGGCATCGCACTCTTGATAACCATCGTGCTGGTGCTGGCGCTCGAGTACACGCGCTTTGGCGCGCGCGTGCGCGCTGCGGTCGACAACGAACGCATGGCGCGAGGGCTGGGAATTAATGTCGACCGGACTTTCGCCATCACCTTTGCGCTTGGCAGCGGCCTTGCCGGGTTGGGCGGCGCGCTGGCGATCGATATTGTTGGCCTCGATCCCTATTTCGCGCTCACGTATCTCGTCTACGTGCTGATCGTCGTGTCGGTCGGCGGCCTGGGCTCCATTGCCGGCTCGTTCGTCGCCGCGATCGTGCTCGGCATCAGCGATATCGCCGGCAAATATTACGTGCCCCAGCTCGGGGCCTTCCTGATTTACCTCGTGATGATCACGCTGTTGATGTGGCGTCCGCTCGGTCTCCTGGGGAGGCGTTGAGCCGTGGCACTGGCGGAAAAAGCGGGGACGCCGCTTCTCTATCTGCGGGCACAGGCGCGTTGGCGTCCCGCCGAAATCGTTTTCTGGATCGCAGCGCTTTCGCCTTATGTGTTGTTTCCCAATTATCTGTCGCTGGCGAGCCAGATCGCCATTGCCGGCATGTTTGCGCTCTCGCTCGATCTGATCCTCGGTTACGCCGGCATTGTTTCGCTCGGCCACGCTGCCTTTTTCGGCGTCGGAGCCTACACGGCCGGGCTATTGTCGAAACACGGTTGGGGCGAGCCGCTGAGCGGGCTTGTCGCTGCGGCGGCGGTTGCCGGATTGGTCGGCTACGTGACCAGCTTTGTCATATGCCGCTTTCGCCATCTGGCGTTAATCATGCTTACGCTCGGCTTCGGCTTACTTCTGGCGGAGCTTGCCAACAGTCTCGGCTGGCTGACCGGCGGCATGGACGGATTGCAGGGTATTCACACGTGGAAGCTGCTCGGTTACTTCCATTTTGATTTGTACGGCTACACTGCGTTCGGCTACGCGCTTGCCGTCCTCTTTTTGGTGTTCTTGTTTGTCCGGCGGCTTACTCATTCGCCGTTCGGGCTTTCGCTGCGCGGCATACGCGAAAATTTCGTGCGCATGCCGGCGATCGGCGCGCCCAGCCGCTCGCACATCCGCACCATCTATACCATCGCCGCCGCCATCGCCGGCATCGCCGGTGCGTTGCTGACGGAAACGACCGAGACCGTTTCGCTCGATTCGCTGGACTTGAGCCGCTCCGCCGATGTCGTGGTCATGCTTGTGCTCGGCGGCTCCGGCCGGCTGTATGGCGGACTCGTCGGCGCGGTCATCTACATGGTGGCGCGCGATCAGTTCTCAGGCATCGCGCCGCAATACTGGTACTTCTGGATTGGGCTGCTCCTCGTCGCGGTGGTGATCCTCTTGCCCAATGGCATTCTCGGCGGCTTGGCGAAATTGGCTTCGCGCTGGGGCACGCCGTGACCGTGCCGGCGCTGGCGGCGCGGGGGCTAGCCAAAAGCTTCGGGTCTTTGGTGGCGGCCGGCGGCATCGACATCGAGTTGCCGCAGGGCGTGCGTTATGCGCTCATCGGTCCCAACGGCGCCGGCAAGACGACGCTGATCAATCTCATGACCGGAATGCTGCGGCCGGACGCCGGCCGGATTTTACTTGAGGATTCCGACATAACGGCGCTGCCGCCGGACCAGCGGGTGCGGCGCGGACTTGTCCGCACCTATCAAATCAATTCGCTGTTTCCGCATTTGACCGCGCTCGAATCGGTAGCGCTGGCCGTGTGCGAACGAAGCCGCGCCGCACAGACGTGGTGGCGGGAATTGTCGGCTTACCCGCATGAGATCGAGGAGGCCTACGGCATTTTGTGCGCGCTGAAGCTCGATCCGGTCTGTCACCGGCCGACGCGCGAACTGGCCTACGGCCAGCAGCGGCTGCTCGAAATTGCACTCGCTTTGGCGACGCGGCCAAAAGTGCTGCTGCTCGATGAGCCCGCCGCCGGCGTGCCGCGCGAAGAGAGCACGGAATTGTTCTCGGCCATCGCCGGGCTTTCGCGGGAAATCACCGTGCTGTTCATCGAGCATGACATGGAGCTGGTTTTTCGCTTCGCCTCACGCATCATCGTCATGGTCGGCGGGCGCGTCCTGGTCGAAGGTGCGCCGCACGAAATTGCCAACGATCCGCGCGTGCGCGCGGTCTATCTCGGCAAAGCGCTCGACAAAATACCCGCGAGGGCCACAGGGGTTGCCTCGTGACCACGCCGCTCCTCGCACTCGACGATGTGCGCGCCGGCTATGGCTCCGCCGTCGTGCTCGACGGCGTGTCGCTTACTCTGCCGCAGCACGGCAGCCTTGCAGTGCTCGGGAGGAACGGCGTCGGCAAGTCGACGCTCCTTCTGACCATCATGGGCTACACCCGTGTCGGCCGCGGCCGAATTCTCTGGCGGGGCGGCGACATCACGAGGCAACCGCCGCATCGCCGCGCGCTCGGCGGCATCGGTTGGGTTGCACAGGAACGCGAGATCTTTCCTTCGCTCAGCGTCGAGGAAAATCTCACCGTCGCCGCGCGCGCCGGGCGCTGGCAACTGCGCGATGTTTACGACCTTTTCCCCCGGCTCGCCGAGCGGCGGCGCAATCTCGGCAATCAGCTTTCGGGTGGCGAGCAGCAAATGCTGGCGGTCGCACGCGCGCTGATGACCAATCCGGCGTTGCTGCTGCTCGATGAGCCGCTCGAAGGCTTGGCGCCGATTGTGGTCGAAGAGCTGGCGGCGGCGATCGGGCGAATGACCAGCGAGGGCGCAAACGCCTTCATCCTTGTCGAGCAGCATGCCGACATCGCGTTAGGTTTGACGCAGCACGCCCTGGTGCTTGACCGCGGCCGTGCGGTGCATAGCGGGGAATCGCGGCGGCTTTTGGCGGATCACGCGCTGCTCGAGCGTATCGTCGGCTTGCGGCTGGCGGAAGCGTGATCGGACGCCGCGGTCGCCACGCCGATTTATTTTTGCTATACGGCCTTGTCACAGCGCGCGGCTGACTGGATGCGCGCCAATAAGCGTAGAGGAGGAGGATACATGGCTGCGCCGTTCGCGGGTGTACAAGCGCCCGGCATT
>DASXDP010000016.1:0-8439 GCA_036490575.1 Xanthobacteraceae bacterium
GCTGCCCCGGCCATAAAGCTAAGGGGATAGCTTCACGAATGCGAATGAAGCCATCCCCTTTGGAGAGCCGTCAGCGGGGGCGACGGTTGCCAACGGTCCCCGTCGCTTTAATGATTGAGGCGGCGGGGACCCGCAACTGTGACTTATCACAGTGGCCCCCAAGGCATTCAAATTAAAAGAGAATCTGGTTCGCCGCCAGTGATGGATCCGGCCTTTAAAGCCGGGGCGGTGGCAAGCTCCGCCGCGGTAGCGGGGGAGGAAGAATCAAGCCGCCTTGTTGACCTGCTCGCGGGCAAAACCCGCCGCGGAAGCATAGCCGCGGACAATCGCCTTGCGCTGCTCGAACGACAAAACGTCGTCGATGTTGGTGAAGCCGTCCGGCGCGCGGGCCTCGACCGCATCGATGACGCCTTCCGGCCCGCCCTTGCGGTTCATGCGCACAATATCCGCGGTGTAGGGTAGCCGCGCCTGCTCGTAGAGCCAGAGCGCGTGAACGGGACTGTCGGCATCTTTCAGCCGGTCGGCGAGGCAGCGCGCATCGAGAATGGCCTGCGATGCGCCGTTCGAGCCGACCGGATACATCGGATGCGCCGCGTCGCCCAGAAGCGTAACCCGGCCGAAGCTCCAGCGCGGCAGCGGCTCGCGATCGCACATCGGATATTCCCAGAATTCCGGCGTCGCCTCGATCAGCGCGCGGCCGTCGACGAACGGGATGCGGAATCGCTGGACGTGCGGCATCAGATCCTGGAAGCGGCCTGGGCGCGACCAGTCGTTTTTGTGCGGCAGGGGCGTCGTGCCATCGCCGACGCGGCCGATCACCGCCCAATTGGTCAGACGTTTGTCGGCGCGCGATCCTTCCGCGATCGGATAAATCACGAGTTTGGCCGCAAGCCCGCCGGCGACGACCATGGATCGGCCGGTCAGGAACGCCGGCCAGTCGTGAGCGCCGCGCCAGAGCATGAGACCGTTCCAGGTCGGCACGCCTTCGTTCGGGTAAAGCTTTTCGCGCACCACCGAGTGGATGCCGTCGGCGCCGATCAAAACATCGCCACGCGCGGTGAAACGGTGCGCGCCCGAGCGATCGAAAAAGTAAGCCGTCACGCCGCCTTCGTCCTCGGTGAACGAACCAAGGCGGCAGTTCATGTGAATGCGCGATTCGCCGAGCCGCGCGCGCACCGCCTGATAGATCACGGCCTGGAGCCGGCCGCGATGAATGGAGAATTGCGGGATCTCATAGCCGGCGTCGAGCCCGCGCGGCTCGCGCCAGATCTCCTGGCCGAAGCGGTTGGTGTAGAACAGCTCGTAGGTCCGGATTGCCACCGCATCGAGCCGGTCGAGCAGCCCCAGATCGGCCAGTTCCTTGATGGCATGCGGCAGCGTGTTGATGCCGACGCCGAGCTCGCGGATGACGTCAGCCTGTTCGAAGACTTCGCAGTCGATTCCGCGTGCATGCAGCATCAGCGCTGTGACCAGGCCGCCGACGCCGCCACCTGCAATGATTGCCTTCAAGACGGGACGCTCCGCACGCTGCTACTGCCTTCAGGCCAGTGTGGCGCGGAATGCAAAAAATGCAATGATTTGCCGTTGGCATGGTTATGAGGCTTAAGTCCCGGCCGACGTCATTTTAGAGGATGAACATGAGCCGGACCGGGCATTTGCGGCTGCCGTTCTTCGATGCCGAACATCGCGCTTTCGCCGAGAAGCTCGATGAGTGGGCCGGGCAGGCGACCGCCGAAATCGAGGGCGACGGCGCCCGCCATGACGACGTCGACGCGCTGTGCCGAAGCTGGGTGCGCGCGCTGGGGAAGGGCGGCTGGCTACGGTATTGCGTCCCCAAAGGCCACGGCGGGATGCACGATCCGCTGCGCTCGCTTTATCTCGTGGTCGCGCGGGAGACGCTGGCGCGTCATTCCGGGCTTGCCGATTTTGCCTTCGTCATGCAGGGGCTCGGCAGCGGCCCGATCACGCTTGCCGGATCGGACGAATTAAAGGCGCACTATCTGCCGAAGGTGGCGGCGGGCGAGGCGATCTCGGCTTTCGCGCTCACCGAGCCGGAGGCCGGCTCGGACGTTGCCGCCATGGCGCTTTCGGCGCGGCGCGCCGACGGCCACTACGTTCTCGACGGCGAAAAGACCTTCATATCGAACGGCGGCATTGCCGATTTTTACGTCGTCTTCGCTCGCACCGGCGAAGCGCCGGGCGCGCGCGGTATTTCAGCGTTCGCGGTAGACGCCGGGACAGCGGGCTTCGACATTGCCGAGCGGATCGAAGTCACCGCGCCGCATCCGCTGGCGCGTCTGCGCTTTACCGCGTGCCGCGTGCCTTTGACCCGGCTCGTCGGCGCGCCGGGCGAGGGCTTCAAGATTGCCATGCGCACGCTCGACATTTTCCGCGCCGGCGTTGCCGCGGCGGCTTTGGGTTTCGCCCGCCGCGCGCTCGACGAAGCGTTGGCGCGGGCGACATCGCGCAAGATGTTCGGGGGAACGCTCGCGGACTTTCAGCTCACACAAGCCGCGCTCGCCGACATGGCGACCGAGATCGACGCGGCGGCGCTACTGACCTACCGCGCGGCGTGGCTGCGCGACGTCGAGGGCGTCAACACGACGCGGGAAGCGGCGATGGCAAAAATGGCGGCGACCGAAAGCGCACAGCACGTCATCGACCGCGCGGTGCAGATTTTTGGCGGGCTCGGTGTCGGCGTCGGCTCGGTGGTGGAGCGGCTCTATCGCGAAATCCGGCCGCTGCGCATCTACGAGGGCGCGACCGAAGTGCAGAAGCTCATCATCGCACGGGAATTGCTGAAGCCGAAGAACTGACGCTTCGCGTCATTCCGGCGCCGAGCAAAGCGAGGAGCCCGGAATCCGTAATCACTATCGCCGGGGTTATGGATTCCGGACTCGCCGCTTCGCGGCGCTCCGGAATGACAGCGCCCTTGGCTACGGCTTACTTCCAGCCGGATTCCTTGTCGCACGCGGCCATTTCAGCCGGATGAGTCTTTTCCCAAGCGGTAATCGAAAGGGTTTCGTTCGACGACATCTTGCCGTTCATGCACGAGCAATAGGCCGCGACGACCTCCGGAGTCGCGCCTTCCCGCTTGTTGTCATTGACGCATTTTTTGATCCAGGCGGCGTCATCTGCATCGGCCCGCGCCGTGGTGCTGGAAGATACAAGGCCCAGGCTGAGAAGAACTGCGAACAGCGCCAGCGTTGCCCTCATGGTGGTAGCTCCCTCGTTGTTGCTGCGAATCGTGGCTGAATGCCTCGCGGCCGGTCATAACGTGGCACCGCGTCGATTGCCATGGTGTTAAGGAAAAATGGCAAACTGCTGACAGGCGTGACGTCAGGCACCGGCCAGTATTTTCGCCAACATGAATCCCGAGCCGGCGCCCGTGCCGGCGCCGGGCCAGGTCGAGGCGCCGACCATATAAAGACGCGCGACCGGCATGCGATAGCGCGACCAGCCGAACGCCGGCCGGAATAAAAAATTCTGATCGAGATGATGGCTGCCGCCTAGGCTGTCGCCGCCGACGAGGTTGGGATTGTCGCGTTCGAGGTCGGCGGGCGAATGCACCGTGCGCGCGAGTATGGTTGAACGAAAACCCGGCGCATAGCGCTCGATGATATCGCAGACCCGGTCGGCGTAAGGCTCCTTCGCGTCGTCCCACTGCGTCGCGAACATCCTGCCGGCGGCATCGCCGCGAATCTGTGACGGCAATACGCGCACCTGCACCCAGAGCACGTGCTTGCCGGGGGGCGCGCGCGATGGATCGATGGCGGTCGGCTGGCCGACCACCAGGGCGGGCTCGACCGGCAGCAGGCCGTCGAGCGCATCGGTATAGGTCTTCGCCAGCGCGCCAAGCGACGGCGCAAGATGCACGTAACCGAAGCGCCGCAGCTCCTCGCCTGCGCTCCATCCCGGCAAATCGTTGAGCGCAAAATGGATCATCATGGTCGCTGGACCGGGACGGAATTTCGCGAGCTTTTGCGCGGCCGGCGATGAAGCCGGGATCAGCTTGCCGAACAGCACGCGCGGATGAAGGTTGGCAATCACCGCACGTGTCGCTTCGAGCCGCTCGCCATTCTCGAGTACGACCGCGCTCGCGGCACCGGCTTCAATGGCGATCTCGCGCACGGCAGCGTTCACGCGCACCTCGCCGCCGGCCGCGGTGATCGCGGCGGTGAGCGCGGCCGTGAGATTGCCGGCGCCGCCGCGGCCGAGCGCCATGCCGAACGTTTGATCGGCCATGCTTTCTAAATAGGGAAACAAGGCGCCGCCGGCGCAGTCGGGCGAGAAATCAAGATGCATGCCCCACATCGCCAGCATGGTCTTGAGCTTCTCGTTTTCGAAATTTTCGTCGAGCCATTCGCGCGGCGAAGAGAGAAGAAGACGCGCCGTGTCGGCGACCCAGGTGAGCCCGCGGGTGCGCCACGCGGAAAAAGCGACGCGCAGCGCCTGCCACGACGGCAACGGCGAACCGAGCAGGCCGAAGATATGTGGCGCGTCCGCGCCGAACGCAGCGGTCATGGCGCGCCAGCGCGTGGCGTCGGCGGCGCTGAACGCCTCGATACGCGCGGCGTTGGCGTCGGGATTTTTTTCCACGCCGAGCCAGGTGCCGTCAGCGAACGGGGTGGCGAAACAGCGCTCGGCGGTAATGAAATCGAGGCCATTCGCGAACAAGCGATCCTTGTGGGCGGCAAAAAATGGCGAGCCGGCGAACAGCCCGAGATTCATGGCGTAAAGGTCGTGGTGAAAGCCGGGCAGGGTGACTTCGGCGGTCCTGACCGCGCCGCCGGCGGTTGCCGCGCGCTCGCAGACCGCGACTTTCCAGCCCTTGCTCGCGAGGTGAAGCGCGGCGGCAAGCCCGTTGATGCCTGAGCCGACCACGACCGCATCGTAAGAGGCCATCCGCATGCTCCCGCGCTAGGCCATCGCTTGCCAGCGCAGATATTTCATAACTAAAGTGTTTAAGATAGGCTTCAGCCGGCGACACCGCCCGACAATCACCGCCCCGGAGAGAGGTAATGACCAGCACGCAAGTTCTCAGTGATTTTGCTTCCGCGCTCGCTTCCGGCGCGATCGAGGTGGTGGATTTGTCCGCGCCGCTCGGGCCGGATACGCCGCTGATCAAGCTGCCGCCGGAGATCGGCAAGAACACGCCGGCGATCGAGGTCCATGCGATCTCGAACTACGACAAGGACGGGCCGTTCTGGGCCTGGAACTGGCTGAAGATCGGCGAGCATTCCGGCACGCATTTCGATGCGCCGGTGCACTGGATCAGCGGCAGGGACTATAAGGACGGCTTCACCGATACCATCCCGGTGAAAAATTTCGTGGCGCCCGCCTGCGTGATCGACTGCTCGGCGGAGACGGCGAAGAACCCCGACTTCCTCCTCACCGTCGACGGTGTGAAAGCCTGGGAAAAAACGCACGGCGATATTCCCGCGGGCTGTTGGGTGTTGATGCGTACCGATTGGTACAAGAGAAACAACAGCGCAGAGAAATTCCTCAATGCCGACGACAAGGGACCGCATTCGCCGGGCCCCGCCGCGGAGACCATTCATTATCTGGTCAGCAAAGGCGTCATCGGCTGGGGCTCGGAGGCCGTGGGTACCGACGCCGGGTCGGCCGGCGGCATGGACCCGCCGTTTCCGGCGCACACCTTCATGCACAAGAACAATCGCTATGGTCTCGCGAGCCTCTGCCAGCTCGACAAACTGCCGCCCAAGGGCGCGATCCTGATCGCGGCGCCGCTGAAGATCGTCAAAGGCACCGGCAGTCCGCTACGCGTGCTCGCCATCGTGCCGAAGAAGTAAGCGGCGGCCGACGGATACCATGGCGACGGCCGACTATGTGATTGTCGGTAGCGGGATCAATGCGCTGGTCGCGGCCGCTTTACTCGGCCGCAAGGGGCGCAAGGTCCTGCTGATCGAAAGGAGCGACCGCATCGGCGGTTGCATCCGCACTGAAGAGATCACAGCGCCGGGTTTTGTCCACGACGTCATGGCGACGACGTTTGTGCTGTTCGTGACCTCACCGGCTTTCGCCGAACTTGGACCTGAACTGGCGAAGCGCGGGCTTGAGTTCGCGCATTCGCCGACGCCGGCCGCGGTGCTGTTGCCGGACGGTCGTCACGCCGTCTTCGCCATGGACCGCAAAACCAACATCGCGACCTTCGAGGCGCTTTCGCCCGGCGACGGCGCGCGCTTCGACGCCGACATCACCCGCGTCGGCGCCGACGCGCCGTTTATCTTTGCTCTCCTTGGCGGCTCGCTGTGGTCGACGGCGATGCTGAAAATCGTCGCGCGCCAGGCGTGGCGGCGAGGCCTGCGCGGCCTGAAGACATTTTTTGGCGAAGCGCTCGGCAGCGCGCGCGGCTGGCTCGAGAGCCGATTTCAGTCGGAGGTGGTGCGCGCGCTGTTCGCGCCGTGGGTTTTGCACACCGGCCTCGGCCCCGAAGCCGCGTATTCCGGCCAGATGGCGAAAGTGATTGCGTTCGCGCTCGAAGTTGCCGGCGCGCCGATTGTCAAAGGCGGCGCGAAGAACATACTCAGCGCGTTCGAGCGTTTGATCCGCGATCAGGGCGGCGACATTCTCCTTGGCGCCGATGTCGAGCGCGTTCTGCTCGACGACAACGGCGCGGCGCGCGGTGTGCGGCTCGCCGATGGCAGCACCATCGAGGCGAGCGCCGGCGTTATCTGCTCGGTTACGCCTACTCAGCTTTACGGCCGCTTGCTCGCCGATGCGAAATTGCCGGCGGAGATCGGCGAAGCCACCGCCGCCTATCGCTATGGCAAGGGCAATATGCAAATCCACTACGCGCTCAAAGCTCCGCCGCGGTGGAAGGCGCCCGCCTTGAGCGGCGTTGCGTTGACGCATCTGACGCCGGGGCTCGACGGCGTATCGAAAGCGGCCAATGAGGCGGAGCGCGGCATGCTGCCTGCCGTGCCGACAATTTGTGTCGGTCAGCCGGCAGCGCTGGACGCCAGTCGCTGCCCGCCGGGCGCGTCCATTCTCTGGCTGCAATTACCCGAGGCGCCGCGCTTCATCAAAGGCGACGCCGCCGGCGAAATCGCGGCGCCTAGCGACGGGCGCTGGACGGAAAGCGTGCGGGAAAGGTATGCCGACCGGATCGAAGCCATTCTCGCCGCGCACATCGAGGATTTTCGCGGCAACGTCATCGCCCGCGCCGCGTATTCGCCGCACGATCTCGAAGCGTTGAACATCAATCTCGTCGGCGGCGATCCCTACGGCGGCTTTTGCGGAATCGATCAGTTTTTCGTCTGGCGGCCGTTTCATAATTCCATCAATCACCGCACGGTCGTTCCGCGGCTTTATCACATCGGCGCGTCCACCCATCCCGGCCCGGGGCTCGGCGCCGGCTCGGGTTATTTGCTGGCGAAAGCGCTCGGCTGAAGCCGGCTTTGGCCGAGATTGACGCCCGCTATTGGTAAGATCAAATTCGTCAGGATCAGGATCGTTTCGGCGCACGGAGTATTGGGCAAGGCGAAAAAATCCCGCAGCTCTAAAGGAATCAAAAAGCAGGCAAAGATTGCTCATCCCGGCATGATGGGCGATGGCACCGAAGAGCAGAATCTCGGGGAGCGCGGCGACCCGGCAGCGCGAATCAGAAAGAAGGAAGTAATCGCCGCGTTCAGCAAAAAGCGCCGCGGCAAGTAGTCGCCGGCGGCGGTAGCTCCGGTTTTAGGGCCGCCAGCGCATCCGGCCGGCTTTGGGTCGTCGCAATTGCCCAAGTTGCGAGTCAAACATTCGCCGTCGGCAACCGTTTCCCGTCAACGCTTTTTGGCCGGAGTTGCTCAACCGACCGTTAAGCCGCATCCGCAATCGGATCGAGACCAAGCGCGATGCGTCCGGTGAAGCCGTGCTGGCGTTTGCCAGACAACGGATGGAACTGTGCACCGCGGGCGTCGCGCAAGAGACGCTCAAGTCCGGTCTTGCGATAGAAGCCAGCGCCGCCGGCCGTCTCCAGTGCTTTTCCGGCTGGCGGCAAACCAGCCGGACCAATTGAGCTTGCTGCCGAGTAGCTATCTCACGACGTCTTCGCTGGCCGCGAGAATACACGTGCTCGACATGTCGCTTAATGGCACAAAACGGACATGCCGCTCTCACCCGACGATGGCGCCTTTTGGGGGTAAAAGCGACATGGCGGATTTAGGGGTGCACGCCCTTCGTTTTGCCGCTGCTTTGGCGCGCGATCCTACGCATGCAAGTGCGCCGACTATGAGCACGGCACCCACTCCTAAACGGCCATTTCGATGTTATATCTACCCTGAAGCTTCGATAAGCAGCTTCAAGCATGCCCTATTTCTCTAAACAGGCACGGGCCAATGGCTGAATTCGATTATTGCGCTGCAGCCGAGCTGTTTCCGGCCCGACGCCGGTCTTTGACCCGGCAGGTTTTTGGATACAAGCGCTTTGAGC
>DASXDP010000017.1:0-8984 GCA_036490575.1 Xanthobacteraceae bacterium
CATCATCACGTCGAGCGTCGTCCGGTGCCCATCGAGCGGCGTCATGATCCCGCCGACGCCTTCGATCAGCAAAACGTCGCGGCGCTCCGAGACGGCGCCCTGGCAAAACGCTATCAGCGCGTCGATGTCGACTGTCCGGTCTTCCTGCCGCGCCGCGAGATCGGGCGGCAGCGCGGTGCGGAAACGCCACGGCGAAATGCGATCGATGGATTCAGGCGTGAACGGCAACGCCAGCGCGGAAATCAGAATGCCAGTGTCGCTGGCTGCGGCTTGCGCCGGGTCGTAACCGCTGACAATCGGTTTGACCGCCTCCACCGAGCGGCCCATCTGCCGGAACTGGCGGATGAGCGAAGCGACGACCTGGGTTTTTCCCACGTCGCTTCCGGTCGCGGTGATGAAAATGGCGGTCACGGTCTTGAAGCCTTGCCGCTATGAAAGCGCCGAACGTCAGGCAATACCAGCGAAAATCGAGAAGCGCGGCGTATTGGCCACAGGCTATGCCGCACGCTATTCAAGATCCGACGGCGGTGCCGTGAAGATCGTAATCGTCGGCGCGCTCGATCTGCACCGTAGCAATTTCACCGACGCGCAGCGGCCGGCGGGATTTGACGTGGACGAGGCCGTCGACTTGCGGGGCGTCGCCCTTGCTGCGGCCCTTGGCCACGCCCTTTTTGACTTCGTCGATCAGAACCGCCTGGCGCGTGCCGACCTTGCGCTTGAGGCGGCGGCGCGAAATCTCGCGCTGGCGCCGCATCAGCCGGTCCCAGCGCTCGTCCTTGATTTCATCGGGCACGGGAGCGGCAAGATCGTTCGCGGCCGCGCCTGACACCGGCTCGTAGCGGAAGCAGCCGACGCGATCGAGTTCGGCCTCATCGAGCCAGTCGAGCAGCTCGGAAAAATCCGCGTCGGTTTCACCGGGAAAGCCGACAATGAAAGTCGAGCGGATAGTGAGATCGGGACAAATCGCCCGCCACGCGCGAATCCGCGACAAGGTTTTTTCCTGCGCCGCGGGACGGCGCATCTGCTTGAGCACCGCGGGACTGGCGTGCTGAAACGGCACGTCGAGATAGGGCAGAATCTTGCCCTCCGCCATCAACGGAATGACTTCGTCGACGTGCGGGTAGGGGTAGACGTAGTGCAGGCGCACCCACACGCCGAACTCGCCCAAAGCCCGGGCGAGATCGATGAACTTCGAACGAAGCGTTTGGCCTTTCCATTCGCTCGCCGCGTATTTCAGATCCGTTCCGTACGCCGACGTATCTTGCGAGATGACAAGAAGCTCCTTTACGCCGGCATTGACGAGCCGCTCGGCTTCGCGAAGCACATCCGCCGCCGGGCGCGAGACCAGTTTGCCGCGCAGATTCGGAATGATGCAGAACGAGCAGCGATTGTTGCAGCCTTCGGAAATTTTAAGATACGCGTAATGCCGCGGCGTAAGCTTGATGCCCTGCGGCGGGATCAGGTCGGCGTAAGGGTCGTGCGGCGGCGGCGCGGCACGGTGCACCGCCTCGAGCACGCTCTCATACTGCTGCGGTCCGCTGACCGCGAGCACGTTGGGATGCGCCGCGCTGATCTTTTCCGGTTCGGCGCCCATGCACCCGGTCACAACGACCTTGCCGTTTTCCGCCAGCGCTTCGCCGATCGCCGCAAGCGATTCCGCCTGAGCGCTTTCGAGGAACCCGCAAGTGTTGACAATAGCGAGATCGGAATCGGTGTGGTCACGGCAAAGTTCATAGCCTTCCGCCCGCAGGCGGGTGATGATGCGTTCGGAATCGACCAGCGCTTTCGGGCAGCCGAGCGACACGAACGAGATGCGGGGAGGGCGATTCATCTTTGCGTCTCGTGTGCTAACTGGACCGCCTTGCGGCCTAATTCAAGGCGGTCGACCATGGCGGGGGGCTGCAAAATTAAAGGCGCGCATTTGCGAGTTCCCGACCCGCCCCTTCTCCTCGTCACCGATCGCCGGCAGGCGCGCTGGCCGCTGGCGTACATTGTCACCGCGGCGGTCAAGGCCGGCTGCCGGTGGATCAGCGTTCGCGAAAAGGACTTACCGGCGGACGAGCAAGTGCTGCTGGCCCGCTCGCTGCTCCCGATTACCCGGGCGCATGGCGCCAGGCTGACCATGCACGGCGACGAGGTGCTCGCCGCCGCCGCGGGCGCGGACGGCGTGCATCTTTCCGCCGGCAGCAATCCGGCAGCCGCGCGGGCCCTTCTTGGCGCGCAAAAACTGATCGGCGTTTCCATCCATACCGTGACCGAAGCGGAAGGCATCGATCCATCGGCGGTCGACTATGTTATCGCAGGGCCGGCGTTCGAGACCGCAAGCAAACCGGGCTATGGCCCCGAACTCGGCCGCAAGGGCCTTTCGGCGATCGCGCAGGCGGCGCGGGTGCCGGTGCTCGCCATCGGCGGCATCAATACCGCACGCATCGCCGATTTGATCTCCGAGGGTGCAGCAGGGGTTGGCGTGATGGGCTCGGTGATGCGCGCACCCAACCCGTTGCGCGAGGTCGAAGCCCTGGTGGCCATATTGCGCGGATTCCCGGCCGCGCGTTCGACTTAGCTTGACAAGCGGCTCAGTTATCCCCGCCCGCGGTAAGTGCTGACGCCCTGATCCGGCACCCAGGTGCCGGCCGGCAGTTTTCCCGCCTGCCAGAATACGTCGATCGGCATGCCGCCGCGCGGATGGAAATAGCCGCCGATGCGCAGCCATTTCGGTTTCAACACCGCGACAAGTTTCTTGCCGATGCTCACGGTGCATTCTTCGTGGAACGCGCCGTGATTGCGAAAGCTGTTCAGATAAAGCTTCAACGATTTTGATTCGACGAGCCACGCCCGGGGCACGTAATCGATGACGAGTGTCGCGAAGTCCGGCTGGCCGGTGACCGGGCAGATCGCGGTGAATTCGGGGAAAGTAAAGCGCGCGATGTAGTTTGCGTCCGCATGCGGATTGCGCACGCGATCGAGCACCGCCTCGCGCGGCGAGGCGGGGATTGCGGCGGGGCGGCCGAGTTGCAGCGTCTTTTTGGGCATGAAAGCTCGCTTTCGCCGCAATCCATGCCCGCGTTGTCCTGACATGACAAGCGCGCGGACGATCCTGTAGAAGCACCTCGGGAATCCGGGAGCGCCCCCAATGACCGCCATTATCGATATCGTCGGCCGGGAAATCCTCGACAGCCGCGGCAATCCGACCGTGGAGGTCGACGTTGTACTCGAGGACGGGTCTCGCGGCCGCGCGGCCGTCCCGTCCGGAGCCTCTACCGGCAGCCACGAAGCGGTCGAACTGCGCGACGGCGACAAAGGCCGGTATCTCGGGAAGGGGGTGCGCAAGGCGGTCGAAGCCGTGAACGGCGAGATTTTCGACGCGTTGAGCGGCTTTGATGCGGAATCCCAGGTCAAGATCGACGAAGCGATGATTGCGCTCGACGGCACCGCGAACAAAAGCCGGTTGGGCGCCAACGCCATTCTCGGCGTCTCGCTCGCGGTCGCGAAGGCCGCGGCCGTCGCCAACAAGCTGCCGCTCTATCGCTACGTCGGCGGCACTGCGGCGCGCCTCCTGCCCGTGCCGATGATGAACATCCTCAACGGCGGGGTACATGCCGACAATCCGATCGACTTCCAGGAATTCATGATTGTGCCGCTCGGCGCCGCCTCGTTTGCGGAAGCGTTGCGCGCCGGCGTGGAGATTTTCCATACGCTGCGCGCTGCGCTCAAGGCCGCCGGGCTCAACACAAATGTCGGTGACGAAGGCGGCTTTGCGCCCGACTTGCCATCGGCCGAAGCGGCGCTCGATCAGGTCGTCGCCGCCATCAAGAAAGCGGGATATGCGCCGGGAAAAGACGTTGCGATCGCGCTCGATCCGGCGTCGAGCGAATTTTTCAAGGATGGCGCCTACCGCTACGCAGGCGAAGGCAAGACGCGCTCGGTCGAGCAGCAGGTCGAATACCTCGCCAAGCTGGTGAAGGAGTATCCGATCGTTTCCATCGAAGACGGAATGGCCGAGGACGATTCGAATGGCTGGAAGAAGCTGACGCAAAAGATCGGCGATCGCTGTCAGCTCGTCGGCGACGATGTGTTCGTCACCAACGTCGCGCGCCTCACCGAGGGGATCAAGAACGGCATCGGCAATTCCATTCTCATCAAGGTCAATCAGATCGGAACCCTGACCGAGACGCTGGCGGCCGTCGAAACCGCCCACAAGGCGGGCTACACCGCGGTGATGTCGCATCGCTCCGGCGAGACCGAGGACACGACCATCGCCGACCTCGCGGTTGCGACTAACTGCGGCCAAATCAAAACCGGTTCGCTGGCGCGATCGGATCGGACCGCGAAATACAATCAGCTGTTGCGTATCGAGGAGGAACTCGGTCCCCAGGCCGTCTATCCGGGGCGCGCGGCCTTCAAGGCGCCTGGGAAAGGTTAGGTCCGCGGGCGACCAAAATGCCCGGCAGGCCCGCCATTAATTGTGCCTTAAGTACGGGCCCGCATGTTGCGGCATGGTCACTCGAACGCGTCTGCGCTCAATCCTGACCGCGCTCGGCCTCTATGTCATGGCGGCGTTGCTCATCGGCTATTTTGGAATCAACGCGTTTTCCGGCGATCGCGGGCTCAAGGCCCAGCAGGACATCGACCAGCAGATCACCTCGCTATCCGCGGAACTTACCCATTTGCAGGTCGAACGCGGCAAATGGGAGCGACGCCTTGCGCTGTTGAAGTCGAACCGCATCGATCCCGACATGCTCGATGAGCGTGCCCGCGCGCTCCTCGACTACACCCATCCCAATGAGTTGACGCTGCTGCTGGTTGACCCCGCCCATGCCGGCCCGGCGGCCTTGAAAAACGCACCGTCGCTTTCGAAATAACTTTTTCCACCAATCGCTTGGCGGCAGGAACCATTATCCGGCCGCCGACTTCCGCCATAAGCCGGATTAGGCTATGGGAGTATCCCGCGCTCGTTCAAAGGACGACGAATGGCCGTCGCGCAAACCAAGACCGTGGAGCAAGACGATCGTCCGCCCGCCGCTGCGCCGGCTTCTACACCTGCAATCACGGAATTCAGCAAGGAACAGGAGTTCGCCGCGCTGCGGCAGATGCTCTTGATCCGCCGCTTCGAGGAGAAGGCCGGCCAAATGTACGGCATGGGCCTGATCGGCGGATTCTGCCACCTCTATATCGGCCAGGAAGCCGTCGTGGTCGGCATGAAAATGGCCAAGCGCGATTCCGACCAGATGATCACCGGCTATCGCGACCATGGTCACATGCTCGCCTGCGGCATGGATCCCAAAGGCGTGATGGCTGAACTGACCGGACGCCGCGGCGGGTACTCCAAAGGCAAGGGCGGCTCGATGCACATGTTCTCCCGTGAGAAGAATTTCTACGGGGGACACGGGATTGTCGGGGCGCCGGTGCCGATCGGCACCGGGCTCGCTTTTGCCAACAAGTATCGCGGCAACGACAGCGTGTGTTTGACCTTTTTCGGCGACGGCGCGGCGAACCAGGGCCAGGTCTACGAGAGCTTCAATATGGCCGAGCTGTGGAAGCTGCCGGTTGTCTACATCATTGAGAACAACCGCTACGCCATGGGCACCTCGATTACCCGCTCCTCGGCGCAAACCAATCTTTCCAAGCGCGGCCTGTCGTTCAACATTCCAGGCGTCGAGGTCGACGGCATGGATGTGCGCGCCGTCAAAGCCGCGGGCGACGAGGCGATCGCCTGGTGCCGGGCAGGGAATGGCCCGACGATTCTCGAAATGATGACGTACCGTTATCGCGGCCACTCCATGTCCGACCCGGCGAAATACCGCACCAAGGAAGAAGTCGATAAGGTTCGCACTGAGCATGACCCGATCGAACAGGTGCGCGCGCGGCTGATCGCCAAGAAATGGGCCGCCGAAGACGAGCTGAAAAAAATAGACGCCGAGGCGCGCGCCGTGGTCAATGAGGCATCCGAATTCGCCACCCACGACCCCGAACCTGATCCCGCCGAGCTCTACACGGACGTATATCGGTGAAAAAAATCGCGCCGGCATTCCGCCGTGCCGTAAGGCGCGCTTGATCGACGAGTTAAACCATGATCCCGAAAAGTGGATACCGGTTTTCGGATAAGATCATGCTCAATCGAAAGGCTGGAGCCCGGCTGTGACTCAACTAAAACTTATAGGGCTCTAACCCGCCATGCCGACCCAAGTTCTCATGCCCGCCCTTTCCCCGACCATGGAAAAGGGCAACCTCGCCAAGTGGCTCAAGAAGGAAGGCGACCCCGTTAAGTCGGGGGATGTCATCGCCGAGATCGAGACCGATAAGGCCACTATGGAGGTGGAGGCGGTCGACGAAGGCACTCTCGGACAAATTCTCATTCCCGAAGGCACCAACGACGTCGCCGTCAACACTCCGATCGCCACCATCCTTGCCGAAGGCGAAGATCGTTCCGCCCTGAAGGACGGCAAGCAGGCGCAAGGCACTGCGCCGGCAACACAACCTGCAAAGGAAGAGCAACCCGCGCAGCAGGAAAAGGCCGCGGAATCCGCGCCTCCGGCGGAAAAAGATCAGGCCGCCAAAAAGGCCGAAGCACCGGCGCCGGCAAAGACCGGAACGGTCAAGCCTGCGCAAGCGCAGGTGATGCCCGACCCGGACGTGCCGGAAGGCACAGAGATGGCGACCATGACCATGCGCGAGGCGCTCCGCGATGCCATGGCTGAAGAAATGCGCCGCGATCCGGATGTGTTCGTGATCGGCGAGGAAGTCGCCGAATACCAGGGCGCCTACAAGGTCACGCAAGGATTGCTGCAAGAGTTCGGCGACCGGCGCGTCATCGATACACCGATCACTGAGCATTCTTTCACGGGCCTTGGCGTTGGCGCGGCTTTCGCCGGCCTAAAACCGATCGTCGAATTCATGACATTCAACTTCGCCATGCAGGCGATGGACCATCTGATCAATTCGGCAGCAAAAACCCCGTACATGTCCGGCGGCCAGGTCACCGTCGCCATGGTGTTTCGCGGCCCGAACGGGCCGGCCGCCCGCGTCGGCGCCCAGCACAGCCAGGATTTTTCGTCGTGGTACTCGCACGTGCCCGGGCTGAAGGTGATCGCGCCGTCGAACGCCGCCGACGCCAAGGGATTACTTAAAGCGGCGATCCGCGATCCCAATCCTGTCATCTTTCTGGAAAATGAAATTCTTTACGGCGTCTCTTCGCCGGTGCCGAAGCTTTCCGAATACGTCCTGCCGATCGGGTGCGCTCGCGTCGTCCGCGGCGGCAACGACGTGACCATCGTCTCGTGGTCGATCGGGATGACCTACGCGCTGAAAGCCGCCGACGAACTCGCCAAGGAGAATATTTCGGCCGAGGTGATCGATCTGCGCACGCTCAAGCCGATGGACACCGACACCATCATCGAGTCGGTGAAAAAAACCGGGCGTCTGGTTACCGTCGAAGAGGGCTGGAAGCAGTCCGGCGTCGGCGCCGAGATTGCGGCGCGGATGATGGAGGAGGCGTTCGACTATCTCGACGCGCCGGTCACGCGCGTCGCCGGCGAGGACGTGCCCATGCCGTACGCCGCCAATCTGGAAAAGCTCGCGTTGCCGTCAGTCGCCAAGGTGGTCGAGGCGGCCAAAGCCGTGTGCTACCGCTGAGCGGCAATTAGCCGGAAAACCGAAGCGTCATGCCCATCAACATCCTCATGCCGGCGCTGTCGCCCACGATGGAGAAGGGCAACCTTGCCAAATGGCTCAAGAAAGAGGGCGAGGCGGTCAAGACCGGCGACGTCATTGCCGAGATCGAGACCGACAAGGCGACCATGGAATACGAAGCCGTCGATGACGGCGTGATGGCGAAGATCGTGGTGCCGGAAGGCGCCACCGATGTTCCCGTCAATCAGCTCATCGCGGTCATGGCGCAGGAAGGCGAAGACCCCAAAGCCGCGGCGGAAGCGGCCGCCGATAAGCCTGCGCCTACAAAGCCCGCTATGAGCTCAGCCCCCCACCCGGCGCCTTCGCCGCCACCCTCCCCGCCGCAAGCGGGGGGAGGGGAAAAGGCGGCGGGCGCTCCGGCCCCGGCAAAACCCTCCCCCCCTGGTGGGGAGGGTGGCGCGGCGAAAGCCGCGCCGGGTGGGGGGGCAGCCGCGGTTGCCGGTAGTGACGGTGCCAATCGCGTTTTCTCCTCACCGCTGGCGCGGCGGCTCGCCAAAGAGGCCGGCATCGAGCTTTCGCGCATTACCGGCTCGGGTCCGCACGGCCGCGTCATCGCCCGCGACATCGCCGCGGCGAAGGAGGGCAAGGGTTTGCGCGCGCCAACGGGCGCGCCTCCAGCCGCCACCGGTGGAGCGCCTGCCATCGCGCCGGCGATGACCGATCAGCAAATTCGCTCGCTCTATGAAGAAGGCAGCTACGAGCTCATTCCGCATGACGGCATGCGCCGGACCATTGCGCAGCGGCTTACCGCTTCGATGCAAACGATTCCGCATTTCTATCTCACGGTGGACTGCGACATCGGCAAGCTTCTAGCCGCCCGCGAAGAGATCAACGCGGCGGCCGGCAAGGACAAGGACGGCAAGCCGGCCTACAAGCTCTCGGTGAACGACTTCGTCATCAAGGCGCTGGCGCTCGCACTCCAGCGCGTGCCCGATGCCAATGTGAGCTGGAGCGAAGCGGGTCTCCTCAAGCACAAACATTCCGACATCGGGGTCGCCGTCGCGCTGCCGGGCGGCCTGATCACACCGATCATCCGCAACGCCGAAGCAAAATCGCTGTCGGCGATCTCCAACGAGATGAAGGATCTCGCGGCGCGAGCGCGGGCGCGCAAGCTGAAACCAAATGAATATCAGGGCGGCGTGTCGTCGGTGTCTAATCTCGGCATGTTCGGCATCAAGGACTTCACCGCCGTGATCAACCCGCCGCAATCGACCATCCTTGCGGTCGGCACCGGTGAAGAGCGCGCGGTGGTGCGCGGCGGCAAGATCGAAGCGGCGCAGATGATGAGCGTGACC
>DASXDP010000018.1:0-4735 GCA_036490575.1 Xanthobacteraceae bacterium
ACGTTTTCATCGATGAGGTTTTCAGCGCAAACGCCGTGAGTGGCGGCCAGCGCCACGATCGCGACAACGACGAGACCGGCCGCGGACCGAACGTCTTTTTGTATTGCATGTACGCGGTTGAGTGCCAGCAGGCACAGTCCACAGCCCAGCCCGATGACACCAAGCCAGAGCGTTATGGCGCGGGTCCCGATTGCCGGAATAAGGAAAAACGTCGTGCCAAGCGTACCCACGATCGAACCCGCGGTGGAGGCGCCATAGACAGTGCCGGAAACGCTCCCGGAGCGCTGTGTCGCCTGCAACACGAGTCGGATCGCAAACGGCGAATAAACGCCTATGAGCATCACCGGCAGGAACATGATTGCCAGCGCGGCGCAAAGGCTGCCGAGGCGCACGTCGTCAATGGTATCGAGAACAACGCGCAATATCGCGTCGGCAAAGCTTGGCAACACCAGGAAATAAAGCGCTGCAACGCCGACGATTATTCCGAGGATTGCGGCAGACACCGTGCGATCAGCGATGAAGCCACCGATGAAATACCCGACGGCCAGCGCCGTCAGCACTATCGAGATCAGTGCCGCCCAGGTGTAGATGCCGCTGCCGAAATAGGGATTGAGATAGCGCGAGCCGAGTATTTCGAAACTCATCACGATCGCGCCAGTGACAAAAGCAACGATATAGATGACGGCTCGAAACGTCGCCGGCGATGCGTTCCAGCGCATCTTCAACGTGGTCGAGTCAGCGTCATCGGTACTCACCCAACCTCCGTCAACTTGCGCATTGAGAATGACAATACCGGCTTTCCTGCTCAGGCAGGCTGGGTCGCCGGGCTGACCTGCGGCGCCGAAGCGTGCTCGCGCACGACAAGGAGTTGCGCCGCGAGCGCCGCTGCGATCACGGCCGGCTCCTTGCCTTTGATCTCGGCGATGCCGATCGGGCAAACGAGCCGGTCGAGCTGATGCGCCGTAACGCCGACCTGGCGGGCGAACGTGGCGAAGCGCGCGCGCTTGGTCTCCGAGCCGATCAACCCGACGAATTCGAAAGTCTCGCGCTGCAACGCCGCCGCGGTGATGTCGAAATCCATCGGATGCGAGTGCGTCATGACAATCACGAAAGCGTCGCCGGGCGCGCGGGCAAGCTCCCGTGCCGGATTTTCGGTATGGATGGCCACCACATTGCCGGGCACGTGCTGCGGAAATTGATCCGGTCTCGAGTCGATCCAGTGCACGGCAAACGGCAGCGGCGCCAGCGCGAGCACCACGGCGCGGCCGACGTGGCCCGCGCCAAACAAAAGGACGGGCGTGGCGACGTCGCCGAACTGCTCGCGAAACGCCATCTTCGCGAACGGTGCCGGCGCGCTCGCTGCTTTTGAGCCGGCACCCGCCGCCGCGAGCGTGCGGGCGACACGACCCGCGCCATCGAGCTGGCTTTGAGTGGCAAACGCTCCAGCGCGCTCAGCGTCTTCGAGCCGGTGCACCGCGGCAAGATCGTTGGCGTCGAACGTTTCGGTAAGCGTCTTGACCATGCCGCCGCAGCATTGGCCGAGATTGGGACCGAGCGGCCAATCGCGGAACTCCGCCTTGCCTCGCCCGGCGGCGAGCGCCGTGCGCGCGGAGGCAATCGCCGCGTATTCGAGCTGGCCGCCGCCGATGGTGCCGAAAAACCCGCCGTCCGGCTGGAGCACAACGCGGGCGCCGGATTCGCGCGGCACTGACCCGGCGGCGCCGACGACGCTTACGAGCGCCGCACTGCCGTGCCGCTCAATCGTTTCTCGGATGCGGGCCCAAACCTTCGCCATTGCCGCCCACTCATCTAATCCCTCCATCTTCGCCGGTGGAGGGGACCGTCAAACAAATCAGCGTCCGATCAGCGCCCCGAGCGCCGCGACGGCGTCGACCGGACCGACCGCCTTGAGGATCGCTTCCGGGGTCGCCGGCGCGTCGAGTGCAACCGGCTGGCCCGGATTGACCGAGTGTACCGCATCGGCGATAGCGGCGAACACGGAAATGCCGAGCATCAGCGGCGGCTCGCCGACCGCTTTCGAGTGGTAAATCGTGTCCTCACGATTGCTCCCGGCGAACAAAGCCACCCGGAAGTCTTTAGGGACGTCGGAAGCGACCGGGATCTTGTACGTCGACGGCGCATGCGTCAGCAGCCGGCCTTTGTCGTCGTAGACAAGCTCCTCGGTGGTCAGCCAACCCATCCCCTGCACGAAAGCGCCCTCGATCTGGCCGATGTCGATGGCCGGATTGATGGAGCGGCCGACGTCGTGGAGGATGTCGACGCGGCGGACCTTCATCTCGCCGCTGAGGATATCGATGGCGACCTCGCTGCAGGCGGCACCGTAGGCGAAATAGAAAAATGGCCGGCCTTTGGCTTTGTCGCGGTCCCAATGCAGCTTTGGGGTCTTGTAATAGCCGGACGCCGACATTGAGACGCGCGCCGCGTAAGCCTTCTTGGTCAGCTCGCCGAAGGTGATGCTCTCATTGCCGATGAAGACGCGGTCGTCACGGTAAGTAATGAGATCTTCCGGGACCTTCCAATTCTCGCTAGCGAACTGGGTCAACCGTTTTTTGATTTTGCGCGCCGCGATCTGCGCCGCCATGCCGTTGAGGTCCGTGCCGGACGAAGCAGCCGTCGCCGAGGTGTTCGGCACCTTGTCGGTCGAGGTCGCGGTGATGAGCACGCGGTCGAGGCCGACGCCGAACTCTTCCGCGGTCACCTGGGCAATTTTCTGAAATAGCCCCTGCCCCATCTCGGTACCGCCGTGATTGAGGCTGATCGAACCATCCTGATAGACATTGATCAGCGCACCCGCCTGGTTGAGCTGGGTGAGCGTGAACGAGATGCCGAATTTGACCGGAGTGAGCGCGATACCGCGCTTGATGATCGGTGAAGTTCCGTTGAACCGCCGAATTTCGTTGCGACGCGTGCGATAGCTCGACGTCCGCTCAAGCTCGTCGATCAGCGGCGCGGCAATGTCGTAATCCTCGACCGTCTGCCCGTATGGCGTCACCTGACGGCCGGGGCGGTAGAGATTGGCCTTGCGGACGTCCAGCGGATCGAGACCGCGCTCCCAGGCGATGGCATCAATCACCCGCTCGATGGCCATGATACCTTGCGGCCCGCCAAAGCCGCGAAACGCCGTGTTTGAAACGGTGTTGGTTTTGACGCGGCGAGTCAGAATTTTGAATTCCGGCAGGAAATAAGCGTTGTCGGCGTGGAACATGGCGCGATCGACGACACCGACCGAAAGATCGACCGAGCAGCCGCAGCGCGCATCCATATCGAGGTCGAGCGCCCGAATGCGGCCATCATCCTCGTACCCGACCGAGTACGCGACCGCGAAGTCGTGGCGCTTGCCGGTGATCGCCATGTCGGCATCGCGATCGAGCCTGAGCTTGCACGGCCTGCCGGTCGCGCGCGCCGCCAGCGCGGCGATGACCGCCCACTGCGTCGCCTGCGTTTCCTTGCCGCCGAAGCCTCCGCCCATGCGGCGCACCCGGCAAGTGACGAAAGCGTCGGGCACGGCCAGCACCCGCGCTACGACATGCTGCACTTCACTCGGATGCTGCGTCGATGAATAAACCAGGATCGCGCCGTCTTCTCCCGGCACCGCGACCGCAATCTGGCCTTCCAGATAAAAGTGTTCCTGGCCACCGATGTGCATTGCCCCGGTCAAGCGACATGGTGCTTCAGCGACGGCTTTGGCGGCATCGCCGCCGACAAACGCGTAGTCCGGCAAAACCCGCTCGCCGGATGCCCTGCCCTGCTCGACCGAAACGTTGGGCTTCTCGACCGAGATTTCGATCTTGCCGCGTAGCGCGCCGCGGCGCGCGGTATCGCGGTCGGTGGCAACCACCGCAAAGATCGGCTGGTTGTGGTAGTCGACGCGATCGTGGGCGAATACCGGTTCGTCGGCATGCGCCGGCGAAATGTCGTTCCTCCCCGGAATGTGCGCCGCAGTAATCACGGCGACCACACCGGGCATGGCGATGACGTCGGCGAGATCGACGTGACGGATGGCGCCGCGCGCGACCGGCGAACCGCCGAGCGCAATGTGCAGCGTGCCCGCCGGCTCAAGCATGTCGTCGATGTACTCGGCCGATCCCTGTACATGTTTGGCGCCGCTGTCATGCGGCAGCGCCTTGTGCACATGGCGCAGCGGCGCTTCGATTGTGCTTTCACTCGGCGGCATGAGCGGCCGTCCGGGAATTGGAAATGCGGGTGACGTGTGAGGCGACGCCCGCAATTTCGGCGAGCGCCTTGACGACCAGATTGCCGGCCACCCGGCTGCGATAATCGGCGCTGGCGCGCAGATCGGTGAGCGGCGTGAAATCCTTTGTCACGGCATCCGCGGCGGCGTGCCAGCCCCGCGTGTCGGTCAGCGAAAGCCCGCGCAAATTCTCTTCGACCGATTTTGCCCGCTTGGGAATTCCCGCCATGCCGCCGAACGCGACCTTCGCCTCGCTGATCCGTTCACCTTCGACGGTCAGGCAAAACACTCCCAGGAGCGCGGAAATGTCCTCGTCGAAACGCTTGCTGATCTTGTAGGCGCGGAAATGGGATGACGGCGGCGGTTTCGGCACCAACAGCCTGCGGACGAACTCGCCCTTGGCGCGATCCTGCTTGCCGTAATCGAGAAAGAAGTCCTCGAGCGGCAGCCGGCGGACCTTGTCACCGTGACGCAATTCGATGCCGCCACCCAGCGCAATCAGCATCGGCGCCAGATCGCCGA
>DASXDP010000019.1:0-18571 GCA_036490575.1 Xanthobacteraceae bacterium
GACTAACGCTGCGGCAGAACTCACGTCCAGCCCGCCGAACACATAAGTCCACGCGTCGTCGCAGCGCAGCGCTGCCGCCGGCCCGCGCGAGCAAACACCAAGGCAACGCATCGGCCGGACTTCCACTTCGGTGCCGGCGGCGGCGTCCGCAGTCGCAGCGGCGAGAACCGCGCCCGGCCGCAGCGGACTGTCGCTCACGCCGGGCGGCCGGCAGGTTATGCAGACATAAACGATCGGCCGCGCTGTGAACGCCGCGCCGGTCGTACGAGCCTGTTCGCGCGCATTGGTCATGGCTCAGTCTTACGCGCGCACGGTGAGCGGCCGGTCGAGGCCGCTCCAGCGATAAATCAGATACGAGATCGCCCAGCAGCCAAGGAAAAGGCCGACGATGAGATAGCCGAAATGGCCGAGGCCGTCGTTGAGATCGCCGATGGCATTCCAGAACGTACCTTCAAGGCCGAGCTTGCCACCGATAAGCCCCAGGGCCTCGATGCCGCCGATGACCAGCGCCACAATCACGGACATCGCGGTGATCGTGAGATTGTACCAGATCTTGCGCACCGGATTGAGAAACGCCCAACCGTAAGCGCCGACCATGAACACGCTGTCGGTCGTATCGACGAGCGTCATGCCGGCGGTGAACAGCGCTGGGAAGATCATTACCGTGCCGAAGCTTGCGCCGCCGGATGCCTGGCTGGCGACGACAGCGAACAGGCTGATCTCGGTTGCGGTATCGAAGCCGAGTCCGAACAAAAAGCCGACCGGAAACATCTGCCAGCTGCGCGAAATCATGCGGAACAGCGGCCGGAAAATGCGCGCGAGCAGCCCGCGCCCGGACAGCAGCATGTTCAGTTCGTGCTCCGGCACCGCCTCGCCGCGACGGACACGGCGGAAGCTCGCCCAGACGCCGCGTAGAACGACAAGGTTGATGATCGCGATCGCCAGCAGAAAAATCGCCGACGCTGCCGTTCCGATCACGCCGCCGACCGACTTGAAGGCGAGGAAGCGATCTTGCAGCGCGAACGCGGTCGCGGCGATGGCGCCAACGGCTACCACAACGACCAGCGAATGGCCGAGCGAGAAGAACAGGCCGGCGGCTATCGGCCGCTTGCCCTCTTGCATGAGTTTGCGCACGACGTTGTCGATGGCGGCGATGTGATCGGCATCCACGGCGTGGCGGATACCGAGCACGTAGGCCAAAACCGCCGTGCCGAGAAGGGTAGGGCGCCCAGCCAGGGCGATCGCCGCCCACGTCCAGACCAACGCATTGGCGGCCAGCAACAAAGCATAGATCGCGCCAATCTTGCTGCGCCGATCGGCCGATCCATCGTCGACCGCCGCTTTCAAGAACGTGAGCACGATCAGGAGTCCTCGCGTGACCAACGCCGGCGCGAGCGAGGACCAAAAGACTTTCGTCTTTCGGATCATCCACCGATGCACCCCGACCGGTGTTTGTCGCGTCGACTAACGGCCGACGGCAGGTCTCCTGGCTCGCGGATCGGCGCCTCGCCCAACCTTCCCGGCAGCAACCGCCGCCAGTGGCTTATACGGACGAGACTTCCCGCTTACAGTTGCGGGGGCAGCTGCGGAATAGGAGTTTGCGCTCCGCACCGCATTCCCTGTTCGCTCTCTTACGAGAGACCGTCGATAAGGCTACTAAGCAGTCGCCGGGTTCACTTTGTCAATGGCGTCAAGTTTCGCCAGAGTCGGAACGAAAATGGCAATGTCGCAATGATTTATATCCCGCTCACTCTTGTTATCGGCGGTGCGCGTTCCGGCAAGAGCCGCCATGCCGAAAGCTTTATTGCCGCCACAAAGCCGCCATGGACTTACGTCGCCACGGCCGAAGCGGGTGATGAAGAAATGGCGGCGCGGATCAAAGCCCATCGCCAGCGCCGCGGCTCCTGTTGGCGGACCGTCGAGGCACCACGCGAAGTTTCGGCGACGCTTTCGGAAAGGCAGACGACGCCGGTGCTGGTCGATTGCCTGACGTTGTGGCTTTCCAATCTCCTGCTCGCGGGTGACGACATCGATCGCGAAATCGGCCGCCTGGAAAAGGCGGTGGCGGCGATGAAAGCGCCGGTCGTCATGGTCGCCAATGAAGTTGGCCTTGGCATCGTTCCTGAGCATCCGCTCGGCCGGCAGTTTCGCGATTGGCAAGGAATTCTCAATCAGCGCATGGCGGCGCAAGCCGATCGCGTCATTCTCATGGTCGCGGGCTTGCCGCTCGAGGTCAAAAGCAATCCGGAGATGCGGCAATGACGAAGCCGGCCGACGACGCCGAGGCGGAACGCCATCGCCACAAGATGGCCAAGCGCAAGGCCGTGCAGGATGCGGAGATCGCCAGCAAGACCGTCGAAAAGAGTTTGCTGATCGTCCACACCGGCACGGGCAAGGGGAAATCGACCGCGGCCTTCGGTCTCGCGTTGCGCGTGCTGGGCCGCGGCGGCCGCGTCGGCGTCGTGCAGTTCGTCAAGGGCGCCTGGCACACCGCCGAGCGTGACGCGCTCGCGAAGTTCGGCACGCAAATCGCCTGGCACACCATGGGCGAGGGTTTTACCTGGGAAACGCAGGATCGCGCCCGGGACGTTGCGGCGGCGCAACGCGCCTGGTCCAAGGCGCGCGAACTCCTGGACGATCCGAGCTTCGCGCTTGTCATTCTCGACGAGCTCAACATCGCGCTTCGTTACGATCACCTCGACCTTGCCGAGGTTCTGGCGATGCTGACAACGCGCCGGCCGGATTTGCACGTCGTTGTCACCGGCAGGAATGCCAAGCCCGAGCTCGTTGCGGCTGCCGATCTGGTCACCGAGATGACGCTGGTGAAGCATCATTTTGCCGCCGGGGTGAAAGCTCAGCCGGGAATCGAGTTTTAGATGCCGCCGCGCGCGCTAATGTTTCAGGGGACGGGCTCGGACGTCGGCAAATCCCTGATCGTCGCCGGGCTGGCGCGCGCCTATGCGCAGCGCGGTCTCGCGGTGCGCCCGTTCAAGCCGCAGAACATGTCAAACAATGCCGCGGTGACCCTTGACGGCGGCGAGATCGGCCGGGCGCAGGCGCTGCAGGCACGCGCGGCGGGAATCGCGCCGAGCGTTCACATGAATCCGGTGCTGCTGAAGCCACAGGGCGAAAGCGGCGCACAAATCGTCGTCCAGGGCCGCGTCCATGGCAACGCCAGGGCGGCGGCCTACCAGCAGATAAAGCGCGATCTCTTGCCTTTCGTGCTGGAGAGCTACGCGCGGCTCCGCGGCGAGGCGGATATCGTGCTCGTCGAAGGTGCCGGCAGCGCCAGTGAAGTCAATCTGCGTGTCAACGACATCGCCAATATGGGTTTCGCGCGCGCAGCCGACGTACCGGTGGTGTTGATCGGCGACATTGATCGCGGCGGAGTGATTGCCAGCATTGTCGGCACACACGCCGTATTGGAGGCGGACGATGCGGTATTGGTCCGCGGCTTCATGGTCAACAAATTCCGCGGCGATCCGGCGCTGTTCGAAAACGGAATGGAACGGATTGCTCAAGCCACCGGCTGGCCGGTGCTGGGATTGATTCCGTATTTCGCCGACGCGCGTTTGTTGCCGGCCGAGGATACGCTCGCACTCGAACAATCGTTGCGGGGATCGCACCGGAACGCGGCGGCGTCGAGCGGATCGAAGAAACGGGTGCGCATTGCGGTGCCGATTCTGCCGCACATCGCAAATTTCGACGATCTCGATCCGCTGGAGGCCGAGCCCGAGGTCGAGTTGCTGCGCGTCGAGCCGGGCGCGGCGCTGCCTGGCGACGCCGACCTCGTCATCCTGCCCGGCTCGAAAGCGACCGTTGCCGGCCTTTCGGCGTTGCGTGCGGCCGGCTTCGACGTCGATATCGCGGCGCATCGACGCCGGGGTGGAATGATTCTCGGGCTTTGCGGCGGGTTTCAAATGCTCGGCCGGTCGATTTCCGACCCTGCCGGGATCGAAGGGTCCGCCGGTACCGTCGAAGGCCTTGGCCTGCTCGACGTGGACACGACGCTTTCTGACGAGAAACGTCTTGAGCCGGCGAAGGGGCAAACCAACGACGGCATGCCGGTGGCCGGTTACGAGATGCACATGGGCGCGACAGAAGGCCCCGACCGGGCGCGGCCATTTGCGCGACTCGTCGGCGGATTGGCTGATGGCGCCGTCTCGGCTGACGGTCGGGTGATCGGCACCTACATCCACGGCCTGTTCGCTGACGATCGGCAGCGCGCGGCGTGGCTCGAGCGGCTCGGAAACGCCAAAGCCAACGTCGCCTACGAGAATTCGATCGAGCAAACACTCGATGCGCTCGCTGCGCATCTTTCCGCGCATATCGATCTCGATTGTCTTCTCAGCTTAGCGCGATAAGACAGATCGTCGCCGCCGCCAATATTACGATCAACAGCGCGTCGGCCCAGCGGAACAGGACAAGCGCGCGGCGGATATCGGCGGTGTTGGCGTCGATGCGGCCGTCGCCCATGAACGCGTCGTCGACGCGATGGCCGCCGTAAACGCGCGGGCCCGCAAGCGAAAGGTCGAGCGCTCCAGCCATGGCGGCTTCGGGATAACCGGCATTAGGCGAGCGATGACGCGAAGCGTCGCGGCGAACGGCGCGCCAGGCTGCTGCGGGGGAGCCTTTTCTGCTCAACGCGGTCGCCGCGATCAGAAGCAACGCAGACAGGCGCGATGCCGGGAGATTGACAAGATCATCCAGCCGCGCGGCGGCCCAGCCGAAAGCCTCATGGCGCGCGGTACGATGGCCGATCATACTGTCGGCCGTGTTGATCACCTTATAGAGTACGATGCCGGGCAATCCACCAATGACCAGCCAGATGACAGGCGCCACCACGCCATCGGAAAAATTCTCGGCGAGGCTTTCAATGGCGGCGCGTGCAACGCCGGCGGCATCGAGCGCATCGGGGTCACGGCCGACGATGTGGGCGACTGCGGTTCGGCCGGCAGGCAGGCCGCCGTTGTCGAGCGCGTCCGCGACGTCGGCGACGTGCCGATGCAGGCTTCGCTGCGCGATCAAGCTCGCGGCGAGCAAAGCCACCAGCAGAAAGCCTAGTCGCAGGCGCAGCAATTCGTATTGCACGACAATGGCAATTGCGCCGACGAGCGCAAGAATAAGGAGGAGCGTAGCAGCGCCGGCGAGCCGCCTGGCCCTTGGCTGCGTCGTCTCACGGTTTAGGAAGCGGTCGAGCGCATCGATCAGCCACCCCATCCAACCCGCCGGATGGCCGATGGCGCGAAACAGGCGTTCCGGATAACCGAAACAGAGTTCGATCAGTATGGCGACAAGGGCAAGCGCGATCGGCATGATGTTCACCGACGCCGGCGGGGAAACGCTTACGCACGGCGGTGATCTGGGTATCGCGCGCCGGCTGTTTCCCGGCGCGCCCGAACCTTTCGTCGACTTGTCGACCGGGATCAATCCCTGGCCATATCCATCGCAGCGTTTTTCCGCCGGCGAATTCGCCCGCTTGCCGCAGCAAGAGGCGCTGGCCGCCGTCAGCGCTGCCGCCGCGAAGGCTTACGGCGCCACGTCGGCCGAGCAGGTTGTCGTCGCGCCGGGATCGCAGATTTTGTTGCCCTTGGCTGCGAGCTTGATGCCGGCGGGACCGGCAGCCGTGGTGTCGCCGACCTATGCTGAACTCGCGCGCGCCGCGGCGCTTGCCGGCCATGACATCAGGAGCGTCGAAAGTATCGAGCAATGCGGCGGCGCAAACCTCGTCATCCTCGCCAATCCGAACAATCCGGACGGCCGGCTTTTTACGCACACGCTTCTGCTCAGGCTCGCACAAGATTTGCACCGGCGAGATGGCTTACTTGTTGTCGACGAAGCATTCATGGACGTCGCACCGCCTGGCCAAAGCATTGCCGCCGATCTCGCGGGCGGCAACGTCGTCGTGCTGCGTTCCTTCGGCAAGTTTTTTGGTCTTCCGGGGCTTCGATTGGGATTTGCGCTGACCGCGCCACCGCTCGCGCGCCGGCTCCGCGCCGTGCTTGGTCCCTGGCCCGCGTCGAGCGCGGCGCTTGCCATTGGGGCGAAGGCTTTGGCCGATACGGCCTGGATCGAACGCAGACGGAAGAAGCTGGCCGACGCGGCAATTTCGCTCGATGCGATCCTGGCGGAGGCGGGTTTGGAGATTATCGGCGGCACGGATCTTTTCCGTTTGGTTCGAAGCAAGGCGGCGTCGGCACTGTTCGACCATCTGGGCCGCGCCGGCATTTACGTGCGGACCTTCCCCCACGACGCAACCTGGCTTCGCTTCGCGCTTCCGCCGACAGTTAGCGCGCGAAAGCGCCTGAAAAAGGCTCTTGCAGGCTTCCGCACGCCAGCTTGAGCCTGTACCAAAATGGAGCAACGCCCGTGGCACCTGGCTTGCTCGGATCTCTCTTGACGGTGGCTTTGTGCCGTAACGGACGCGGCCCGTCGGCCACTTGAGCGAGAGGACGCCCGGCTTGGCCCGGGAATTATGGGGAGAGTATCAGTGTCAGCCAGTCGTCGCGCCGAAGCGGCAACCAGGGCGACCGTGCGTATCGGCGCCGCACTTGTTTTATCGATCCTGGCCCAAACCGCAGCCAACGCCGGAAACGTGAGCAGCAACGACAGTTGCGCCGGCCGGTGGACCGGCTTCAGCTGTCCGCAGCAGGCCGAAGACCCTTACATCCGGATCGTTCCGGAACCCGTCGGCGATAGCCAACGGGCACAGTTCGCGGCGCGCGATCGGCGGTGGGTGGATCACTGCCATCCGACGGTCCAGTACGACCGCTACGGCGTGGCCCGCTACCGGTATGCGGCAACGGGCTGCGAATTTGGCGTCGGCGCCGAGTAAAACGCGCCGGCGCTAACGTACGGTGTCGGCCGCCTTCGTGTTGCGCTGGGGCGGATGCGCCGCGGACTTCGGTGCTGCCTGGTTCGGCAGATATTTAGCGACGATGACGGGGTCGAGCTGCTTTGCGGAGTCGTCCGGCAGCCGATACCAGGTTTCATTTCGTCCCAGAAATTCGAAGCCAAGATAGCCGCGCACCGTCAGAGTCTGGCCGTCGGGGCTGAGCGTCATCATGGCGTTATAGATATTGCCGTCGCGCGGATCGAGGATATTGCCGTTTTCGTATTTCAAGCCGGCGCGCTTCATGTCGCGTATGATGGGCAAGCCAAGCAGAGGCGCGCCCTTGCGATCGTCCTTGCAGGTTGAACAAATCGCCGCACCGGGCGGGTCGTTCGGTCGCGGAAACAGCTTCGCCGCGACGCCCTCGTAAGTCGGGCCATTCTCAAGAAACAGAAACCAGATGACCGACTTGCCGGTCTCCTCGTCGATCTTCTGCCAAAGCCCGGATACCGAAGGCTCGGCCCTGACAGGTCCGCCGGCAGCGAGAAGTGCGATCAGGGCCGCCGTTAGTACGCTAGTCAATCGCACACCCAAGGTCGCCTCCATCTATTGACTTCGCTAGAATAGGCCATTCGCCAGCAATGGCGAAGACCCATTTCATTCGACAATGCGGTGATTTAAGGACGGCCACGTGCCGAAGTAACTATTTCCCGCATAACCCTGCCGCGTTGCCGCCTTTTTCCTTGCACGGCCGATGTTGGCGCGTACCAATAAATGTGCCCGTCGCTGGGATCAAACCGGCCTTTGCCGGGCTGATGATTGCTGGGGAACAAACCTGCCATGGCGCCGGCCTCGTGATGTCGCGCTCGAGCTTAGCCCTCGACAATCTTCGGGCTGTCGTGATCCTTATCGTTTTGGCCTTTCATTCGGTCCTGGCCTACGTCAACTGGATCCCGCCGCGAACCGTCGGCTTTGACAGTCCTCCTTACACCTGGCGCGCCTTTCCTGTTTTGGACGGTCACCGGTGGCTTGGCTTCGACCTATTTTGCGCCTGGCAAGACGTCTACCTGATGTCGCTGATGTTCTTGCTGTCCGGGCTGTTCGTCTATCCGAGCCTGGCACGCAAACAAAATTGGGGCTTTGTACGCGATCGTCTGCTGCGGCTTGGAGTCCCGTTCGTATTTGGCGTCATTGTGCTGGTGCCGATTGCCGAATATCCGGCGTATAGCGTCACCGCGCCACAGCCTGGGCTCGCCGACTATTTCCGCAGCTATGTTTCGTTGCCTTTCGTGCCAAACGGGCAGCTTTGGTTCCTGTGGCAGTTGCTCGCGCTGAACTTCATTGTCACCGGCGTGAACTTCGCGGCGCCGAATGCGCTGAAATCACTTGGGCGCTGGTCGATACAACTGGGCCGCCGGCCGCTGGTTTATCTCGCGGTCCTGATAGTCATTTCGGCGATCGCCTATGTGCCGTTGGCGCTCGCCTTCACGCCGTGGCAATGGTCGAATTCTGGACCTTTGGCGCTGCAATTCGCCCGGCCGCTACTCTACACCGTTTACTTTTTTGCCGGAGTGGGGATCGGTGCCGGTGGCATTGACGAGGGTCTCGTTGCCGCCGACGGTCAATTGTCCAAACGGTGGTGGCGTTGGCTTGCGGCGGCGCTTGCCGCGCTCTTTGTCTGGATGGGGATAACTTCTCTGACGCTCGATGGCACGGCGTCGGTTTGGATTCAATTTGCTTCCGACGTGGCGTTTGTTGTGGCGTGCGCCGCGGGTTGCGCATTTCTCATAGCTGCGGGCCTGCGCTTCGGTCTCAAACGTTCACGCCCGCTGGCGAGCCTCTCGGCCAACGCTTACAGCCTCTACCTCGTGCATTACGTGTTCATTGTCTGGATGCAATTTGTGCTGCTTGGGCTTGCTGTATCGGCCGTGCTCAAAGCGCCGATTGTTTTCGCCGTCACACTCGTGGTGAGCTGGATTATCATTTTGGCGGTTCAGCGCGTTCCGCTGGGCGCGCGATTGATTGGCATGCGTCCGCCGCCGGTGGCCGGCCTAAATCCCGGGACGGCCTGACGATCGAAGATCGCCGACAGTCCCGGGTGTGCTTGGTATCGGGCAGCTTACCTTAAGTTACTTCATGGGCGCCGGCGCAGCGTCGACGAACCCCGCCACCGATCTAAACCGCCCATCGGGGGCCAGCATGGCGAAATCGGTGCCGCCGAGATAAAGCGGCGCCTCTTGGCTCCCGCCGGCTGCCCAGGAAAAGCGCGCGAAATTGTTGTGCGCTTCAATGCCGCTGACCAGGTTGAGGCGATACGCTGGAAATTGCGCTTGCGCGGCGGCGATCATGGCGTCGATTGCGCCGTGGCCGGCGCCGTTGCGGTGCGCGTCGACATAGCTGCCGTCGTCGGTCCAGGTCTCGCCGACAAGTTCGCGGCGGCGTTTGGGATCGCGTTCGTTCCACGCTGCGATGTAGCGGACGACGGTTTCGTTCACATGGGTCATCGAATCTCTCCTCGCTGTTCGTTGCGGCGCGTTGGCCGTGCTGCAAACCTCGCAGCGTCGAGGAGCAAAAGCGATTACGCCACAGGTAAAGAAACGTCCGAGTGAAACGATTAGTTTGCCCGGGCGATTTTGCCCGTCATCCGCCGGACCGCAGTGTCAGTGGCGTCGTCAGCAGGAAAGAAGAGTTCGAGCGCGAGTTCGGACAGCGCCACGTCGATCGGGCTGCCAAACACCGTGGTCAAACTGAGAAACGACAAGATGTCGCTTCCAAATCTTACACGAAACGGGACTGCAATTTCGTGCTCGAGGCGCGAAGTCGAGACCGGCGGGCGAACCTCCGGGATAAGCGCTGACTTCCCGCAACAGCTCGGTCAGCGTCGCGTCGGCCGTCAGTTCGACCTGGCGCCGCAACCGATACAATAGATGCGCGCGCCATTCGGCCAGATTGACAATGCGCGGCGCCAGCCCGCGCGGATGCAGCGAGAGGCGCATGGCGTTGACCGGCGATTGCAGGAGTTCGGCGGCGACATCTTCGTACAATTCGGGCAGCGCCGCATTGCTGGCGGCAATCCGCCAATGCCGGTCCAGTGCGAACGCCGGGTAGGGCTTTTGCCGATCGAGCACCAAATCGATTGCGGCGCGCGCCGGCGCCAGCGCGGGATCGTCCAGCGGCCGCTCGGGAAAAATCGGCGCAAAGCCCGCCGCGACCAGGAGCACGTTGCGCTCGCGCACCGGCACGTCGAGCTGCTCGGAGAGATGAAGCAGCATGTCGCGGCTCGGCTGCGCCCGCCCGGTTTCCAGGAAACTTAAATGCCGCGTTGAAATGCCTGCGTCGGAGGCCAGATCGAGCTGGCTCAGACGCCGCCGCTGGCGCCATTGGCGCAAAAGGCCACCCACCGGCAGGGGACGATTGAGCATAACCGGAGCGTAGCCCCCTCGCATGCTGCGTTCAAATTACCTCGCAAGTAAAGGCCGTAATAATGTTTGAACCCGCGCGAGCCGGTGTTATGTCATCGCCTCAAGCTCGCGGACAGCGATCCCATCCGGTCCGCGATTTATGAAGAACGTGTGACGACAGCGAAACTCTATCGGACGCGGCCGAGATGCGATTATTCGTGCCCATTTCGGTCAGCGGTTGGCCGCGGATTTTCAGCCGCTGGGACATCGTCGCCGTCCTGTTGATTCTCGGGCTGCTGGCGTTTTTGGCTGAAGCGAGCCGGCACCTGCTGCAACCGCTTGTCGAGCTGCAGCACAAACCGGTATCGCTCGATCCGGCCAACCTGCCCGAGTACGCCGCACGCACCACGCTGCGCATGCTGGTTGCGATGGTCTTGTCGCTCGTTTTCACTTTTACTTACGCGACGCTTGCGGCCAAAAACCGCTACGCCGAGCGCCTGCTCGTTCCACTGCTCGACATTTTGCAATCGGTGCCGATCCTCGGCTTCATATCCATCACCGTCGTATTTTTCATGGCGCTCGCGCCCGGGCGCGTGCTCGGCGCGGAGTTCGCCGCGATCTTCGCGATTTTCACCAGCCAAGCCTGGAACATGGCGTTCAGCTTCTATCAATCGTTGCGTACGGTGCCGACCGAGCTTGTCGAAGCGTCGCGCAACTTCCGCCTGAGTCCGTGGATGAGTTTCTGGCGCATTGATGTGCCGTTCGCCATGCCGCAGCTCATCTGGAACATGATGCTGTCGATGTCGGGAAGCTGGTTCTTCGTGGTCGCCTCCGAGGCGATCAGCGTCGGCAATACCACCATCACGTTGCCGGGCGTCGGATCCTACATTGCGCTTGCCATCGAACATCGCGATTTGGCCGCGGTCGGTTACGCCATCATCACGATGTTGATCGTGATTCTGATTTACGATCAGGTGTTGTTCCGTCCGCTGGTGGCGTGGGCCGACCGGTTCCGCTTCGAGCAGGAGCCCGGCATGACTGCGCCGAAGTCCTGGGTCCTCAATGTCCTTCGCCGTTCGCGGCTGGTTGATCGTCTCACCCGCCCGTTCGCGGCACTATGGCGGCAGTTATTGTTGGCGCGCTGGTCCAAGGATAAGCCACAACGACAAGAAGAACGTGCATCGCCGGCGCAGAGCCGCTGGGTCGCATTTCTGTGGGTCGTTATCGCCGTCGCACTCATGGCGTTGGCGCTCCGCGGGGTGATCGTGTTCGTGATGCAAGGCATCACCATGTCGGACGTCGCGACGACATTGCTGCTCGGGCTGGCGACGCTGACGCGCATTGTCGTGCTGATCGCGCTGGCGACCGCGGTCTGGGTGCCGATTGGAATTTGGGTCGGTACCAGGCCGCGCTTCGCCAATGTGGTGCAGCCGATCGCGCAGTTTCTCGCGGCGTTTCCGGCGAACGTGCTGTTCCCGATTGCGGTGTCCGTGATCGTCGCGCTGAAACTCAATCCGAATATTTGGTTGAGCCCGCTGATGATCCTCGGCACCCAATGGTACATTTTGTTCAACGTGGTCGCCGGCGCCATTGCGATTCCGGCGGAGCTTCGTGCCGCCGGCGTAAACTTCCGGGTCCGCGGCTGGCTGTGGTGGCGACGCATCGCCATTCCCGCGGTGCTGCCGTACTACGTCACCGGCGCCATCACCGCTTGCGGCGGCTCGTGGAATGCCAGCATCGTGGCCGAGGTCGCCTCCTGGGGCGACGAGCACCTGGAAGCTAAAGGTCTGGGCGCTTACATCGCGCAGGCGACCGATGCCGGCGACTTCCATCACATCGTGCTCGGTATTGCGGTGATGAGTTTTTTCGTGGTTCTCGTCAATCGTACGTTCTGGCGTCCGCTTTATCTTTATGCCGAGCGCAAATTCCGGCTTGGTTGAGAGAGACTGTCATGGATACGAGCCTTCTCGATATTCACGCGTTGCGCCAAACTTTTCCGCGCGCCGACGGCGGCGAGCTTTTGGTGCTCGACGGCATCGAACTGCGGATGGCGGAGGGTCAAATTGTCGGCCTTCTCGGCCGCACCGGCTCCGGCAAGTCGACCTTGCTCCGCTCCATCGCCGGCCTGATGGCGCCATCGTCCGGAACAATTACCTATCTCGGCCACCCCGTCACCGCGCCCGCCGCGGGCATCGCCATGGTGTTCCAGGGCTTTGCGCTGTTTCCCTGGCTGACCGTGCTGGAGAATGTGCAGCTTGGCCTTGAAGCGCTCGGCCGGCCGGATGCAGAGATCAGAAAACGGGCGCTCGCAGCCATCGATCTCATCGGGCTCGACGGTTACGAATCCGCCTATCCACGCGAATTATCCGGCGGTATGCGTCAGCGCGTGGGATTTGCCCGTGCGCTTGTGGTCGATCCCAACATTCTTCTGATGGACGAACCGTTCTCGGCGCTCGACGTGCTCACGGCGGAAACGTTGCGCACCGATTTTCTCGAGTTGTGGGGCGACGGCAGGCTGCCGATCAAAGGCGTCTTGCTGGTGACCCACAACATCGAAGAAGCGGTGCTGATGTGCGACCGCATCCTTTTGTTCTCCTCGAATCCGGGCCGCATCATTCGCGAGATCGCCGTGGATCTCAAACAGCCGCGCAATCGGCTCGATCCAAAATTCCGCGATCTGGTCGAGAAAATCTACGAGGCGATGACCGCGCGGGCCCCGGCAGCGCCGAAAGTCGGCGCGCCCGCCGGACCCGCTCCAATCACCATCGACACTATCCTGCCGCGGGTCTCCGCCAATCTTCTGTCCGGCTTGCTCGAGGCGCTGGCGGGCGAACCCTACAATGGCAAGGCCGATCTCCCGGTCATCGCCGACGAATTGCATATGGAGGTCGACGACCTTTTCCCGGTTTCCGACGCGCTGCAAATGCTGCATCTGGTCGAAGTCGGCGGTGGCGACATCAAGCTCACCGACTCAGGCAAGCAATTCGTCGATGCGGAAACCGACGACCGCAAGAAAATCTTTCAGGGCCAACTGCTGGCCCACGTGCCGCTCGCCGCGCATATCCGCCGCATCCTGCAGGAGCGCGCCAATCACGTGGCGCCGAAAAGCCGGTTCTTCGACGAGCTCGAGGATCACATGAGCAGCGACGACGTCGAAGAGACGCTGCGCTCGGTCACCGCCTGGGCGCGCTACGCCGAGGCCTTCGCCTACGACGACGACACGCAAACATTCAGTTTGGAAAATCCGGTCTGAAGCTCAAGAACGCGAGCGCCGTGCCGCGCCGGCATTAGCCTGCCGTGCGATCGAGAGCAGCGCGCGTTCGGCAATCGCCTGGGCGACGGCCGGCGTCTTCCGCGATGCGAGCACGGCATCGGCCAAGTCGGTCATGGCGCCCCCGAGCCGCGCCGCGCTCCAATGCTTTAGCGCCGCCTCCACCAGTTCCTTGCGGCTGAAGTGCACAGGCGGCATTGCGCGGTCCACCGACGATAGCTCGCCGGATTCCATCGCCGTTCGCCACTTGTGCAGCTGCGCGAGCTGGCGCTGGACCGCGAAGAAGATCGAGCCGAGCGACGTTCCGTCGTCACGCATCTTGCCGAGCAAAAGGTCGAGGTCCGTGGTGCAGCCGGCAAACGCCGTGTCGACAAGCTCGTCCAGCGCCAGGTCTGTAGCATCGGAAACGACCGCTTTCACGTCGTCGATGTCGATCTCGGCGCGGCCGTGCGCGTACAGAATGAGCTTGCCGATTTCGCTGCGCGAGGACGCGCGGTCGCCGCCGAGAAGAGTGACCAGCAAGGCGCGGGCGTCTGGTTTGAGCGACAGGCCCGCGTTGCGCATTTCGGTATCGATCAGACGCTCCAGGGCCGCCTGGTTGTCGGCATAGCAGGGCACCGCCGCCGCATTCTTGGCGCGTTCGCACACCGCGCGTAACGGCGCAGTGCGTCGCAAGTCGCCGGCCTCGATCACGACGCGGCATTCACTTTTCGGCAACGCCAGCACCGCTTCGACCGCGGGCGCAAAATTTCTTCCGCCTGCTCTGACCCAAACCGCGCGCCGACCGCCAAACAGCGGAATGGTCTGCGTTTCGTCGAGTAAGCGGGCGGGATCGCCGGCAATCTCGTCGCCGTCGAGCCGCACCAGCGAGAACGGATCGTCGGGATCGTCGACCGATGCACGGATCAGCGCCCGCACGCGCTCGCTGACGAGACCAGAGTCCTCGCCGAATATCAGGACCACATCGGGAAGCCGGTCGGCCTTGGCTAGAAAAGCATCGGCATTGCCGGACTTGACTGCGACCATCCTTTTAGGTGCCGGCGACGAAATACGAAGCCAGGCGGTTTCTGATGGTCTCGGCGGCAACCTGGATGGCCCGGTCTTCGGCGTCGCGCTGGGCGCGCTGCTTGGCAAAGCGCTGTTGAGAACCCGGTATGTCGAAGTCGACATGCGCAAAGCAGTTGTCCGTGACAACCACCCTTCCGGTCGCGATCTCGGTCAACGTGTAGTTGGCGACGACCGAGTCGATCTGCGTGTTCGGGCGGCCGGTGACCGGGTCGAGCACGGCGGTAAATTGCGTGGTGCCGACATCCACTACCAGCCGATACGTAGGCGCTGAAACCTGCGCGCCGCCGTGCAAATCGAATTGCAGTGCGTTGAACATGCCGACGGCGATGCGCTCGGCAGGAGTGCCATGCGTCGCGGCTATCGGCGGGATTTCGGTGGCGAGGAATTTGTCGTGCGCGCTGTCGGAATTGACGTCGGGCGGCTTGCCGTAGAGCGGCTGCCAGCAGCCCGCGGTCAGGCCGCCGAGCGCGCAGGCGACAAGGACAGCGCCGGCTGGGCGTCGCCAGCGTCGGATGAAATCAAGCGACCACATTGACGATCCGTTGCGGCACGATGATCACCTTCTTCGGCGACTTGCCGTCCAAGGCTCTTTTTACCGCATCGAGGGCGAGCACGGCAGCCTCAATATCGGCCTTGCCGGCCTCACGCGCCACGGTGACGTCGGCGCGCTTTCGCCCGTTGATCTGGACCGGCAGCGTCACGGTGTGTTCGATCAGCAAGTCGGGCTCGACGTGCGGCCACGGCGCCTGCGCCACCAGGCTCTTGTGGCCGAGCGCGGCCCAGCATTCCTCGGCAAGATGCGGCATCATCGGACTGAAGAGTTGCACGAGAACGTTAATCGCTTCGCGTATGGCCCAAGCCATGTCGGCGGCGTAATTTTCCGCTTCGCCGGACGCTCCCCCCTTGCCGCGGTCCCCATCATCAGCCCCGATATCTCCAATTACCTCGCTGAGGATACTGGAGAATTCATGAATAGCCGCCAGGCAAACATTAAAGTGAAGCTTTTCAATGTCATCGGTGACTTTGGCGAGCGTCTGATGGGTCGCCTTTCGAACCGCCAGCGCCCGCGGGGAGAAATCGTTTGGACGCGCGGCAGGGGCCGTTTTGGCAATTTCCGCTGCCTCACTGACCAGCCGCCACAGCCGCTGCACGAAGCCTGCGCGCGCGCGGACGCCGCGCTCGCTCCACTCAACGTCGCGTTCGGGCGGTGAGTCCGACAGCATGAACCAGCGCGCAACATCGGCGCCGTAGTCCGAGATAATGTCGTCGGGATCGACCGTGTTGCGCTTCGACTTCGACATTTTCTCGGGCGGACCGATTTCGACCGGCTCTCCGGTGGAAATCAATGTCGCGCGCCGGATGTCGCCGCTGGACTCGATTCTCACTTCGGCAGGCGATGCCCATTCGCCATCCGCGCGGCGATAGGTTTCGTGCACCACCATCCCTTGGGTAAACAGGCCGGCGAACGGCTCATCGAGCCCGACCTGCCCGGTCTTCTTCATCGCACGCGTGAAAAACCGGCTGTAGAGCAGATGCAAAATCGCGTGCTCGATGCCGCCGATATATTGATCGACGGGCATCCACGCGTCCGCGGCTTTGCGGTCGGTCGGAGCGGTTTCGATCCACGGATCGGTGAAGCGGATGAAGTACCATGACGAGTCGACGAACGTGTCCATGGTGTCCGTTTCGCGCGTAGCCTTGCCGCCGCAGCGCGGACACCTGACGTGCTTCCAGGTTGGATGGCGGTCGAGCGGATTGCCCGGCCGGTCGAAGCTCACGTCCTCCGGCAGTGTCACCGGCAAATCCGATTTCGGCACCGGAACGACGCCGCATTTTTCGCAGTGGATGACCGGTATCGGGCAACCCCAGTAGCGCTGCCGCGAAATGCCCCAGTCGCGCAGACGGAAATTGACCTGACGTTGAGCGACCGGTCGCCCGCTTCGGGATTCTTTTTCCAGCCGCCGCGCAAATTCTTCCTTGGCCTGCGGCACGGTCATGCCGTCGAGGAAACGCGAATTGATCAACGTGCCGTCGCCGTCATAGGCGGTATCGGTGATGACAAATGTCTTCGGGTCTTGTCCGGGAGGACACACCACCGGCACGTTGCCGAGGCCGTATTTGTTGACGAAATCGAGGTCGCGCTGATCGTGCGCCGGGCAGCCGAAAATCGCGCCGGTGCCGTAGTCCATTAAAATGAAATTGGCGACGAAGACCGGCAGCTGCCACGATGGGTCGAACGGGTGCCGCGCCTTGATGCCGGTGTCGCAGCCCATCTTCTCGGCGGTGTCGATCGCGGCCTGCGAGGTGCCGCGATGCCGGCATTCCTCGATGAAAGCGGCGAGCTTGGAATTTGCTTTCGCTGCCGCGGCAGCGAGCGGATGATCGGGCGCGACTGCGAGAAATTTTGCGCCGAACAAAGTGTCGGGGCGCGTCGTAAAAACTTCCAGTTCGTCTGCGGCGGCCGGCGCGGTGCCTGGCTCGAGCGCGAAGCGAACGAGCAAGCCTTCCGACCTGCCGATCCAGTTCTTTTGCATCAGCCGGACTTTTTCCGGCCAGCGCTCGAGCGTATCGAGCGCGTCGAGAAGTTCCTGCGAGTAGTCCGTGATCTTGAAAAACCACTGTGTCAGCTCGCGCTGCTCGACCAGCGCGCCGGAGCGCCAGCCGCGTCCCTCGATCACCTGCTCGTTCGCAAGCACGGTCTGATCGACCGGGTCCCAGTTCACTTTTGATTTGCGCCGCTCGACCAGCCCGGCTTGCAGGAAGTCGAGAAACATCGCCTGCTGGTGCTTGTAGTAAGCCGGATCGCAGGTCGCGATCTCCCGACTCCAATCTAGCGACAGCCCCATGGATTTGAGCTGCGCCTTCATGGCCGCAATGTTGTCGTAGGTCCAGGCTTTGGGATGGATCTTGCGTTCGGCCGCGGCGTTTTCGGCGGGCAGGCCGAACGCATCCCATCCCATCGGATGCAGCACGGCAAAACCCATCGCCCGTTTCACCCGCGCCACCACGTCGCCCATGGTGTAGTTGCGGACGTGCCCCATGTGGATGCGCCCCGAAGGGTAGGGGAACATCTCCAGGACGTAGTACTTGCGCTTATCGTGAGTGTTCGGCGTGGCGAAGATACCGCGCTCGTCCCAGACGCGTTGCCAGCGGGCCTCGGCTTCGGCGGCGTTGTAGCGGTCGCTTAATGCGGACTTTGAATTCATACGCGGAGACTTTGTGGTGGCCGCAGCCCTGATGAGGAAGGGTGTAGCCAATCTAAAGATTGGCTAATTGTTGCTCTATCCAATTATTTTTCGGGGAGGGGTGACGCGCAATCAGTCTTCGCGCTGCAGCTACCATTAGCTCATTCTGCGAGTATGCCGAGTCCCATAATGCGGACCACACCAAATCCCATTCATCGCGGTCTCCTTCACCAAATAGCCATTTAAGCGCTTTGGTCACTAGACGGGAACTTTCTCGAGCGGAAAGCCCTCTAGCTTTCCACAGTGTCAGCCAAATCGCAGCCCAACGAGGATGTTCGGCATCCGCCAACTCTAGCCATGTTTCCGCTAGGTCTGCGAGTCGTACCAAGGTCACGGCATCCACTTTGGCTTCGATCCACACGTCGGTCCAAACGGATGTCCAGCCCCTTTGGTCCAAATCAAACTTACCGAGCCATGTTTCTGCATCCTTACTCAAAAGCAACCGCCCGCTTGAGGCGGCTACATCCCAAGCAGCCTTCCAGTTATCTCTCCATTGCCACCTATCTTGATTATTTTCTTGGCCCATCTTGCGGGTAAACCAAACATGAAATTCCTTTGGGTCGACTCGAAGAATTTTGATAGTTAGCTGCTGTCCTATTTCTAAATTCTCCAACTGGCCTGCACCCGGTTTGGTTGACAGCATCCTAAGCTAATTTCATTCGATTTTCGAACTCCATTGGGCTCAGGTAGCCGATGGTCGAGTGTCTACGCTTCGCGTTGTAGAAGCATTCGATGTAATCGAACACGTCGGCTT
>DASXDP010000020.1:0-4253 GCA_036490575.1 Xanthobacteraceae bacterium
CGTCTCATCAACTCAGCAGCGTCGAGCCTTCCAGCGCCGTGGGCAACAAATTCCCCGCCACTTGCGGCGCGGGAGCTTTATGAATTTCCACGGGCAGTTGCAGGACACTCGCCCGCTGACCGGGCCAGAGGCGGTTCAGGAGCACGATCGTGCCGTCGGAAAATTCCAAGGCGTCGTGATGCACATCGGGCCGCTGCGGATTTACCTGCCGAAAGCGGGCTACGGTGCTGGGCAATTGGCGCCGCCGCCACCGCATGATGGGGCGCCAGCATTCGGGCGGGTGATCGAACACGAGCTCCGTGCCCGGCCGCAGGCACACCGCTACATTGGGCTCGTCGACAGCGGCAAACCCCGTGGTGATCGTATGGGGAAACTGCGTCGTTATCAGCTCATCGCCGACCTTCGCGGGCCGCGATGCCACATTATGCAGGCTGTAGTCACACATCGTGTTTTCTCCGTCTTCGATGACCACCGTCCTCATGCCGCGGCAGGGGCCGAGGTCAAGCCACGTTCAGATGAACGGAGATCGCGGTCGGAAGATTGCCCGATCGCTCGCGGATTCCGTGTTGTCGCGGGCGGAGAAATTGCTTCGCAATTTCTTATCGCACCCCGGCAACAAAAAACCCGCCTTGCGGCGGGTTCACAACGATGATCCCACCGCGATCGTCCGCGGTAGGAGTCATCAGCCTTACGGCACATCAGGGCGACTCCATGCCCGATGTGAGATTAGCAAAACGAGACCTTGCGTCAAGACGGAACGCGACGGAGCGCGGTCCAACAAGATTTGGCGATTGCCGGGTAAGCCCGGCGGCCCTACAAAGTACGCGGCGGTGGAGTTCGCCTCAATTGCCCGCAAGGGGCCGATGACTCCTGATGAAGCCAAAGCTTCAAGAGGAGCCGCTGCCGTGTCCGATGTTACCAATCCAAAAGTTGCGCTGCGATTTGTATTGCTCATCGGCATGTTGAGTTTCTTCGCCGATTTTACCTATGAAGGGTCCCGCAGCATTGTGGGGCCGTATTTGGCGTCGCTGCAGGCGAGCGGCGCCATTGTCGGCGTCGTCACCGGGTTTGGCGAATTGCTGGGCTACGGTCTGCGTCTGTTTTCGGGCCGGTGGGCCGATGCAACCGGTCGATACTGGCCGATTACCATCTTCGGCTACGTCGTGCAGATGGCCTCGGTTCCCGCTCTCGCACTGACCGGCAGTTGGCAGGCCGCAGCCGCTCTGATCGTGCTCGAACGTGTCGGCAAAGCTATCCGGAATCCACCACGCGACGTCATGTTGTCCTATGCCGGAAAGCAGATCGGCGGCTATGGTTGGGCGTTCGGCTTGCACGAGGCCCTTGACCAATGCGGAGCGGTCCTTGGTCCCGTCGCGGTATCCATCGTTCTGGCGATCAAGCACGACTACCGTAAGGCCTTTGCAGTTCTCCTGATTCCGGCCGTGGTCAATCTGATCATCCTGCTCGCGGCGCGCTGCCTTTTTCCGAAGCCGGAGAACCTGGGTCCTTCGCAACAGCCGACAGGCCGCGCCGAGCTGCCGCGCAGTTTCTGGATTTATCTCCTCGGCGCTATCTTGGTCGCCGCGGGATTCGCCGACTATCCCCTCATTGCCTATCACTTCACGCGCGCTCAAACGGTTCCTTCCGATTGGGTCGCTATTTTCTACGCGGTCGCAATGGGCGTCAGCGGCATAGGGTCGCTCACACTGGGACGTTTATTCGATCGGTACGGCTTTCGCGTTGTTGCCATCCTGACCGTTGCATCCGCGTTGGTTGCTCCGCTCGTCTTCCTCGGCGGCTTTTGGCTATCACTGCTTGGTGTAGCGCTGTGGGGTTTGGGTATGGGGGTGCACGAGTCGATCATTCCTGCAGCCGTAGCGCCGATGGTCTCGGTGCGGCGTCGGGCCACTGCGTTCGGCATGTTTACTGCGGGTTACGGGATATTCTGGTTCCTCGGCAGCGCGATCATAGGATTTCTTTACGACCGATCTCTTTGGGCAGTCATCGCGTTTTGCGTCGTGACCCAACTCGCGGCCGTGCCGGTTTTTATCTGGGTCGGACGCCGCCGGACGATTTGGAACCGGGCATGATCGGACGTCGCCGCTTGCGGAATCGATACATTTGGGTCGCAAGGACCTCGGAGAAAACGGAGCACTCCACATCCCCGGACATCCATTGACGAACCGAGGAACCAAGCCTAGCTTTTGAGTCGGCAAAGGCGATGGAGTTCGCCTCAAGCGCCCGACGCTACGTCCTTCGGGCTGATGACTCCTGTAAACCCAGGGAGTCATCATGCCATGCCAAGCAACAAAGAAGCTAAGCGAACGCTCTATTATTGCCGGCAGGCTTCCGCCTGCGCGGTCGCAGCCGCCACGGCCGCTCATCCCGAGACGAAGCAAGCCTATCTCGAACTCGAACAGGCTTGGCTTTGCTTGGCTCCAAAAGCCGAGATGAGTCCAAGCGATCGACGCTTCGCATTAGCCCAGCACCGGACCCAACCGGCATCTGACCTTGACGGGGACGCTTCGCATGCACTGACAGACGCGGCGCCGGATGGCGCAACGCCGGTCTCGTTCCGTTCGACCGATACGCAAAACTTCACGGACAGGCAAAATGGATTTGCGCGCGTACGAGCAAAGTAAATTCTCGATCGCCGGCTTGTTGCGTTCGGCTCTCGCCCTGGCCCCCGAGCCAAAGACGGACTGGCACGAACGCGTACAGCCGCTGTTCGCACGGCTCGCCGAGGACCGGTTTAATCTTGTTGTCGTCGGCCGCTTCAATCGTGGAAAAACATCGCTGATGAACGCGATCTTGGGGACCGATCGCCTTCCCACCGGCATCATTCCCCTCACCTCGGTCGTCACCACGATCGGCTACGGCAGCAGCGAACACGCCGTTTTGAGATACCGGGACAGCATGATCGAGAAGGATATCGCCATCGAAGAGTTGCCGCGGCATATCACGCAGCTCGGCAATCCCGGCAATATCCAGCGCATTGCCACGGCCGAAATCCGCTTGCCTGCCGAGATTCTACGGCGCGGGTTTTATTTCGTCGACACGCCGGGTTTGGGTTCCGTGATTGCGGAAAACACGCTCACCACTGAAGCGTTTCTGCCCGAAGCCGACGCCTTCATTCTGGTGACGAGTTATGAGAGTCCGCTGTCGGAAGAGGAAATGCGTTTCTTCAGGTCGGCATCGTCATCCGGGCGGCGGATTTTCGTGGTTCTTAACAAGCATGACACTGTGTCGTCCGAGCAGAGAGAGATCGTCTGGGGCTTCGTTCGTGAGCAGTTGAGCGATCGCGGCAGCGTCGCGCCTCTGCTGTTTTCCGTTTCCTCGACGGATGGGCTGAATGCCAAGCTTTCGCAAGACGAGGATAGGCTTGCGGCGAGCGGTCTTCCCGCGTTTGAAAGAGAGTTGGCTGATTTTCTGCTGCGCGAGAAGAGCACGGCGTTTCTGCTCGGGATGTGTGATCGGACGGCCGAATTCATGCATGATTTGCCGGGCACACGGGAGCTCGCGGTGTTGGAGCAGCAAATCGGCAATCTGGCAAAGCAATTTGGCGCCGATAATCGCGCTGGCCTAGCGAAAGGCCTGTCCGGAGCGGTTGCCATGTTCCCGGATTTGCACCAAATCGAAACATGCGAAATCTGCGCGGAGGTCGCCGACCGGCTGTGGGATTTTTTGTGCGGCTATCAGTATGCGATCAGTGCCGACGGCGGTGAGCAGCGGCGCTTCGCCGAGAGCGGTGGTTTATGTCCATTCCACGCTTGGCAACTTCAGTCGGTGGCGTCCGCGTACGGTACGTGTGCCGGTTATCCGCCTCTCTTGGATCGGCTTGCGGCGGAACTGAGCGCACTCGCATCGGACACGGCCGCAGATGAAATATGGACACACGTCCACAAGCTGCTTCCGAGCGAAGAGGAATGTCCGCTTTGTATTGCCCGCAACGCGGCGGAGGCGCGTGCGATTGAAGCGGTCGCCAAGCGGCTGGAAGACGTCACCCCGAACGCCCTGAAGGGGCTGTCGGCAATCTGCCTACCTCATCTTGCAACGCTGGTATCCAGCATACGCGACGGCGGCGTGGCTCGCGCCCTGCTGCAACGTCAAGTGGAGGTCTTGCAACGACTTTCGGAAGACATGAGACGCTATGCGATCAAGCACGACGGGCGCCGCCGGTATCTCGCCAGCAAGGAGGAAGCGACCGTCGCCGAGCGGGGGCTGTTGCTGCTCGCGGGTCGCCGTCAGGTCAA
>DASXDP010000021.1:0-2842 GCA_036490575.1 Xanthobacteraceae bacterium
CGTCATGGAAATGGGCGTCGACCATATCCTGTTCGCGGTCGATTGGCCTTTCGTGACCAACCCGCCGGCGACGCAATGGATGCAAGGCGTGCCGCTGTGCGACGAGGACAAGGCCAAAATCCTGTCGGGCAACGCCAAGCGACTGTTGCGGATGTGATGGTCGTCAGTGTCGCAATTTGCTTGGTGCAGGCGCATCATCCAAGAAGAGCCGTTTAGCCCATAGCCACAATGTCGAACACCGGAAATAGACCGCCGCCGCAGGTCTCGCCGCAAGTTTACGATCATATCCGCGCGTTGTTACGCGCCGGCAGGAACGATGAGGCGATCACAAGAGCCTGCGCTGTCGCTGTGATACGTCCTGACGACCTGATCGCCAAGGAATTGCTGTTCGACGGATTCTTTCAGAAGCGCGACTGGTTGCCGGCACATGCGCTCGCCGACGAGCTGGCGCTGCGCCAGCCAGACGTAGCTCGCTTTCAGAAAGCGTTGATCGCAACACTGTCGAACATGAAGCGCCACGATGAGGCAATCGCGCAAGCCTATCAGTATATTACGCGGCACGGCGAAGACTTGACCATGCTGGACGCGCTCAAAGTCGCCTATTTCTATACCGGAAAAATCGAGGATGCGATCCGCTACGGACAACGGGCGCTGGAAATTCGCGATGCCGAAGCTTGCGCCAATCCGCCGCCGGTCGCTCTGGTCGAGCCGCAAGGACATCCGTCAGGCGAAAACGTCATCTCGTTCTCGCTATGGGGTCAAGCGCCTTTTTACGCTTATGGCGCCATGATCAATCTCGTGCTCAGCCGAAGCGTGTACCCGCAATGGAGCTGCCGGTTCTATGTCGGCGCCGACGTGCCGCGACCCTGCGTCGCCTATTTGCGCGACAACGGCGCCGATGTGCGCAACATCGAGGACGAGTATCCCGGCGTCGGTCTGTTTCAGCGCTTTCTGGTGATGAACGACCGCAGTGTCGGGCGCTTTCTCGTTCGCGATTGCGATGCGCGGCTGTCGGCGGCAGAAGCCGATCTGGTGCGGCAATGGATCGAATCGGGTTATCCGTTCCACGTCGTGCGCGACCATGTGCTGCACAATGAACTGATGATCGGCTGCCTGTGGGCGGGACGCACCGATTGCGCCATCGATGTTGTCGATCTGATGCGCCGTTATTTCGGCGGCCAACCCAACGCCAAATATGGCCACGACCAACGCATGCTCGGCAGCATGCTGTGGCCGCTCATTCGCCATCGCTGTCTCGTTCAGGACAAATATTATCACCTCGCCGGCGTGCACGAAGCGAAGCTGCCGGATCCCACGAGCAATTTCGGCGTCGGCCGTCAAAATATAGCCGCCGTGCTGAAGGAAGCCGAAGCGCTGGGCGTCCCGCGAGTGCTCTGAGCACGCGCCAGCACCGGCGATCGCGAGGCACGTAACTATAACCAATTGATATAAATAGCTTTTTTAAGTCAACGCGGCGCCCGGGGTAAAATCTCGCTTTTGTGTTGAATATCACATCAAGCGGTGGCGGACCGGAATAAACTTCCGCCCAAGGAGAATGGCAACGAGCCGGCAACAGATGAACAGCAGCCTGATAGCGACCGTGACGCGCCCTGGGGGTGGAACGCGATCGCGGTGGCGGCGCAAACCGACTGCGAAGATCAAAAAGGTCGCACGGGTCGTCGTCGATCAGACGGCGTTTTGCCCCGAGTGCAGCGAGCCCATGCACTTGTCGGCAAATCACGTTTTCAAATGCAGCCACTGCGGGCACCAAATTGCCGCGGAGGACGCGATCGAGGCTATCGAGACCGCGAGGCCAGATCGAAGCCAAGATCTGCGAAGCTAAAATCCACGTCGAGGCGGTGCGACGAAAAACCGCTCTTTCGCAAAACATAGAACTCATTTGATGACTGCATTGGCGGCGCGCAGCATTTCTGGTGAAACATCGAGCCCCAACGCGTGAGCCGTTCTCGCATTGATAATGAATTCGATTCTGGTCGATTGATAGATCGGCAAACCGGCAGGCTTCGCACCCTTCAGCACCATTCCGGTGTAGACACCCGCTTGATGATAAGTCTCGATGAGGCTGCTGCCGTAGCCGATCAAGCCGCCGGCGGCGGCAAATATGCGTCCCTCAAAGATGGCCGGAATGCGATAGTGCAAGGCCAAAAAGCCAAGCTCGCCACCGCGGCTGTCGAACAGCTCATCGTCGGCGATGACCAAGCCGCGCGGCTGCATCGCGGTCAAGACGTCGAAAATCGAAGTGAAGTCCTCATCGGCCTTGGCTCGCATCAGTCTAAGTTGCGTCCCCATTGTGCGGGCCGCGGCGATGGCAGCCTCGCTTTGGGCGTCGGCCCTGGGGTTGAGCGGGTTGACTAACAGCGCCATCTCGGGCGCGGCCGGTATCAGTTCGTGCAGAAGGTCCAATCGCCTCCGTACATGGCCGGCCGCCAAATCGGTCACGCCGGTCAGGTTTCCGCCTGGCGCGTCGAGACTGTTGACGAGGCCACTTCGTACCGGATCGGGCGCCACTGCAAAGATTATGGGAATTGTAGTCGTCGCGGCCTTCGCTGCGGCCGCGGCCGGAAGCCCGATCGCAGTCATCGCCGTCACCCGGGTTTTGACCAAATCTGCGGCGAGTGCCGGCAGCCGGCTGTAGTCGCCGGAGGCCGACCGATATTCGACCGTCAGCGTCTTATTGCGGATGTAGCCTTCCAGCTGAAGACCCGCATAGAAATCGGCGAGCTCCGCGGGCGTGCTGGCGGCGCTGTCCAAGACACCGATAACCGGCATCGAGAATGCTTGAGCGAACGCGCCCGATGGCGCCGCGATGGCGCCGCCGAGC
>DASXDP010000022.1:0-5859 GCA_036490575.1 Xanthobacteraceae bacterium
CCGCACCCGGCCAGCCCCTGTTCTGGAAGTCGAGGGCGGCGAACGCGCCGATCGCGCCGAAGCCGACCGTGGCAAGTGCAAGCCCCATTCCGGAAGGCAGGATGCGGCCGACGACTCTCAGGAATGCCAGACGTTCGCCACCCTGTGGCGCAACCGGCGCAACAAAAGCCGTTGCCGGCAGCGTTAGGAGGGAAAAGACGATCATTGCGACTGAAGCTGCTGCAAAGCCGCCGATTGCGCCTTGATACTTCATCAGCGTGATGCCGATTGGGGCGCCGGCGGCAATGGCGGCGTACATACCGATGCCGACCCACACCATTACCTTGCCGGTGTGCTGGGGGCCGACGGTGCTGATGGCCCAGGAAAGGCAGCCGGTCATGATGAGGCTTTCGGCCAAGCCGGAAATCACGCGAGCGGTGAGAAGTAGCCCGAGCGCCCCGGACGCGCCGAGCGCCGGGGGTGTCGAGACCAGATAGAGGGCGCTTGCGACGATCGAAACGCCGCCGCCGATGAGGACCGCTACCTTCGATCCGGCGCGGTCGCAGAGAATCCCGGCCAGCGGCCGGGTAATGAGCGTAACGAGCGATTGCATACCGATCACGATGCCGACTACCAGCGCGCCGAAGCCGAGCTCGTTGTGAACTTGCAATGGCAAGGTCGCGAGCGGGATTCCAACCGGCAGGTAGCCGCAGACAATGATCAGGGCGAACGGCAAAATCCGCAAAACGACGCGGTTTTGCGCAACGGCGGCCGGTGCGGCTTCGCTCATAAGAGCCTCGATAGTTCAGCGCGACCAATCTGACGAGCCACTATCTTAATTTTCGGTACAGAGGCGCTACGAGATCATGACTGGACGTATGACAGCGGCCGGCTGATGTCCTCAAGCGATTTTCGTTCGGCGGCGACGCCCCAGATCGCTTCAGCAATCGCGGCGCCGATCATCAGCAGCGCGCCGATGAAGTAACCGATCGCAACGCTGCTGCGCGAACCGCTCTCGATTAGCGACGCCAGCAGTATCGGGCCGGCCACGCCGCCGACGCCGGTACCGATGGCGTAGAAGAATGCGATAGCAAGCGCGCGCATCTCCAGCGGAAAGGTTTCGCTGACGGTGAGATAAGCGGAGCTCGCCGCGGTCGAAGCGAAGAAGAACACGATCATCCACGCGACGGTGAGCATCGGCGCGGAAACGAGGTTTTCCCGGAACAGCAGTCCGGTCGCGGCCAGCAGGACGCCAGATATGGCGTAAGTCGAAGCGATCATGGTTCTGCGTCCGATGGTGTCGAACAGCCGGCCCAGAAGCACCGGGCCGAGGACGTTGCCCGCGGCAAAAGGCAGGATGTACCAGCCGATCCGGTCTGCGTGGATGCCGTAAAACTCGGTCAGCACCAGTGCGTAGGTGAAGAAAATGGCGTTGTAGAAGAACGCCTGCGCCGACATCAGCGCGAAACCGACGAAGGTGCGCTGGCGATAGGTCACAAACAGCGCGCGTGCGACTTCGCGAAGCGGCGTGTGGTCGCGGGTACGCAAACGCACCTTCTTGCGAGCATCGTTGTTGGTATGCAGTGAACGATCGAAATGCGCCTCGATCTCGCCGATTATCTTGTCCGCCTCGCGGCCGTGGCCCTGAGTGATCAGCCAGCGCGGGCTTTCGGGAATCCAGCGGCGCATGACCAGAATGGCGAGACCAATCGCCGTGCCGATCAGGAATGCCAACCGCCAGCCCAAGGCGGGATCGACGACGTGCGGATCAAGCAAGACAGTCGAGCCGCCTGCCGCCATCGCGGCGCCGATCCAGAAACTCCCGTTGATGAGGAGATCCGTCCAGCCGCGAAAGCGTGCCGGTATGAGTTCCTGAATGGTGGAATTGACGGCGGCATACTCGCCGCCGATGCCCGCGCCGGTGAGGAATCGAAACAGCATGTAGCTCCACGCATCCCACGAGAGGCCGGTGGCGAATGTGGCGGCGAGATAGACCGCAAGCGTGATCGAGAAGAGCTTCTTGCGGCCCCATCGGTCGGTTAGCCAGCCGAAGCCAAATGCGCCAAGGACGGCGCCGCAGAGATAGGAGCTGCCGGCAAGCCCTACCTGCGAACTGGTCAGTCCAAGCGACGAGCTCTGTGTCAACTCACCCGAGAGCGCTCCGGCAAGCGTGACTTCGAGCCCGTCGAGAATCCAGGTGATGCCCAGCGCGACGATGACCAGAAGGTGAAAACGCCCGAACGGCAGCGCATCGAGCCGGCTCGGAATGTCGGTCTCGATTTCCGCAGAGCGTGAACGCGCGGCTTCAGGCGACGCCTCCCGGTCGCGATGGTCGCGAGTGGGGAACGGGGCAGGGGCGCTCGGGGAGGGGGCGGTCATCCAGCAAGCAACCTGCTCATGTCCGCGGCGGTTCCTGCCGGGCCGCCAACTCCGGTGAACAAGGCGGGTGTCGCAGCCGTTCCAGTTTACGATGTTAAGCTTGTCCGGTCAGGATGGAGCCCTTGATCGAGAAGCTCACCAGCCGCTTGGAAATACCGCAACGCTTGCGGGCCATTGTCCGCGCGCGGGAATCGAGCCTGATCGCGCTTGCCGCCCTCGCAGGCGTGGTCGCCGGCTTGGTGGTAGCGGCGATGGGGACCGGCGTCGATTTTCTGCATCGGTGGCTGTTCCGGCTCGGGCCCGAAGTACGTTTGTCGGGAATGCCACGCCTCGATCCGTTAGTCGCACTTGCGGTGCCGCTTGTTGGCGGTCTCGTCTTCGGCGTTGCGCGCGAATTGATAGCGCGTTGGCGTCCGGAGCGCGAAATCGATCCCATCGAAGCCAATGCACTTCACGGCGGCCGCATGTCGGTGGTCGGCAGTATTATTGTTGCGCTCCAGACGGTTTGGTCGACGGGTGTGGGAGCTTCCGTCGGACTCGAAGCCGGATACACCCAGTTGGCAGGCGGCATCGCCTCGCGGCTTGGCGTGGCGTTCCGGTTGCGGCGAGCGGACTTGCGCATTTTGGTGGGATGCGGGGCGGCGGCTGGAATTGCCGGCGCTTTCGGCGCGCCCCTTGCCGGCGCGTTCTACGGGTTCGAGCTCATCATCGGCGGCTACTCGCCGAACAATCTCGCGCCAGTGGGTGTCGCCGCGCTCATAGGTTATGTCGTCGCCCACGCGCTGGCGGCGTCCGAGGTCGGCATTGTCGCGCCAACGCAAATCACCTTTGCGACCCATGACATCGTCGTCGCGGCAGTCATCGGCCTTCTGGCCGCGGGGACCGGCATTCTCATCATGAAGGCCGTCGCGGTATGCGAGTCGTTGTTTGCCCGGATGCAAGTGCGGCCATCGTTGCGGACGATGGCGGGCGGCTTGGCCGTCGGGATTCTCGCCATTGCCGCGCCGCAGGTGATGTCGTCGGGCCACGGCGCGTTGCATCTCACCGGAATAGTTCAGTTGCCGATCCTGACGATCGCGTTATTCTTTTGCCTGAAAATAGCGGCCTCGATTTTATCGCTCGGCTCGGGTTTTCGCGGCGGGCTGTTCTTCTCCTCGCTCCTGATCGGCGCGCTCGGCGGCCATCTCGTGGCCGCCGCGCTCTCGGTCGTGTGGCCGGCGGCGTCATTCGATTCCAACGCTTACGCGGTCATCGGCATGAGCGCGCTTTCCGCTTCTGTCATCGGCGGGCCGCTGACCATGACCTTCATCGCGCTGGAAACAACCGGCGACCTGTGGCTCGCCACCGCCGTTTTGATCGCCGTCATGGTGTCGTCGCAGGTTACGCGCGAAGTTTTCGGCTTTTCATTCGCGACCTGGCGTTTCCATTTGCGCGGCGAGACTATTCGCAGTGCTGCCGATATTGGCTGGATGCGCGATCTGACAGTAGGCAAAATGATGCGGCGCGACGTGCGCACCGCGTCGACCGAAATGAACATTGCCGCGTTCAAGGAGGCGTTTCCGCTCGGCTCTTCGGCCGCGGTGGTCGCAGTCGACGAACACGGCCATTATGCCGGGATGGTGCTTGTCGCCGATGCGCACGCCGGCGAAGCGGACTCCGAAGCCTCAATCAAAAAACTGTTGCGCTACACCGACATTGTGCTGGTGCCGGGGATGACGATCAAAGACGCCGTACTCGCCTTTGACCGCGCCGAAGCCGAGGCGCTGCCCGTGGTCGATTCCTATCTCGATCGCCACGTCACCGGATTTCTCACGGAAGCCTATGCGCTCCGGCGCTACTCGGCCGAACTGGAACGGCGCAGGCTGGAAGTAGCCGGCGAAGAATAGTCCGTGCCGCAGGAGCGTTTGGCGTTTTTTCGAAAGTCATCTATAATTTCCAAAATTGCTCAAAGGCCATGAAACGCTCCGTCACCGAAGCCCGCCACGGGCAGGCCGATACCGACGACCTGCCCCGCACGGTCGCCGAATCCATCTATCAGCGGCTGCGGCAGGACATCCTCTGGGGGCGGTTCGCGCCGGGTTCGCCGCTGCGATCGGACGATCTGCGCTCGCGCTACGACGTCGGCATCAGCCCGCTGCGCGAGGCGCTCACCCGGCTCACCTCGGAACGATTGGTCACGTCGATAGGCCAGCGCGGCTTTCGGGTTTCGCCCTTGACCGCCTACGACGTCGAAGACACCGCGCGAACCCGGATTGTCATCGAAGGTGAGGCGCTCGCGAAGTCGATCGAGCATGGCGACATCCGATGGGAAACCGCAGTTGTTGCCGCTTTCCATGCCTTGTCGCGTAATCCGGTGCCTAAGGAGCCGGGGCCGGCGATTGCAGGCTGGAGTGTTTGCCATCGGCGGTTTCACATGGCGCTGCTTTCGGCGTGCGGCTCGCGCTGGCAGATCGAGTTGGCCGAGTTGTTGTTTGATCAAGCCGAACGGCATCGCTTGTTGCGGGGAAAGTTTGCCCCGGCGGAACGGCTCAAACGGGATACCGCGCGGGAACATAAACAGATTTTCGACGCCGCGATGTCGCGCGATGTCAAAGCGGCGCAGCGCGCGCTGGAAAAGCACTACTTGACGACGGCGAAGCAAGTCGTCGCCGTGCTCGCTCGCGTTCCGCGTCTCGTGCACAAACGCGCTTGACGGTTTTCAAGCTGCCGCCCGCCTAGCGGCATGCTTGACTCTGTTTTTTCCACAAACTACTAATTTTGGAAATAAAGGCCACGATCAACGTGGCGCGCGTGTGCCTGCGCATCGCTCCGGTGCAACGAGTGAAACGCCGGGCAAAAAGGGAGGTCGCCGATGTATCAACTGAGCAGAACGGTTCCCGTCAACGAGCCGAAAAAGTCGTTCCTCAGCCGCCACGATGTCTGGACCGGGCTGCTGATGAAGGCGAACAACGCGCTGCCCTTCGTTCCCGAGATGAAAAACTGCGATGTGGTCGAGCAGGGCGATGGCTGGCTGGTGCGCGACATCATGCTCAAGGACGTGCCGCTGCGCGAGAAAGTGACGTTCGAACCGGAAAACCGGGTGATTTTCGAACGCATCCGCGGCTCCGAGCTCGGACGCATCGAGAATGTCATCGGCGAGGATGAGCACGGAAATCTGACGCTGACGTTCGCCTTCGGCTTGAAGAAGGATGGCGTTCCGGAAGGCAGCGACGCCGAGAAGGCGCATTTTGCGCCAATGGAAAGCGCTTACCTGAACGCGGTGGCTTCAACGCTCGCTGCGGTACGGCGCACTGTCGACGAGAAAGGCCGCGAACACCTCGCGCCGAAACACGCCACCGACGCTGCCGGCAACACCAAATGGATCTACGATTATTACCGCGCCGTCGATGCCATGGACATGGAGCGCACGCTCGCCCAGCACACGGACGATACGACCCTGACATTCGCCAATCATCCGACCGTCCACGGCAAGGAAGGGTACAAGGCGGCGATCGGCCATCT
>DASXDP010000023.1:0-15442 GCA_036490575.1 Xanthobacteraceae bacterium
CCCGCCGCATCGGTAACAAACGGAACCGCCGGGTCGCGGCCGGACCACGCCAGCAGCTCGGTCAGCGTGCGCGGATAACCGGGTCCATAAAGCGTCCGCATCGGCCAAAGTCCGTCACGAGGCCGCGAGCCACGCTTTAGCGAACGCCGGCAGCAACGCGCTTCGCGGCGCGCACGCCCGCTGCCAAAGCGTGAACCAAAGCGGCGACCGACTTCGCGGTGGCCGCTGTCCCGCTGCCTTCGCCGTCGAGGCTTGCGCGCACCGCTTCGACCAAAGCCGAACCGACGACAACACCGTCGGCGTCTCGGGCGATAGCGCGCGCCTGCTCGGCCGTGCGGACGCCAAAACCGACGCAAACCGGCAATTTGGTGTGGCGCTTGATGCGCGCGACCGCTTGCGCGACCTTGCCGCTATCCGGCGCGGCGGAGCCGGTGATGCCGGTGATCGAGACGTAATAGATAAAACCCGACGTGTTGCGCAGCACCGCCGGCAAACGCTTGTCGTCCGTGGTGGGAGTGGCGAGCCGGATGAAGTTCAATCCCGCCTCGCGCGCCGGCAGGCACAATTCCTGATCTTCCTCGGGCGGCAGGTCGACAATAATCAAGCCATCAACGCCGGCGCTCTTGGCGTCGGCCAGGAACTTGTCGATGCCGTAAATGTAAATCGGATTGTAGTAGCCCATCAGAACGATCGGCGTCGTGGCGTCGGCGCTGCGAAACTCGCGGACCAGAGCGAGCGTGCGCTTCATGTTCTGGCCGGACTTGAAGGCGCGCAAACCGGCGGCCTGAATGGCGGCGCCATCCGCCATCGGATCCGTGAACGGCATGCCAAGCTCAATGACATCGGCCCCGGCGCCAGGCAGGGCCTTGAGGATCGCCAGCGAGTGCTCGTAGTCAGGATCGCCGGCCATGACGAACGTCACCAGCGCGGCACGGCCTTCTTGCTTCAGCGCGTCAAAACGGCGGTCGATGCGCGTGGTCATGAATCCCAGACCCTCATCGCGGCCTGGTTTCCAGATGCCGCGCGACTGTATCGAGGTCCTTGTCGCCGCGGCCGGACAGATTGACCACCATCAGATGATCGGCGGGCTTTGTCGGCGCGAGTTCGAGCACCTTGGCGATGGCGTGCGCCGGCTCGAGCGCCGGAATAATACCCTCCACCTTTGAGAGAAGCTGGAAGGCCGCCAGCGCCTCGTCATCGGTCGCTGACAGGAACGTGACCCGTCCGATATCGTTGAGCCACGCGTGCTCGGGGCCGACGCCCGGGTAGTCGAGGCCGGCGGATATCGAATGCGCTTCGTTGATCTGGCCGTCATCGTCCATGAGCAGATAGGTCCGATTGCCATGCAGCACGCCGGGCCGGCCGCCCGCGATAGAAGCCGCGTGCTCCCCGCTTTCGAGGCCGTGGCCCGCCGCTTCGACTCCGTAAATTTCAATTCCGCGGTCATCGAGGAACGGATGGAACAAACCCATGGCGTTCGAGCCGCCGCCAATGCAGGCAATTAGCGAATCCGGCAACCGCCCCTCGGCGGCCAGCATCTGGTCGCGCGTCTCATTGCCGATAATGGATTGAAAATCCCGTACCATCATCGGGTAAGGGTGCGGACCGGCCACCGTGCCGATGCAATAAAACGTGCTCTCGACATTGGTCACCCAGTCGCGCAGAGCCTCGTTCATCGCGTCCTTGAGGGTTTTTGCGCCGGACTGCACCGGCACGACCTTGGCGCCGAGCATGTGCATGCGAAACACATTCGCCTTTTGCCGCTCGACGTCCACGGCGCCCATGTAAACGATGCATTCGAGACCAAACCGCGCGCACAGCGTCGCGGTGGCGACGCCATGCATTCCGGCGCCGGTTTCGGCGATGATGCGCTTCTTTCCCATACGCTGTGCGAGCAGAATCTGCCCGAGCACATTATTGACCTTGTGCGCACCGGTATGGTTGAGCTCCTCGCGCTTCAGGTAAATCTTGGCACCGTGGCAATGTGTGGTGAGGCGCTCGGCGAAATAGAGCGGCGACGGCCGTCCGACGTAGTGCGCGAGATACCCGTCCATTTCCTTCTGAAACTGCGGATCGGCTTTGGCCGCGGCGTAAGCCTGCTCCAATTGCAATATCAGCGGCATCAGCGTTTCGGCGACAAAGCGGCCGCCGTATAGTCCGAAATGACCGTGATCGTCGGGGCCGGTGCGAAATGAATTTGGTTGGGTGACGTTCATGCCGGACTCGGGGCCGGCTTTGCCGTCCGGCGCTTTTCACCTTCGCGCGCCGCACGCACGAACGCGCGGATCTTGGCGATATCCTTCTCTCCCGGAGCACGCTCCACCCCGGAGGAAACGTCGACGCCCGGCGCAGAGGTGATGCCCATCGCCTCGGCGACATTCGCGGCGTTGAGCCCGCCGGAGAGCATGAACGGCACTCCGGGATTGAGCCCTTGCAGCAAGCGCCAATCAAACGGTTTGCCTAAGCCGCCGGGACGGGTCGCAGCCCGCGGCGCGCGCGCGTCGAACAGGAGGCGATCCACCAGAGGGGCGTAAACGGCGGCGGTGGCCACGTCTGCCCTCTCTTCGATGGCGATCGCCTTCATTACCGGCAGGCCAAAGCGCTTTTTAACGGTGGCGATCCGGTCAGGCTGCTCCTTGCCGTGAAATTGCAGGATGTCGGGTTGCAGTGCCCTGACTATCGCATCGAGAAGCGCATCGTCGGCGTCCACAGTTAGCGCCACCTTCTGCGCGCGCCCGTGCACCTGCGTGCTGAACGTCCGCGCGGTATCGATTGATATGTTACGTGGCGAGGGCGGAAAAAACACAAAGCCGACCATATCGGCACCGACGCCGATTGCCGCATCGAGCGCCCCGGGCGTCGACAAGCCACAGATTTTGACCGTAAGCGTCATTGGCGCTCTTTTACATCTCGCCAATAAGCTTGTCTTGCTGAACGATAGAACGGTCAGGCGGCCGGCGGCCGAAGCTGCGGCTGGCGCTGTTGCAAACCCGGCGTCGGGGGCGCTTCCCTACCCTCCATGGCGGCGATTTTCCCGCGCAAGCTCCGCAGTTCCGCCTCAAGGCGCCGGGCTATCCATCGCCACCGGCCGTGCCGCAGCCAGGTAGCGGCGCCGCCGATGAACACGCCGACGATGAGCAAGACGAAGATCAGCGCGAACAGCGGCAGCGTCACCGCAACAGCCGGCTCACTACCCGCAAACGGATCGAGCGAGATCGTCACCGAATGCCGGTTGGCGACCGCCAACGCAATCAGAATGAGGGCGAGCGGAATAAGTACGATCGCCGTGAGGATCTTTCGGATCAAGATGGACGTCGCTCACAATGGAGCGGATCAGGCAGTCGCGGCCTGATTTAGCCGCTCGCGCATTTCCTTACCGGTCTTGAAGAACGGCACGCATTTTTGATCCACGGCAACGTGAGCGCCGGTGCGCGGGTTGCGCCCGGTGCGCGCCGGGCGCTGTTTCACCGAGAACGCGCCAAAGCCGCGAAGCTCCACCCGATCGCCCCGCCCCATCGCCGCAGTGATCTCGCCGAGGATGGCGTTGACGATCTTCTCGACGTCGCGCTGATACAGATGCGGGTTTTGCCCGGAGATTCGCTGCACAAGTTCCGACTTGATCATGGCGTCCTGCCGCGTCTTTCAGTTAGACCCCGCAGGGTGCCAAAGGGCCAATAAACCGTCAAGATTGAGCCGTTCGACCGCTTGCACCGCGCCCCACTCGTGGAGGCCGCGGGCCAGCTTGGAAAAGCCGGCGGCATCCAGCGCCGCGGCAGCGGCCGCGTGCAGGAACGGAAGGTCGCTGAAACGCCGGTGCAGCTCAAAATCGCGGACCGGCAGTTTGTCGTTGATGTTCTTTTCCTTTGCCAGCCAGGCGATGCCGGTTCGCTCGTCGCCAAGCTCGTCGACAAGCTTCAGCCCGATTCCCTGGTGGCCGGTGAAGACCCGGCCATCGGCTACGGCCTGCAACTCCTCGTCGTTGAGATGACGCCGGTCCTGTACGAGCCCGCGGAACCAGGCGTACGAATCTTTGATGATCGATTCGATCGCTGCCCGCGCCTCAGGCGAGGTCGGCTCGAAGCCGCTCGGGGCCGCCTTGAGCGGCGATGACTTGATCGACTCCACTTTGACGCCGAGCTTGTCGAGCAGATCGGTGAAGTTCGGATATTGAAAGAGAACGCCGATCGAGCCGACAATCGAGGTCTGTTTGGCGACGATGTGATCGGCGGCAATGGCGGTTATGTAACCGCCGGACGCGGCAAGGCCATCAACAACGACCACCAGCGGCTTGCGCGCCTTCAACCGAACCAGCGCGTCATAAAGCTGTTCGGACCCGGCGGTGGTGCCGCCGGGACTGTCCACATGCACGATCACGGCCCGGGCCGAAGTCGATTGGCCCAGTCGCTCGAGCTGCTGCACTCTCTCTTCGTCGTCGCGGATCAATCCTTGGATTGTCACCCGGGCGACATAATCGCCGACCGTGAAGCCGCCGCGGCGGCCGAGAAATCCGGCCGCGCCGACGACGACAACCGCGATTAAGAGAACCGCAAGCACGCGCCAAAAGGTAAGCTTGCGCCGCATCCGGCGACGATCAACGATCAGGTCAGCGTCAAGCGACATCGGCCAAATCCTCGTTAACGTAGCCCGCGTTCAAACAAGTCCTCGTCCAGTTTCCGCGAGTGCTTGCGCCATTCCGGGACGCGGAATGGCGGCTCGCGTTACTCGCTTTCGCTTTCCTCTTCCTTTTCGCCCTGCTCCTCTTTCTCGTCCTCCTCGCCCTTACGCTTGAGCGCGGTGCCGAGAATGTCGCCCAGCGTAGCACCCGAATCGGATGAGCCGTATTGGGCGATCGCCTCTTTTTCCTCGGCGACTTCGAGAGCCTTGATCGAAACTGAAATCTTGCGCGCACGGCGATCGAACTGCGTGACGCGCGCGTCAACCTTCTCGCCGACAGCGAAACGATCGGGGCGTTGCTCGGAGCGATCCCGCGCCAGTTCCGAACGCTTGATGAAGGTGGAGAAATCGGTGCCGACAATTCTCACTTCGATACCACCCTCCTTGACCTCAAGCACTTCGCCGGTAACCACCGAGCCCTTCTTGATATCGCCGGCCGGCTCCGCGGCAGCTTCGCCGTCTTCGGCCAACTGTTTGATCCCGAGCGAGATCCGCTCCTTCTCGACATCGACGTCGAGCACCTTGGCTTTGACCTTGTCGCCCTTCTTGTATTCCTCGATCACCTGCTCGCCGGGACGTTTCCAGTCGAGATCGGATAAGTGCACCATGCCGTCGACATCGCCGTCGAGGCCGAGGAACAACCCAAATTCGGTCTTGTTCTTGACTTCGCCTTCGACCAGCGACCCGGCAGGATATTTTTCGACAAACACCTCCCAAGGATTACGCATGGTCTGCTTGAGCCCGAGCGAGATGCGGCGCTTGACGGGATCGACTTCAAGAACCTGCACCTCGACCTCCTGGGAAGTCGACACGATCTTGCCGGGGTGCACGTTCTTTTTGGTCCACGACATTTCGGAAACGTGAATCAGCCCCTCGATGCCCGGCTCGAGTTCGACGAATGCGCCATAGTCGGTGATGTTGGTCACGCGGCCCTTGAAGCGGGCGCCCACCGGGTACTTGGCCTCGATGCCATGCCAGGGATCTTCAAGAAGCTGCTTCATGCCCAGCGAGATACGATGGGTCTCGTGGTTGATCTTGATGATCTTGACTTTAACCTGCTGGCCGATGTTTAGGACCTCGGTTGGATGGTTGACCCGCCGCCAGGCGATATCGGTGACGTGCAACAGACCGTCGATGCCGCCGAGGTCAACGAAGGCGCCGTAATCGGTGATGTTTTTCACGGCCCCGTCGATGACCTGGCCCTCTTCGAGATTCTGCACCAGTTCATGGCGCTGCTCGGCGCGGGTTTCTTCGAGAACGGTGCGCCGCGACACGACGATGTTGCCGCGCCGGCGATCCATCTTGAGGATTTGAAACGGCTGCTGCTGATTCATCAGCGGTGAAACGTCGCGAATTGGGCGGATATCGACCTGCGAGCGCGGCAGGAAGGCCACCGCACCGTCGAGGTCGACGGTGAATCCACCCTTCACCTGGTTGAAAATGACGCCAGTGACCTTTTCGTTGTTCTGGAAGGCCTTCTCCAGCTTGCCCCAGCTTTCTTCGCGGCGCGCCTTATCACGCGACAGCACGGCCTCGCCGAGCGCATTCTCAATACGTTCGAGATAGACCTCGACGGTATCGCCGATCTTGATCTCGCTGCCGCGTCCCGGTCCGGTAAACTCGCGCAAGGCGACACGGCCTTCGGTCTTCAGTCCGACGTCGATGACGGCCACATCCTTCTCGATGCCTACGACGGTGCCCTTGACGACCGACCCTTCTTGCAAATTGCCATTGCCGAAGGATTCCTCGATCATGCTGGCGAAGTCTTCGCGCGACGGCGCGGCGGTGGAAACCTGAGCCATAAGTTCTCCTAGCCCCATGGAATGAAACTAACCCGAACGCACCGCAGCCGCCGGTTGAGCCGGCGGGTGGGGCCAATGCCAGTCGGTCGGGACAAAAATCTGACCGCGCCACACACTCGGAGCCTGAACGGGCGTTCCTCCAATGACGAAGGCGCGGTTAGCGGCGCTTTCGGCCCGTTCGGACGGCCTCGATGATTTCGATAGCGGCCCGGAATGCGGCGTCTATATCCAAATGCGTAGTATCGAGCAAGTGTGCGTCGGGGGCGGCTTTGAGCGGGGCCGCGGTCCGCCTCGAATCCCTCTCGTCGCGGCGCAGCAAATCCGCCAAAACCTCGTCCTTGCTGGTATTTTCACCCCTGGATAGAAGTTCACGGGTGCGCCGCGCGGCTCGCACTTCCGGACTGGCGGTGACAAACAATTTAATGTCGGCGCCCGGGGCAATGACCGTGCCAATATCGCGGCCGTCGAGCACGGCGCCCGGCGGCCTGGTTGCGAACTGCCGCTGGTAATTCATCAAAGCCTGACGTACCTCGGGAATCGCCGCAACGACCGAAGCGGCTTCCGTAATCATTTGCGCCTTGAGCGCCTCTTCATCGAACGTGACCGGATCGAGAGCGATCGCTGCAGCCGTCGCCACCTTGACGTCGCCCGGCGACTGGCCGTCGTCCAGCACGGCCTTGGCCACTGCCCGATAGATGAGGCCGGTATCGAGATGGTGAAGCCCGTATACGTCGGCGATGCGCCGCGCGATCGTGCCCTTGCCGGAAGCGGCCGGACCATCGATTGCAATGATCATCAGCGCTCCGGTAGTCCGCTGCGGGCAGCATCCCGCCAAGGTTGTCGGTGGATTGCCAAGCGGTCCGGGCTGACAGCTATAAGGGTCACCCGGCGAGGACGAAACAAACCCTCATCGTTGCGATACCCGGAATGGACACGACCGCGCTTGCGTCTCTTCCTCACTTGCAGCAGCGTGCCACAACCGATATCCGGGGCGCCTCCGGCTCTGCATTTGCTATCCCGTTCCGCTCTCAAACGCGCACCAAGTCCGATTTGCCAACGAAAATGATTACATCATTTGACGAGATTTGCCGAATAGCGCACCGCCCCCAAAAAACGCGGCGGCGAGCCTGACGCGGCCACAAACGTGTAACGTGTATCGATGGTGGCCGTGAGGCGATTGTTAAAGCAAAAAGCGTGGGCGCGAAGGACGGTCGGAGTATTGGCCGCCGAGTATTTGCGACTCGTTTGGCGGACCAGCCGCTTTGTAATGGAGCCCACCGACCCCTATCGTATGTACGAGACCGATCAGCCGGTAATCATTGGGATGTGGCACGGTCAGCATTTTCTGTTGCCTTTCCTGCGCCGGCACTACCGTTTCAAGGTGTTGATCTCGCGCCACACCGACGGCGAGATCAACGCGATTGCTGCCGAGCGGCTCGGCATCGGCACCGTTCGGGGCTCTGGCGATCATGGGCGGAGGTTCCACGCCAAGGGCGGAGTAGCGGGCTTCAAAGCGATGATCGACTCGCTGGCAGAAGGATGGAACATGGCGCTGACTGCCGACGTTCCGAAAATTTCACGTGTGGCCGGATTGGGTATTATCAAACTGGCGCAAATCTCGGGCCGGCCGATCTTTCCGATATCAGTGGCGAGCAGTCGCCGGGTAGTGCTCGATAATTGGGACCGATCGGAAATTAATCTGCCTTTGAGCCGTGGCGCGGTTGTCATCGGCGATCCGATTCGCGTTCCGGCTGATGCTGACGAGGAAACGCTGGAGCGCAAGCGAAGTGAGCTGCAAACCGCCCTGAATGCGGTTTCCGACCGGGCACACGCCCTCGCCGACCGACGATCCCGGCCGAATAGTCCTCGGGAACGGCTTGAGATTGAATGACGGGTATGAATAATAGCGATGTCTAACCCAGTGGGACGCGATTGAGCGATCAACCAACAGCAGCGGCGAAGCCCGCGGCAGTTATCGATGACGTTCGATCGATAATTGCGAAGTCGCTTAATATTTCCGTCGATAGGCTGACGCCGGAAACCCATCTCGATGAACTGGGCGCCGAATCGCTTGACGTAATCGAAATCGTCTTCGCCCTCGAAGAGAAATTCGACATCACGATTCCGCTGAAAGCCGACGAGGCGACCCGGCTGGCAACGTCCGACAAGAGCGGAGGCCAGGAAGTGCCGTTTTCGACGGTCGGCGACGTCGCGGAGATCGTAGAAAAGCTGGTTGCGGCAAAGACCCCGAAAGCCGCGCAATGAACCGGGTGGTAGTGACCGGCATCGGCGTCGTCTCGCCGGTGGGCAACACGCGCGAAGAATTCTGGTCGAGCCTGGTGGAAGCACGATCTGGAATCGGGCCGATTACCCGCATCCCGACGGAACGCCTGAACATACGCATCGCCGCGGAAGTACGCGACTTCGATCCCGTCCAGCACTTCGATTCAAAAAGGCTGGGAGTGATGGATCGCTTCTCGCAATTCGCGGTCGTTGCCGCGCGCGCCGCAATAAAGGACGCGCAATTGGATATTACCGACGAGATCGCGCTCGGCGCAGCGACAATTATCGGTAACGGCGCCGGCGGGATGAACACGATCGACGACGCCTTCTTGCGAATCTACGGACAAAATATTGCACGCACGCATCCGCTGACCATTCCGCGGTTAATGGCGAACGCGGCCAGCAGTCTTATTTCCATGGATCTCGGGCTCAAGGGTCCCACCTTTACGATCGCATCGGCATGCGCCTCCGGGACGCACGCCATCGGGCAAGCGTTCCAGATGGTGCGAACCGGGCAGGCCCAAGTGGCGCTCGCGGGCGGGAGCGAAGCCTGCATCACCGTCGGCACGATGAAAGGCTGGGAGTCGCTGCGCGTTTTAAGCGCCGATACCTGCCGGCCGTTCTCGCGCAATCGAAGCGGGCTAGTGCTTGGGGAGGGTGCGGCGATTTTCGTTCTCGAGCCGCGCGAACGCGCTGTTTCGCGCGGCGCGGCGATCTACGGCGAGATCAAGGGATTCGGAATGAGCGCGGACGCCGGCGACATTACTGCCATCGACCCGGACGGCGCGGCACGGGCGATAAGCGCAGCCTTGGCCGACGCGAAAGTCAATCCGGATGAAATGAATTACGTGAATGCTCACGGCACCGCCACGGCGTTGAACGACAAAGGTGAAACCATTGCGCTACGCAAAGCGTTTGGCGATAGCGCCGATCAACTGGCGGTCTCCTCGACTAAAGCAGTGCTTGGCCACAGTCTGGGAGCTGCCGGTGCCCTGGAGTTTGCCGCCACAGCACTCGCCCTGCGTCATCAGATCATCCCGCCGACAGCGAATTTCCAGGAGCCCGATCCGGATTGCGATCTGGACTATGTACCCAATACCGCGCGCAACGCACCCCTTGAGGTCGCGATGTCGAGTTCCTTCGCCTTCGGCGGCTTGAACGCGGTGCTCGTACTTGGCCGCGCTTAGCCCTAAGCCGGCCCGGCGACACCGAGCCGTGTATCGCCCTTAAGCAAAATCAGCGCCCAACCCAGTCATCAAATCCACAAAGCCCGGAAAACTCGTGGCGATGAATTTCGCGTCGTCCACCTGCACCGGTTGCTCGCTGGCGAGCCCGATGATCAGTCCCGACATGGCAATGCGGTGATCCATGTGGGTAGTCACCTCGCCGCCGCCGGGAGCGCGTCCTCGTCCGCGCACGACTAAATCATCGCCGTCAATTACGACTTCAATGCCGTTGGTCCGCAGCATCGCTGCTGTTGCAGCAAGCCTGTCGGATTCCTTGACGCGCAGCTCTTTCAAGCCGCGCATCCGGGTAACCCCTTGAGCGAAAGAAGCGGCCACCGCGAGGATCGGGTACTCGTCGATCATCGCCGGCGCGCGGTAAGCGGGGACGTCGACGCCGCGCAGATCGCCGGAGCGGATCCGCAGGTCGGCGACCTCCTCACCGCCTTCGGTACGGGTATCGACACGCTCGATGGAAGCGCCCATTTCGCCAAGTGTCGTGAGGAGTCCGGTGCGTAATGGATTCATCATCACTCCATCGAGGACGATGTCTGAACCCGGCGTAACAATTGCTGCGACCAAGGGAAATGCGGCCGAAGATGGATCGGCGGGCACCACGATGGGCTGGGGCATGAGTTCGGGCTGGCCGGCGAGCGTCACACGCCTCCCCCGGCCGAGATTGCCCTCCGGACTAACACGCACATCCGCGCCGAAATACGCCAGCATTTTCTCGGTGTGATCGCGCGTCGCCTCGGTCTCGACGACGACTGTTTGCCCCCGCGCGGAAAGGCCGGCGAGAAGAACGGCTGACTTCAACTGCGCCGACGGAACTGTCGGCTCGAACACAATGGGTATGGGATCGCCGGCACCAGTCAGTGTTACCGGCAGGCGTCCCTCGGCCGAACTCTGTGCTCTCGCGCCAATCCGGTGAAGCGGCTCGAGCACGCGCTGCATAGGTCGCCGGCGCAACGATGCGTCACCATCAAAGATCGCGGTGATTGGACAACCGGCGACTGCGCCCAGCATCAGACGGCAGCCGGTGCCGGAATTTCCGAAATCGAGCGGCCGCGCGGGCGCGGCGAAACCGCCAACCCCTACGCCGTGAATATCCCATTTCCCCTCACCGCGCTTTTTGACGGTGGCGCCAAGCGCGGTCACCACTTTGGCGGTATTGAGCACGTCTTCACCTTCAAGAAGCCCGCTGATACTGCACTTTCCGACCGCCAGAGCACCGAGCATCAGCGCTCGGTGCGAAATCGACTTATCGCCGGGCACACGCACCCGTCCTTTCAGGGGACCGGCGCGGCGTGAGGTAAGTGCTGCGCGTTCACTCATGCCGAAACTTGGCGCGTCGCCGTTCCACCCGCGGCCTGGCCCCACTGCCGGGCGCCAAGCTTGCGCGCTGAGCGATGGCCTTCCAGCGTCGCCTCGTAGACGGTCCGTGGGGCGACGGCGCAGCCAATAGCTTCGACGCTGCGGCCTCGCTCACGCAGCAGATGATAAAGGGCGTTTTCAGAGCTTCGCGACGTTGCCATCACAATGGCGTCGGCGTTGATCGGCCTGGCGCGCGCGGGCTGATAGATGTTGACGATTTCCACTTCCCTGCCGCTGATCCGCTTGACCGCATGGTCAGCGATCATTTCGACGTCCGCTTCATACAGGTAGGTCAAAATCCAGTGCAGATAGACTTCGGCCGCCGTCTCCATGCCGATCATCGGCCATTTTGTCAGCAGCCTGACCTTGCAACCCAGTTTTGCCAGTTTGACCGCGGTCAGCGGTGCGGCGACGTCCGCAAGCTCGTCGATGACCAGCGCCTCCCCTGAAACCTCCACCTTGTCGAGGGCGACGTCATCCCATGTCAGGCACCGGCCCGTCTCCCAGCCCGGAATGGACTTGCCCGTCTGTCCTTGAAATCCGTCCTTGCGGTAACGGGCGCCGGTAGCGACCACAATATGATCCGGCCGCTCCGCGGCTAGCACCTCATCAATGTTCTCAGGCGTCACCGGGCTATCGGTTTTGATCGCCACGCCGTTGCCTTTTACTTGCGCCGCAAGCCAGGTAGCGATTGTCCCGTATTGCTGGCGGTTGGGTAGCGCCCCGTAAGCGCGCACGTGCCCGCCGACGTGAGGTTCGCGCTCATACACGGCGACCTCGTGGCCTCGTGCCGAGGCCACGCGGGCAAATTCCAGGCCGGCAGGACCCGCGCCGATGACCAGCACCCGCTTTGAAGAGGACGCCTTGGTCATGGAGCTTGCGCCCCACACGCTCTCGCGCCCGACGACCGGGTTGTAGGCGCACTGAACCCGACTGCCCCGGATCACCGCACGCCAGCAATAATTGGCGGCGACACAGCGCCGAATGTCGGCAACGCGCCCTGCTTTGACCTTTGTCATCCACTGCTCGTCGGCGATCATCTGCCGCGCCAGCAGAACGGCGTCGGCGTCGCCGGAGCCGACAAGCTCATCAGCAACGCCCGGATGGCTTACCCGACCGACCAAAAGAACCGGCTTCGTGGACACCGATTTTATCGCGCGGGTGTACTCCCGCTCCCAACCCTCCTCGAAGGTCATCGGCGTGTGAATCCAGGAGTGGTGCACCCCGGCCGAAACGCTCACGTAATCGATATCGGCCTGCCTTTCGAAATCTGCATGGATGCGCTTGATATCTTCAATCTCGAGATCGCCTTCCCAAAAAGACGTGGAATTGATGCGGTAACCGATGAACGGCCGATCACCGATTCTTTTACGGATGCGGCGCATCGCTTCGATAGAAAAACGCAGCCGATTTTCGTACGAGCCGCCCCAGCGGTCCTTGCGATGATTGTAGAACGGCGAAAGGAACTGCCACGGCAGATAGCCGTGAGCGATGTGAAATTCGACGCCGTCGAGGCCGGCCGAGATCGCTCGCTTGGCAGCATCCTCAAAGCACTGGAGGATGTATTCGATCTCGTGCTCTTCCAGTTCCTTGGGCGTTGGTCCGCCAGGAATTTCGCCGGCGGGCAGTTGGCTCGGCGCCAGCATGTAGGGATCGTATTCGTACGGATCGCGAGCCGGATCGGTCTTCAAGAAAGGCGTTGGCGACCGCAGGCCCAAGTGCAGGAGCTGGACCGAAAGCGCGCAGCCGTGCCGCTTCACCGCCCTTGCGACGTTCGCCAGTCCTTCTAGCTGCGCGTCGTTCCAGAGCCCGGGAAAACCCATCGGCGTGTAGATCGTGTTCTTGTCGATGAGGTGACCGCCGAGAATGATCATTCCCAGGCCGGTCTTGGCGCGCTCCTCATAATAGGCGACCGCTTGTTCGGTAAAGATTCCTTCGTGGGGCGAGCGCACCCAAGTCGGACATACCGGACCGAAAGCCACGCGATTTGGAAGCGTCGTATTTCTAATCCGCAGCGGCGAAAACAAATGTGGATAGTTGTTGGTGCTCATTTCCGGTCCCTAACGCGGGTATTCTTTTCCCAATGATACGGGTTTCGGGTCTGCGCCCGTCAGTCTTCGTGTCGTTTCCTGGCCAAACCCCATCGGCCGGTCTCCACACCCTCGTCTCGCCGGTCGGGAGTGTGGGTGTATTCTTCCTCGGCAAGGAAATATTCAACCTCGCGGTTGTCGTTTACGAATTCGAGCTCCGGGCGGCCATCATCGATCCCCTCGCTTTTGGCGCGCCGAAATTCCGAGTTGTATTCCGACAATGCATCTTCGGCGCTGTCGAACTGCCCGATAACCCAATTGGCCGGCGATGCGGCGCCGACCCCGATGATTCGAAAAAGCCTGATCATTTTACATCCCACTGGTCATCGCTGGCGCAATGACGCCGAAACGGATGACTTATAAGCCGAATCACGCCGTGCGATAGTCGCTGCGATTCAGGCTTTGGATGCGTTGAGGCTACCGTAAGGTCAGCGCGCCGGCGCCGGCACCAGCCACGTACGGGCTATTGACAGGCGCGGCACGACTAGCCAAGTGAAGCTGCCAAATTGAAGGATTTCGGCTGTGGCGAAAGCGGAACTAGGCACCAAGCGCGTCTGTCCCGAGACAGGGCGCAAGTTTTACGATCTCAACAAGGATCCGGTGATCTCGCCGTACACTGGCAAGGTAGTGCCGGTGGAGGCGCCTCCGGTCTCGCGCGCGCGGCCGGAAGCCGCCCCCGCCCCGGTTGCGCCGCGTCCGGCACCCGCCCCCGCGGAAGAAGCCGCGGCACCCGAGCCGCAGGAAACCGAATTCGTATCGCTGGAGGAAGCCGAGGCTGAGTCACAAGGAGCCAAGGCGCCGGTGGAGACTGCCGAGCCTGACCTCGAGGAGGAAGTCGAGATGGATGAAAATCTCGACGACTCCACCTTTATCGAGGAGCAGGAGGAGGAAGACGCCGACGTCACCGATATCATCGGCAGCGATATCGAAAACGAGGAGGAAGGGTAACGGAAGTCAGTTATCGGGAATCAGTAATCACACGGGAGATCCTTTGCGTTTACTGACCATCGACATTTGGCTTCCGCTGGGGCCATAGCTCAGTTGGGAGAGCGCTTGAATGGCATTCAAGAGGTCGGGGGTTCGACTCCCCCTGGCTCCACCAAAATCACCAGCAATTTCAATTAATTAGCCAGAATTGTCTTCTGTTATACGTTTTCGCCAAAAACTTATAAAGACATATAAAGAAAAATCTCGCGTTTTCCTGCGCGGCGGCATGCCTCCGGCATCCGTAAAAACACGCACCACCGACCACCCTATTGAGAATGGGAATGCATCTGGTGGGCGTCGCTTTTGAGCGTTCGGGTTGTGCCTGACCCGACCCCGAAAATGTGCCGTCAATTCTGGGTCGGGTCACAGCCCCTCCATCATAGATTAGTGAATTTTTCGATATACTACTTTAACGCGTAGTCGATTTCCCGTATATTTTGCCACCCCGATTTCGCGCGGACACGCCATACGGGTTGTCGCGTTTTCCTATTTTCCAAGAGGAAAGACGAAAATGAATTTGGCAGGCACGCTATCCCGATTGTTTCGGGTTTCGGCTGAACCAGTTGTGCGCCAGCAACGGAAACATCAGGAACAACCGATCGTTTCTCCGCCATTCCAGTCCGTGGGGTTCAATGATTTTATGAATATCCAAATGCCAGAACGTGAAATGTTACTGGACCCAATCATTCCAACGGCATCCCTCTCAATGCTGTATGCGCCTCGTGGTGTTGGGAAAAGTTGGCTGGCACTTTCAATAGGATTGGCGATTTCTACAGGAAGTCCCCTCCTCCGTTGGAACGCCCCAAAGAAACGCAAGGTTGTTTATCTCGACGGTGAAATGGTGCTTCCCGAAACGAAATCTCGTCTTCAGTCCATCAGCCAGATTTTGGGTGTTGCTCCAACGAATGACCATTTTCACATCTTGTCGGCAGATAACACCGAGGCAGGACTTTGCGTTAGTTCGGAAGAAGGACAGGCGCAACTCGACCCAATCATTGACGGCAAGGAC
>DASXDP010000024.1:0-2125 GCA_036490575.1 Xanthobacteraceae bacterium
GGTCAGGCTCGACAGCAGCGTCGGCAGCTGGAACGCGGGCGGCTGCGCAACGATCTGGGCGCCGCTCGGCGATCCCTTCAACCGTAAGGTGCCTCAGCCGCGTAACGAGCACCCCCGCGCGCCAGTCAATGCGCCTTTGCGGAGCATGGCCGTTTCGAGGTCAAAATTCGCGGCCGATAAACCGATCGACCGAATACCGCGCAGAAGTAGCCGCACTGCCATTGGAAAAAACGGATAATCACACCCATCTCGATCCAGATGATCAGCGCAGCCCGCCGGGTGAATAATCCGATCGCAAGGCAATCGCAGCGGCGGACTCGGCGAGTACCGCAAGCCAGGCGCACACCAATGGCAGCGGTGCGCCCGTTTTCTTGTCGATGTCGGGCGCCAGGACCGTAGCGGTACCGAGCATGATCTTTGCGGCCTTAACTCACCGCGGATCCGCCGAGCGAGCCTAATCGACGTGTATCTTTGCGTGACGGATAATCTTCTCCCACTTCGCCGAGTCAGCCTGGATTCGCGTGGCAAATTTTTCAGGAGAAGACACAATCGAATAGATAAAACTGGGATCAAGGAATTTTTTTCGAAATTCCGGATCGCCAAAGATCTTCTGTGTCTCGGCGTTCAGTTTTTCGACGACATCCCGCGGTGTACCTTTCGGCGCGACGAGGCCATACCACGAGCCCGCTTGATAACCGGGCAGTCCACTTTCGGCCAGCGTCGGCACATTGGGGAATCGCGCAATCCGCTCCGTCGAGCCAAATCCAAGCACCTTGAGTTGGCCCGCCTGCCACGCCTGCGCCACCAGACCGATGCTGACGATCATCATCTGAATGTGGCCGCCGAGCAGGTCGACAATGGCAGGCGCCGCGCCATGATAATGGACCGCCGTGAACTTGGCTCCGGTCGTCTCCTCAATAAGCACAATGTTGAGGTGACCGCTCGTCCCGATGCCGAAGGTGCCATAATTGAGCACGCCGGGCTTTTGCTTGCCGAGCGCGATGAGGTCGGCGAACGTCTTCACCGGAACTGACGGGTGAACGACCAGCGCTTGCGGGCTGATGCCGAGGCCGGTGATCGGCGCGAAGTCGTTGATCGGGTCGTATGGAAGCTTGCTGTGGATGTACGGATCCGTGACGAAAGTAGCGTCAGCGCTGACAAGCAGGGTGTAGCCGTCGGGCGGCGATTTGGCGACGTATTCGACGCCTACCAAGCCCCCGCCGGCCGGCTTGTTTTCAACAATGACGGGCTGGCCCCACGCCTCTGACAGTTTTTGTGCGAGCGCGCGGCCGAGGATATCGGTGATGCCGCCAGCTGAATACGGCACGACGATGCGAACGGGTCTGCTCGGGTAGATATCGGCCGACGCCGGTCCGGTGCCGACAACCCCATTCGCCAGCGTCGCGAGCAGCGCCGCCACTACATTGCGCTTCGTTATCTCGATCTGGAACAACCCTGATCTCCCAATAGCCAGCGGACGCCGCAGAAGTGCGACGCCCAGCGAATTCAGGCTGATAATTGCGACTGTCCTACGGCCGGAGTGACAGCGCAACCGTCCGGCCGACGTCGGCTCGCGCGCCTTGCCACAGAGCGTATGCACTTTTCTTGACATCGTCATACTGATGGCGGAAGGTGCAGATCGCCGCCGTCGGGGCGGCATGAATTTCGGCTGGGGCTGGTTGTCCTGGGTTCGGTTGTCTTGGGCCCGGTTGTCTTGGGCCCGGTTGTCTGTTGGGGGCGTTCATGGCGCTGCGAACGGTCGCGGCGACAGTTATCCTGTTGTCCTTTGCGTGTTCGGAGGCTTGGTCGCAGTCCAAGCCGGTGCCGCAGCCGTCACAAGGCTCGCCCTGCGCCACACCGGACGCCGCCGTCGCTTTGCCGCCCATCCAGGTCACGGCGCCGAAACACGCAAAGCAGACAACGCCAAAGCGGAAACAGGCGTCTCGGCAGGCCGTGCCTGCGCAACCGGCCTTACCGGCACCGACGACAGCTAACTCAATGTCAAACGTGGCGGGTGGCCCGCCAGCGCCACCGACGACCGCAAGCCAGATGACAGTATCCGGACAGGAGCTGAACGAGCGCGCGGTGACGCAACCCGGTCAAATCCTCGAGGCCGCACCGGGCT
>DASXDP010000025.1:0-9703 GCA_036490575.1 Xanthobacteraceae bacterium
AGCGATCCCTCCGTTTTTCCTTCAGGGGGCTTGTGCTAGGGTCACTGTGGGGCGCGGTGCGAAGATCGGAATGAACGTTGCGCTATCTGTTCGAGGAATGTGCGCTCGATATGGATCGACGAGAGTTGTGGCGGGGTACGGCGCCTGTGGCCATCGAGCCCCAGGTCTTCGATCTCCTTGCCCACTTGATCCGCAACCGTGACCGTGTGGTCAGCAAGGACGAGCTTCTGGAATCAGTCTGGCATGGGCGAGCTATTTCGGAGTCAGCGTTGTTCAATCGGATCAATGCGGCTCGGAGCGTAATCGGCGATTCCGGGGCACGGCAGACCCTGATCAAGACGCTGCCACGCCGAGGCCTGCGGTTCGTCGGCAACGTTCGCGAGGAGGAGTGCAGTCCTGCCGAAGCCGGTCCGGACCAGCCCGCGCTTGGAATTATCGACAAGCCGTCAATCGCAGTTTTGCCTTTCCTAAACCTCAGCGGCGATCCGGAGCAGGATTACTTCATCGACGGAATCGTCGAGGACATCATTACGGCTTTGTCGCGCAACCATGCTTTCTTCGTCATCGCCCGAAACTCGTCGTTCACCTACAAAGGCAAGCCGGTCGATCCCGAGAAGGTCGCTCGCGAACTCGGCGTGCGTTACATATTGGAAGGCAGCGTACGCAAGTCGCGCAACCGCGTACGTGTGACCGGCCAGCTCATCGAGGCCGAATCGGGCCACCATTTGTGGGCCGACCGATTTGACGGTTACCTGATCGACATCTTCGATCTTCAGGATCAGCTCGTCACGAAAGTCGTCGGAGCACTAGCCCCTCAACTTGAAAAAGCCGAGATCGAGCGTGCGAAACGGGAGCTGACCAGCAATCCTGCGGCTTACGATCTTTATCTTCGGGGACTTGCCAGCTGGAATCGCTGGTCCAGGGCCGAGAATGCGAAAGCATTGAAGCTTTTCTATGCTGCCATCGACAAAGACCCTGAATTTGCCACCCCCTATGGGTTAGCCGCCTCATGCTACCAGTTCGCCAAGGCAAACGGCTGGCAATCCGAGTTTGACGTGGCAGAAATATCCAGGTTGACGGAGCGCGCGTTAGAAGTAGGAAACGACGATGCCGTAGCGCTATGCTGGGTAGGACATGTCCGCGCCTTCTTCTTCAAAGAAGTAGACCGCGCACTCCTACTGATCGATCGTGCGCTTGAGCTGGACGTAAATCTGGCCGTCGCTTGGCAGCGAAGCGGCTGGGTGCGCGGCTACGCCGGCGATTCCGATGGCGCGATCGAAAGTCTCAACAAAGCGATGCGGCTCGATCCTCTCGATACACGCGTGTTCCTCACACAGAGCGCCATGGGATTTGCATATTTCATCGCCGCGCGGGATCAAGAAGCGGCGAAATGGGCAGCTATGGCTTTGAGGACGAAACCGAACTGGATGCCCGCTCTTCGCGTAGCGATTGTCTCTAACGCAATGCAAGGGCGTGCTGCCGAAGCGAAAGCCGCTTTGCGGGCGTATGAGCAGATCGATCCAAGCGCGACCATTCGCAAGATATGCGAGCACTATCCTTTTAGACGACCGGAAGACAAGCAGCGGCTTGTGAAAGCCTTGCGCAAGGCTGGCGTTCGCGAGGCATAACCTCAGGATCCGCACTTGCCAAGAGCGACTACCAGAATTCGCCGATGGCAGCGGTAAGAAGCGCTTACTCCGCTGCAACTCCAGCCTGCCCCGTCGGCGCGCGACCTGCCCGAGCGAACATATTGAGGGTGAACCAAGAGCGGAAAGCACGGAGGTCTTTCGTCGAGCCATCGAGGCGCAATCGATCATCGCGTACCGCTTGATCGATCGAGACATGACCGAGCCAAATCTGAGTGAGCATACGTAAACTGGTTTCAACGGACAGATCGATTTCAAATCCCGGGCTCCGATAGCAAAGATCGACAAGACCGCGCTCAAATACCAACCAATAGCGCCGGCGGCTGATGGGAACGCCGGAAAGTCGAAATTCGACGACGTACCGGCTTTCGCGCGGCGGAGAATTGTTGAGAACGTTCCGACGGATGTCCCACATCAAAAGGTCGGAATCCAAATTCGCGGTATCGACGAGATCATGCCGAAGCCAACGCTGCGCCCAAAGGCCCATTTTCTCAACGACCGGGAATAATTCTTGGCCGGCGGGAGTAAGGTGATACTCGAAGTGGCCGCCTTCGCCTGGGCGGCGCTCGACAATGCCCGCAAATTCCAGCTCTTTGAGGCGCCGAGCTAGCAGCGCCGATGACATCCGGGGCACGCCGCGTTGAAGATCATTAAAGCGGACACTGCCGCACAACAGCTCGCGAACAACAAGCGGCGTCCATCGCTCCGCGAGTACTTCAGCCGCAAGGGCGACCGGACAGAACTGCCCATATCCCCTCTTCTGGACCATGCGCAATCCTCGCGCGCCCCAGCGACCGCTTCACATATTAAAGTTGCCAGAGCACAGGGCCACCTTCAGGCTTGCGGCAAATGTTCGCAATCAAAGGTGCAGCCATGACCCAGTTCCTTGACCTGCAAGCGCTCGTCCAGATCATCGGTCCGCGCTTTGCCGAAGGCGCCGCCGAACGCGACCAGGGCGATGTGTTCGTTGCAGACAACTACGACGTCCTCAAAAAGCACAGAGTCTTTTCAGCGCTTGTTCCCGCCGACCTTGGCGGCGGCAGCGTGCGCTATACCGCTATGTGCACCTTCCTGCGCCAGCTTGCCCATTATTGCCCCTCCACCGCGCTGGCGCTGTCGATGCACCAGCATCTCGTCGCGGCGGCCCTCTACCATCACCGCGATGGAAGGCCGGGAAAGAAGATATTGGAGCGGGTCGCCGCAGACGAGACGGTTCTGATTTCCACGGGCGCCAACGACTGGATGGAATCGAACGGCGCTGTCGCGCGCACCGACGGCGGCTTTCGGGTCAGCGCCAGAAAGCCGTTCGGCAGCGGTTCGCCCAAGGGCGGCGTCCTAATGACTTCGGCGCCGTATGACCACCCTAAGGAGGGCTGGCAGGTCCTGCATTTCGCCGTTCCCTTGACTGCTGCCGGCATATCGCTGGCGAACGACTGGCGGGCCCTTGGTATGCGCGCCACGGGTTCTCACACGATCGTTCTCGACAACGTCATTGTGCCGGACGACGCAATCGCGCTGCGGCGACCACGCGGCCGTTTCCATCCGGCATGGAACGTGATCCTTACTGTGGCGCTGCCTTTGATCATGTCGGCCTATGTGGGCTTGGCAGAAGCCGGCGTGGCCATAGGGCGGGAACAGGCCGGCAAGCGCCAGGACGATCCGACGGTGCCTTATCTGTTGGGTGAACTGACCAATGAGCTTACGACCGCGCAACTCGCCCTCGACGATATGATTCGCCTCGCCAATGACCTCAATTTTGCGATGAGGCTTGAGGTCGCCAATAGCGTCATGGTGCGCAAGACGATCGTCGCCGGGCATGTGCTCGCCACTGTCGAGAAGGCGCTGGAGGCGGTCGGAGGCGTGGGATTCTATCGCGACACCGGACTGGAGCGCTTGTTACGCGACGCCCATGGCGCGCAATTCCATCCGCTATCGGACAAGCGCCAGCACCGTTTCACCGGCCGCATTGCGCTCGGCCTCGATCCGATCACGGACGCCTGACTCATGGCGGCGGTCGCAAAGGTACAGCCATGCCGGCACCAGCGGCCATCATTCCGATAGCGCTGGTCACGCCGCTGTGTCGATTATAGCGACTGCAAGTGTAACAGTCGCGGAAGCTGGGGCCGCAGCGGCGGACACCACCACCATCACAACAGCTCGCCGCCGGCATGGTCCGGGCTCCAGCCACAACCCTATCATCGTCAGCAAGCCAGGAAGCGGCGCGACTCCCGGGGTCGTGGTTCGCGATCACCCAGTGGCAAGAACTGTTGGCACATAGTCGGCCCCGGAGGCGTCGTTCAGACTCAACCCGTCCCCGCGGCGATTCTTTGCTGAACGACGCGCCGCCAACGCGCTTCGATGGCTACTCGCGCCACCAGCAAGAAATGGACACACAAGAAATCCATTGATCGTCCTCGCACTGTCATCCCTACGATGCTCATGTCCACCAGCGCTTCTGCCTACCATGAGTCAGTATCGGCGGCACAGTCTGCCGCGGCCAGCTCTTGAAGGACTGCAATGCGGTCGGCGGCCTATGTTACCGTTGACGGATTCTGCATTGACCGTTCAGCACCAAGTCGTCGCGCAGCGAAGCGCCCCAACGTCGACTCCGCCCGCTGAACGCCAGCGGCGAGCCGCGGTCACGAGTCAAGACGACGGGCAGCAACAACACGCCAGTCAAGATCGGTCGGCACCAGGAACATCATTCCGGCGGGCATAAGTAGCCTATAGCAAAACACACGACGCGTTGCCCTTCTGACGCGTAGCCCCGACAAGAACGCCTGCTTGCCGGTTTACTGCGCCTTCCAATGCCCCGAGTAGGCCGATTGTTGCGTTGTTCCTTTTCTCGTCCCCTCGCTTTGTTGCTGCGACAATGTCGGTCAGCACCCCCCGCTCACTTCAATGGGACTGGTAGATAAAATCCCAACCCAACGCTTCCCGCCAGTGACATCAGGAAAAACGCTCAAGTCGCCGTCCCAAGGCCGCGATGCGATGCAGCGGGTTGATAGGCCAGATCGCGTCGAATGACGCGCGGCGGGACCAAATCAGGCGGCCTTGGCTGCGTCGATCGTACGCAGGTTCGGCGATGCCTGGCCGTTGATGGCGATTCGTCGCGGCTTCATTGCCTCGGGAATTTCGCGAACCAGCTCGATCTTCAGAAGGCCATTGTCGAATGATGCCGAGCGGACCTGCACGTAGTCGGCGAGGTTGAATTGCCGCTTGAACGGCCGGCTCGAAATTCCGCGATAAAGATACTCGCGCCCATCATTGCCGGCTTTCTTGGCGCCTTCGACCGTCACGACATTCTGTTCGGCGGTGACGGTGATTTCCTCGGGAGCAAAGCCAGCAGCGGCCAATGAAATTTGAAAACGGTCATCGCCAAGCCGCTCGATGTTGTACGGCGGATAGTTGCCCTCGGCAGCGTTTTGAGCGTTTTCGACGAGGTCGAACAGGCGATCAAACCCGATGGTCGAACGCCAGAGGGGAGCAAAATCAACAGTGCGCATAGCCAGTTCCTCCAAAGAGCAAAATGGTTACGAGCGGCACCGGACGCGACCGGTGCCAGTCCTCAACGCCCCGGACCCAGAAGGCATCCGGAGGTCACCCCAACCGAGCTAACGAGAAAAATTTTGGCAGCGTCAAACAAGTTTCAAGAGGGGCCACTGAAAATTTTTTTGCTGATGGGGTCGGCCGCCGTCGCGGCACAAAAGGGGGCCATTAACGCACTGAAATTGCTTGAGAAATGTCGAGCGACGGGCGCCTTGAGGGCGCCCGTCGCCGGGAGGTAGGCTTAGGCGGCCGCGCGCCGGTTTACTTTGGCGTCGGCCATGGCGGTAAGCTTGGCGTCGGTCGCTTTTTCTTCTTCGAGCGTCTGCTGAAGAAGCGAGACGACATCCTGGCGGTTGAGCTGCTTCGCCCACGCGATCAGGGTTCCGTAGCGCGTCATTTCGTAATGTTCGACCGCTTGCGCCGCGGCAATGAGCGCGGCGTCGAGCACGGATTTTTCCTCGACCTCGCCGGCGATCTCCTCCGCCTCCTCGATGATGCCGTCGATGGCCGGGCAGTCGACCCCCTTCGCCTGAACGCCAAGTTTCTGGAACACTTGCTCCAGGCGCTTCACCTGCGTTTCGGTTTCGCGCAGGTGCGTTTGGAAGCCTTGCTTCAATTGTGGGTCCGTCGCCTTTTCCACCATTTCGGGCAGCGCTTTTAAAATCTGCTTCTCGGCATAGTAGATGTCGGCGAGGGTATGTTGGAACAAGTCATTCATGGTTTGGATGTCTTTTGAGAACAGTCCCATGGGGCCTCCTTTTTGTTTGCGCCGCGATGTGTCGGCTATGCTCGGAACGTATCATCACCCCGGAGGTTCCCCTCAAAGAAAGGAACACGCGCACGAAAAATCGTACGAGGAATTTACGAAAGACCCGTACGGAGTTTTTATTCAAGCGTCGCTACTCTGGGACTGCTCATCATGGACTTCGAAGCCGTCAAGAAATTCGCGGAGCGGGCCACAGGACTCGGCACTCCGGCCGAGGACGAATTGCTGAAGCTTGTGCGCGAGAGCGAAGTGACCGCCTTCCGTTTCAAGGATGATGGCTTCATTCCCAATCATCCGAATTGGCCCTTTTTGCTTTATCCGGCGTGTGTGCGCCTGCCAAAAGGCAGTGACCCGGCCGCCGTGTTCGAAACGCTTTTCACCTCCAACGGTTGGGGCCGCGCATGGCGCAACGGGGTCTATGATTTCGTGCATTATCATTCGCGCACCCATGAGGTTCTGGCGGTCGCGCGCGGTTATGCCCGCGTGCAATTCGGCGGACCCAAGGGACGGATCATCCGCGTGAAGGCCGGCGACGCCGCGTTGTTGCCGGCCGGAACGGGTCATCAGTGCATCGAGGCGAGCGACAATTTCCTCGCGGTGGGCGCCTACCCTCCCGATGGCGTCTACGACGAATGCAAAAATGTCGAAGACCGCAAGGAAGCAAAGAAGTCCATTCTTAAAACGGCTCGGCCATCTCTCGATCCGGTCTATGGCGAAGAAGGACCGCTCCATAGGCACTGGCGACAGCCTCAGCGAAAGAGGTAAGCGCTTCGGTCCGGATTTTGATCGCGCCCATGCGGCGGCGGTTCCCCATCGAAACTTTGCGGACGCTCGGGGTTTATTACAATCGGAATGGTTGTTGAGAATCTTTAGGGAGCAGAACATGGCAAAGAAACGCAAACGCAAATATTCGCGCAGCTCTGGAAGCGACGTCAAAAACGAAATGCGGCGCTACAAAAGTGGCAAGGCGCGGAGCGGCAAGAAAGGCCGCGGCGGCAAAGTGAAAAGCCGCAAGCAGGTGATTGCGATCGGGCTCTCGAAGGCGCGCAAGAAAGGCAAAAAAGTTCCGCGCAAACACAAGTAAGGCCGCAGGGCCCGTCATTCATATCGTACGACGTTTTTATGCGGAACGCCGTATTGGTCAGCCCAGTTATCCCTTGAGCAAAGGAGATCACGATGGATAAGGAACATATCAAAGGCGCCGCCGACAAGGCCAAGGGCGCCGTTAAGGACGCGGTTGGCGGCCTTACGGGCAAGCCGGGCTTGCAAGTCGAAGGCAAAATCGACGAGGCGAAGGGCGCTGCGCATGAGGCAGCCGGCGACGTGAAAGACGCCGCGAAGAATGCGGATCGGGAAGCTCGCAAGAGCGCCTGAGGCCGTCGTTCGCTGAGAGAAAAGGAGCCGCTCGGTGAGCGGCTCCTTTTTGTCCTGCATCGGCAAGGGGTCAATTTAAGTCTGCAGGGGCGCTTCCTTCTCCGGCATGTCCTTGTCTTGGGGAATTTCCGGGGGGCCTGGCTCGGGCTGAATGTCCGGCTGCTTCGATGGAATATCGGGTTCGCGTTTTTCGGGTTCGTTCGCCATTAGCTCGCTCTCCTTTTCTAGTTAAGCGGGCGCTCGTGGCAATGGTTCCTTTTGCGATCGCGGTGAGGCGCTTGGCCGGCAGGAGCTTTCCAATTATTTGGGTCCGAGGGAAATATCGGACCTTCTGTTTTCGCCCAAGTTCGGCTTCGCACCGGTAACCTTGGCTTTGATGAATTCGAAAATCTCCACCGCTTTCGAAGATGGCCCGTCCCACAGCGAGCCGCGTGTCAGCTCGGCGCGAAGGACGCACACGTTCGGATCATCCGGTCCCTTCCACCATAGACTGTCGGTCGAGTGCCACCATCGCTTGACCAGCTCTTTATCCGGAATAACCGTCGCGCGGCCGGCAAGTGTCAGATAAGCGTTCGTCTCTTTGTCGATGAACGTAAGACCTAGATGAGAATCGCGCTCGATCTCATGTTCTTTGGCGCTGTGAACATCCGTCACGATATAGACGCAACCTTCCTCGCGCGCGGGCCGGGCTTCGACGGGACGCGCGTGGAAATCGCCGCCTGAGGTGCGGGTGGTGAGCATGCAGATGCTCACCTTTTCGATGACGTCCCAAGCGCGATCTTCGGAATTGGTCATGGGGGTTTGCCGGTGCCGAGGAGCAATTCCTCAAGACAATGCCCGCGCGGCGCGTAAAGTTTCCAGCGGGGTCGCTGGCGGCAGAGTGTGGACTCGTCAGCATCGGACCTACGAAAAAAACTCCAGTGAACCCAAGGGTATGACGAATCCATTTGACTCTTGGCGGAACGAGAACAAAATAGGAACATTGATCCAGTTTGAGAGGTACCCTGCGGATGGCTTGCGCCAGCCTTCAGCCGACTATTGCCGAGATGCGACGCTACCTGGAGCGCGCCGCGCGGCATGGCCGTGAGCAGGGGACCGTGCTGCAGTTCGGGGTCGAGGCGATCGATCAATGTTTGCCGCAAGGCGGCTTGCCGCGCGGGCATTTGCATGAAGCGATCGAGGGCGGCGCTGCCAGTCAATATGCGGGGCTCGCCACTTTGTTCGTCGCCGGCATTCTCGCGCGTATGAAGGGCCCGGTGCTCTGGTGCTTGCGCGGCCGCGAGCCGCATTCATGGATCCTGGAGGCATGCGATGCGACGGGTCATCTCGCTTTACCTGCCGCATTGGCCGAGCGATCGGTTGCGGCGGGCGAAGAAAGACGCGCCGCCACGGGATAAGCCCCTCGTGACGGCCACAATGCAGGGGCAACGCCGCGTCATCGCGAGCGTCGATGCGGCGGCGACCGCGCTTGACCTCGGCTGCGGCATGACGGTGACGCATGCGCAATCGCTCATTCCCGATTTGACGGTAGTCGAGGCAACGCCCGAAGACGATGGCGCGGCGCTCATGCGCCTCGCGCTCTGGTGCATCAAATACTCGCCGCTCGTCACGCCCGATCCACCCGATGGCGTCTTAATCGATGTGGCGGGTTCGGCGCATTTGTTTCAGGGCGAAGCGGCTTTGATCAATGATCTTTGCCGGCGCCTCAAGGCCGAAGGCATTACGGCGAAGGCGCTCTGGCCGACACGGCCGGCGCCGCCTGCGCGCTCGCGCGCTATGGCGAAGCGCAAATCGTTTCGCCGGGCCGTGCCTCGGAGGCGATTGCTAGTCTGCCGGTCGCGAGCCTGAGGCTTTCTCCTACGACCGTCATATCCCTGAGCGAGGTCGGCATTGAACGGGTGGCGCAGCTCGCGAGTAAACCGCGCGGCAGTCTGCGTAAGCGCTTTGGCGCTGAAGCGCTCCTACGGCTCGATCAGGCGCTCGGCAATGCCAATGAAGCGCTGCCGTCACTCGTGCCGCCCGAAGTCCCGCGCGCGGAGTTGCGCTTCGCCGAGCCGGTCGCCGATCCGGAAGACCTCAAGCGCATTATTGGGAAGCTCTGCGACAAGCTCTCGCTCGATCTCGAAGCGCGCGGCGTCGGCGCCCGGCGGCTCGATCTCGTGTTCCTGCGCGTCGATAACATCGCCCAAGCAGCGCGCATCGGACTTTCGCGGCCTTATCGCGCGCCCAGGCGGCGGGTGCGGGTCAGTCTGCCGGTCGAGATGCGCCGCGCCCGAGCCTTCGGCGACGTCTTCGGCGCCCCCTCGCGAAGGGATAAAGAACACCATCGCGCCAGCCGGAAATGTCGGAGAGAGAGCACGGTGTAGAG
>DASXDP010000026.1:0-4570 GCA_036490575.1 Xanthobacteraceae bacterium
CGCCACTCGCGCAATGGCTGGGCTGGCAGCCGGATTTCCCCTACGGGCGCTTGGTCGCCTGGGCAGCCCGCCGCGACGGCGTCCGCCTGATCGAACGCCGCCCCATGCCGCCGCTCGGGCATTTTTCGTTGATTAGGTTTGGGAGGGGGTGAGCGGCGGTGCCGTTGCGGCCGCTTCACGTCGCGAGCGGCCTATGGGGCTTCCAAGCATCGCAGAAGATCGTGCAGCTTTAGACCGCTCGCTTTATCGAGGACGATTTCACGGCTGAGGATGTCAGTTGCGATCTCGAAGCCGAGCGACCGGTAGCTCTCGAACTGCGATTCGGTGAACCACTGATCCGCCGTCGTTTCGTGTGGAAATTCTTTGTTCGCATTGGCGTAGGCCAGGATACCGGCGCCTTCGCCGCCGTGAAACGCCGGCTTGATATAGAGAATGTAGCCATCGCCGACGCGGGTGTCGCCGCCGGGGTCCCCGTCGGCTTCGAGGTAGCGCACCGTGCCGATCGCGTAGTACGGAATGCCCTGCGTGCCCGCCGCTTGGACGTTCGCGTCCGAGGGCCTGTTACGCAGCCCATCGAGGCCCGCAAAGTCGATGCGCACGCCGAGATCAATATAAATCTTGCGGACCGCATTGCCGAGATCGTCGAAGGTGAAAAGCGGATCGCAGCCGGCGTCGATAACGACAATGAAGCGGCAGCGGCGCCGCACCATCTCATAGAGTGCCAGGTTTTCGAAATGGCCACCGTCGGATAGATACACGTAGGCGCTTTCGTCCGTCGTCAGCCCTAATGCCTCATAAAACAACGGTTTGGCGGCCAGACGGGGCCCCTCGCGGCGAAACGCGTGTTCTTTATTGCCGGCCTCGCCGGGATTGCCGAGCCACCAGCCGAGCCGCACGTTGAATAGTGTTAGCAGCAGGGCGAGCGACGGCGACGAGTGGTAGCCCATGTTGGAGCTGACAGCCGCTCCCGAAATCGCCATGGCGGTGCCGAGAGCAATGCCGCGTTCGCGCGTCTTTCGCGAAAGGCTGTCGCCGTAATCCTCGCTGCGGCGAAATCCCAGATAGGCGCTTCCGGAATGCTTCGGACTGGCCGTGAACGATTCTGCCTTGCGCTCTTGCCACGCCAATCGTTTCGTTGAAACGACATTGAGGGCGATATTGACGACATGGAAAAGACTGTTTGAACTCACGCTGCCGCCGGACTTCGGCGGCCATAACTCGTGCATGCGAACATTGTCCTTCACGTCGAGGCCGGTGAAATTGTCGGGGTGCCGCTCCTGGCGTGAGGAGCCGAGATAGGCGCGGATGAGCCGGTTGCGATAGAGCGCGTGCAAGGAAAAGCGATTGATGTTGAAACAGCGCGATGCAATGCGGGCGATTCCCCATGCAATGGTACCACCGATGGTGAGCCAAATTATGATGGACAATATCGGCGGCTCGGATGCCAGCAGGAGCGAAATCAGCGAATCGCCGAGCAGCAGCTTGTCGAGCGCAACCGAGAGCATGACAATCAGGACGGCGGCAAAGATCGGGCCGGCGACCGCCAGCGCGATGTTGCTGGCAATCGCCGTCCAGGTGTTCTGTTCTCCGCTTGATGACGTGGCCGGCGTCAAGGCGCTCTTGCCGAGCAGCGCGGTGACGACACCGGATATGCCGCCCGCGGCGGCGATTTCTTTGGTGGCCGCTTTATTTAATTCGTGGATCGCGTCCTGGACATAATAGCCGCCGGCAAAAACCAGGAATGCTAGAATTGCCCAGCCGATTGCGAACGCGGCGAGCCAGCCGGCGGCGCGGCCGAGCCACTCGCGGTCCGCGTCCGACAGCGGTTCGTAGCTTACCAGTCCGCCGAACACGGTGTCAGCCAGGAGCTGGGACAACAGCACCCAGGGCACGCCGAAAATGACGGCGATCAGTATTGGCGCCAAGCATTGTCGCGTCGCGTCCGGGCACGAAGCCGGATCGAGCAGACTGAACAGATAGGCGCCAAGGCCGATCAGTGCCCCGTAGATCAACCCGGAGGCAGCCCAAAGAATCCCGTCAAGCCGGTCGAACTTCGTCCACCCCGCGATCCAACCGATGGCATAAATCGCAAAGCCGACGGCCGCCGTCAGTAGCGGAAGCTCAAATTTGGTTGTGAGACCGAACACTGCGCCGTCGGGCAGCTGGTGAAACTGCATTGCGAAATAATGCGACGCGAAAAAGATCGTAACCGCAATCGCCGACAGAACGGCCCATATCAGGTCACGATATACAAAGCAGGTATCGTCGATGTTGGTGCGATACGGGGCGGTAGGTTTTTCGGACGCATTGCCGAGCGTGTAGCAACAGCAATTCTCAGGCTTATCCTCGCGACCGCAGTGGATGCATTTCACATTATTTTTTTCCGGCTCGTGCAGTCTACTTTGCGATGCCAGAGGTCGCCGCGGTGGACGGTGCTTGGTGGTGAAGGCTTGCGCGGCGACCAGACAGAGGATGCCGTACGCAAATATCGGTATGATGAGCCAGCCGTGGTCATTGCTGTGCGCAACTGCCACCGAAACTGCGGCGATCATTTTCAGGGCAAGAAGTGCACAGCATACGACCGGAATGATGACGAGCCAATTGAGCAGGAGGTTGCGCATTACGATGGCGATAGCCGCCCAGGTATCGGCCGAGCCGATGCCGATGCGCGGGGTCAGATAATTGCTGTAGGCGCGCAGCCAGGAAATTTCCGGCGGCTCCACGTCGGCTCCCTTGGGCCGGCCGGTGAGATTGCGAATAATGGCGTCGAAATGATCGTGCTTTCGCCATGATGACAGCCAGGAACCGACGTAACCGCCGCCCGACACCGTCGACAGAAAATGAAAGCGGCCAAGCAGCGAATTTGCGGGTTCTGCCGGACGCGTGCCGGCTCGGTCGGCGTCCTCGACAGACGAAGCTTTGCCGCTGCTGCGGTCCTCGGGCGACCACTGCTCGCGTTCGACGACGATTTGCACAGACCCGTCGTCCGCAGTCGCGGCAAGAACAGTTTCCCGCTCGACGCTCTCGCTTCCACGATCCGTCGCACTCTCCGCACCGCGTCGGGACAATCTCGGACCGTGTGCGACGTCGTGACCGGTAAGCGCCTGGATGACGCCGAGGCAGAACGTGGCACTGCGAATGCCGCCGCCGGAGCAGCAGAGAGCGGCGCGATTGAGACCATTGAGCCAGCGATAGAACGTCTCGCGGCGGCGGGCCTCCTCAACGGGTATGTCGCCGGCATGTGCATCGGCGTTCAGGAAGGTCCGGCGATTCTGGGCTTTTTGATCGCCGAGGTGCGGCGCCGACCGCGCTGCCTCGCGAAAGCGCTCGCCGCCGAGCAGCGCTTCGGCCTCTTCGTACAGCACTTGCTCTATCGATAACGGCGATTGCTCGGAATCGTTCGCAATATCGGCCATGGACGCCCCACTTGCCTGCCGGGCGCCAAACCGGCATTGTATCAGCCATAAGTTGCAGGGAAAAGGGTTGCCACCCGCGCGCCGCGTCAGGCTGGAAGCTGCTTCGATGTCTTGCCCGCAAGGAGAGTGGCCCCGGCGGCGGCCGCCGCACTAGACTTTTTGGGCGCTTGGAAACGTATCCGAATTGGCCTAAATCTCCGCCAGCCGGCGATGGTCTTAGCGCCGCCCCGGCGAGTTCTGCGATGGCGGGGTAGCTCAGCTGGTTAGAGCAGCGGAATCATAATCCGGAGGTCGGCGGTTCAAATCCGCCCCCCGCTACCACTAAAATCAAAAACTTGTTCGAGCTCGCTTTTCGCCTTTGGCCCCGTTGGGCTCTACGCAACGAATATGGGGTTTGAAAGCGCCTTACGTCGGCGGGAGTAGGATGGTTCCCCGCCGAAGTTCTTGACCGAGTGCGAGGCCGCGTCGTCGGATAAATCGAAGTTTGTAGCGACAACACTTAGGCGTCGGGCGAGCTGCGGCGCGCCAGAGTTGGTGCGCTCAATTCCAAATTCAGTTCAGTCTACCCTAGCTACGGCGGTGGATAGCAGAGCATCAAAATGAGCGACAAGACATGCCCGAAATGCGGAGCCGAGATGGAGGAGGGATATGTTCCCGACTTCGGCTACGGCATAGTTCTAGTGCCGCGTTGGTTCGCAGGCGTGGCAGAGATCGGTCGCTGGCTCGGAGTTAAAACGAGAGGCAAGCTGGGCCTTCCGATATCGACATATTCGTGCGTCTCCTGCGGATTTTTGGAATCATACACACAACCCGCCGAAACGACCCCGACTTCTTAGCGGTCATTGGCTGGCCACCAACTGCTCTGGCCGCCTCTGCGCATAGCTTCGTGATCTGATTTTGAAGCAGCGACGAAATTGGGCCTCTGCTGCTCACAAAATCCGCAGCATCGGCACGGCCCACGCTGTACCCCTCGACTTCGCGCTCGAGCGTCGCCCGGTTTTCGATGCAGTAAGAGCCGGCGATGCGGCTGATCAGGGCGCGGCGCGTCCAGTCGTTGAGGATGCGGCTGACGTTTTCTCGCGCGATGCCGGCCATCGCCGCCAGGTCGCTCTGGCTGACTTTCTGCCGTACGACGATACGGCTGGAGCCGACGT
>DASXDP010000027.1:0-4607 GCA_036490575.1 Xanthobacteraceae bacterium
CCGCCCATGACCATCGGAAATTGCATCAGCCCGAACTTTTCGAGCTCCGGTCCTTTGAGCGGCGCATCGGTAGCGCCGAAAGTAACGGTCTTCGCTTCGATCTGTTTGATGCCGCCGCCGGATCCGATCGACTGATAGTTGAGACCGACGCCGGTGTCTTTTTTGTAGACGTCGGCCCACTTGGCATAAATCGGATAGGGAAATGTCGCGCCGGCGCCGGAAATTTCGACGGCGGCGGCGGGAAGTATGGTCGCAGCCAGAGCACCGGCGGCAACAAGCATCCTCATATGTTTCACGGAACTCTCCTGTCAGCGCTGTTTGGGACAACGCGGGCTTGGCCCGCGCTCGCATTCGTCCGTAACGACGTTGCACTGTGATCGACGTCTTCGGACAACACGCCGCGGTCGAGAACTGTTCGGGTTTCACAGGACCGCAGCGGCGGGATGCTTATGTGGGGCACGTCAAGGTTCTATGAGGCCCACATGACAAATAGATGACAGTGGAAGCCTATGATTAATCAGGAACTTTCGGTGGCCGCCAGCGCCGGGGCAGTGGGCAAATGAACTGTGAATGTGGCGCCGGCGCCGAGGACGCTTTCAATCGACAGTCGGCCGCGATGGCGGTTGAGGATGTGTTTGACGAGCGCCAGCCCCAGCCCGGTCCCGCCCTGGGCGCGGCTTTCGGTGACATCCACCCGATAAAAGCGCTCGGTTAATCGCGGGACGTGCTCCGGCGCGATGCCCGGCCCGTGGTCGCGCACGGCAATCTGCGCTTCCGCGACACCTTCGAGCGACACGCCGTTGCGCATCGAGATTTCGACGCGCTGGCCGGGCGCGCCGTATTTGAGCGCATTTTCCACGAGGTTCTCAAAAACGCGGAGAAGTTCGTCGTGGTCGCCAAGAACCACGAGCGACGGTGCGGTATCGATGTGCACGACGACGCGGCGATCGCGGGCCAGGGTTTCCAGCCCGTCGACGACCTGGCCGACAATCGGCACCAGATCGACGGGCGTGTCGGGGCGGCGGTGGGCGTTTTGTTCGATGCGCGACAATGACAGGAGATCATCGATCAGGCGCGCCATGCGCCTCGCCTGCTCCTGCATGATGGCGAGGAAGCGGTCGCGCGCCTTGGCGTCGTCGCGCGCGGTTCCTTGCAACGTCTCGATGAAACCGGAAAGCGCCGCCAGCGGCGTGCGCAATTCATGACTCGCATTGGCGACGAAGTCGGCCCGCATTTCCTCGGCGTGATGCAATGGCGTGAGATCGTGGAAGGTCATCAGCATCAGATCGGGTCGCGCCGGATCGGCCTGACGCTTGACCGGCACGACAATGGCCTCGAACCAGCGGTCGATGGGCACCCGTTCGGAATATTCGACGCGCTGCTCCTCGCCGCTCGCGTAGGCGCGGCCAATGGCGTCGATCAATTCCGGCATTCGCAGCACCAGTGAAACCGGTTCACCCTGGCGGAGCGCGGGAGCCAGCGCGCGGGCGCGTTCGTTGAGAGTGAGAACCCGTCCATTGCGATCGAGCGCGATCACCGGATCGGGCATGCCGGCGATGACGGCCTCCAGCGGATCGCCCGCGTGTTCAGAGACAGTGGCGGGTGGCAGCCGTCGCGCTTCCTCACCCGCACCGCCACGCGGCGCCAGCAAGGCAGACAGCGCGATCACGGCAAAGCCGGCAACTGCATAAGCGACCGGAAGCACATTGCCGATCGCCAGCGCGGCAAACACAAACGCCGCCGGCAGGATCACCCAACGCAGACCGCGCCATCTATTGTCTCGCCGCCCTGCGTTGTCTTCACCTAGTGGTTCGATTCTAACATTCGCCTCCCGTTTCGGCACGCTGTTCATGCGAATGGTAGAATCAAAGGACCACTAGCGGTTATTAATGGCAGTGGAGCTTTGGATTTGACATTCGCTTCATGCATTCACGGCCCGGTGGGTAGCGAATGTCAAATCCGCTCTACTACTAAGTCATCGCCCACGGCCGTGCGCGACGCTGCACGGACGCCTCTCGATCAGGTCAGGTCCGATTTTTCGCGCGCCAGTTCCGCCGTGCTTCGCAGCGCCGCCGTTGCCGGGCGCGTCAAGCGGCGCGCTCCGCGGCCGAGCAGTGCCTCGCGCGTACCGAGGATCGCCAGCGAGATGACGAACGGGGTCACGTAATAAAGAAGCCGGAACAACAATAGGCCGGCCAGCAGGGCTTCCTTGTCGAATTGCCACAGCGCAACCATCATGGTCGCATCGAACACGCCCAGCCCGCCTGGCGCATGGCTGGCGAAGCCCAACAGCGTCGCCGCGACGAAAATGACCGAGACCGCCACAAAGCCAAGATATGGTTCGTCAGGCACCAGCATGTACATCGCCAGCGAGCAGCACGACAGATCAAGAATGCCGATGGCAATTTGCACCAAGGTGAGCGGGCCGCCCGGCAATGTGAGCAGCCAGCCATCCCGACCGATGATGCGGGGTTTCACCCAAACCCAGGCGATATAAGCGGCGAGCAAACCGAGGATGATCAGCGCCAGTACCCGATTGACCCAGAGCGGCAACTGATCGATTTCGGTCGCCTGCTGCGGCGCATCGAGGATGCCAAGGCCGAGCACAGCGATGTTGCCGAGCCAGAATGTCAGCCCCGCCACGAAACAGATCTTGGTGACTTCAAGGACGCTCAGACCCCAGGCCGAGTAAATGCGATAGCGCACCGCTCCGCCGGAGAAGACGCTGGCGCCGACATTATGTCCGACGGAATAGCTCGTGAAGCTTGCAAGCGCAGCCACGCGATACGGTACTTCGCGGCGGCCGATCGTGCGCAAGGCAAACAGGTCGTAAAACGTGAGCGTCAGGTAGCCTGCGACAACAAAAACTCCGGAGGTCGCGATGGTCCGCAAATCGATGGCCTTGAACGCCAAAACGAGTCCGTGCGGATCGATGTCCCGCAGAACCCGGTAGAGCACCACCGCCGCCACGATAACGATCGCGAGGCTGAACAGCGCACCGAAACGACTGACGACGGCCTTTAAGTCGAAAAGGCGCGCGGAAGCGCTCCATCGCCTCAGCATCCCGCGCTCCACATCGGCCGTGCCTGCATCAAATCGCCGTCTCGTCTTTGCCCACCCCGAACTTTAAACCGGTCCCCACTAGCAGATGTCTGTTCCCGGCGCGAGCGTTTGCGCCGGCCGCACAAACGCGCCGTTTAGTCAGCGAAAACGGGGTCCGGCGAGTCGCGCAACCATCAACATACCATCCATTCCGCGATCCGCTATTTGCAATTGGGATGATGCCCAATGCGGTGGGAAATCGGCAGAACTTGATCCGTTCGATCTTCCTGGACTAAGAAACTTTCATCACCTGTGGAGAGGAAAATGCCCGAGAAAAATCTCGAAGAAATGCTCAAAACCCGGAACCCGGTCGAGATGCTGCGCAACTCGCAAATCGGTGCTTACGTTTACCCGGTAGTGCCGCCGGAATTCACCAACTGGCGTGACGAGCAAGCCGCCTGGCGCAAGACCGCGGTGCTGTTCGATCAATCGCATCATATGGCCGAAATGATGGTCACGGGGCCGGATGCGTTCAAGTTCATGAACTATCTGACCATCAACAGCTTCGCCAACTTTCCGGTCAACCGCGCCAAGCAATTCGTGCCGTGCTCATACGACGGCTACGTGATCGGTGACGGCATTATCTTTCACCTCGGCGAAAACCAGCTCAACTTTGTCGGCCGCGCGCCCAACGTCGATTGGATTCAGTTCCACGGCGAGACCGGCAAATTCAACATCAAGATGGAACGCGACGACCGTTCGCCGTCGCGGCCGGGCGGCAAGCCGGTGACGCGGCGCCATTACCGCTATCAGGTGCAGGGCCCGAACGCCTGGAAGATTCTCGAAAAGCTCAACGGCGGCACCATTCCCGAGGTGAAGTTCTTCACCATGGACACCATCAACATTGCCGGCCGCAAAGTGCGATGCCTGCGTCACGGCATGGCCGGCGCGCCCGGCCTCGAGGTATTTGGGCCTTACGCCGAAGGCGACGAGATCCGCGCTGCCATTCTCGAGGCCGGCAAGGAGTTCGGCATCGTCCCCGTCGGCTCACGCGCCTACGCGACCAACACGCTTGAGTCCGGCTGGATTCCCTCCCCGCTGCCCGCCATTTATACCGGCGAGAAGCAGAAGGCGTTTCGCGAATGGTCGAAGCCCGATTCCTACGTCGCAACCGGCTCGATTGCCGGCAGCTTTGTGTCCAACAACATCGAGGATTACTATTCGACGCCCTATGAGATGGGTTACGGCGGCTTCGTCAAATTCGACCACGACTTCATCGGCCGCGAAGCGCTGGAAAAGAAGAAAGACAAGCCGCATCGCCGCAAGGTCACGTTCGCTTGGGACACAGGCGACGTCGCAAAGATCTTCGGCTCCTTCATCAACCCGGACGGCGAGAACGTCAAATACATCGATCTGCCGCTGTCCAACTACGGCTCGGCTTCGTTCGATGCGGTGAAGAAAGGAAACAAGACGGTCGGCCTGTCGATGTTCTCCGGCACGACCTGGAACGTACGGCAGATGCTGTCGCTCGGCGTCGTCGATCCCGACATCAAGGAAGGCGATGT
>DASXDP010000028.1:0-2670 GCA_036490575.1 Xanthobacteraceae bacterium
TACATGCCCGCAACCGGACAGTCAGAACAGAGCAGCAACCTTGCGCACGGGGCTGGGTCCATACATGCACCCCCGATATCAAGCCACGAGTTGGGGTTGTAGCGCGCGAAATTGTCGCGGGCTGCGATAGCCGAGGGCCTGATGAGGACACGCCCGGCGTTGTACCATTCGATCTACTTAGTGATGGAGGTGCGAGCTTCGGATAAGCTGCCGAAATTGTGCAGCCAGACGCACTCCTCTTGAGACTTCGAAAGAGGTTTGCGCAATAGACAGAGAAACTTACGCAGCGGATGGACGACCAGGATATACGATTCACAGCGACGGTGCGCTTTTGAGTTGGGCGTTCTGCTCGGCAAAGGCCCGAGACCTCTGCCGGATGAGCGGTTACGACATCCTTCAAAAGCACACTTGTGGCTTCCCAATCTCGCGGACCATGATCGTGGCCTGCAAGCGGCGATCTGAAAGTAAGACCCTTTCCAATTCAAACTAAAATCCCTGACAAGCGCTGAGGAACGCTCAGCCGAGATCGAACGGAAGAAAAAGAAATAGTGCTGAAAAAGAAGCATCCGCCGATGATTCTACTGCGGACTTGAAATCAAAAGAAAAGGTGCTTAGCGCGGTGAACGATGCGCTCAAGGAGGCTTGGATTGAACTTGCTCGACTCGATCGTCGCCTTAAACGGTTGAAAAACAAGATCAACGAGGAGGAATGAAGAGATTCTCACTATCCCGCCAAGCCGGTGCGCCCCGTCCATGTCAGAGTTCCCCGTTGTCTCAACCAGGGTCAGCTGCGTTCGCAGGCTCGGAGGGGGCAACAGACGCGGAGGCTATCTCTGCTCGCCATGTTTCGGGAATATAGAAGTGCAACGCCTAAATGATCTGTTTCGGCGATCCGCTGGAAAATGACCAGTCATGAACCTCCGCCACACCGCCGCGCTCGACACCGGACCGCCACATGACCGAAGCGACTATCGCGAGAGATGCCAGCATTAGAATCACGACTCGGACGGAGTGGTATTGGTCCCATCTTCTGCGGTCTTTTTTCCAGTCGCCGGGAAGCGCATTCAAATCCCAAGCCGCCACGCGGTTGTTGATTGGGACCAGGCAGATAAGTGAGAATGGTATAGTAGCGGTAAGCAAAGCCGCGGACGTTAAGCACGCCCACCAAGACCAGGTACCGACGGCGCGCGCGAGCAACGAAACGACGACTCAGAGCAATGCGACCGCGTACCAAAACGGCATGACCTTCCCCAAAAGTCGAGCCAGCGGCTTGGCCGCCTCAGCATGGGCGCCATCTCGGAGTTTTGAGAGTACGGGATGGACGAAAGCGCCGATCGCCAATTCACTGCCAGTTGGGAGCGCGGTCACTAATACCGCGATTAGCTCAATGGTTTGATGCACAGGCTTACCTCTGTCCCACCTCTTGAATTGATGGACCTCGCGATTGTCGTAAACCTTGATATCCGCGGCCCGGTCGCGCTCAATCCTCGAGCGACCATGCGCCAGGCAGAACTCCGCATTGGCGATCGGCCGGCCGCCAGCATCGGCATGGCGCAGCTTTGCGTCGTGAAGACTTCGAGAGCTACCGGAGAAGCCAAAATTGGGTGCGCGGTGGCCCTCGATGAGGGAGTCGCCGCGCATCTCAAGCTGAACAGACTAACGTGGAGATTAGTTGGTTATTTGCTTCTGTGCTGACCCTGCGAGCGAAACGTAGGCGGTGCCGTTATTGACACCGCCGTTGATAGTGCCATCCCCCGTCGAAAGGGCTTTCTGTGCGCCGGGAGTAGTACCACCTGTTATGAAATACGTTCCGTTGAAAACTTCGGCAGCACCGTCCGCAGTCGGGCAAGCGAGTCCAGAGACGTCCATGCTAGCCGTCAAGTTGCCGGTCGAATTCGAAAGTATCGCGAGGCCGGTCGCGGGTAGGCAGCTTTCCTGGTTCGTTATTGGGAGGGAATCACTGGTTGTCGATGCTCAGAACGAAAACCAAGGACCCGTTGTTGAAACCACGGTAGCCGAGGACAGTCTCATAACCTACGAGACACTCACATATGTGCCCCGTTTCACATTTTATTATTACTGGTGTCACGCAATTCCCGGCAGCTAGTGCCCCGGGCCCCACCCCCTACAGAGCTATCGAGACCGTCTTGGAGAGCAGCGGCTTGGCGCGCCAGACGCGCTGAACCCGAATGACGTCGCCAGGCAAGAGCCGCGAGTACGGCGAGTGCGAAGATGATTACTGCGAGCGCAACCGATATCGAAAGCCTCAGCCCGGCCAGTCTGGTCTCTTTGTCATCCCGTTCTTCCATGAAAGCACAACGAGGCTCGCACGGAAGTGCGGAATGGTCAAAGGGAATCAGCCCGCCCCGGCGTTTGTTTGCAACGCTATAAAACTGAGCCAGTTTACCGCCGTAAAAATGAGCCACCCCCGGCGCGTTCTTTCCTCTTTGTTTTCTGAGATTTTAACCGTCTGATCTTTTCGCCGGTGCGCGTTAGGTGTCGCGCGCCAGCGCGTACCTTGTGCGCCGGTATTACTAACGCGCTGCACTATCGTCGGCATGGACTTCCTTACTTTGCGCCGCCAGCGGCGGCGACTTTGATTCCTCGCTGGCTGCGAAAGGAATCACCGCGAGTTGTGAGTATGTGGGCGTGATGACTGAGGCGATCGAGC
>DASXDP010000029.1:0-2671 GCA_036490575.1 Xanthobacteraceae bacterium
GCACGATCGACGGATGCCCTCCCCTCCAGACTTTAGTGGCCTTCTGGACCGAGGCCGCGGAGCGGCATCATTTCAAGATCCATAAAGCCATCCAGGCGATCGTCCCGGAGGATTTGCCCGCGACATGGCTCGAAGATGGGCGGTTTTCGATGGAGGGCGTTGGGTGCGCGTGTTGTTGAAGTCGGTTTGAACTCGATGGTGCCGGCTGCATGGCCTCCGCGGCGCACGTAGCGTCGCATCAACGGTGCGATCGCAAACAACCCGCATGCGAGCTGACAGGCGGCCCTCGATGCAGGCACGGCCTGCGGTCGACAAATTAAACTATGAAAGTCTGAGCGACCTGAGACATAGGTGCTTGGTACAGCTGGGGGGATTCGAACCACCGACCTCCTGATCCACAGTAAGTTTTCGTCTTCTGACGCGAGACGACACGCGCCGCCATATGCCGTCGCGGACCTGTCGATTGTCCTTGTAACACTTCGATTTTTCATGCGACCTTCTGACCCGAAGCGTCACCATCTGACACGCGCCGTCATCCGGCGGGGTCCGCTCAGGGTCCGCGGACCCGCCCCGGACCCTGGGCAACTCGGGGGAAAATCATGAAGCTGACAGAACGGAAAATCGAAAGACTCACGGCAGAGCACGGTCGCAAGGACAGGCTTATTTTTGATGATGAGCAACGCGGGCTCGCGGTGCGCGTCACCGCCAGTGGTGGTCGGACCTATCTCTGCCAATACACGCTGCACGGACACAAATGGCGCGTGCCGCTTGGCGCCTGTTCGGCCTTGTCTCTCGGCAAAGCGCGGGCAGCCGCAGCGGTTGTAATGGGCGACGTGGCGACGGGTCGAAACCCGGCGGCCGACCGCCGTGAAGCCGCGGCAGCCGAACGCGCGCGGCGCACGCGCAACCGTCTCACGCTGCGCGTGCTGATCGATGATTGGGACCGGCTTCATCTTGCCAGTCGGCGCCCGAGCTACGCCGCAGAAGCGGTCCGCGCGCTCCATAGCACGTTCGCTGATCGCTTGGACGACGCCGCTGAGGATTTGGACCGGGCCGCCGTCGTGCGCGCCCTGGACAGCCTCACAAGGCGCCACAAACGCAAGGAAGGCGACGGCGCAGGCAGGCCGAAGGGGATGGCCATGACCGGGCGCACCGCCGCTTATGGCCGAGCCGCCTTTGCCTGGGCGCTGAAGCGGGGTTCGGTAAACGTTAATCCGTTTGCGGCACTCCCGATCGGTAAGAGCGTCGTCAAGCGCGAGCGCGTGCTGAGCGACGGAGAACTTGGCGAGGTATGGCGAGCCGCCGGTGACGCTGGCGTGCCCTACGGCTCGATAATTCGCTTTCTCATCCTGACTGGCCAGCGCCGCGGCGAAGTGGCCGGGATGGCTTGGAACGAGATTTCGGAAGATTTGATGACTTGGACAATGCCGGGCGAGCGCACGAAAAACGGTGTGGCGCATACGGTGCCGCTCAGTATCACGGCGCGCGATCTCCTCAATAGGGGACTGCCTGAAGGAGTGAAGGGCGGGTCGCCAAACGGCTCACTTGTGCTTCCCGGCGCTTTGGGGACGCCCTTTGGGGGATGGTCCAAAGCCAAGCGCGCGCTCGACAAAGCAATCGTGGAGGCTCGCGCCAAATCTGCCGCGAAGGCCGGCGCGCAGCCGGCGCCGCTTATTGCGTGGAGTATTCACGATTTGCGCCGGACCTTCGCCACCGGCCTACAACGACTCGGCGTGCGGCTCGAAGTGACGGAAGCCGTATTAAACCACATCAGCGGCAGCCGCGGCGGGATAGCTGGTGTCTACCAGCGCCACGACTGGGCAACCGAGCGGAGGTCAGCGCTCGAAAGCTGGGCGGTGCACGTCGTTTCGATCGCTGACGGCCGGGGTAACGGCGGAAACGTGGTGACGCTGGCGCGCGCGGGCTAAGCAGGCATCAGATTTCTCGGCACTCGCCAGCAAACGCAGCTAACCGAAGATCGGCCCAAAATGTAGAGTTTCGCGCGGATTAGTGGGGATAACCGTCATCAGGCCCAATTGCCGCCCAAGCGACGGCGCTAGCCGTTTGTCAGGGGCGACTAATCGGAGACTGAAAATGACCAAAAAGACCGAGTTGTTGGATGAGCGCCAAGGCATCGTGCATTGGCTGTTAGACGTTGGCTTTGGGCGGCTGACAACGACGGTAGAGGCAATAGGCCGCGCGATCTCTCGTCTGGGAACCATAAACAGACGCCTTAAAGACGACGGATAGGATCATGAAGCCCCGACCTCACCGCCGGGGCTTTTCTCTATTCGCGAACGATCTCGCTGTTCTTGCCTACGCCCGCGCCGGCCTTTCCAGTCTCTGCTGTCACAATCCGCGCGAAATCAAGCGGTTCGGCCCCAGTTTTTGCATGGCCCTGCCGTTCGGCAGCTGCCACCAATTGCAGAATGTCGGCCACTTGTTGCCGATGCCACGGCTCCCAGCGGCCGCCTTCGGGAATGAGGCCAATTGCTCGGGCTAATTCCCCGTAACCCATCGTCGAGTCTTTGATCTTAAGGGCACGAAGCACAGCGACAGCGGCCCGCGCGTATTCCAGTCGATCTTGAATATCGAGCCCTTCCATCCTTTCCTCCCACGCCAAGTACACCCACATTATAGCCCGTCGCCGCAGGCGACAGGAGAAAGGAGG
>DASXDP010000030.1:0-3978 GCA_036490575.1 Xanthobacteraceae bacterium
CTCGGCTGAGGATGCGATCGCTCGGGTCCGCAGACGAGTCGCGGCTGGCGGGCACGGCATTCCGGAGGATACGGTTCGCCGACGCTTCGGACGTAGTCTGAGATATTTCGAAGCCATTTATCGGCCGATAGTCGATGAGTGGTACGTCTGGGCGAGCCTGGAAGGCACTTTTGCCCTAATCAACTCTTGGGATCGAAGGCATGAGACGAGGGCTTGATTTCGACAAGGCCGAAGCGGCGCTGAAACGCGCCGCCTACAAGGCGACGCATGGCACGCGCGAAGAGCGCTCGGGGCGGTTTCTGTCCGGTCGCCTGCTCGACGCTAAAGGCGCCGTCCTCATCGAACGTGTCCGCAATTCCAAGGCCGCTGCGGCAGACAAGTGGCGCAAACCCTGACGAATTTTATATCGAGCTAATCGACTTGCTCGATCAGGAAATTACGAGGACAAAATTACGGTGCAAATTGCGGCACGGTGCATTCAATCGACTTTACGGCGCAATCTGCGCCATCTCAATTACGAATTTCAGCGAAACTGAATTGCCGGCTCAAGAGCTTCGACCTTCCTTCGCCTCGCCATCGAGCCAATCCGACAGGCGGCCGGGCTTGCCCTTTTTCTTGCCCTTTGGTCCGGCCGCGGTGACCTTCGCCTTGGGCGCCGCGGCGTCACGCGCCAAGCGGAGTGCCTTCAGCCGCTCGGTTTTCGCGCGCACCGCCGCCGCCTCGGTTTCGTAGTCCGATGTGGCCTTTTTGGCATCGTTAGCGCGCTGTACTTTTGCGAACTCGGCATTGGCCTGATGCTTGTTGGATTTTTCCGACATCATCGTCATCCTTTTCCATAAATTGCGGTGACAGTGCATTCAATTGACGTTACGGTCAATCCGCGCCATCTTGGCGCATGGCCCGTCTCGCTCGCGTCGTCGTTCCTGGCCTGCCGCATCACGTCACCCAGCGCGGCAACGGCCGCGCGCGCACCTTTTTCGCCGACGCAGACTACGCGCTCTATCGCGACCTTCTCGCCGAGCATACGCGCGCTGCGGACGTGTCGGTTTGGGCGTGGTGCCTGATGCCCAACCACGTGCATCTGATCCTGGTGCCGTCCGATGCCGACGGCCTGCGCCGGGCACTCGCAACGGTGCATCGCCGCTATGCCGGCATCATCCACGCACGGCGTAAACGCACCGGCCACTTCTGGCAAGGTCGCTTCGGCGCGGTGCTCATGGACGAGGCGCATCTCGCAGCTGCGCTGCGCTACGTCTCGCTCAATCCGGTGCGGGCGCGTCTGGTCGAGCGTGCGAGGGACTGGCGCTGGTCGTCAACGCGCGCGCACCTTTCGGGCAAGAGCGACGGGATCACTACGCTCGCACCGATCCGCGACCGTTTCCCCCGCTTCGCCGATCTCATCGACGACGAGCCGGAGGCGAATCTGTTCGATCGTCTGCGTGCGGCCGAGAGCATCGGCCGGCCGCTCGGCGACGACCGCTTTCTCGCCCGCGTCGAGAAGCTGACGGCGCGGATGCTGCGAGCCGGCAAACGCGGGCCGAAGCCAAAGACGATCCAAGCTAAAGACGATCGCTGACGGGAAACAAGTTGTTTATTAAATGCACTGTCACCGTAACTCCCTATCGCCGACAAACAAACCGCGAATACATCAGAATTCGGAACGGTAAAGCTGCCTATCGAGTCCCTTGCTGAAGAGTTTGGCGTTCTTGATCACATGGAAAGTGCCGAAAAATCGCTTCAGGCATCCATTGAAGCCGCTTCTCGAATCGCAATTCTCGTCAACGAAATTGCAGATGCGACGACCAAGCAAGCATTGGTATTTGAACAATCGATAAGCTTGCCGGCTAGCGAGAAGAAGAGAATTGTGAATGAATTTGCATCGTTCCTCAAGAATAAGGCAGTAGAATTGAAACGAGAAGCAAATTCGGCGCGTGAAAGTTTCGACGAATTTGCGGATTCCACCATTACGGGCGCGGCTTTGGAAAAGGAGATGATGGACACAGAGCGTTACGAAAAAGACCTTGGTGCATTTTTACGTGACGCTGAACGTGTACTGCCAACATTTTCGGTTGCTCGGAACGCGACAGTTGCTTTTATTGGCGCTGCTCAAAATCTCCCTCGGATCACAATTCAATTCAATCAAGCAAAAAGAGAGCTATTGGAGGCCTCGGCGGAGTGCGTAAATTTCTTTGATAATGCTGAGCGCCGTATTTTCGAAATAACGGCCAGAACTTAGCAAGTGTAACCCGGATTGAAGGAAATCTGGGTCGCTCAAGTCTGCGCTGACAATGGAGCGACCAAATTGCCATCAGCGCCCGTACAGTGCTACGTTGATTGATGAGCTCGATGACCTGAGCACAGCGCCGGATGGCCGTCACCTGAGGGGAGCGGCGAATTCTTCTTCATCCGCGGGCCACGAAGACGTCACCCCCGCCCAATAAACGAGCGCATGTGGTTCGGCAGGATCGTCGCCTCGTAGAGGTTCACCTCCGGCGGCAGCGACGCCATCAGCACGGCGACCTTGGCGACGTCCTCGGCGGTCATCACGTAATCTTCCGGCGTGTCGCCGGGGCCGGCCTTGGCGCGGCCGTGGCGGGTGGTGAACGATGACAGCGTCGCGCCAGGATGGAGGATCGAGGCGACGATGTTGTGCTTGCGGCCGTCCATGGTGAGCTGGTGGGTCATGCCCTGCAGGCCGAATTTGGTCACGGTGTAGGGCAGCGAATCCGGCCGCGGCGTCTTCGCCGAAACGCTGCCGATGTTGATGATGCGGCCGCCTTTCGGCTCTTGCGCCTTCATCATGCGGATCGCCTCGCGTGCGCATAAAAACGCTGCGGTGATGTTGATGTCGAGCGCCTCGCGCCAGTAGTCGAGCGTAATGTCTTCGGTATTGCGGTGGGTGGCGATGCCGGCATTGTTCACCAGCACGTCGAGGCGGCGCCAGGTTTTCGCCACCGTGGCGAACAGGGCGGTGACGGCATCTTCGCGCGTGAGATCGGCCACGACCGAGAGTGCCTCGCCGCCGCGCACTTTGATGCCGGTGGCGACTTCGTCAAGCAGCTCCTTGCGCCGCGCCACCAGCACGGTCTTTGCGCCCTCGGCGGCGAACGTTTCGGCAATGCCGCGGCCGATGCCGTTGCTGGCGCCGGTGACGATCGCGATCTTGCCCTGCAACTGGCTGCCCATGAGGTCTCCCGCAATTCTGCGGCGGACTCCACATCATGGCCCAGCGACCGCGGCCAATCAGGAGACGCCGCTGCACGCCGCGGGCTAGTTGCGACGCCGCGGCTTATTTTTTCCGCTTCTTTTTCTTGCCGAAGGCAGCGACCACTTCCTTTTTCTTGATTCGCGCCGCCGGGTTGCCGCGTTCACCGAGGTTCTGCTCCTCGGTGCCATCGCCCATCATGCCGGGGTGAGACACCTTTGATGATGTGCGGCGCTTTTTGGTGGCAGCCGGCTTTCGCTTCTTCATGCCGAATACTCCGTGCGAGGGGTCGATGGTGGAACGCGTATCATACGCTTTTCAATATGTCGGCGACAGACTGCTACAGGCCTCGAAAACAGAGGCTTTGAGAACAGACATGACTCGGTTCTCAGGTCGCCCGATCCCGGACGCGCACGGTCGGGCCCTGTGCGGGGCTAGCATAGGGTCCGACGGAATAAAGCGGAATCGAGGGTGATAAAGCCGAGCAGCGTGTCGGCTTATCTCACCGTGATCACTAACCCGTTGAGGTCGGCGCTGACGATGGCGCCGACCGAATTGCCGGTCAGCGTCAGCACGGCGCCCTTGGGGTTGGTCAGCACGATGGCCTGTGCGCCGCGCCCGACGGCGGCGCCCACATTGCCCGCCGCATAGACGCCGGCGACATCGCCCGGGCTGCGAATGTGGCTCACGACGCCGCGGAAGCGGGTCTCGGATGCGCCGAAGGTGAACCCATAGCTGATGCCGCCGATGCCGAGCGGATATTGACGGCCGTG
>DASXDP010000031.1:0-9118 GCA_036490575.1 Xanthobacteraceae bacterium
AAGCCGTCGACGTCGAGGTCGTTAAACACCGCCTCGGCCACCGGGTCATAACCGCCGGCGGCGACCCACGCGGAACGATGATTGCCACGGCAAGTGTGGACGCACAGCGTCATTCCCGCGGGCCGCTGCGCGACCGCATCATTCACCAGCCGGATATAAGTCTTATACAGCTGATCGTGCCCGTGCGCATTCGGATTGAGTTTCTTCTGGAAAGACGGATCGCTCAGGGTCGCGAACATCGTATCGTCGATCTGCAAGTACGTGCAGCCGATGCGGCTCAAGGCCGATAGCTCATCGTTGTAGACCTTGACCAGATCGGCCCAGAACTCCTCCGGTCTTCCGTAAATGCTTTTGTCCTCGATGGCGCCGAGCCCGTGCAACATGCTGGGCGACGGAATAGAAAGTTTCGGCGTTGCCTTGGTGATGGACTGCACGAACTTGAAATCTTCGGCGAAGATCGGCTCGCCGAGGTTGAGCTTTCCGACCACCTTCGGCAGATCTATTTCATTCTTCACCGAACCTGTCTCGTTGTAGAACGGCCGCAGCTGCGTGCCGGCCGATGTCACCCCGCCGATGCGGCAAATGAAGTCCATGTGCCACGACCGGCGGCGAAATTCGCCGTCGGTGATGACCTTCAGGCCCACCTCCTCCTGCCGCTTGACGGCATGCCGAATAGCGTCATCCTCGACGCCGCGCAATTGGGCCGCGGAAATCTCGCCTTTGTCGAATTTGCTGCGCGCCTCGAGCAGTTTTTGGGGACGCAGCAGGCTTCCGACATGGTCCGCGCGAAACGGCGGCTTGGTGCGCTTTCGCATTCTTTGCTCCGCGTATGGGATGGGCGCCTAATTGGCCGCAACAGTCTTTGAGATCACCCCGATCCTCCGGCGAGTATTTTCAACGCCGCGTTTTGCTGTCTGTCCTGAGAGCTGAGGACATCAGCGGGCCGCGGTTGGCCCAGCCGGTTTGGCTCCGCCCTCATCCAATCCTGTGATGCGAATGCCGGAACCGGAGGCCTTGTATTTGCGGTTGAAAAATATGAGCAGCGACGTCAGCGCCTCGGCCGCGGCGGAATTGGCGATCGGACCCGCCTCGAGAGCGCGCAATCCCATCCGGCCGATGAGTTCGCACGCGGCGCTCCTGGCGGCCGGGTCATCGCCACATACCAGGACGTCACACGCGACGTCGGCGTCAAGCTGCCGAAGTTTGTGCGCCGCGACGTTTTGAAACGCCGAGACCACGCGCACCTTGTCGCCCAACATGCGCTGGATTTCGGCGACGGCCGATCCACCCGGCGGAAGCTGGACGTTGCTGACTTTTGGCGGCACCAGCGGCGCGGTTGCGTCAATCAGTATCTTGCCCTCAAGCGCGGCTGCCATTTCCTGCACCATCGGCTTTTGCGCGGCGTACGGCACCGTCAGGATGACAATATCGGCCGCCTTCGCCGCTTCGGCGTTACCCGAAAATGCAATGGCTTCCGCACCTAGGATTTTATTGAGTTTGTCTTTCACCCGGTCGCCTTTTGCAGCGTCGCGCGTACCGATGGTCACGCGATAGCCGGCATGAGCGAGACGAAGCGCAATCGCGCTTCCTTCCGCACCAGTGCCGCCGACGACCGCGATGGTTGGAGTTTGGCCTTCCATGATTTTGAATCCCCGAAAATCTGTGTGCTTGGCCGTGGCGCATAGCACAGCGAATACGTAAGACGCCAAGGACAGAACCTTTGCGCCGCCGGCCACATCCTTTAGCCTTGTCGCCCTTTCCGCGCTACTAAGCCATTTTGCTGCGGCGATTAATAACGGGGTCATCATGGAATTACATCTGCGAGGAAAATCGGCGGCCATCACCGGCGCCAGCAAAGGCATCGGTCTTGCCATTGCCGAAGAACTGGCGCGCGAGGGCGTCAACCTGACGCTCGCCGCACGCAATCGCGACGAATTGCAGCGCGCCGCCGACGATCTCGCGTCCCGCTTCGGCGTCAAAGTGACGACCGAGGCGATCGACCTGTCGAAGCGCGATGGACGCGATGCTTTCGCACATCGCTGCGCGGCTGCCGATATCCTGGTCAATAACGCAGGTGCAATTCCCGGCGGCACGCTCGATCAGGTCAGCGAAGACGCCTGGCGCGAGGCCTGGGACCTCAAACTGTTCGGCTATATCGGGGTCACGCGTATCGTTTATCAGGAAATGTGCGCGCGCCGCAGCGGCGTGATCGTCAACGTGGTCGGCGCCGGCGGCCAGATGACCAACGCCGGTTACATTTGCGGGGCCCCGGCCAACGCGGCATTGATAAGTTTTACGCACGCATTGGGCGGGGCCAGCGTGCGCTATGGTGTGCGGGTCTGCGGTGTCAATCCAGGGCCCGTCGATACAACCCGAATGTCTTATCTTCGCAAAATCGAAGAGGACAAAGTCGCGCCGCAGGATCGCGACGAATGGCGCCGCCGCTATTTTCGCAACATGGCTTACGGGCGGCCGGCGCGGGTCGACGAAATCTCAGGCGTCGTCGCCTTTCTTGCCTCGGATCGCGCCTCGTACATTTCCGGCGCCATGCTCACCATCGACGGCGGGATCGTGGTACGCGGTGGCGCGCCGGGCGACCCGATCGGCAACGACGCTTGATGCCGGCCTAGGCGGCGAAGTCGCGCCGCTGCGCGCCGATTTCGGCCAACCGCCGCCTTTGGCCGGTTGGCACAAGGACCAGGCTTTCCGCCGCCAGTTTCTGGGCCGGCGGTGCCGGGGCTGCGTCGTCCGTCTCCGCGCGAACGTAAGGCGAGCGAACCTTGAGGATGCTGCCGAGGATGGCAAGGGTAGCCGCCGACGAGGCGGCGCTCACGTCGGCGGTGGTGTTGAGCCCCAAGGTGAAAAGCTTGCTGATCAGCAAGTCGCGCTCGATGGATTGCGGCAAGTCGAATTGGAGAGCGAGGAACCTGCCGTTCTGCCGGACGACCCGACCTGGCACGAACCCCACTTCCCTGATGAACACCCGAGCGTATTCGCCGGCTTGTGTGACGATCTCGGCGTCGGCATCGACACTGATCGCGACGCCTGACAACGAAATGTCGTGAATGCGGCCGGTTGAAACGTTCCCGCTCGCGCCGAATAAGCCGACTGCATCGTCAATCGCAAAGCGCTCTTCGGATCGCATCGCGGGCGCCTGCAGCGACAGCATGCACACCAGAAAAAGCGTGACCACATTGATGACGCCCCAGATCGCCATCACCGGAAGCAGCGACGCCGTATCGATGACGCGTGTTTCGGGCATCGAATTAAGGACCAATCCCCCGACCGTCATGAAGATCAGGAAGGCGGCAGACCAGAAAATTCCGCGCTCGTAGCTTGAGCGCCTGGCGCCGCGGCCCTTGGGCGTGACTTTGAACGCGTGTCCGAAGGGCTTGATCAGGGTCAAGAGCACTGTCGGCAAAATCTTGAAGCTTTGAAAACTGCCGAGTACCTGTGACGCGAACGGGAAATATTTGCCGGGCGCGAGTACTTGGAGGCCGCCGATGAGCGCCAGGATCATCGGAACGATGTAGTCCAGAACAGAATCGGCGGTGACGTTGAATAGCGGCGTCAGGCCGGTCAACAGAAAGACCAAGGGCGTAACGACCGTGAGCGTCGTGGTGCAGCTCTGCGACAGCCAATGCGACGGCAGGAACATGAGCCGGTGTATGAAGCTGAGACCCGGGCCAAGCGGACCTTCCGGCAAGAACATGATTTGCGTGCCGCCGCGCGCCCAACGCTGCCGCTGCACAAAAAAAGCTTCGATATTTTCCGGCGCAAGGCCGAAAGCTAGTCGCTCGCACAGATAGCGGGTGATGTAGCCCTGGCGCAGCAGGACCAGCGTGAGCAGCATGTCCTCGGTGATCGAGCCGGTCGGCAGCGCATCACCGACCGTGCGCAACGCCGTCCGCCGCGTGACCGAATTGGAGCCGCAGCAGAACGCGGCGTCCCAGCCGTCGCGGCTGGGCATGATCGCCTCAAAAAAGAACCGCTGATCGTCCGGCAGCGTCTTGCGCAGCGCCAGATTGGTCTGCATCGGATCGCTGTTGTAGAAGGCGTGCGGGGTTTGCACGATGCCGATCTTCGGATCGACGAAGAAACCCATGGTCCGCATCAGGAAGTTCTGCTGCGGAATGAAATCGGCGTCGAAGATAGCCACGTACGGCGCGTTCGTTTTGGTGAGCGCGTGGTTGATGTTGCCGGCCTTGGCGTGGGCATTGTCGGGCCGCGTGAGATAGCCGACGCCCTTGTCGCGGCAGAACTCTTTCAGCCACGGCCGGCGGCCGTCGTCGAGCACCCAGACCTGGAAGTTTGGGTAGTCGATGCACAGCGCGCCGGTAATGGTCTTTTCCAGCACGTCCATCGGCTCGTTGTAGGTCGGAATGTAGATATCAACGCCGGGAAGGTCCGACGGCGGCGTGGCGCGCAAGCGTGCCTCGTGGACATCGGCTTCAGCCCTCCGGTCGGTGCCGCGCAAGAACGTCAGGTAGAGGATTATCGCGTCGCCGGTTGCGAACAGCTCCACGAGGTAACAGAACCATACCCAGGCGATCTCGTACCAAGCACCGTGCGCCGGCAGGACGGTCACGAACAGCCGCCAGGCCTGGTAGCGCCCGACAATGAGCCATACGGCGCAGAATATGAAAACGCGCGCCCAGGTCCGCTGGATCGGCAGCGTCGGCCCTAGCGTGTAGATGGCGCCCGCGACGAATACGGTCGGCGCCAGAAGCTGGAAAATCGTTACCGTGTCGGAATCCACGTCAGCCGCCCGACGCGGCGCTCGCTGCGGTTTGAGCGTGTGCCGTGCCCGTCAGCCAGTGCCATCCGACCTTGGCGAACCTGCCAACGTCGAACAGCGGTCGCGGAAAACGCACCTCGGCGAGCCGCCCAATACCGCAAAAATTCGCGCCGTCGTTGCGCGCGATGTCAGGGGCCAGCGATACCTCTACTGTAATCGTCGCCGGGCCCGGACTCGGAATTTGCGCCGCAAACAGGCGATCGTCGGCCCGCGCCGCGGAGCCGCGTATTTGCCGCACCCGGCCCTCGCGCCACTCGTTGCCGCCGACCAGGCGGACTGCGGCGACATCGCCGGTCTTGATCTGCTCGAAGTCGCGCTCCGGAAGGTCGACGGCGACAAAACGGTGCTCGCAATCGGCAAGATCGAGTATCGTCTGCCCTTCGGTCACGGCCGAACCCGGGCTTGCTGTTGTCGACCACACCACATAGCCCGCCGGCAGCGACGGCCGGTAGTTGTCGAGCTGCTCGATGCGCTCACGCTCGGCCGCAATGTCGGCGGCGAGTTGCGTGGACCGCGCCGATTCCTGCAAGGCCTGGGTTTGCAGCTCCTGCCGGCGGAGCATCAGATGCTCGCGCTGCTGCTGTGAATACGGCACATCGCTGATGCCGTTGCGCAGGAACACGCCATTGCGTGCGGCGTCGAGCTCCACCTTGATCCGGTCGCCGCGCGCGGCCGCAACCGCGCAACGGGTCGAGGCTGCGCGTGCGGTAGCGTGCGCTTCAGCGGCACGGATTTCCGAGGCCAATCCGGATTCGGTCAACGTGTCCATGCGCAGGCCGACGTCGTCGCGGTGCTTTACCTCCTCGAGGCATCCGGCCCGCTCGGCTTCAGCCTCCAGGCCCTCGTGAGAGATCTGGTTCACAATGGCGACCCGGTAAGTCTCGGTACGCTTGGCCAACTCGGCATCGAGCGACGCGATTTCCTTCAGGTGCTGTTGGGCGAGTTCGCTGGTCTTCTTCGCCAGCGCCAGTTGCAGCTGAAGATCGAACAGGTGACGCCGGTCCGGCGACAAAGCCTCGATCAAATTCACCGATCTTGCGCTGCCGATGAAGTCGCCCTGCCGCGGCAGCGCATTGGTCAGCTTGCCGGCGAATGGCGCCGTGACCCGCACTAGCTCCGAGTTGACGAACGCCGATGCGGCGACGCGATGGGTGACGTAGGGGAAAAACGCCCAGCCCGCCATTCCGATGAGTAGCGCCGCCAGTGCCAACCGCGCGAAGCGCTTGCGGATAAGCCGTTCTGCGAACACTGCCCTGCCCAACCCATGCGCCCAAATGGCATGACTAATGGGGTTTGGTGAGTCTCTGATTAAGGTTGATGGTTAACGATCCGCAACCATGCGCAAAAGCGGGCATTTTGCGATCGGGGCGACGGAGGCGAGCATGGCTCCAAAGGTGAAGCGACCGTTAGGACGCCAAAGAGCGCTCGGCGTGCAGATTGCTCAAAAGCGCGACGAGCTCGTTGGTCCGAGAGATACCGAGCTTCTGATAGGCGCGCTGCCGATAGGTGATAACGCTTGTCCGCCTGATATCGAGCTCGAGCGACGTCCCCTCGATGGTCTTGCCGGCCACCGCGCGGGCGCAAACCTCGCATTCGCGCGTGCTGAGTTCAGGCGATCGCAACTTAAGAAGCCGCTCAATGCCCTCGACGTTCAAATGTCGCGGAAAGCCCGTTTGCGGATCGAGCAATATCTCGTGCTTTTGCGCCGTCGCCAGCAGCAGCTTGGCGAGCGCGGCAAAGTGATTCATCTCAAGCACGGAAAACGACGCCTTGCGCGGACCGCGAAATGCGCTGAGCTGATACAGATCGCGGCCGATCCACGAAAACAGGCTCACGCGCTCCTGGACGTGCGTCAACTCGAAGCAATGCCGGTACTGGGGGTCTTCGATGTCGTCAATCGCCAGCTTTGTCAGTGTCGGCGCGGAAAGCCGCGTGCTGGCGACCTTCACCGAAGGGTCGACGCTGTAACATCGCCCGACAAACCGATCGCAGTTTTGCTTGGCGGCCGCTTTGTCGCGCTTGCTCGCTGTCGCCACGCATTTTAATGGGCTGCCCGAGCGGAAGCGAAACAGCGCCCAATGCTCCACATTCAGCGCCCGTTCGAGCATGGCAAAGCAAACGTCGCCATACGATTGCGTCCCGATCGAATTGACGACCTCGCAGGCGTCTCCCGTCCCGAGATTCAAACGCTCGTCAGAGCACGCCGGAGAAACGACGATCATTGGCGCTTTCCTCCCACTGCCATGGGGCCGGTTTGCTGGCTTCTTGGCTCATGAATTTACGACTAACCGAGCAACCACATTCGTGCTGCCCGGGTTTACGGCAGAAAGCCGACGAATAGGCAGACGATGGCCCAAAACAGCATGTATTCGACACCCGGATGTTGCCATCGCCACATCAGGCCATGGTTGCGGCCGATGGCGTAAGCCGCGCCCAGAAGCACAATTGCCGCCACGACCGAGGCGACGCGCGGATATAAGCCGGAAATCAAACCGAACGCTGCCACAAGCTCCATGGCCGTCGTGAGCAGGACGAACGGACGCGGCGGCCGGAAGCCGACCTTGTCGAACAGGATCGAGGCGCGGTCGATGTTGCGGAGCTTGGCGACGGTGTGAGGCAGAAAGAATGCGCCACAAACGATGCGTACCGCGGTTCGTGCATCGAGAGCCAGATCGAAAGGAAAAGCAGCCATTGCTCAGCGCGCTTTTAACGCGGCAGCGCGAAAGCCGTCGTCGAGCACGGCTTTTGCGCCTGCCGCGAGCTGCGCGTCGGCGAGGCCGGCTTTCTGCATCAGCTCGATGGATTTTGCGAAAGCAACATCGGGAATGGACAAGTCCGTGACGAAGACGCGTTTCTCGCGCATGTAATCGAGCGCTTGCCGGCCGTACTTGCCCTCGGCTTGCGTCAGCTCTTTGGTCAATGCGAGAAGGGTCTCATCATTGGCAGGATCGTAGACCCAGCGCGTTGCCTCCATCACCGCGGCGAGAAAAGCAACGATCTGGTCGCGGCGCTGCTCGGCCGCCATGCGATCGACTATCAGGGCCGTGAACACGATCTCCGGGATGTAGTCGGTTACCTCGCCCAGATTGCTATAGCCCGCATCCTCGCCGACAAAATTCAGCGGAATGAGCTGCACCGCCGCGTCGATGGTCCCTTCCTGCAGCGCTTTCCAGCGCGCCGGATGGACGCCCACGACAGCAAATTCATAGTCACCGGGATAATTCAGCCCGTGCTGGCGCAGCACTTCCATCGTGTAGAGCGCGGTGCCTTCGGTGAGCGAGGAAGTGCCGAGCCGCGCGCCCCGCAGCTCTTCAATGCGGCGAATGCGCGGATTGGCAATGAGCGACAGCGGCAACCGGTTCACGTTGCCGGCGATGATCCGCAGATTGCCGCCGCCTGCGCAATCGCGGATCGCGCCTTCGGGCGGTGTGATCGCAAGGTCGAGTTCGCCGCTCTTGACCGCGGCGGTCACCTTGTCGACAGCACCGAGGCGCTTGATGTCGACGGCGAGATTGCGCCGCGCAAACATGCCTTGACGCTCGGCGACGATCACCGGCAACCAGTTGAAGCCGACGGCGCCGCCGCCGATGCGCAGCGTCGCGACACTCGGCATTGTTCCCGCAGCCGCACTCACCGCTTCCTCCCGAATTTATTTTCGTCTGGCTTGGGCATCGGCATCCTTGCGTGTGGCTTTCACCAAGTCTGTCCTAAATGCTTAGGACGGTCCACCGAACGCGGATTGTCCTGAGTTCTGACGACATACCGCTCCCCCGCGCCACGCTATATGGCATCGGCGAAAAAGCCATTGGGGAGGTTTTCATGCAACGACGCGAATTGCTGAAATATGCCGGCGCGGCGGCGCTGGCCGCTCCATTCGTCCGGACCGCGCGCGCGGAAACCGGCACGGTGAAAGTCGGCGTGGTGGGCGCGAAAACCGGCCCGCTGGCGCCGGGTGCCGCGGCCACGTTTTTCCCTCCGTGGCGGTTATGGGCTCACCAGGTGAACGAGGCAGGCGGTCTCAAGCTCAAGAGCGGCCAGCGCAAGGTCGAGCTGATCGAGTACGACGACCGCACGCAGCCGCCCGAGGCCATCAAGGCGATTGAGCGGCTTGCCAGCGTCGACAAGGCTGATTGGATTGTCGGCCTTTACAGCACCGGCTTCAACATCGCGGCGGTGCCGACATTCGCCAAGCTCGGCTATCCGCAGCTTGCCGTCGCTTGTGTCACTGACCTGGGCGCGCAGCTGGTGAGGAAAAACCCGCGGCTGTTCTTCGCCAACGGCACGACCACGCAATACAGCACAGCCGTCGTCGACGTTCTC
>DASXDP010000032.1:0-15787 GCA_036490575.1 Xanthobacteraceae bacterium
GTGCGAAGTAGCGCCGGCATCAGAGGCCGGCGGACGGACAGAATCGACGTGATCGGTCAAGCGCTGCGAGCCTCTACCATTACCGGCACAGTATAAATCAAACCGGCGCTCGCGGCGTGTCCCGGAGGGCAGGAACCGACGCAACCGGCGCCACTGCCGGCAGTAGTCAGCGCGCGATCCCTGCCAAGCTGCGGAGCAGAGAAAAGTCGCCCAAATATAGATCGCCCCTCCCCGCCGTCGGCGAGACAGCGACGCCGACCGACTCCCGTGCATGGACACATCGTTGCCCAGCGCCTGACCAAAGCCGCCCGGTTCAAGAAAGTCGCGCTGCAGGATGATAACCGGGGCGGCGCGATCGGGATCAACAGAAAGCGCAGCCGGCTCGGCCTCAAAAGTGACATTCGGCATCAGGCCCTCCGTCCGCGATACCGCCACAGGCAAAGAGCCGGCGAGATCGAGGCCAGCGCGGGCGGTTGCGTGGATGGGACCAGAAGCCTATATTCGCTTTGCTTTTCAGTCATCGACGATGACTAAACGGCTCCGCCCGGAAGGGCGGGCGGAGCGCAGAGGAGATTCACCCATGGCGATCGCGCCCCTGATGCCCAAAGCGACGGCGGTGTGGCTGGTCGAAAACACCTCGCTGTCGTTCGACCAGATCGCGCAGTTCTGCAGCCTGCATCCGCTGGAAGTGAAGGCGATCGCCGACGGTGACGCAGCGCAGGGCATCAAGGGCCTCGATCCAATCCAGACCGGGCAACTTACGCGCGAGGAAATCGCCGAGGCGGAGGCTAATCCCGCACACCAGCTGCACATCGCCGACCCGAAGGTCAGGCTGCCGCAGGCACAGCAAAAGAAGGGACCGCGCTATACGCCGGTGTCGCGCCGCCAGGACCGGCCCAACGCCATTCTCTGGCTGGTGCGCAACCATCCTGAGCTCAAGGACAGCCAGATCATGCGCCTGGTCGGCACCACGAAATCGACCATCCAGGCCATCCGCGAGCGCACCCATTGGAATTCCGCGAGCCTGACGCCACTCGATCCGGTGACGCTGGGGTTGTGCTCGCAGATTGATCTCGACCTGGAGGTTCAGCGCGCCGCGAAAGAGAAGCCGGCGCCCGTTGAAGCGCAAGGCGCTACGCTCTTGCCAGCGGCTGTCACCACCGCGCCGAAGGAAGAACCGGAGGAGCCCGCGGCTCCCGAGAAAAAGGACGAACTCAGCGTCGAGGCGGTCTTCGCCAAGCTCAAGCAGATCGGCGGCAAAAACGAGTAACGGAAAGCCGTCTTACTTTCGCGCGTCCGCGTAAGGAAAAATCATCTCGCCGGTCTTGTATTGCGGCGGCCAAAGCACCGGCTGCGCTTTGCCGGTGGCAAATTGCTCGATATCGTTCGGCACGACATGTTGAAACTGCGTGTACAAGGTGCGGCCGCGCGTCCATTCGCCATCCGCTCCGTACTCGATCTCTCCGACGACAGTTTCGAATTTGTGGCTGTGCATGTAGGCCGCAAGCTTGTCGGCATCGAGGCTTTTTGTTGCCTCCACCGCCTGCGCCAGCACTTCGCCGGCAGCGTAGCCGAACGGCACGAAACCGTAGCCGAGCGGATCGATCTTTTCGCCCGCCGCGGCCTCCCGATAACGCTTGATAAGATCGGCTGCTCCGGGGAAGCTGAAGCTCGGAACGTAACTTTCCATGATGACCAGACCGTTCATCATGGCCGCGAGCTGCATCTTGATCGGCGTAATGAGCAACCCAATCATGGTCCCGCCGAACATCTTTGGGTTTAAGCCGATCTCGTTCGCGGCGCGTACGATGCCGACAGTATCCGGCGGATAAGCCGCGACAAAGACGAGGTCGGGGTTTGTCGCCTGTAGCGCATGCACCGTCGGCGCGAAATCCGTGGTCGAGGGCGGATAGCTCTTGTCGTAGATAATCTCGAAGCCAGCGGCGGTGGCGTTCTGCCGCGCGCCATCGGCCGAGGTGCGCGCGAATTCGGCATCCGCCGAGAGGATCGCCACGGTCCTGGGCTTCGGCTTCTGTTCCGCGGCGAGAGCGAAAAAGCCCTCGGAAAACGCCCGCACGCCATTGGGACCGACCGACAGCATGGAAAAGTATTTCGGATAATTGAAGTGCCGGTTGATGCTCACCGCCATTAGCCCGACGGTGAGCTTGTTGTTTTCCATGATCACCGGCATCGCCGCCGCTACCATGTTGGTCGCGTACGGGCCGAGCAACAAATCGACCTTATCGATGTTGATCAGCTTGGTGTAGATGCCGGGCACGTTCGATGGATTGCTCTGATCGTCGTAATAGACGAACTCGACCGGCCGGCCGAGCAAGCCGCCCTTGGCGTTGACATCGTGGCGCCAAAGCTCGAGCGCGATCAGAAGCTGCTTGCCGTTCTGGGCCACGCCGCCGGTCATGGCCATGCTAAAGCCGATTTTCATCGGCTCCGCGGCTTTCGCCGACGCGACGACGACAAGTACCGCGGCGATCGCGACGGCGGCGCGCAGAATGACGAGCATGGTCCCTCCCCACTCGCCGGCGGTTCGATCGGCTCGGCCGAGCACTACTGCATCATCTCGTCGGGCGGCATGATGCCCCAGAGATTGGACGCCGACGGATCCTTTTCCCAAACTTTGGGCTTTTGCGGATTGTCGCGGTGCCAGGGCCGCGGCTCAAAGTAGCCGAGTTCCTCGTTCATGCGATCGAGTTCAGCGAACGTCTCGGTAATGAGCCCGTTAGGCGCGCGATGATAGGCGAACAGATTATGGCCGATGCCGTGGCGGCCCGGCCCCCAAAGCAGCTTGAAGCCGCGCAGGCTAAGAAAATCGCAGGCGTCGTGCATGTGACTCCAGTCGCGCAGCTCGAACGCGGTGTGGAAGTGGCGGTTCGACCCCGTTCCCATCAGATTGATGGTGTGATGATCCGGACCGCAACGCAGGAACGAGAAGAAGTCACCCATCCAGTCGGATTCGCGAAAGCCCAAAACGTCGACATAAAACTTCGTGACCTTCTTGACGTCTTCGCAGTGGAAAGCGACGTGGCCGAGCTTGAAAGGCACGATGCCTTTTTGCTGAAATTTCTGATGAGAAAAGGCGGCACGTTTGAATACCTCCATAACGGTGCCTTTCGCATCTTCGAAAGCCACCGCTTCGGAGATTGACGGCTCAGGGTCTTTCTTGCGCGCGGTTTTGACGCCGTGGGCGGACACCTGCTTGTCGAAGGCATCGAGGTCGGCGTCCATCGGAATCTGGAAGCCCAGTCGCACGCATTGCGCTTTCGAGCCGCGGCGCAACACGATGGAGTGGTGATCTACCGTCGAAGCCAGATACGCCGCGTCCTTTTCTTTGGCGACCAGCGAAAGCCCCATAACGTCCGTGTAGTATTCTATTTGCTGGTCGAGATCGGGCGTTTCGTAAGTGGCGTGAGCGATTTTGGTGACGCGGATCATGCCTATCCTCCTATTTGATCTTTCCGGCCCCTGTCCGTTCGCAAAAACGGCAGGGATGTAATTGTGTGAGAATCCTAAGCAGCCTGTTTCCGCGTATCGGCAAAGGCTGGAGCGACTTCGCTCATGAACCGGGCCATTTCCTCCTTGACCTGATTATGAGGTTTTAGTCCGACGTTGAAGTACAGAATAACCTCCGAGAAGCCGGCGCCCTCGACCTTTTTCAAGGTCTCGATCATCCGCGCCGGCGAGCCGATCAGCACCGAGTTTTCGGTCAGATCTTCGGGCTTTACCTTGTTCAGGCGCTCGACCATGTCAATGAAATAGCGGTAGCTCGGCGGCGCCGATTTCGGATCGCCGGGAAACGCCGGAATCACGCACTCTTTATAATAGCGGATCTGGCGCGCGCGCTGCGCATCCTCTTGCTGCTTGTTATCGGCGAAATGAGTGAAATAGCTGCACATCAGCCGGCCGGGCTTTTGCCCATGCTTGGCGCAACTCTCGTGATAGAGGTCGGCGACCTGTTTCAAACCGCCGTAACTGATCGCCGCGGCGAATGGCGCCACCACCAGGCCGCAGCCAAGACGGGCGGCAAGTTCGATCGAGGGCTTCGAAAACGAGCCGACGTAAGTCGGGATTGGCTGCTGGATCGGTTTCGGCGTGATGCGGACATCGTCGAACGAATAATGTTTGCCGTGATGCGAAATGCGGTCTTCCGCGCGCCACAACTCACGCACCAGCTCGAGGCCCTCTTCGAAAATCCCCTGGTTGTCCTCGAATGAAACGTGGAACGGCAGGTATTCACGCCGGTCGTAACCGCGGCCGACCGCGAAATCGACGCGGCCGTTCGAGAGAAGATCGAGCGTGGCCCACTGCTCGGCCACGCGGATCGGATGATGCAGCGGCAAAACCGTGACCGCAGGCGCGAGCCGGATGCGCGTCGTGTTGGCGGCCACATAGGCAAGCACGAGGTCCGGGCAGGACAAGACGCCGAGCGAATTGAAGTGATGCTCGCCGATCCATGCGGAGTTCATCCCGAGCTTGTCGGCGTACAAAGCTTCAGCGGTAATGTCGGCGACGAACTGGTTGGATGAGCGTTCATTGTTTTCGTAGTGATTATCGCTCAGCGTGAAGTAGCCGAATTCCATATTGCCCTCCAGACGTCGTTTATCTTGCTTGAGAAGCCCGTGTTCAGCTTGGTCTACGATCGCGATTGCGGATCTTTGTGCTGCGTTCGCGGCAACGAGCCGATGACGTCGATCATGGCCGCGCCGTCACAATCGGAAAGCCCCATGGCGACGAAGCGCTCGAACAGCTCCGCGGTCCGATCGAGAAGCGGCGTCGCCACGCCGACGCTATCAGCAAACTCGCCGATCATCTCGATGTAGTGCTGCAATCCCGGGATTGGACCTTGCAGCGGCTTGAAGCGCCGCTCCGCCATCCACGGCGCGCGGATACCGAACTGGGTCGACCCGCCGCTGCCGCTGGCGATCGCCTTGATCATCAGATCAACGTCGACGCCAGCCTTGACGCCGAGCGCCATCGCCTCGGCGGTGGCGGCGATATGGATCGCCACCAGAAGATTGTTGATGAGCTTGACCCGGCTCGCCGCGCCGAACGCGCCGAAGTAGATGCATGAATCGGCAAAGCCGGCGACAACGGGTTCGAGCTTCTTGCACGCGTCAGCATCGCCGGCGAGAAAAACCACACCCTTGCGCGCCGCAACCATGCCGGGGGTGCCGGCCACTTCGCCATCGATAAACACCGCGCCCTTTTCCGCCAAAGGCGCGATCTGGCGCTGTTTGACCGGCACCGGATAGGAGCCGAGCTCGACCACGATTTGTCCTGGCCGCGCCGTGCTGACGAGACCGTCGGCGCCCTGCACGACTTGCTGAAGCGCTTCATCCGACGGCAGGCAGGAAAAAACGATGTTGGCCTGGGCGCCGACATCGGCTGCCGAGCGCGCCGGCACACCGCCGATCTTTTCAAATTCGGCGAGCGAGCCGCGCCGATAGCCGACGACCCGGTAGCCGTTTTTGATGAGGTTTTGTGAGATCGGCATACCGATCTTGCCGACGCCGACAAAGCCCACCGTCTCCATGTCTTTTCCTTTACGCTACTTCGACGGACTGGTCGGAGAGGTTCACCCGCAGCCCGAGCGTACCCTCCATGATCGTCCATTCTTTGAGTTCGTATTTGCGCAACCCGTTGCGCACAAGCGGATCTTCATCGGCAAGCGCGCGCGCTTCTTCAATCCCTGCCGCGCGCAAAACAGTCAGGCCGGCGCCGGTCGGCGGGCCCTTACCGTCCGATAGCGGACCGGAAGCGAACAACAGACCGCGCCTCTCGAGCGAGATCATGTACTCAAGGTGCTCCGGGAGCAGCGGCTTGAGCTTTTCCGGGGTCGGCGACGGCTGCGAAAGCACCGCGTAGAACTTGCGCCTCCACATCTTCTGCGTGAGTTCGGCAATACGCGCGTCCACGCTCATAACGTGCCGTTCCTCTCCGACGAACAAAACATTTGTTGCATGGTCGGCCGTTCCGCCCGCTCGTGTCAACGTCCGCCCGTGTTCATCAGCCATTCGCTCGTTGCCGAACGGCGGCTGCTCGTGTCGCCAGTGTTCAAGCGGCCCGCCCGGTATATTGGCCGTCGACGTAAATGAGCGGGTCCACCTCACCGTTGGTCGAGATCGACAGGATCAGACCCATGAAAACGGTGTGAGTGCCGTATTCCAGTTCCATGTCTTTGCGGCAAATGATGGCAGCCTGCGCGTCGGCCAAAACTGGGGCAGCGGCGCGGGTGTCCCAGCTGCCGACGCCAAACCGGCCTTCGCCTTTCGCCTCGCCGCTGCACAGCCGCGAAATATCCACGTGACCACGGCTCAGCACATTGATTGCGAACGCATCCGCTTGACTTAGCGCGCCGTGAAACGTCGCCGAGCGGTTAACACACACCAGCATGGATGGCGGCTCCATGCTCAGCGCACTCACCGCGGTTGCCGTCATAGCGAAATCGCGCCCGCCGTGCCGGCAGGTGATGACGCTGACCGAACTCGCCAGGCGCCGCAGCGCCTGCTTGGCATCGTTCCTCAGTTGCTGCGTATCGGTCATCGGTCGCTCTTAATCTCTTAGTAGAGACCGACCGGCTCAAGCCCGAGCCGCTCCTGGCCGTACATCGCCGCGATCGGCTCCCAGTCGAGAGACAGATGCAGCGCGGCCGCGTTCGCATCGCGCCAGAAGCGCTGCAACGGTGCGGCGAGATCGCTGCCAGCGGCGCCTTCCTTGGCGAAAAGATCGTTGACGACGGAGACCGATTGCTTTGCGGCAAAACCCTGATTGCGGCGAATGGCGATGCGCTCGCCGTTCGTGAGCGGTGTGTCGCTGCGCACCTTGGCTTCGGCGGCGGTGACGCTGCTCAAGAGAAGCGTGAAAGCCGACTCGACGGTGGCCGACGCGACGCCGATCTTGTTCTGAATCATCGGGGAGGCGGCCATCGGCACGATCATGCCGGGCTGGGCGGCCCGCACCTTCGTCTTCGCCATTTCGATGAAGCAGTCCAGCGCGCCTTGCGCCATGCCGAGCACCGGCGAAACCAACGCGGTCGGGCCGAAGGTGGTGAAGCCGAATTTGCTCATATCGTTGTCTTCGATCTGCTTGCCGGGAACTGTACCGGCGACGATCTCGGCAAATCGCAGCATGCGGTGCTCGGGCACAAACACCGGTCGCTCGATGCGCACGGTCTTGCTTCCGGTGCCCTGAAGACCGCTGGTGAACCATGTGTCCTGATCGACCTTCATGTCGGCGATCGGCACCAGACACCACATGACATCCGGCGGGCCTTTGGCGTTGGGGAGTCCGGCGCCGAGCATCAGCCATTGGCTGTTTTCGCAATTGCTCGCATAGGGCCACGCTCCGGCGAGCTTGATGCCGCCGGGGACGATCTCGACTTCTTTGCTCGGCTGATAAGAACCGGCGACGAGATTATCCGGGTCGCCTAAGACATCCTGCTGTGCCTCGAGCGTGAAGAACGACATCATCCACTGGTAACACATGGCCAGCGAACCGCACCAACCGGTGCTGCCGCAGGCACGGCCGAGCTCGAAAGCAATCTGTGCCATTTCACTGGTGCCGTATTCGAAGCCGCCGAAACGCGCCGGTCGCACCAGCTTGGTCAGTTCCGCCTCGCGCAACAGATCCATGGTCTTCTTGGAAACCCGCCGGTTGGTCTCGGTGTCGCGCGCCGCGGCGCGCACCGCCGGCTGCAACTCGCGGGCGCGACTGAGCAACACCGAGAATTCTGTCCGTTGAGGCTTTGAGGCAAAAGGCACAGTCTTGGCGGCCACCGGCACGTTTTCCTCCTCGCGCTATTGATGCGCTTTCGTGGTTGCCGCGACGCTCGCAGCGCGCCGCCGCATTGACAAATCGCATTTTCCAACTTGAACTATCGGCGGGCTCGATACTTGACTGCGCCGGTTAAGCGTATGGAAAATATGAAGGATTTCGATCTGAACCTGCTCGCATCGCTTGACGCGCTGTTGGCGGAGAAGAACGTGACGCGCGCGGCGCAAAAGATGCACGTCACCCAGTCGACGATGAGCGGAATCCTGCGCCGGCTGCGCGATCAATTTGACGACGAACTGCTCGTCCGCATCGGCCGCGGCTACGATCTATCCCCCTTCGCTCAATCGCTGGCGATATCGGTGCGGCAAACGATTTTGCAGATCGACTCGACCATTTCGGCAAAACCGCTGTTCGACCCCAGGAAGGATCGGCGCAAATTCCGCATCATGGCGTCCGATTACAGTACCACGGTCTATCTTTCGACGGTGTTTCGCCGCGTCGAAAAGCAAGCGCCTTATGTGAGCTACGACATTCTGCCGATCAATTCGCCGCTGGAGCAGGTGCGCGGCGGAACCGTCGATCTGTGCGTGACCGGAAATCCATTGAGCCAGGCGGAGGCGGCTTCCGATCAATTACTGCGCATGGATATGCTGTTTTCCGAATCCTATTGCTGCATTGTCGACGAGGATCATCCGCTGCGCGGCATCGTCACCTTGGAGCAATTGTTCGAATATCCGCACGTCATGGCGCAGTTCGCCGGCGTCATCATGCAGACCAGCGAACTCCGCGCGGCAAACCAGTTTCGCAATCGCGCCAGTAGCGTCCGCACCGTGCCGAATTTCAACGTCATTCCGGCGCTGGTGCGCGGCAGCGCCTCGGTCGGCATCCTGCCGGCCCGCATGATGGAAACGGCGCCGGCCTGGTCGGGCTTGCGGATGCTCGCGGCGGCGTTCGAGATGCCGTCATTCACCGAATATTTGATCTGGCACTCGCGTTTCGCCTACGACCCGGCATTTTGCTGGCTGCGTGACGTCATGCTCGGCGCGGCCTAAACTCGCCCGGCAGCGCGGAGGCAGCTACACCATGCGCACTCCGCCCTCGACCATCAAGTTCTGGCCGGTCATGTAGTTGGACCTGTCGGAAGCAAGAAACGTCGTCGCACCAACAAGGTCTTCCGGCGTCGATACCCGCTTGAGGATCGCTTTGTTCCGCGCGAGTTCTTCAACCGCGTTCGGCTCGTCGCGGTAGCCGGCCTTTATCAGGTCCTGGTCCAGCCCGTCCCATAGTGGAGTCTTGACGAAGCCGGGGCTGAAGCAATTGACCGTGATGTTGTGCTCGCCCAGCGCCTCGGCCCCGGCCTGCGACAGCGAAATGACGCAGGCCTTGCTGGCGCAATAAATGGTAGCGATCTTCTCGCCGACCTTGCCGGCTATCGAGGCGGTATTGATGATCTTGCCGCCGCCGCCCTGGGCGATCATTTGCTTTGCCGCTTCTTGCATGCCGATCAGGACGCCGAGTGCGTTGATGTTCATGATACGGGTAAAATCGGCCTCGGTGGCTTCCAAAAACAAGCCTGCCTTGCTGACGCCGGCATTGTTGAACATCACGTCGAGACGGCCGAACGCCTTCACCGCCGCCTCGATCATGCGCTCGACGCTCGCCCGATCGACAACGTCGACCTGAAGCGCAATCGCCTCGCCACCGTCCTTGCGTATTGCAGCGGCGACTCGCTCGGCGGCAGCGAGGTTGATGTCGGCGATGGCAACGCGCCCGCCCTGGGCCGCGAGATCCCGCGCGATCGCTTCACCGATGCCGCTGCCGGCACCAGTCACGATGATCGACTTCTTCTCAACAAGTCCTGGCAAAAGACCCTCCTCGATTTATGTGATGTCAGTAATTCGGACCGCTGATGCCGGATTGGGCTAGTGCGCGCCAATACGGTTCGCGCAATTCTTGCGCAATCGCTTCGGCCGGCAATGCGTCAAGCTTTGCCGAAAAGACCTCCGGCCCTATTCGCTCTATCCCGCCGATGTCGCGGAGAATGTCGAGCATTTCCTTGATTGGCAGACCGCCCTCCCCTGGCTGGAGCCGATTGAACAAACAATCTTGCTCCAGCGATCGCCCGGGCGGTAGCTCAGCCTCGGCATCCGTGACCTGAACATAGGCGATCCGGTTTCCTGGAATGGACCGCAACAAAGCGTCGTCGCGGCCGCCGCGGATATAGTGCCAGCAGTCGAACGCCAGCGCGGTGTTCGGGCGGTCGGCGATTTGCAGGATTTGCCATGCCATCCCCAGGTCTTTGATCCCCCAGATCGGGATGAATTCCAGGATGCAGCGCAGGCCGTGCGCGGCGGCTCTATCGGCCAGCACGCCGAAGCTCTCGGCAATCTCCGGCACCGACGCGAGACCGGGTTGCATGGTACCGATCACCGTCATAACAGAAACATCCAACTCGTCCGCAATGCGAAAGAAATCGTGCCCCGAATAGCCCAGAAACTCCATGAAGCCGGGGTCGGATATTCCCGAGCGCCAATGCGGCGCCCAGCTCGCCATCGGATCGAGGATTGGAAGGCTGACGCCAGCGTCCCCGGCCATTTTCAGCATGTCGCGCGGCGAGATTCCTCTCGCCCGGTTCCGATCGACGTCGAGCGGCGTCATGCTCATTTCGTTGAGCCCGACCGCAACTGTTGCCTTCAGTTGATCCTGAAAGGACAAATTCCGCACATTGCCGATCCACATGGTGTGGTATTTGGTTTCGATTTTTGGCGCGCTGGTCACGATTCCACCTGGTACTCACTGGAGTTTCGATTTGCAGCCGAGCTTCTAACCGGGCTGGCCTTCGGCAACCGGCACGCCCGGCGGAAATTCCACCCAGTGGAGCTTGTGCGCCGCCCAGATGGCCCGCGTGGGCGCCGGGAACGCCGGATCCGTGAAACACCCTACCGCAACAGCGGTCAGCTCCGGCGCGGCAGCCAAATTCCAGAATACGGTCGAGCCGCATTCCGGACAAAAGCGATAGTCGAGGTCGCGGCCAGAGTCGGATGAGCGGCCGAACGTTTTGTATGCGCCCTCAACGGCTGAAATCTGTCCTTTCGGAAAGAACGCGCCGACGGCGAAAGCCGCGCCGGTCCGTCGTTGACATTGCGTGCAGTTGCAAATTCCGACGCGCGCCGGTTCGCCGGTGACGCTCACCCGCAGTTGTCCGCACGCACAAGATGCCGTTCGCGAAGTCGTCATGATTGCTTCCCCAGGGTCGTGCAGGCGAGCAGTGGCTCGCCATGCCGAGAGCTCAGTCCATCACCATGCCGCCGTCGACGTGATATGTGCCGCCGGTCAAATTCCGCGCGTAATCCGAAACGAGATAAGCGACCATGTTGGCGACATCCACAGGCTCCTGCGGGCGGTTCAGCGGAATCCACGCGACGAAGTCTTCCTTGGCTTTATCGAAGGAGACGCCGCGCTGTTTGGCCATATCTTCGACGAGGCCGTCGTGCAGCGGGGTCATCACGATACCGGGGCACACGGTGTTGACCGTGATGTCGAAAGACGCGAGCTCCTTGGCGAGGCCCTGGGTGAAACCCATCGTTCCAAATTTTGAAATGCAGTAGGGAATCGCGTTGGCATAGCCCTGTTTCGAGGTCACGGAGCCGAGATTGATAATCCGGCCGCTGCGGCGCTTGACCATTCCGGGCACGACCGCGCGCGCCGCAAGAAACTGCCCTTTGAGATTGATGTCGAGCACCCGGTCCCAATCGGCTTCCGTGATGTCAACAAAGGCCTGCCACTTCGTCACTCCGGCATTGTTCACCAGGATGTCGATCGGGCCGAATTCCTTTTCGACCGCTTCGACGAGGGCAAAGGACGATTTCCAGCTGGTCACATCGTGCTCAAAAAGCTTCGCCTTGTGACCGGCATCGGTGATGCGTTTGATGGTGGGCGCTGCGGTTTTTGGGTTGATATCCGCCACCGCGACTGCCGCGCCGGCCGTTGCCAGCACTTCCGAAATGGCGGCGCCGATTCCAAGACCGCCACCGGTGACGATCGCGACTTTTCCGCGCAAATTCCACATTGGACCCACTCCCTTGTCGGTGTCTTTCTAGTGTCGGTAGCGAAGCCTAGCCGCCGAAATCCGCTGGCATCAGGCGGCAGATCGCGCCGCCGGCTTCACGCCGGTGTTGATCGCCGTAACCAGCTCGTGTTCGGTGAGAGTTTCGTCGTCGAGTTCCTTGGTCAGAACACCGTCGACGAAAACGATGACGCGATCCGATACGGCAACGATCTCGCCAGGATCGCTCGAATAGAACAGCACGACCCGGCCCGATTGCGCGAGGTTGCGCATGATGCGGTGCATTTCGTGCTTGGCGCCGACATCAATGCCGCGCGTCGGATCGTCGAGCACCAGCATCGACGGCGCCGCTTCGATCCACTTGGCGAACACGACCTTCTGCTGATTGCCGCCGGACAGCGAACCGACCTGCTGATACATCGAGCCGGCGACAACGCCGAGCTGCTGGCAGCGTCGCGCGGCCGCGGCCCGCAGCCCGGCAGCGTCGAGCACGAAGCCGTCGCGCCGAAGCGTAAGTGAGCGGACGCTGACGACGTTCTCGGCCACGGTTTGCCGCAGCATCAGTCCGAATTGCTTGCGGTCTGCCGGCGTGTAGGCAATGCCCGCTTTGACCGCGCCGGCGGTGCTCGCCGGCAGTTTTGCTCCGGTTGGGAGTGTTACTTCTCCGGCTTTCGGTTTCGCCTGACCGAACAACACCGCGAAAAGCTCCTCGATGCCGGAGCCGGCCAGGCCGGCAACGCCCACGACAGCGCCCGGCGCCACCTCGAGGCGATCAATGACAAGATCGGTGGGGCCTTTCAGCCCGACGATGCGAAGCGGACCGACATCGATGTGCGGTAGCGTCTCGGCGGCGGCTCCCTGGTTGTCGGCGCGTTGCACCCGCTCGGCAATGGATTCGGGAGTTTCGCCGAGAATGGCGGTGACGACCGTCCGCAATTGATCGACCGCCGGCTCGATTTGTGCAGGAACGCGACGTCCGTTGCGCAGAATGACGAGGTTGTCGGAAATCTCCAGCAATTCTTCGAGAAAATGACTGACGTAGACGACGCCCATGCCGGAGTCGCCCAGATTGCGGATGATTCCGTGCAAGCGTTCGACTTCGGCAACGTGCAGAGACGAGGTCGGCTCGTCGAGAATGAGTACGCGCGGCTTTTGCAGAAGCGCGCGAGCGATCTCAACCAGCTGACGGTCGGCTAGCGAAAGGCGGTGCAGCGGCGTCTTCAGGTGGGCGCTGACGCCGAGTTTTTCGAATATGCCGTAAGCTTGGCGGCCAAAAGCCCGCCGCGCTTTCCACGACCTGCCGCCCGGCGCCAGTAACAGATTTTCCTCGACACTCAGCGCCGGAAACAGGCTCAGCTCCTGGGAGACAATGGCGATGCCGGCACGCGCGGCGTCGTTAATGGAATTCATCGCCAGCGGCCGGCCGTCGAGCAGCAACTCGCCGCTGTCGGGAGTCATCGCCCCGGCGATGATCTTGAGCAGCGTGGACTTGCCGGCGCCGTTGGCGCCGACCAAACCGTTCACCTTGCCCTCGATGACATCAAAATCGACGTTATCGAGCGCGAGCATCGCGCCGAAGCGCTTGCTGACATTTTTAGCCGAATAAATTGCCGATGCTGTCACCTGGCCATTGACTCCAACTCGCGTCCGGCCGACGCCGGTTGGCTCCTGAACCGGAAGCGAGGAGCACCGCCCGAGCGGGGCGGTGCTCCTCTAGGTGCTACTGCTGCACCGGATGGGTGTATTGGTCGGGATCGGGCAACGTGGCGGGCAGATGATCGCGCGTCGCCTCGATCTGCGCATTGTAGAATGCGCGCAGGCCGGTCTCCGGCTTTTCCCACGCTTTCTGATAGTCCGCGATGTTGCTCTTATCGACCGTCGCGTGCGGCACCTTAACCCAGCCTGACGGGATCGGTTTGCCTTCGAGCAACGCTTTTGCCGCGATGTAGGTGGCAAGGTAGGACTGCGAGAAGAAATTCGCCGGCACACCTGCGGTGATCAGGCCTTGGGCGATATCGTCACGAACTTCTTCCGGCGTGTCGTAACTCACCAGAGGCACTTTCACCTTGTCGTTTTCGAGGATTTTCGGAATATTCTCCTCGCCTTCCTCGCAAGGATCGATGTACGTCAGCGCCTTCGGCGTCTTGCGGATGGCCTGGTCCCATAGTGCGAAATTGCGCTCGCGATCAGGCTTTGAATCGAAGCTCGCCAGTACATTGATCTTTGGCATTTTCTTTTTGAGGTAGGCGACTTCGCCGGCCAACCGGTTCTCCAGAACCGTAAGGCCGGGCACGCAGACCGCGGTAACAACATCGCCGGCAATATCCGCGGCCGGCTTATTCAGGCTTTTCTCGAGCGCGGCAGCAACGATCGCGCCGCCGGTTTGCCCCATACCGAAAGCGTCGGAAGCCACAAACAGCGCATTCTTCACTTCCGGCATCGGCGGCACGTTGATCCAGACGACCTGGGCGCCGCGCGCTTGCGCTTCCGCTGCCGGCTGGGTGAACAGCGGCGGCGCAACGTTGACGACCACCAGCACGTCCGGCTTCGTCTCAAGCTCGGCGAGAAACATCTGCGCCTGCCGCTGCGGATCGAACGTCGTCGGTCCGGTCACCCGGATTTTGGCCTTGCCGCCAAGATCCTTCGCCGCAGCGTTTGCGCCGGCGACAATCTCAGTATTCCACTCACCCGCCGCGAGGGCCTGAACAACGGACACCGTCACGGTATCCTTCGGCCCGGCGTTGGCCGGCAGCGCAGCGAATACACAGCCTCCCAATAGTGCGACGCTGGATACTGCGGTCGCGTATCTCTTCAGTTTTCGGCTTTGTTTAGACTGCATCGACTTCCTCCCTCTAGATGATTTGCGGCGTTGCGCGCCACTGCCGTTCTGCTCATTGCGTGCGTCGGCGTTTGACGACGCGATCAAGCGCGATCGCGCCGATGATGACGCAGCCAGTAACAAATTCCGAATAGTTCAGATTGACCCCGTAAAAGACGAGGCCGCTGTCGATAGTCGTGATGATAAGAACGCCCAGTGCGGCGCCAAGGATCGTCCCCGACCCGCCGGCAAGCGAAGTGCCACCAATCACGACACCGGCAATGACCTGAAGGCCAAGGTTGCGTCCGGATGAGGTGTCGACAGCCTTGAAATAGGCGAGCGTCATGACGCCGGACACCGCTGCGAGAAACCCGACCAACGCCGTCGCATAAATACGGATCAGGCCCGTGCGCACCCCGATAAACTCTGCAGCGGCCGGGTTCGAACCGATCGCCCGGACAGTCGCGCCAAAGCGTGTGCGTGCGAAGACAAAATACAAAACGATGGCGCAAACCAGCGCCGTCCAGACCGATGCGGGAAGTTCGAAAAGATCGCTGCCGAGGAGACGAAAGAACGGGTGATTCTTCGGCAAGCCGTAGATCGCCTTGCCGTCCGACAGAATGAGATGAAGACCGAAATAGCCGGACAGGGTACCGAGGGAGACGATAATCAGGGGCACACGCAAAAGGCTGGTGAGGATCCCGTTCAGCGCCCCGAGCCCGGTGCCGGCCAGGAGCGCAATCGCAACTGCAATCCACGGGTCCACGTGGTGAAACTTGATCAGCAAAGCCGAAAGGCTGCCCGCGACCGCGAAGATGCCACCGACCGACAGGTCGATCTCAATCATCGCAACCAGATAAACCATTCCGAATGCGATGATGCCGACGAGCGCCGATTGGCGCAGGATCGTTTTGACCGAGCCGAAACTGAAAAATTCCGGATAAGGAATGCCTATCGCGAGCAGCATCGCGATGAAAACGAACACGAGCCCGCTATCCTCCAGCCAGCGCCAGCGCAGGCTTGCGATGTAACGGCCGACCAAGGGCCGTCGTACGTCGGCCGGATTAGAAGCGCTCATATCGGCGTGCACTCACTCGCTTGCCGGAACGCAGCGC
>DASXDP010000033.1:0-1791 GCA_036490575.1 Xanthobacteraceae bacterium
CATTCTGCGCGACCGCATTTTTCACCGCATGAGCTGGTCGGACTGGTCGGACGTGATCAACGTCCACCTCAATGGCAGCTTCATCATGAGCCGCGCCTGCGCGACGCATTTTCGCGAGCAGAACGCCGGCGCTTACGTGCATATGACGTCGACGTCCGGACTGGTCGGCAATTTCGGCCAGGCCAATTACGCGGCGGCCAAGATGGACATTGTCGGGCTGTCGCGCGGCATCGCGCTCGACATGGCGCGGTTCAACGTCCGCTCGAATTGCGTATCGCCATTCGCCTGGACGCGGATGGTGCAGTCGATCCCGACCGACGACGAGAAGGAAAAAGCCCGGGTGGCGCGCGCCAGCCAGGTCACGCCGGAGAAAGTCGCACCGCTGGTGGTTTATCTCGCTTCCGAAGCGGCCGACGGCATCAGCGGGCAAATTCTTTCCGCCCGCCACAACGAGATTTATTTGTTCAACGCCAACCGCCCGATCCGCACGCTGCATCGTTCCGACGGCTGGACGCCGCAAACGCTGGCCGAGCAGCTCAAGGGCGCTTTCGCCACGTCATTCACCCCGCTCGAGCGGTCGCAGGACGTGTTTTCGTGGGAACCGGTGTGAGATGGGCATCGTCTACGACAAGCTGATGGCGCTCCAGATCGCGCCGGCCGAGCAAGTCTACGAAGCGAAGGACTGCATGCTGTACGCGCTCGGCGTCGGGCTCGGCCACGATCCCATGAATGAGGACGAACTCGCTTTCGTCTACGAAAAAAACCTCAAGGTGCTGCCCACCATGGCGACGGTGCTCGCGCACAGCGGGTCGCTGGTGCGCAATCCCGGAAGCGGCATCAACTGGGTGATGGTGGTCAACGGCGAGCAGGGTTTTACGCTGCATCGTCCACTCGCAGCGGAAGGGACGCTGGTCGGCCGAACCCGCATTGTCGATGTCATCGACAAAGGCGCGGGCAAGGGCGCACTGCTGCTGACGGAACGGGAAATCGCCGACAAGGCGACCGGCGCGCGGGTCGCAACCGTGACGCAAACGATTTTCTGCCGCGGTGATGGCGGCTTCGGCGGACCGCCGCGACAGACGCCGCCGCCGCATCCTATTCCGTCGCGCGCCCCGGACATGATTTGCGATCTCGCCACCCGCCCGGAAATGGCGCTGATCTACCGACTGAGCGGCGACTACAATCCTTTGCACGCCCAACCGGCCGCCGCCAAGGCGGCCGGCTACGACCGGCCAATCCTGCACGGCCTCGGCACCTTCGGCGTTTCCGGTCACGCGCTGCTCAAAACCATGTGCGGCTACGATCCCGCGAAGCTCACGTCGTTCTCGGCGCGCTTTTCCGCTCCGGTCTTTCCCGGTGAGACCATCCGCACCGAGATGTGGCGCGACGGCAACGTGGTGAGCTTTCGCGCCCGCGTTGGCGAGCGCGACGTGGTCGCGATCAACAACGGCCGCGCGGAGCTGACACAGTGACCGACATCGATCTCACGCCGATCCGCGATTCCGTGCGCGCCTTGTGCGCCGATTTTCCCGGCAGCTATTGGCAAAAACTCGACCGCGAACGCGCCTATCCTGAGGAGTTCGTCGCCGCTTTGACCAAAGCCGGATTCCTTGCCGCATTGATCCCGGAGGAATACGGCGGCAGTGGGCTTACCATGCGCGCGGCGGCGGCGATCATGGAGGAAATCCAGGCGTCCGGCTGCAACGGCGCGCCCTGCCACGCGCAAATGTACACCATGGGCACGGTACTCCGTCACGGCAGCGCCGCGCAGAAGGCGAAGTACCTGCCTGG
>DASXDP010000034.1:0-4712 GCA_036490575.1 Xanthobacteraceae bacterium
CTTCGCCGGTCCTGTGACGTCTCCGGTCCGTGCGGCAGGCTCGGAATAGGATTAGTGGGACCCGCGAGACCCGGCACCCAAATTGATGGCTCCTGTCGCCTTGATGGCTGCAGCAGTGGCGGCACAAGCGCTGATGGAGGCATTTGGGCTGACGGTAGTGGGACTGGAGCAATATAAGCTGACGAGCCGCCGGTCCTAATCCGCACTAAACCACGCTTGTCGAAGATGAGAATCAGGGGCACGCCGGCAATCGATCCTCCCAATTCGGGTGAAAATGAGAGAGGCGTGCATTTCTGCAGCGCGTTCGAGACTGCATTTTTGTACTCGGCTTTAATGTCATCGGGTAAATCGGGTGTGACGTAAGTAAAGTGCGGCGGTCCCAAAGGTTGTCCTCGCCCGCTAAATCCGACGCGGACGGTAATGCGAATTTCGTGACGCGGTTCCGCCACTAGAGTGGCCATACAGGTTGCCAATGCTTTCCCGAGCTCGGAAATGTTATGTGCCGGCGACCCTGATGCGTCCTGCGCTGCCGCCGATGCCGCAATCAACGACGCGCTCGCCCCGATCAGCGCGCGCGCAAGTTCGAAAATATATGTGCGACGCCTCAACACACCCGTGGCCGTCATTTGCGTGCCAGCGCGGCAACACTGGTTGCTCTCTTAATCGCGAGCCAGCACCATGGAGTTTCACCGCTTGGCAGAGTGAACCTCACTCACTTTGAATCTTCGGCGCTTTGAATCTCTCGCCGCTCGCCGTTTGCGTCGGCCTGATGAGCAAGAGCGCTCCACGCCTCAGCTATGCGCAGCCAAACCGTTTTGCTCTCTGGCTTGACAGCATGGGCGGCCATCCATCGAGCTTCATCAGCTTGCTTGTGGTATCGGCCGGCGCTGCCCACGTGGACCTCATTTGAAAGGCCAAATCAGTATGCGCCGACGGCCCAAGAGTTAAAAGCGCGCAACCAGAGGCAGAATGCAGATGGGTGGCAGATCGTACGCATTGCAATTGACGGCAAATCTCGCGATGCTCGGGTGCTGGGCGGCTTTGGGATTATGGGCGCTGAGCCAAGATTTGCAGCCCCCCTGGCTGGGTCGGCGCAAAATCTGCAACACCCCGGTCCAGTCGTATTTTATCGTCAGGCCCATGTTCCAGCCATTTCCCTCGCGGGACGATGGACGAGTTGAGTTCGTATGTCTGCTTGAACCTGCCGTTCGTCTTGATGGCAAGGCCGCCCATTAGATTGTTCCGCCTCGTCTTCGAATCCCATGGTGGAAGGGCCGTAGTGCCGAATCCGAAGTGAAGCGCGAGCCCGCAAGCGGGATCAACACTGCAGCAGTGGACAGTTTGAAAGCGCTTGACCCCAACCGGTCGATTAGAGAAGCAGACATCCGAGGTCAGCACTTTGATGTCCTAGACGAGTTGTAAGTGGGCTATTGCCTCGAGCCGCGATCTGTCGGCATTTCGGGTGGGGACGCTGGCGGAGCCGCCAAGTAGAACGGACTCGCGAAATATTGTCGTAATGCAAAACGAACGAGGACGCCGATGGCTGCCGCAACCGGGACCGCGATCAAGAGCCCGACAAAGCCGAACAGATAGCCTAATGCGAACAACGCAAATATCACCCAGACCGGATTAAGATGCACCCGCCGGCCGACCAAGTAAGGCGACAGAACGTAGTCCCCCAGCGATTGCCCAATAAAGAAGATAACCGGCACGAGCGAGATTAACGTCCAATTCGGCCAGAATTGTGCGATCGCAACTCCAGTAGAAACAACCAGTCCCAGTAACGCCCCCAGATAAGGGATAAAGCTAATTATACCCGCGGCAAAGCCGATCAGAACCCCGTGATCTAGTCCGATCGCGTAGAGGGTTCCTGCGTAAAACAAAGCCAGGATCAAACAAAGCGCACTCTGTCCGCGAACAAATCCGCCGATTGTCTTATCAATCTCGCTGGCAAGAGCGCGGAAAGTTTGCCGGTGCACCGGTGGCACCAACCTATCGCTCGCTGCGATCAATGCGTTCCAATGATAGAGCAAGTAGCAAGCAATGATGGGTGTCACCAACGCGAGCGAAAAGATTGAAAGCAAAGCCCGCCCGCCCGACCATATCGAGCGTAGAAAGGTATCGATCAACGCGCTCGCCTGTGTAGTAAAAGCGTCTAGCGAATGTTTGGCTTCTTCCAACCCTTCAGCAAAAACTTTGCTCGCCCAAGGATGACGTGGATCGTCTGTCAGCGTATGTAGCCGCTCCACATAGTGTGGAGCGCGTTCGATGAAATCGGTTAATTCGCGAACGACGATTGGTGCTACAAGAAACAGGAGAGCGGCGATTGTACCGAGGACAAAAAAGGTGATGGCAAGGGTCGCAAGCAGGCGACTCACTCCCAGCCTTTCGACCCGATCGGCAAGCGGATCAAGTAGATAGGCCAGAACTATCCCTGCGACGAATGGCAAGAGAACCCCGTGCAAGAACACAACAATCGCGACGAACGCCGCGAGCACAACTAACCAGAAAACGAATGGCCGCATCGAGTTCATAATCCCGCGCCCGTTCTTTCCTTGTGTATGATATTGCCGACCTCAAATGAGGGTCAAAGTCAATGTTGCAGCGCGAGAAATCCAAAGCCGCTCATGTCGGTTGAGGTGCCATTAAGCGACACCGCGCACACTTCCATCGCGGTGAGTGAGGAGCCACCGCTGATGCCTTCGAACGAGTGCCCCCTGACCGAGCCAGCCAAACATGCACTACAATGTTGTCTTTCTAAAAAGCCTTCAACGTGGTCTGACTAGCAACCGCATCACGACCCGATCGAATCAGAAGGTCCACCTCTTCCGTTTCAAGCTTGAAACGGGTCGGAATAGCATTCAATCTCGAAGCGAGCTTTGGATCAAAGTGATTGAATGCCACTTCATTAATTTCAAAACGAATGTTACTGCAGCGCCAATCCCTCGAAGCCCCGAGCCTGCGCGCTTCGGCATTCGATAAGCTGCACCGCCACTTGCGCGTCGCCTCTTCCCAATCGCGAATACTCAGGCGAAAAGCGTCAAATCCGCTTCGCACGGCAGATTCGATCGCCGTGTCGGTTACAGCTCCGAGCAGGGCGACTCCGGTCGGTCCTTCGATTGTTTGTGACCAAGTTCCGGAGGGTGCTTGACCCGAGTTGACTATAATGAACACGACACGCCGCAACCTCACCGCTTTCTCGGGAGTGAGGGGCATGTATGGCTTGTTTGCTGCGGCGCGAGCAATGACAATTCCGGTAAGTCCAAAGTTGTCCGTAATGCCGCCGTCCGCGAGCTTCAGATAGCGAACTTGATCGGTACGGTACCGCTTCAGCGCCTGAGCAAAAGCCTTTATGTCGGCGCCTGCATTGGGGTTTGCCAGGGCACGATCTGCCCACGGGGGTAAAGGCCCCGTGCAAGCGGTAGGATAGCTTTCTAGCACAATGGGAACAAAAACGATCGGCACAGCTGCCGAGGCCGCGACGGCCAAAGACAGCGGATATCTCCTAATGTCACTGCATAAAGCGGCAAACGTAACTGGTGAAAAAAGAAAAGGCGTCCTGTTGTAAAGGTCCGAGGCGTTGAGCCAGATTATCGGTTTGCCAGGTTGAAAGACGTCGCCCAACGTCGCGCCGTTGAATAAGTTGCGGTCTAGCCAGCCAGACAACTTGCTCGCATCGTTTACTCCGCCATCCAACCCCCGAACGACGCTTACCAAACTAACGCTAGTGTTCAGCTCTGCTTCGGCGTCGCGAAGCAAAAAGCGTTCGCGTAAGTCGGCGAACCCCGAAGTCCCTTTAAGGCCAAAGTAGGCCGCGGTAACCGACCCGCCAGAGACGCCCGAAACAAACACAACCTGCTCCAAGTAGTTTTTGCCGTCCTTCGTTGGCAAATCTTTCAGGCCGCTCAACACCCCATAGGCAAAGGCTGCTGCGCGCGTTCCGCCACCTGAGAACGCCAAAGCAAGCGCGGTATCGCCGCCGATTTCGGGCGTCGCCAACGGTCCAATCGGATTTGAGTCATGAGCTACCGGCGTGTTCGCCGGCCCTTCGAACGTGGCGCAGCTCGCCAGCAACAGAAGGCAGAGGATCCAAAGCCTAAAGTCAGCCATGCAAGCATCTCTACATGAATCCCAGCGGTCTGCCCATTGGCCGCCGTTAGGAGGTATGACCCCAAACGGGCACTAGCCGCCAAGACCAACGTGTCCGTTGGGTCAAGAGCTGACACTAGCGCGGCGAGATCTCACGTACGCCTCCGTGCCCGCACGCGGGTAATTGAGCATCATCGGCATCAAGGTTCAGCGCTGATTTTGGCGAGCACCCGCCAACCAAGCACTGTGGCTTCGACGAGCTTGTCCGTATCGAGGCTGTGCCAAGCGCCATTGCGCCATCGGCACAAGAAGGGAAGAACGTAGGTACCCACATGGTCGTCGCAAAGTAGCTCGGTCCATCGGGGGAGTGCCGTGATGACTAAATGCGTCGATGCGCTGTTGCCGGGTTGCCATGTGTGCCTTGACTTACCTGCCGTCGTTTCAGTCTCTATGACGGCTCATTAACCGCCGGCCTCCATCCTGCCAGCGGCTGATCCGGGAGTGACGCGTGAGCGCGAAAATACTCAGGCTCAACGACTATCGCGTGGACAAAAGCGTGGACAGCGAGATTGATTTGGCGACCGCGGTTGATGACGGGGATGAACCGGCCGAATTCCTCCCGC
>DASXDP010000035.1:0-1863 GCA_036490575.1 Xanthobacteraceae bacterium
GTCGAAAACGTTCCCGGCGTGAAGCAAGTGCACGACCATCTGGTCTGGGTCGAACCGATGTCCGGCATGGCATTTCCATCGGCCGAAGACGAAGCACGCGACGACGCCGCGGCGGCCAAGGCCTGAGAAGCGCGGCGGGCATGACCGCGTCAACGGGGCCAACCGCGGTCAGAAATATAAAATGGGGAGACCCCATGGAAATCGACCTTCCAGACGTGATCGCTGAAGTCAAAGCCGCGTTCGCGCGCTATGAGCAAGCTTTGGTCTCGAACGACGTCGATACTCTCAATACGCTGTTCCGCGACGATACCCGCACCATCCGCTACGGCGGCGCGGAAAATCTTTACGGTTACGGGCAGATCAAGGCGTTTCGCGCCGCGCGCTCGCCGGCCGACCTGGAGCGCACGCTATTCAATACCGTCATCACCACGTACGGCCGCGATTTTGCTGTGGCGTCAACGCTGTTTCACCGTCCGACGATAGCCGGCAAGATCGGTCGCCAGATGCAGACCTGGGCGCGGTTCGCCGAAGGCTGGCGTGTCGTCGCCGCGCATGTCAGTGTGATCGCCGAATAACGGCGTGCCGTCGGCGAGCCGCATCGGAACGTGCAAGACTTTTTCAATCGTATAAATCGTCTTCAATCGTATAAATCGTCGGTACAGTCGGCAGCATCAGCCCGCCGACGGTTCGAAACGTGCGCTCGTGGGAGAGCCAACCGGAAGAGCAGTCCGCGGTTCCATTGCCCAGGTTCGCAAAATTTTCGGAACCGCGCCTCACGCGGTGCGGTTGTGGTCTGGATAAGCGGAAACATCGCAAGGAGATGCAACGGATTTGAACACACTCGAAGGTAACTGAAAGCAGACCAAAGGCAAGGAAGAGCGTTACGGTCTCGCCAAGGACACGGTGCGGGAGAACGTTGACGATTGGCTCAATCAGCAGCCCTAATCGGTGCGCGTTGGTGCTTGACTGGCTGAGATAGAAAACCGCGCAAAAAACGGCCGGATCGCCCGCCTGGGCCGTCCGGCCGGCTGATTTCACGCCCGAACTTGCTTCATTGGCGAATTTAATTGGCGAATTTGCCCGCAACAAAATCGCTTAGTCGCTGCGCTCAACGAGCATACGCCGGGTTTTGCCGACGTTATCCGCCGATACCTGCGGCGCCGAATTGCCCCATGAGTTGCGAATATACGTAACCACCGCGGCGACTTGGTCGTCGTTGAGGATCCATCCGAATTGCGGCATTGCCGGCGCCGTCGGCGCGGGTTTGGTGCCGACGCTGAGCGCGCCACGCAGGACGACATGAAGCACGCTAGTCGGATCGGTCTGCTGCACGACCGAGGAGCCACTGAGCGAAGGAAACAGACCGGCAGCGCCTTTGCCGTCAGGGGCGTGGCAGGCCGAACATTCATCGGCATAAATTTGCGCACCGGATTTCATTACCCCTTGGGCGGGTGGATCGGCTGGATCCGCGGCGGCGGTTTGCTGTTGGCCGCTCGGTCCCTTGAGATAGACCGCAATCGCCTGAAGATCAGCATCGCTCATTTTCGAAGTCGAAAGGTTTAGCGTCTCCGACATCAAACCGGTCGCGGCGCTGGTCTTATTGTGACCCGTTTTCAAATATGCGACAATGTCGGCGACCGACCAGCGGCCGAGCCCGCGCCGCGCGGCGTCGGTAATATTCGAGGCAAACCACCCTTGTAATGCGTAGCCCTGGAAATGCTGGCTCGCTTCATCGGCGCCCAAAAAGTTCTTCGGCGTGTGGCACATGCCGCAATGGCCGGGCCCCTCGACCAGATAAGCGCCGCGATTCCATTGCGCGCTCTGTTTTGGGTCGGAATGAAAAGTCCCTGGCGTAAAGTAAAG
>DASXDP010000036.1:0-8706 GCA_036490575.1 Xanthobacteraceae bacterium
CTTGATTGGCGGCGGCAATGTCCTCGGCCGCGGCGCGGCCATTGGCCTCGTCCATGTCCGCGATCACGACTGAAAACCCGTCGGCGGCCAGGCCCGCAGCAATGGCGCGGCCGATGCCGCTCGCCGCACCGGTGACAACTGCTCCGCCGCTTTGACTCGGTGACATGGTGTTTCGCCGGCGCGCCGGCGCTTTGGTCGTTACGCCTCGTTGGTCAGCGTGACCTTTATGCACTCCTTGGGATTCTTGCCGAACTCGAAGGCTTCGACGCCCTTGGCGAGATCGAAGAAGTGCGTCTGAATCGGCGACAGATCGAGCTTGGTGCGGGAGAGGAAGCGCATGGCCGCGGGCCAGACGCCGGGCGAACCGATGGTGCCTTTGATGGTGAGCGACTTGCCCTGAATCTTGCCGAGTTCGACCGGGATTTTTCGGCCGATGCTGATGCCGACAAAGGTAATGCGCCCGCCGATGCGGGCGTAATCGAACACCGCCGCCAGCGAGGCATCGTGGCCTGAGGCTTCGATGACGAGATCGGCGCCCTTGCCGCCGGTCAATTCAAGCACCTTGGCCACAGCGTCGCCGGCACTCGGGTCGATGGTGACGTCGATGCCGATCTTCTCCGCGGCCGCACGGCGGAGCGGCAACGGATCGATCAGGATGGTCCGCGCGCCCATGCCGAGCGCAGCCGCCGCCGCGCACAGGCCGATATTCCCGCCGCCCGAGACGACCACAGTTTCTGAAGCGTTAGTGCGGCCGTTGGCCTCAATGGCGTAATAGCCACACGTGAACGGCTCGACCAGCGCGCCGGTCTGAAAGCTCACGCCTTGCGGGAGCTTGTGCAGCCATTCGGGGCGAGCCTTGAACAGCTGTGAATACGCGCCGTCGATGGAAAAGCCGAAATGATCGATCTTCTCGCCGGTCTCGATCACGCACTCGCCGACCACGCGGTCGCCGCGCTTGATGCCGTCGACGGCCTTGCCGGTCTCGACGATTTCGCCCGACCATTCGTGGCCCGGCGTAACCGGGTAGTCGATCGGGATAATGTACTTGCCGCTATAGAGCTCGTAGTCGGAATGACAGATGCCGACCGCGCGCATGCGCACCAGCACCTCGTCCGCGGCGATGGCAGGCGTGGCCAAGTCCTTGACCTGAAGTTCGCCCGGTTTGTTGATCACCAATGCTTTCATGTCCGATCTCCTTGCAAATGATTGGGGGCGAGTACTTCACGCCACCTTGACCAGCACCTTCATCTGATTGCCGGAAGGATCGAGCAGGGTCTTGAAACCCTTGTCGACAATGTCGTCGGCATCGATCTGGGCGGTGATCACCTTTTGAATCGGATAGACGCCCCGCTCCACCATGCCGATGATCCGCGGCCACATCGTCACCGGGTAGCACCAGGTGGCTTCGACGGTGATGTCCTTGAGCGCCCACAACGCAGGATCGACGCTTGCCTTCTTGACGTGAAGGCCGACCTGGGCGACCGTGCCCTGGTTGCGCACCGCCTCGCAGCAGGTATTGAGGCCCGCCTCGCTGCCCGAGCATTCAATGGCGGAATCGACCCCCACGCCTTCCTCGGTCTCCGCACGTAGCATCTCGACAACGTTGACCGCTCTCGGATCGACCACGCGGGTGGTCACGCCCAGCGCCTCGATCTGCTTGCGCCGGTTTGGATTGGGCTCGCTGACAAAAATCTTCGCGGCGCCGAGCGCGGCGGCGGCGAGCGTGCATAGCGCGCCGATCGGTCCGGCTCCGGTGATCAGCACCGTGCTGCCGCCGCCGACCTTGGCGCGCTCGACGCCGTAAAGCGCCACCGCCGCCGGTTCGATCATCGCGCCTTGTTCATCGTTGACGCTGTCCGGCAGTTTGTTGGCGTTGTAGTCGTTGATGATGGCGTATTCGCCCATGCCGCCCCAGGCCCATGACAGGCCGATGCAGCCCATTTTCGGGCTCAGATGGTTCAGGCCGCGCCGGCTGTAGTAGTCGTCGAGCGGCATCACCAGCGGCTGGATCGAAATGCGCTCGCCCTTGCGGATGCGGGTGACATCCTTGCCGACCTCGATCACTTCGGCCGAGAACTCATGACCAAGAATCTGCGGCAGGGTGGCCCCGGTGAATTGATGCTTGTTGATGGGCGTGACGATCGGGCCGGAGGCGTATTCATGTAGGTCGGTGCCGCAGATGCCGCACACTTTCGGTTTGATAACGATCTGTTTTGGTTCCGGCGCCGGTGGCGCTGCGACCTGCTCCACCCGGATGTCCTCCTTGCCGTAGTACCGAACCGCTTTCATGTCCGCCTTCTTTTTTCTCCCTCGCCAGTCCGTCTCAGTTGACGGTTCGCGCAACGGCTTCGAAGTCTCCGGCCGCTCAAGCGCGCGAGCGCCCGCCAAGCGACGAATAGATCAGCGCGGCGCTCACAATGAGCGCTCCCTGAAACACGTACTGATAGGTCTCGGTGAACCCGAGGAACGAAACCGCGTCGAGGACCTCGGTGAGCAGGACCGCGCCGAGTACGGTGCCGATGAAGGTGCCGCGTCCGCCGCGCAGGCTGGTGCCGCCGAGCACCACCGCGGTGATGCTGGAGAGCGTGTAGTTGATGCCTTGTCGCGGGTCGCCGACGCCGATTTGCGACATCAGCATCACCGCGCCAATCGCCGTAAACAGCGAGCAGCAAATGTAACCGAGCAGAAAGGTGCCATCGACCGAAACGCCGACCCGCCGGGCGGATTCTTCATTCGAGCCGGTCGCTCGCAACCGCCAGCCAAGCGTCGTCTTGCGCAACACGTATTCGCTGATGATGGCGACCACGACCAGGGCGATGAACGCGGCGGGGAGGGGGCCGAACTGCCACGTTATAATCTGCACCACGTCGGCATTAATGTAGCCGCCCGGGTTCTCGCGCAGCAGAAAGCTCATGCCTTGCAGGCCGATATACATGGCAAGCGTTGCCGCTATCGGCGTGAAATTGGCGAAGCGGATGAGGACACCGTTGATTCCGCCGACCGCCAATGCCCCGAAAAACATTAACACAAAGCCTGCCGCGATCATCGCCGCAGATTTGTCATCGTTGATGAAGAACGACGCCACCACGACCAGAAATCCGGAAAGCGGCCCGACCGAAAGATCGATGGCGCCGAGCAAGAGTGTGATTGTCTGCCCGAGCGCGATGAAGCCGAGCGCGGTGGCAAGCGACAGGATATTGTTGAGATTGAATGCCGAGAGGAAATTGGCGTTTTGGCTGAAGACGTAAAGCCCGAGCAAGATGGTAACGAGCGCAAGCGGAACTGCCGGCGCATTGTCGGATTGCAGAAAATGCCGCACGCCGCCCGCGGCGAAGCGGGCCCTTTCGTACAGACCGCCCATGGCGACATGGGCGGTAGCGCCCACCGCCGCGGCGACGATCCGCGCTTCTGAAACGTCGGCGCCGGTCAACGTGGCGACCGCGCGCCCGCGCGAGAGGACGATCACCTTGTCACACAATCCCTCGAGCTCGGCGGCGTCGGAGGAGTTCACAATGACCGGAGTGCCGGAACTCGAGACTTCGCGCAGGATCCGGTAGATCTCCGCGCGCGCGCCGACGTCGACGCCCTGCGTCGGTTCGTCGGCGACGATCAGACCGGGCCCGGAAAGCAGCGCCCGGGACATCACGATTTTTTGCTGGTTGCCTCCGGAAAGCGAAAGAATCGGCGCGTCGATGCTCGGCGTCTTCACCGCCAGCGAACTGAACGTGGCGCCGACCTGGCTCAGCTCTTTCGCCTTGTTCATCACTCCGAACGTCGAAAACTTGCCGAGCGCGGCGAATGCCGCGTTTTCGCGCACGGTCAGGCCGGCAGCCAAGCCTTCGGTATGCCGGTCGGAAGGAATGAAGGCCGCCTGTCGCAGCAGGCTCCTGGTTTTGAGCGCGCGTCCCTGAAGGTTGATCGTGCCGTCGGACGGCTGAAGTCCGGCGAGCGCCCGCATTAGCTGCGACTGGCCGTTACCTTCCACGCCGGCGACCCCGACGATCTGCCCGCGCTCCGCTTCGAAAGAGATGTCGTGAAAACCCGCGCCGTTCAGCGATTTCACCGAAAAGATGACTTCACTCGATCTGTCGCCCGACTTTGGGGGAAATGCCGAGCCAAGCTCACGGCCGACAATCATGCCCAGGAGTTCTTGGTCGCCGATGTCCGCTACCGGTCCGCCGCCGCGGAGCCGTCCGTCGCGCAATACGGTAACGCGCTGGGCGATTTGGCGAAGCTCGGCGAGCCGGTGGGTGATGTAAATCACCGTGGTGCCGGTCTTGACGACGCCGCGAATGCGCTCGAACAGCATCTCGGTCGAGTCCTGGTCGAGCGAAGCGGTCGGCTCGTCCAGCAACAAAACCTTCGGCTTGATCGCAAGCGCCTTGGCGATTTCAAGAAGGTGTTTCTGCGCCACCGTCAGCGCATCGGCGCGCGTGCGAAGCGGAATGCGCAGGCCGACCGCCTCCAGCATCGCGCTCGCCGCGACTTGTTCGGAAGCGCCGGCGAACACCGATGCCGGCAAAGCGACCTGGAGATTTTCCAGGACCGAAAGATCGTTGAGGATCGCCGGATGCTGAAACGAAATTGAGATTCCCAAGGACGCGGCGATCTCCGGCGAGTTATTCGAGATCTGCCGATCGCCGAGCCAGATCTCGCCCCGTTCCGGATGAACGGTTCCGGAAATGACGTTCATCAGCGTGGATTTTCCGGCGCCGTTCTCGCCGAGGACGGCGTGAACTTCGCCGGCATAAAACTCGACGCTGACGTCGCGGAGCGCGGGAACGCCGGAATAAAATTTGGAAATGTTGGACAACCGGATGGTGACGTCACCGTGGGCCGGTGCGCCGGAAAGGCGAGGTTCCTCCCTGTGACCGTTCACGCCGAGGATTCCGCTGCGGGCATCCACGTCCGGCACTTTCCAAAAAGAGCCGTGCCCCGAGGGCCATTCTGCCTCCGGGGCACGCACGATGCTACTTGGTGTTGACCGCCTTGGCCTGATCGTCGGCCGAGAGCTGGGCCGATAGATAGATCTGGCCGGGAAGGTCCTTGCGGCACTGCACCGGATGCGGTTGTCCGGTCACCGAATTTTCGAAGACCGGGCCTTTGAAGATTTCCTCTTGCGGAGCTTTTCCCTCCGTCGCGGCCGCGACCGCCCATTGCACGGCGAGGCGGACGTTGTCGTTTTCGGTGGAGACCGTAAACAGCTTGAAGTCCGGGTTATCGCCGTGGACGTCGGTCCAGAAACAGCCCAGCGAATTGCCGTCGGAGGTGGCAAGCGCAGGGATCGAGCGTCCGGATTGCTTGAACAGCGGCAAGGCGCCGACCAGCGACGGCCCGAAATCGGAAACAATGACGTCGATCTTGTTGTTCTTGGCGATTTCGGCGGTGAGAACCTTTTGCGTCAGCGCCGGATCCCAGTTGGTCACGTCGAACGGCTCGGGATTGATGAACTTGTATTCCGGCCCGAGCACCGACTTCAGACCGGTCAACTCGTCGAGGCCCTGGCTGTTGCCGGCAGGGCCGCTCAGGAACAGAAGGTTGCCGCCTTGCGGCAGCACGCCCTTGATCCAGTTGCCCCAGTTCGCGCCGTCGTTCTTGAAATCGGTGCCGATGAACTTGGTGTAGTTCACGCCGGCCTTGCCGCCGGCTTCGACGCGGTACGGCACGATGACCTTGCCCGATTTGTAGACGCTGGTGATGGCCGGCAGCATTGCCGGTCCGGCGTCGGGGAAGACCACGAGCGCATCGATGCCCTTGGCTGCCATGGCCTTGATGTCGGAAATCGACTTTTGCGTGTCGCCCTGGCCGTCGGCATATTCGTATTTGGTGATGCTGGGGCACTTGAGCGCTTCCTGCTTGCCGGAAGCGGTGGTGACTTGCCTCCAGCTATTGCCGCCGTAGCCGTCGAGCAAGGCCAGCGTTGCTTTCTTCGGGCCGCACCATGACGGCGTCTCGGCTTGCGCCAGATGAGAGCAGGCGAGGGTGAAGATCGCCGCCGCGGCGAATTCCAATTTCCATCTAACCGAATGCTTCATTTTTTCCTCCCTTTACGCTGACGTTGGTTTGTTTGATGGCGTTCACGGTCCAGCGGACCGAATAAACGCCGATACCAAAACCCAAGGCCAAGGCCTGGATGATGGTTTGAGCCGAATACGGCACGCCGACTGCGAGTGCGAACTGGCTCAACTGGTTGAGGAAGAACGCGGCGATGACGGTCGAAACGGGAAAACCACGACCGCCAAGCAGCGACGTTCCGCCAAGAACGACGACGGCGACGGATGGCAGGAGCAGGGAATCGCCCTGGAAAGCCGTCGGCTCCCGGGTGACGCCGGCGATCAGCACGCCCGCCAGGCAATAGAGAAGCTGCGCGTACACGTAGGCCAGCAACTGATGAAGCCCGACGCGAAGTCCGACGGCGCGGGTCGCCAGCGGATTGGCGCCGACGGCTTCAAAGCGCCTTCCGGCGACGGACTTTTTCAGGAGGAACGAAACCACCACTAATGCGGTGAGTGCAAAATAGACCGTGTTGGGAAGCCCCAGTGCCTGACCGCCGGCTATCGCAGCCAGCAACGTGGTCGTCGTCTTCGGCACGCCGCCGGAGACGGCGAACACGCCGCCGTAGAGCAGGGCGTTCACGCCGATGGTGGCGACAATCGCATTGAGCCGAAAGAAGCTCACCAGAATGCCGTTGATAAGGCCGGCGAGGACGGCGCAGCCTATCGCGATCAGGATGGCCGGCAGCAGCAGCGAGTTGTCGCCTTGCGGGTAATGCGTCGATATCACCACGGCGAGCGACACCGCGCCGGCGAGCGACAGGTCAAAGCCGCCCTGCTGCACCACCAGCAACTGCCCAAGCCCGACAATGGCGATGATCGCCGCGAACGGCAGGCTTCCCGACAGCGCGCCCCACGTCACGCTCGACGGCGCAAACAACAGACACGCAACGATCAATGCCAGCGTAGAGATAGTGACGGTCACAAAGCTTCGGGCGTGCGGCAACGGAAACAGATGCTGCAGCTGCGGCAGGACCATCGTCTTGGTGGCGGCCTGGCTCATTCTTTATTGTCCGCCCATTTCGCGTCCCGGCCTCAAGGCAGAATTTTGGCTGAGCGGAACGTGTCGAACGCGTCCGTGAACGAGGCGACCGAGTTCTGATACGCGGCAAAGCCCAGGTCGCGGCTCTTGGTCATGTCGTTGAAATTTTCGATAACGCGGCCGAGATCGGCGTCGCTATGCCACCACGACGCGATGGCATTGAGCGGATTCTTCTGTAAGCCGTGCTTGGCGACGATTTTGTCCCAGACCGGCTCCATGCCGGCCATTTGTTGTTCGAGCGGCTGGGCATGGCCGGGATATTCGGCAGCAGTCACGCCCAGATGACCGGCAAGCTTTGGCCACATCCAGTTCCAGCGAAACACCTCGCCGTTGACGATATTGAAGGCGTTGTTTCTGGCGACGGGCTTGGTCGCGGCCCAGAGCAGATGCTTGGCGATGATCCGCCCGTCGGTGATATCGACGGCCGCGTCGTATTGCTGGGGCGAACCGGGAAAGACGAACGGGCGGCCGGTTTCCCGGCAAATCGCCGCGTAGGCGCCGAGCGTGGCCGCCATGTTCATCTGGTTGCCGACGGTGTAGCCGATAAGCGTGTGGGGGCGGTGCACCGACCAGCTGAAGCTTTGCTTTTCCGCAGCCGCGAACACCTCGTCTTCCTGGTCGTAATAAAAGTTTTGATAGGGCAGGCGGGGCTGCTCTTCGCGGAACGGCGTCACCGGCTTGTTTTTGGCGTACGCCTCGAACGGCCCCATGTAATGCTTGGCGCCGGTGACAAGCGCGACGTGCCTTATCTTCTTGCCTTCGACGGCGCGTAAGAGATTCCGCACCATGCCGGCGTTGACGCGGCAGTTCTCGGCCTCCGAGGCTTGGCGCAGCCACGTGGTGATGAAAATGTCGGTGACGTTGGTGCGCTTGAGCGCGGCCTTCACCTTGTCGGCAACCTGAAGGTCGACGGCGATGTGTTTTATGCCTTTCGGCAGGTCGCGCTTGTGGCGGGAAATCCCTGTGACCTTCCACCCTTTGGCCGTGATCAAATGATCGGCGAGGTGGCGGCCGACGATGCCTGAAACACCGGCGATGAGCGCGTGGCGATCCATCGCGGTCGGTCACTCCTCCCTGACGCGGCTCTTTCGCCCAGCGAAAGTCCGCGAGGCGCCCGGCAGCCTGTCTTTTGTTTTGAGCGCGGGCGCGCGTCCCACGCGTCTCGTCGGACGCTAATCCAAGCCCCTTGGGGGCGACAATATTTCCAATTTTCCCATCACTGGGGAATTGCGCGCCCCAATCGTCCCGCTATTCTCGTGGGCTGGGGAGTACGGGAAAGCGGGCCGACATGACCATCGAGCGAATGCGGGACATTCACGCCTTTGTTCACGTCGCTGAGGCGAAAAGCTTCACCGCGGCGGCGGAACGGATGGGCCTTTCGCGCTCGGCGGTTGGCAAGAGTGTGATCCGGCTCGAGGACCGCCTCGGCGTTCGGCTGCTGCAACGCACGACACGCAGCGTCTCGCTGACAGGCGAGGGCGCCGTGTTTCACGAGCGCTGCACGCGCATCCTGGCCGATCTCGACGAGGCGGAGATGTCGATGCTGAGCCATTCGCAAACGCCGCGCGGGCGCTTGCGCCTGGAACTGCCGGTATCGTTCGGCCGTCTGCA
>DASXDP010000037.1:0-1526 GCA_036490575.1 Xanthobacteraceae bacterium
CTACAAGAAGACCAAGCTGTTTCCGATCATGCACCTGATCGGCATCCGCAGATCGCTCGCCGAGAAATATCCGTGGCTGGCGACCAGTATCTACAAGGCGTTCTGCGAGGCCAAGGCGCTGGCGATGATCGACCTGCGCGATGTCAACGCGCTGATGGTTACCCTGCCGTGGCTCGAAGCCGAGACCCACGAAACCGCCGCCATCATGGGCGACGATTTCTGGAAATACGGCATCGACGAGAACCGGCCGGACATCGAAGCGCTGGCCCAGTATCTGCACGAGCAGGGGCTGGCGGACCGCAAGGTCAAGATCGAGGAACTGTTTCACCCCTCGGTGTTCGATATTTCGAAGGTGTGAGTTTGACGACGACGGTCGACAACACCAACTCGTCATTCCGGGGCGACGCGCAGCGTCGAACCCGGAATCCATATTCGCTCACCTGTGAATATGGATTCCGGACTTGCCGCTGCGCGGCAATCCGGAATGACGGAGTGGGGCGTTCATGAAAACCGACCATCGCGTGATCATCTCGGGTTGCGGGCCGGTCGGCGCCGTCATGACTTTGGCTCTGGTCAAGAAGGGCATCCCGGTCACACTGATCGAGCAATTGCCCGACGCCGCCGAGGATCAGCGCGCCGCAACGATCCATACGCCGACAGTCGAGATGCTGGTCGATCTCGGCCTGGAAGCGGAGATGCTTTCTGATGCGCCTTCCGGCGGCATGCAGGCGCCGCTGTTTCATTTCCGCAACCGCGAGACCGGCGAACTGATTGCGGTGTTCGATATCAGTCTGCTCAAGGGCGAAGTGCCACACCCGTACGTGGTGCAGTGGGAGCAGTACAAGCTCGTGCACGCCGCTTTGCCTCACATCAGGGCGAGCGGCCGCGGCGAGGTCCGCTTCTCGGCGAAGCTTGTCGGGCTGACGCAGAGCGAGGATTTCGTCGAGGCGACGATCCAGAACGCCGACGGCGAGAATGAGACGCTGCGCGGCCAATATCTCATCGGCGCCGATGGCGGTTCGAGCGCGGTGCGCAAGCTTGCCGGCATCGTGTTCGAGGGCTTCACTTGGCCGGAGCGGTTCGTCAAGATCGGCACCAGCTTCGATTTCGGTGCGACTAACCAAGGTCTTTGCACCCGCAATTATTTCTTCGATCCGGACGAATGGCTCAACCTGTTCAAGGTCAAAGGCTACGGCCCGCCCGGAATCTGGCGCGGCGTATTGCCGATTCCTGAATCGGAGACCGACGAACAGGCGCTGAGCATGGCGAGCATTCAGCGGCGCCTGCAGCGCATCCATCAAAAGAGCGGCGATTACGAAATTCCCTATTACGCGCTTTACGCGGTGCACCAGCGCGTCGCCGAAACCTTCAACAAGGGCCGCGTGCTGCTCGCCGGCGACTGCGCCCATGTCAACAATCCGATCGGCGGCATGGGCATGAACGGCGGCATCCACGACGCGGTCAATCTCGCCGACAAGCTCGCCGATGTCTGGTTCGGCCGCGCCGACGCGAGCCTGCTCGACCGC
>DASXDP010000038.1:0-2979 GCA_036490575.1 Xanthobacteraceae bacterium
ATTGGCCAGGATAAAATTGCGCCACGTCAGGTCGGGAAAATCCGCCGCGGTTTTGCCGATCGCGGCCCAGAACGTGTCCGGCGCACCGGCCTTTATGAACAGCCCGAGCGGGATGAAGTAGGCGTTGGCGATGCAGTGCTCGAAGCCGGCCGCGACGAAGGCGGCGATCGGCGGGACGATTGTGAATACTCTGTCGACGTTGGTCCGTGCGCTGTAGGACATCCACACCGCCAGACAGACCAAAGCATTGCACATGATGCCGAGCGTTATTGCCGGTAACGGTGCGAGCGAGGTCTTGGCGCTGGCTGTCGCCAGCGCGACGAGGCCAACCGAGCCGCCGCCGAAGCTGTATTGGGTCGTGTAAAACATCAGCGCAGCGGTCGCGACCGCGCCGGCACAATTGCCGACAAAAGCAATTACCCAGTTTGACAACAACTCGCGGGTTTTCACCTTGCCGCTGGCCCATGCCATGACGATCATGTTGTTGCCGGTGAACAGCTCGGCACCGCCGATGACGACCAAAAGGAGGCCGACGGAAAAAACGATGCCGCTGAGCAAGCGCACGACGCCGTAGGGCAGGATCGCCGATGAAATGGCGCTGCCGTCCGGCGCCGTTGCTATAACGCTTCCGGCGCTGACGGTGGTCGCGAATATCGCTCCGAATGAAATGAAGGCGCCGGCGAGCACGCTGAGGACAAGCAGGCTTAAAGGATCGGTCGAAGCTCTTTTTACGCCGCTCTCCTCGGCTCGCGCCGCCATCACCGCCGGCAGGATCACGTCGAACGTAACGAGTTGAGGTGGCTCGGCCTTGTTTGTACCGGCGGGTGTATCCTTCATGGGCGTGCCCGTTCGCAGCTTGCGGACGCTTCTGGCTCTTGGCGAGCCGAGATCGATGCTGGCCGCGAACCGCTCTTACCCAGTTCCGACCCCCATGGCCAAGGCAACAATCTGCACGGCGATGACCTTCACAATGGTCATGGAAGGAAAAATCATTGCATAGGCCACGTCCGGCCGTTCGGTAGGCGCCATGCGTGTGGAATAGACCAGGATCGCCGGATTCCCGGTGGCGCCCGACACCACGCCGACGAGGTCGTCGTAGGGCACTTTCATCAGATACTGACCGACAAGAAACACGATCACGACGGTCGTCAGCAACACTGCCGCGCCGATCAAGAGCATTGTGAATCCCGTCTCGGATATGGTTTTGACGAACGGGCCGCCGGCGTTGATGCCGACCGTTGCCAGGAACAACGCAAGCCCAAAATTTCGCAGCACGATATTTGCCGGCAGCGGCATGACCCAGAGGAGGGGTCCCGTCCGCCGAAGTTTGCCGGCAATCAGCGCGATGATCAGCGGTCCGCCGCCGATGCCGAGTGTAACGGTTCCGACACCGGGAATTGGAATTGGAATGAGCCCCAGCAGGACGCCCAGCACCATGCCGATCCCGAGCGAGACGTAACTGAACTCGGCAGTGGACTTCACCGTATCGCCGAAACAGCGGCGGATCTCGTCCTTCCGGTCCGGCGGCAACAGGACGCCGACGCGGTCGCCAAATTCCAGCATCAAGTCAGGCGTTGGCACAACGTCGACGTCGTAACGCCTGACGTGAAGGAGTTGTACCGGGAAGCCTTTTGGCAGCGGGAGCTGCGCCAGCGGTACGCCGATCAGGTTTGCCTTTCCGACGAACACGCGAATGTAATCGAGCGCAGAGCGGTCTTTGACGACCCGCCCGGGATCCAGTTTTCCCAGCCGCGCCGCAGCGTCGTTGATGCTTTCCTGACGGTCCGCGATAACCAGAAGGCCGTCGCCGGCCTCGAGCAGAAGTCCGCCGGACGGGAGGACGTTCTGCTGCGCTTTGCGGACCATCGTCACCTGCAAGCCGCTCGGCAATTCGCGGCTTACGGCGTCAAAGGTCTGTCCGGTCCAGTTCGGGCCGATGGTGATTTCGGCCATATGCAGTTGCGGTTCTTTCGGCGGGAATTTCGGCCGCACCACGCGGGTCATGAAATAAATGCACAGGATTGGTCCGATGACCCCAAACGGATAGGCGACCGAATATCCGATTGAGGGATCTTTGTTGCCCATGACGTCCAGAGCCGCCTGCAACGTGGCGGTGCTCGTCATCGAGCCGGCAAACAGGCCGAGCGTATGCCCGATTTTGACATCGAAGACCTTGCCTAGAGCCAGCGCGACTCCAAGGCCGGCGACAACCGCAACAAATGCCAGCGCGTTGTATTTGCGTCCGGCGGAGCCGGTCATTCCCTCAAAGAATTGTCTTCCGTAGAGGATGCCGACGCCGTAGAGGAACATGATCAGACCGATCAGGCCGATCGGCCCGGTGATCTGCGCTTTTGGGGCGAACGCACCAAGGGCCAGGCCAACGAAAAGGACGGCGCCGACGCCGAGCGAAAATCCAAAAATGTTGATTTGACCGACGAGGTAACCGACGCCAATTGCGAGGAACACGGTTAGGATCGGCTGCGTGCCGATAATTTCCCTGGCAAGGTCCATTTTTCTTGTCCCCCGTTGTGTGGATGAGCGTCAGCGAGCACGGCAACCAGCGGTGCGGAACTGTTCGATGACGCGATTGACCAAATCGGGCGTCGGCGACGCGGTATCTTCACAGTTGTAGTTGAGGTGCATCGCTTTCCATTTGAACGCGCCGAGCTGGTGGAAGGGCTGCACCTCCACCCATTCGACGTTCTTCATCGGTGCGACGAAGCGGGCAATTCCGTCAACGTTCGCGGGATCGTCGGTAAGCCCCGGCACCAGGGTAAAACGCACCCACGCCGGCTTACCAATTGCGGCCAATCGTTCCGCAAAGCGCAACGTGGGCGCCAGTTCGCGCCCGGTCACTTTGCGATAGGTCTCTGGATCCGAGCTCTTGATGTCGAGCAGCACGAGATCGACGACAGAAAGAAACTTGTCATCCGCGCGATCGCCGAGAAATCCCGACGTTTCGATCGCCGTGTGCAAACC
>DASXDP010000039.1:0-5884 GCA_036490575.1 Xanthobacteraceae bacterium
GCCAAACTTCCATCTCACCGGTTGGCACGCGCTGTTTGTGCCGAAAGGCACATCATCTGCTGTCATCAAGACGCTCAATGCTGCAGTCAGCAAAGCGCTCGCTGACCCACAGGTTCGTAAGCGGCTCACTGATCTCGGACAGGAATTCTATCCGCCTGAACAACTCGGCCCGGAAGCACTCGCTGCCTACCACAAAGCTGAAATCGAGAAATGGTGGCCGATACTTCAGGAAGCCGGGATCAAAGTCGAATAGCGCTATCAGGATTGAGTTCGCTGATAGCGGACGTCCCATCATTCGTGTCGAAGTGGGATCTTTATCGACAAGCGGAGAGGGTCGAGTCATGAAAGTGCCCAACCAAGTCTTTCAAAAGACGATCATTCCGGCATGCCGCGCGACCGAAGTCGGCCGTTACTCGCGGTCGGTTCTTTGATAGGAGCGGTCTTGGCCGTCGTATGTCCGATTACAGACAGCATTTAGTTGTTCTCGAAAAGTCCGTGAGTCGCCATGTTGCTGTCGCCACTGCTAATGGCCCTTTTCAACACGGTGCGACGCTGGACCACTTCGGTCGCAAACGGGGAAGAACCGACATTAGAGTAGTTGACCGAGGCTACTATCGGGACGCGCCTGACCCCGAACGGACATGGCGAGTGTCCCAAGCTCAGGGGAATTGCCCGAGAAACGTGGCCGCGGGATCGAAGGCGGGATATGCGGCCGTCAGCCCTACGGATATGATCGTCCCGACGGCTGCGAGCCAGGAGATGAACTCGAATCTGGCGCTCGAGAAGAATTCTGCCGAAGCGCTCCAAGACGTCTCCGCGGTATATCCAGGATCGAGCTTCTTGCTCCAGCGAGTCTTTCTCATCGGCATGACACGAGCTCTCACAATCCCTGTTGGGGCGCCGCGACCACTTCGATATTGCGGGCGCGGATCCACTTGCCCACTTTTCGATTTTCCATGAATGGCGTTCTGCTAAATGCTGATCCCGGCACGTCGGATGACGTTGGCCCATTTGTTGGCGTCGGCCGCAATACGGTTTGCGAAGTCGGTTGAGGAACGCGCATTCACAGTCTCGCCCAGGTCTTCGAGACGGGCTTTCAGCTGTGAGTCGACAAGACCTTCGTTGATCTCCTTGTTGAGCCTTTCAACGATATTCGGAGCCGTATTTTTCGGCGCGACGACTCCGAACCACTGACTCGCTTCGTAGCCCCGCACAAATTCCCCCACCGTCGGGACATCCGGTAACACCGCCGCGCGCGTATCCGATGTGACTGCCAGAGCGCGAATCTTTCCGGATCTGACGAACCCCATCGACGCTGCTGGCCCCATGAACGCGACCTGGACCTGCCCACCCATGAGATCGGTCAACGCTGGCGCACCTCCGCGATAGGGAACATGTATCATGTCGACGCCCGCCATGATCTTGAACAATTCGCCAGCGATATGCGGCAACGTCCCGTTGCCTGGCGACGCCATGCTGAGCTTGCCCGGATTGGCCCTGGCATATGCGATAAACTTGGACAGCGTCTTCGGTGGAAGAGAGGGATTGATGCTCAATATGATTGGCTCTTGGGCGACCATCGCGACGCCCGCGCTGTCGCTTACGAAATTCAGGCCGTTGTGAAGCGATGCATTGATCACATTTGCCGACGACGCCATAAAAAGCGTGTAGCCGTCCGCTGGTGAGCGCAGGACGTACTCGGCCGCAACGCTGGCCCCCGCCCCTGGGCGATTCTCGATGACGAAGGGTTGGCCAAGTCGCTTGGACAGCCATTCGCCGATCAAACGCGCGAAGACATCGACCGCACCGCCCGCCGCAAAGCCGACGACAACGTGAGCCGGCCGGCTCGGATAGGCTTGCGCTCGGCCGATCCGCGGAAAGGCGGGCAGCGCGACAGCGCCAGCCGCCAGGCGAAGGAAATCTCTACGATGAAATCTCATGGCTTAGCCCCTTGTTTTGCCGGAGCGAGAACGTAAACCGACCATGCCCGAGCCTGCTGGAGCGCGCTTTCTCGACGGCTCGATTTGTCCTTTTCGTTTCCTTGATTTTTGTCACCGGTCCGTGTTCATTTGAGCTTTGGCGCCTTGGCGGGGGTCGGCAAGTTGCTGTATTCCTTTGAAGATTTTGTCCTCGATGGCGACCGCCGCGAACTGCGCCGGGGCGACGAGGTGCTCGCTCTGCAGCCGCAGGTCTTCGATCTTCTGGAGTACCTCATCCGCCAACGCGATCGCGTCGTCAGCAAGGACGACATGATCAGCGCAGTCTGGGGCGGCCGGGTGGTATCGGAAACGGCACTGACCAGCCGCATCAACGCGGCGCGAACCGCCGTCGGCGACACCGGCGAAGATCAGCGGCTCATCCGCACTTTGCCCCGCAAGGGCATCCGCTTCGTCGGTGCGGTGCGAGAGCGCCGATCTGCGGTCGTCGCGCTGGCACCCCGCACCGAGCCGACGGAACGGCCTTCAATCGCCGTGCTGCCGTTCCAGAACATGAGCGGCGATCCTGAGCAGGAGTATTTCGCCGACGGCATGGTGGAAGAAATCATCACCGGGCTTTCGCGCATCAAATGGTTGGCGGTGATCTCGCGCAATTCGACCTTTATTTATAAGAACAAACCGATGCCCATGCAGGAGGTCGCAGAAAAGTTCAGGGTCCGCTACGTGCTCGAAGGCAGCGTGCGCAAGTCAGCGAATCGCGTCCGGATCACGGCGCAGCTCATCGATGCACAGACAGGTGCTCATCTCTGGGCCGAGCAATACGACCGCGTCCTGGAAGACGTCTTCGCCCTTCAGGACGAGATCACTATGCATGTGGTCGGCGCGATCGAGCCAAGCGTCAGGAAGGCCGAGATTGATCGCGTCAGACGCCAACGGCCGAACAACCTCAACGCCTACGACCTTCTGCTGCGATCGCTGCCGTTCCTTTTTCCCCAAAGACCGCAGGATGCGACGGCTGCAATCCCGCTGCTCGAGGATGCCGTCAAACTCCAACCCGACTATGGTGCAGCTCACGCATTCCTTGGTTGGTGCCTCCACACTCGTTTCGCCTTTGGAGAAAAGCGGGATGAGGATCGTATTGCTGCCATTCAGCATGCCCACGCCGCGATCGCCTACGGCAGCGACGATGCAACGGCGCTGGCGGTGGCGGCTTACGTCATCGCTTATGACGACCATGATACCGCGACCGCGCTCCAGTTGTTCGATCGTGCGCTGGAGCTGAGCAGCTCCAATGTCTTCGCACTGAGCATGAGCGCCATGACGCTCGCCTGGATGGGCAGGGCGGAAACCGCCATCGAACGGGCTGAGCGGGCTATCCGCTTGAGCCCATTCGACCCCTACAATTTTCGATCCCGACACGCCCTCGCAATTGTCTGCTTTCACAGGCGGCAGTACGCGGGAGCCGTTGATGCAGCTCGGGACGCAATCCGCCATAACCCCCAATTTGGCATTGCGCGCGCAGTTTTGGCGGCAGCACTCTTGCGCAGCGGACGAGCGGAGGAAGCGAAGGCTGCGGGGCGTGACCTGCTGAAGTGCGAACCTAACTTCACAATTGGTGGTCGCTCGCGTACCGCTGGATTCCAGCCCGCGGTGTTCGCTCCGTTTGCCGAGGCGTGGCGCGAGATCGGCCTGCCAGAGTGACCGATATAATGCCGAATGGGCATTACTCAATGACTTTGAATGCCCACGGCATCCGTCGAACAAGGGTTTAGCCGTTACCGGGCGCGGCGCTATTGAAGCCTGAAGTCGGCTTGTGGTGCTAAACGGAAGTGATCAGGGGCAAAGCGAATAGTCCGTTAGCACATCGAGCGAATCTCCCTCTTTCGGCTAGCTTGGCAGCTACTCGGGTAATTCAAGTTCGCGCCACGCATTAGCGAAACTCTGAAAGACGGTTGGTTCGAGCTCGGCGCCCTGAAGGCCGCGGATGGTGAAAGTTGGTTCGAGCTGCAAAACGTCGCGCGCGCTCGATTTTGCGTCTGCGGCCCGGCCGTCTCGCAACAGTGCGGCTGCTAGGTACGCGTGACCGGCGCTGAAGCGCGGATTGTAATCGATGGCCTTCTGCGCCGCATTGACTGCGTCCTTGTATTGTTGGCGGGAAAAGTGCGCGATTGCGAACGCGTGATGCGAACGAAAATTGTAAGAGTCGAACGGACTCAATAGTATCGCTCGCTCAGCCCGTTCGATAGCTCGGCTTTGCCCATCCAAGCGAACACAGTGGCGCTTAAACTGAGGGCAAAAATATTGGAATTGCTCAAATCCAGCGCGCGCTCGAACAGGTTAACCGCCGTTGCCGCGTCGCGCGCGTCCAATGCGATGACGTGGGCCGCGACGGCGAGAGCAGTTGCATCGTCGCTGCCGTAGGCGACTGCCGAGCGAGCATGCCGAACTGCCGCTGCGCGATCCTCTTCACGCCGTCCGGCACGAGCATAGCGATGATGCAGGCACCGGCCAAGGAATGCATGCGCGGCAGCGTAGTCGGGTTGGAGCGCAAGCGCCTGTTCAAGCAGCGGCATTGCGATCGCGGAGTCGCTCGGGATGTGCGTCAGAACGAATGGGAGGGCTCTCAGCAGGAGATCATAGGCGTTAAAATTTGTGGGTCTTTGACGTTTGACGCGCTCAATTTCAGCTTTCCGCAGGCTCGGTTCTATGGCGCCGACAACGCACATCGTAATTTCGTCTTGAAGAGCGAAGATGTCTTGCAGGACCCTGTCGTATTGATCAGCCCAAAGGTGCGTGTCGGTCTTTGCGTCAATAAGCTGGGCGGTAATTCTGACCCGATTTCCTGCCCTACGCACGCCGCCTTCAAGCACATAGCGAACGCCGAATTTGTTCGCCACCTCAGTAATGGTTGCCGACTTGTTCTTATAGATAAAGCTTGAATTGCGCGAGACTACCGAGAGCCATTTTATTCGCGAAAGCCCGGTAATAATTTCATCGACCATGCCATCTGCAAAATACTCTTGCTCGGGATCGCCGCTCATGTTCTGGAACGGCAGCACGGCGATCAGCGGATTGGTAGATCTGGCGGGCGGCGGCGAGTTCTCGGGCATGACGTTTGCGCCTGGACCTAACGCCTCGAGACCGACCAGACGGTAGCCCCGGCCGGGCACGGTCATCACATAGGTCTCGCTGCTCTTTCCGTCATCGAGCACTTTCCTGAGCGCAGAGACGTGAACTTGGATGTTGTTTTCATCGACAATGACGCCGGCCCAAACGCGATTCATCAATTCGTCTTTGCTGACGATTTCGCCATTCGCGTCGGCAAGTACACATAGAATGTCGAGTGCCCGACTGCCGAGCTGCACCGGCGTACCGTCACGGGTCAGTTGGCGGCGAACCACATCTAGACGAAATCGACCGACGGTAAGCTCATCCCGATCCATCGCCCTCAACCGTATTGGCCCGCAAATTCAGGACAATTAAGCTTCTGAACCATGGACCTTAAGCAGCTCCCCCAGTTACCGTCCAGCATCAAATCGTCGCCGCGATAACCGACGTTCCATGTGGGGCTGACGATCAAGAATTCGTAACGAACACCGGAAATGCCCCGTATTCCAACATTTCAGGAGGTTACGCTATGGATCCTCATCGCAGAACATTTCTGCGCGTGGCCGCCGGCGCTGCCACGTTGCCGGCCCTGCCGCTCGGGGTGCGAGCTCAATCCTATCCGAGTCGGCCGGTGCACCTCGTTGTCGGCTTTGCCGCCGGAAGCGCTTCGGACATTCTCGCCCGCCTCATCGGCGACAGGCTTTCGCAGAAACTGGGTCAGCCGTTTATCGTTGAAAACCGCGGCGGCGCAGGCGGAACGGTAGGTGCGCACACGGCGGCGCGGGCGCCGGCCGACGGCTATACCCTCCTGGTTTCTGGCTCCGCAGACGCCGTTACCG
>DASXDP010000040.1:0-3380 GCA_036490575.1 Xanthobacteraceae bacterium
TGCCGGCACAGCGTGGTCCGCCGACAAGGAACTTGGCGGTCACTGGCGGCCCAAGGAAGGCCTGGTGGCCGCCGCGCGCTATTTTCTTCCGGGCGACACCGTTGAATGCGAGATCGAACGAATTGGAGTACTCAGGAATCCAGTTCGGTAGGGCTTGGCGGTTTATCTGCAACCGCGGGGCGCGACTACCAATTGTAAATGAGCCCGGCGGAAACCCCGTTAGAGGTGGCGTTGCTGCGGAATTCGCCGTTGTAGCTTAAAAACACCCGCAGCTTTTCCGTCTGCCATACTGCCAGCGTAGCGTTGATCAGCGTCGCGTCGCGGCCTGGATCGGCGGCTTTCCCGCAGAGCTAGTTTGGCAGGCCCGCTTTCTGCAAGCCTTCGCGTACGTGTTCGGCGTCCGGTGGCTGCCGGAAGTGCAGCGTTTTTAGATATTTTTCGACGCTGAAGGCCGGAAGCCGTTGCAGCACTTCGCGTCCGTGGGCGGCGGCCGCCACGCGATCGCCCAATTGCGCCGACGCCGCCGCCAACAGCGCATGATGCGTGTAATCCGGCTCCGTCAGCTTGCTGAAGGACGCGATCGCATCGGCATAAGCCCGCGCCGAGTATTGCGCCCGCCCGAGATGACTCCAGAAGCGCTCCGGATGAAACGGGTTAAGCCGCATCGCGCGGCGAATCCACGCAATGCCTTCTTCCGGACGTCCGAGCCAAGTCAAGAGTTCACCCTGCTGCACGACAATGAGGTCGCTGTTCGGATTCAGGCTGAGCGCGCGTTCCTGGTGGTAGGCTGCTTTGTCGTATTCGTTGAAGTTCAGCTTCAGCGCGGCGAGGATGCGGTGGACGTCGGCATCGTTGTCATCAAGCGCCAACGCCGTCTGCACTTCGTCGACGATCACCCGGAGACCCGTCTCGGAATCCTCGCACCAGCCGTGCAGCCAGGCTTGGCCGGTGACGCACGCTTTCCAGGCGTGCGCGTGCGCGTACTTCGCATCGAGTTCGAGCGCACGATCCAGCAGGCGAAGCGCCTCGGCGTTCGCTTCGCGATTCGATCTGTGATGCAAAACCTTGCCGGTGAGCACGTATTCGTACGCGGCCATATTTTCGGTCGGTCGGCGCCGCGCCCGGTCGTGCCGCGCGGTCTCGACGCGGCCGAATAGCGTAGCGACCACCGCCGAGGTCACCTCATCCTGAATGGCGAAAATATCTTCAAGTTTCCGATCGTAGCGTTCAGCCCAGATGTGCGTCTCGGTTTCACCGTCAATCAGCTGAACCGTGACCCTGACGCGATCCGCAGCCTTGCGCACGCTGCCTTCGACCACATAGTCGACGCCGAATTGGCGCGCAATTTCCTGAGCCTTGACCGGCTTACCCTTATGCACGAACACGGCGTTACGGGAAATCACCAGCAGTTCGCGAAAACGCGACAGCTCGGTAATCATATCCTCGGTCAATCCGTCGGCAAAAAACTCCTGCTCGGAGTCGCCGCTCATGTTGATGAAAGGCAGTACCGCGATGGAGGGCTTGCGTCCGCTCCGCTCAGGCGCAGCTTTGGCATCGGCACTCGCTCTGCCCGCACCTTGCGCAGACGACGAGATCAGCACCTTAAAAACGCGGATCGACCTGCTTATGTTTTTAACGTGCTGCTCGCCGAGATCTTCAAATCCAATGCCAAGACGGTCGCCGACTTGATCGCGCACCGCGGCAGAAATGCAGATGCCGCCTGGCTCAGCCATGGTTTCGAGACGCGCCGCCACGTTGACGCCATCCCCGAAGATGTCGCCTTCTTCAACAATAACGTCGCCCAGATTGATACCGATACGATAAAGCAGCGCGCGAGATGCGGCCATGTCCCGATTGCGGCGCGCCATGCGCTCCTGAAAATCCACGGCACAGAGGAGCGCCTCGGTAACGCTGTGAAATTCCACCAGCATCCCGTCGCCGGTAGTCTTGATGACGCGACCCTTGCACTTGACGATTGCAGGATCGATCACCTCGAGCCGCAACGTTTTGAGCCTTGCCAGTGTGCCGGCCTCATCCGACTCCATGAGCCGGCTGTAGCCAACGACATCTGCCGCAAGAATCGCGGCCAGCCGTCGCTCAACGTGATCTTGCGCCATGAGGGTGGCCCGCTCGGCAGCCTCGTTCAGCTATGCAAGTTTATGGCTGCTAACCCTGCGAGTCTATTAATACGGTCGGTTCAAAAAAAGGCGACCGCGCTTCGAAAAAGTCACGCCAGCTGCGTCGCCGGCTCGCTCGCGGCGCCGAGTTGCGGTTCGAATCTGCTCCAACACGGGCTAATGCGCCGCTTTCGCAGAGGCTGCTGCCAGGTTAATCCTGCGGCCATTCAATGTTGACCGACGGCACGCTAGTGACGATTGGGCGCCGCGGCGGGCGTCACCCGGAAAAGCTCAGCCGGCGCGAAATCATCCGTGAGCAAATCCGCACCGCTCGAATAGAACTTGGTGATCCGTTTATCGACGAGACCAGGCAACGGATAGCGGAAACGGCGCTCCGTCTGCAGGGCGATCGCGCGCTGCATCAAATTTTTGGTTGCTGGCCGTGGCGCCGAGAGCGCAACGGCGATCGCTTGCGTCGCGTCCGCTTCACCCGAATCCCGATAAACGTCGACGGTCGGGAAAACGGCGTTCAGCGTGACCAAGGTCGAAAGATAAAGCTTGGTATCTGCGTCTACGTTGGAGGCCACGGCGCCTCCCGGCGCAAGGTGGTCTTTGACGAGATCGTAAAACTCCCGCGTCAACAAATGGAACGGAACGCCGAGCTCGCGGAACGCATCCAGAAGGATGAGATCGTAAGTATCGTTGTGGCGGTTGAGATATACGCGGCCGTCGCTTTCGATGAACCGGACCTTCTCGGTCTCGCGCAATCCGAAATATTTCTTTCCCGCCGCAATGACGCCGGGGTCAAGCTCCACCACATCGATCCGGGCATCCGGCATGGCTCGCCCCAGATAGGTCGACAGCGACCCGGCTCCCAAACCGATCATCAGAATGCGCGTGGGTTCCCGCGGATAGACGAGCGCTACCGGCATGATCACCGTGTACGGGACCGGCAAAGCGTCGGGATCTCTCAGATCGACGAGCGACTCGACATAATCGGGACGTCCCTTGTACCGGCTGCTCAGCCCCAGCGACGACCCATACTTGTTGATGAACAGATCGTTGTACTCGGTTTCCAGATGCGCGACACGGCCATCGCTCTGTTTGAGCATCTGGACACGCACGTTTTCATCGATGAGGTTTTCAGCGCAAACGCCGTGAGTGGCGGCCAGCGCCACGATCGCGACAACGACGAGACCGGCCGCGGACCGAACGTCTTTTTGTATTGCATGTACGCGGTTGAGTGCCAGCAGGCACAGTCCA
>DASXDP010000041.1:0-9966 GCA_036490575.1 Xanthobacteraceae bacterium
AACGACTCGTTTCTGAAGGATCTGCGGCTCAATGAACACAAGATCGTCAGTCACTACGATGCGACCTTCGCCGCCGACGATCCCAACCCCGAATCCGCATCGGCGCGCGGGCCGGATCCATTTCTCGACGGATTTATTCGCGCCTACGGCAGCGCGTTTGTCGGCTACGCGCGCGACGAGCTCGGGTTCAAGACCGAGATGACCTACAATCTGCTGGCGCACGACGTCGCCGGCAAATGGGATTGGGACGACGGCCGCGCTTCCGCGACCGTGAGCGAAGACTTGCGCGAGCTTCTGGCGCTGACGCCGTCGTTCCGGCTGATGATCGGCCACGGCTACAGCGATACGGTGACGCCGTATTCCGACTCGCGTTACGTGCTCAATCACCTGCCGCCCGATCTCGCCGGCGAGCGTGCCGAGCTCAAGCTCTACCGCGGCGGCCACATGTTCTATGTCGACCCGCAGTCGCGCAAAGCGTTTACGGCAGACGCGCGGACGTTCTATCCGACGCCGTGAGCGGTCGCTGATCTAAAAGACTGGCGCGGTTATTCGCCGAGATAGGCCGCCTTCACCTTGGCGTCCTTGGCCAGCGCGGCGGCGCTGTCGGCGCCGACAATATGGCCGTTGTCGAGCAGATAACCGCGATCGGCGATAGCGAGACTCTGCTTGGCGTTCTGCTCGACCAAAAAAATCCCGACGCCGGTGTCCTTGATGCGCGAGAGCGTGCGGAACAGTTCGCTGCAAAGCAGCGGCGACAGGCCGAGCGATGGCTCGTCGAGCAGAAGGATGCTCGGGGCCGACATCATGGCGCGGCCGATCGCCACCATCTGGCGCTCGCCGCCGCTCATGGTGCGCACAATCTGCTTTGGCCGCTCCGTTAGTTTCGGGAACAGGCTGAGCACACGTTCGAGATTCGCGGCTTCGCCGGCGCGGGCGCGCGCCGGGTGCGCGCCGAGGATGAGATTTTCCTGCACGGTAAGGTCGGCGAAAATGCCGCGATCCTCGGGCACGAGTGCGATCCCGGTCTCGACGATCTCGTACGGCTGACGGTGGGTGATATCGGTGCCGTCCATTTGCACCGAAGCGCCCGGCATTTTGCGCGTCTGTCCGGCCACCGCGCGCAGAAACGTGCTTTTGCCCGCGCCATTGGCGCCGAGCATAACCACGATCTCGCCCTTCGACACCACCGCAGAGACCTTTTCCAGGGCGCGATGGCGGCCGTAGAAAACCGAAACGTCACGGGCCTCAAGCATTCTCGTCTCCGAGGTAGGCCCTGATGACGCCGTGGTCGGCAAGCACTTCCGCGGGCGTGCCTTCGGCGATCTTGGCGCCGGAGTTCATGACGATGCAGCGGTCGCACAGGCTGCGGATGGCATGCATCACATGCTCGACAATGATGATGGTGCAGCCCTCGGCGCGCAGCTGCTCGATCAGCGCAATGCCGATTTTCAGTTCGGTCGGATTGAGCCCCGCGAGCCATTCGTCAAGGAGAAGAACCTTCGGATCCGACGCCAGCGCGCGCGCCAGTTCGACGCGCTTTTGGTCGATGTAGGTGAGCGTCGACACCGGCGCATTGCCGGCATTCGGCAAACCGACCCGGCGCAGCAGGGCGTGGGCATATTCGTCCAGTTCTTTGCCCCATCGCCGCGCGTGACCGAACACGCCGCCGGCGCTGACGTTCTCGAGCACCGTCATGGCCGGCAGCATCCGCACCAGCTGAAAGGTGCGCGCCACGCCTTTGGTCGCCACCTTGCTGGCGCCAATGCCGGCGATCGAGGCGCCGTAGAGTTTGATCTGCCCCGAAGTCGGCTTGAACGCGCCGGAGATCAAATTCATCATCGTGGTCTTGCCCGACCCGTTGGGCCCGATCAGACCTAAAACCTCCTTCTCGACGAGGCTGAACGACATATTGTCGACGGCGACCAGCCCGCCAAACCGTTTCGATACGGCGGCGGCCGATAAAGCTTCGTTCGCCTGCGCGTCAGGCATGATCGCTTTTCCGCTGCAGCAAATTCTTCAGCGGAGCGAACGCGCGCTGCAGCGGGCCCTTCGCCGAGCCGTCGCGTCGATGCCACGCATCCTCGATCAGGCCGGTCACGCCGTTCGGTATGACGTAGACAATGAGCAGGAAGCACACGCCCAGCAGCAGCGTGGTCTGGTTGGGAAACTCGATGGAAATCAGCTCCCACATGACGACGAAGGGAATGACGCCCAGCACCGGCCCCCACAAACGGTGCGTGCCGCCAAGCAACGCCATGATGACAACCTGGAACGAAACGAACGGGTTGAACGCGACCACCGGTTCGACGTAGCCCCATCGCGGCGCCACGAGCGCGCCGCCGATCGAGGCGAACGCGCTGGAGATGATGAACAGGACGACTTTGGCCAGCGCCGTGTTGATGCCGCAGTGAACGGCGACGACTTCGTCGTTGCCGATGATGCGCAGCGCGAAACCAAGGCGCGACCGGCCGATCCACCAGCCGACCAGATAGACCACGGCGGCCAGCAGCAACAGCTGCCAGTAATATTCCTGCTCGCTGCGCTCGATGGTGACGTAGATCCCGCTCATGGTGCCGAGCACATGCTGCAGCCACGTCATGACCTGCCGCACCAGTTCGGCGAGGCCGAGCGAGAAGATCACGAAATAAACGCCGGAAACCCGCAGCGTCGCCAGACCGACGACTGCGGCCAGGGCCGCACCGATGGCGCCGGCCAGCAGCACCAGCACGGGGTACGGCAAAAGTTCGATGCCGCCCGCCGCCGTGTACATGCCGATGCCGAAGAACGCCGCCGTCGACAGCGCGATGTAGTTCGTGGGCCCCGAAAACAGCAGCCAGGAGGTCGCGAGCGCCGTGTACATCGCAATGCTGATGGCGATTTGCAGCGGATAGCCGCCAAACACGAACGGCACGAGCGCGGCGAGCGCAAAGAGCACGATGCAGATCAGGAGCTTTCGCAGCTCGCCACCGCTCAACCCCGCGCCGGGGTGCACGGCCTGACGGGTGTCGGCGAGATTGCTCACGCGGTCCGCCTCCCGAACAAGCCCTCGGGCCGGACCAAGAGAACGATCATGAACAGAACATAGGCGGCGGCGAGCGTAAGGCCCGGATCAATCAGTGTAGCGACGGCGGTCTCGGCCAGGCCGAGAATGAATGCGGCGAGGATCGTGCCGCGAATGTCGCCGACGCCGCCGAGAATGACGATGATCAGCGCTTTCAGCGTGAAGACGACACCGTAGGAAGCGTCGAATGTCAGGTACATGGACAACAGCACGCCGCCGGCCGCGGTCACCGCGCCGCCAAGCGCAAAGGCAAACGCCGAGGCGCGCGCGACGTTGATGGAAACGAGACCCGCGGCCGAGGGGTTGACCGAGATGGCGCGTAGCGCCAGCCCGGCGCGGGTCTTGTGCAGCCAGACATACAGCCCGATGCACAGCAGAACGGAGGCGCCAAAGGACACGACCCGGTTCAGCCCGTAGCGTTCGCCGAAAATGAAAACCGGCTCGGACAGGTAGGCGTAGTCCGTGTACTGGGCGCCGAACACCGCAACCATGAGGCCGATGAATATGAAGCTAAGACCGAATGTGGCCAGGATGCTGTCGACTTCCAGTTTGCCCTGGCTTTTGGCGCGGCGCACCAGCGGGAGGATCAGCACGCGATAGATCGCCCAGTTCAGGGCGAAGGCGAGCGGAACGACAAAGAGCAGCGAGAGCAGCGGGCTTGTTTGCGTTCCGGCGTAAAACCAGAAGGCCCCGAACGCACCGGCGATCAATACCTCGCCGTTGGCAAGATTCATGATGCGCGCGACGCCGTACTGGAGCTGCAAACCCATCGCCATCAAGGCATAGGTGCCACCGAGCAGCAGGCCGATGATGAGGATGTCCATGTCCCAATTGCTGACGGCTTGCGGACGCCGCGTGGCGTGCTGGCGAGGCCAGGTCAGGCCTCAAAGTATCCCCGCTTAAATCTCGTCCCCGGCTTCACCGCGCCGGGGACGATCACCCAAACGTCGGACGTGCAGGCTTGCCGAAGCGGCTCACGCCGCTTCGCAGCCGTTGGTGGTTCTTTAGCTCCAGCTCGTCTTTAGCTGGACGTTGGAGTAGTTGCCGAACCCTTCACCGTTCACCGCGGTGAAAAAGCCATTTTGCCATTGGCCGACCGTGTACACCTTATCCAGGATCTGCCCGGGCAGTTCGACTTCACCGACGAGGGTCTTGAATTTGCGATTGCGGAAATGATCCGCGATGGCTTGCCGGTCGGTTGTTCCCACCGCCTCGATCGACTGGGTCAGCATTTCCAGCATCGCGTAATAGAACGGGCTGCCCCAATAATCCGCGTCGACCTTCGTCACTTCCTTGTGCTTCTTGTACCAGGCGAGAATCTCCGGCGAAGAAATCACGCCGCCGGCGCCGAGAATGTTGTCAGAACCCGGAATGCCGCCGAAGGCCTGAAAGCCGCAACCAACGGCGCAATAGTACGCCTTGACCTTCAAGGCTTCGACCTTGGCAGCGGCCTGAAGGCCGAATGTATCCGGCGGATAGGACCAGGCGACGAAAGCGTCGGGATTGGCGGAACTCGCCGCCTTGATCACCGGCGTGTAGTCCTGCGTCCCCAGCGGGTAAGACTTGTCGTAGACGATGTCGAAGCCGGCTTCCTTGAACAACGGCCGGCCGGCATTCGCGAGTTCGATGCCGAAATCGTCGCCAACGTTGACCGCCGCGACCTTGTTGCCGATCTGCCCGCTGTCTTTTAGTTTCTTCAATACGCCAATCGTGCCCTTCGCGTAGGCACTCGTCGACGACTGGAACATGAAGAAGCCGGGATACTTCTTGACGATCGACGCCCCCTGATCGGTAACGCACGCTTGCGTCAGCTGCGGATAGCCGTGCTTGGCGAAGGTCGGCGCGGTCGCGAGATTGAAACCGGTGGCATAGACGCCGCCAATCCAATCGCACTTGTCGACAGTGGCCGCGCGCTCGACCGCCTTGATGGCTTCGGGCGGCGCGGTGCGATCGTCGTATTCGATAATCTGAATTTTGCGTTGTCCGTCCTTGAGCTTGAGACCGCCACGCTCGTTAACTTCGTGAGCCCAGAGCTGATACGGCGGGAAATGTGTGATTGCCGCGCCGGGCGCCAGCGGCCCGGTCTTTGCTCCGACAACACCGACTTTGTAGACCCCGGCGTCCGCACTGGCCGCCCGGACAAACGGGGCAGCAACGGCAGTTGCCACAGAATATTTTAGAAACTCGCGACGACGCATGAAACTTCCTCCCCTGGGGTTTGATCGCTGCGCCGGAGTTAGTGCCTCCGGTCATTTCTTAGGTGCAAACACAATACCGCTATAGCGTCCCGCTGCATAGAGCAAGGCTTGAGCGCGGCGTTCCCGGCGGCGCGTGGGCTAACTAAAAAAGATGCAGATGGGCAGCGTCTTAACCGAGACGTGTGAGACCGTTTGCCCACCGCCAGGCGGCCAACGAATTAACCACTCCGCGAATGATTTCGCCGTGATTGCCTATTCAGAAGACGTGTACAAAAAATAATCAGGAACGTCGCGCGCGCGGCGGCCGATCAGCCGGCGGCGCCCGGATCGAGTTCGTATTTCTTGCACATCTTGCGCACGATCTCGACGTCCTTGCCGCCTGCGATCAGGCCGACCACGGCGGAGGACACCTTGCCGGCGCTCACGGTGGCTTCGACGATGTAGGCTTGCCAGCCGTTGTAAGCGGGGAACGGGCTCTTGGCATTGACCATGCCGCAATAGTTGACCGAGCCATCCGAGGCGGCGCTGATTTGCGGCCAGCGGAATTGCGCCGCGCCTGGATCCTTGATCGACAGGTTGACGGCGTCAGTGATGACCTTCTTTTCGGGCAGCGTAAGCTCGCGCAGGCCCGCGCCGCTGCCGGCAGAGTTTGCATGCAATCCGAGCAGGCTCTCAGCCGTTGACGACGACGAGGAGCCGGAGGGCAACGTAGAGCCGGCGCAGCCGGCAAGTGCAATTCCGGCGGCAAATACCAAAATTCCGCGAAACGCGGGATGGCGTTCCCGCTGCCAATTGCGTGCGATCTTCATCGAATCGTGGTCTTCCGTGGTGATGGGATGCACGGCATCCTACCCTGCGCACCATCCCTTCAACAATCCCGGAAATACGGCTTTGTGCATGCCGGCCCAAGGGGTTCCGCTGGCCCCGGAGGCATTTCGCCGTGATCGCCCGGCGTTCGGCGCCAGCCTGCCGCCCAATTCAGGCACGACGGTCTCTTGAAATGCGATGAGCGTTCGCCAATTCAAAGCGCATGCCACGCGTCGTCGGCATCGATCACCTCGTCCTCAGCGTCAGCGATTTGAGGCGATCGAGGAGCTTTTACGACAAGGTGCTGGGCTTCCTCGGCTTCAAGCGCAAATACGATTACGCGGGCATGGCGGGCTGGAGCAACGGCAAGACCCTGTTCTGGATCGCAGCGGCTGAGCCGAAAGGCAGGAAACGGTATCGCAAGGGCGATGTCGGGTTTCACCATTATGCGTTCGAGCTTGCGAGCCGCGCCGACGTCGACGCACTCGGGGCTTTTCTTCAGGAACACCGGATGACCGTGCTTGACCCGCCCGGTGAATACTACGGCCACGATTATTACGCGGTGTATTTCGCCGATCCGGACGGCATGAAGCTGGAAGGCATGATTTGGGCGCCGCCCGCGAAGACGAGACCGAAGGCCAACAAGAGGCGGCGGAAAAAGGCGGCGGCGTAGTCGGGCTCAGCCGGTCGCGCTCAACGCGAGCGGCGCATGTGCAACCACCGCGTTGCGGCCGCGGCGTTTGGCGGCGTACAGCGCATTGTCCGCGGCTTCGACCAGGTCGGCGGCCGGCTGCCGGTTGTCCGGCACCAGCGAAGCAACACCGACGCTGATGGTCAGGTACCCGCATGGTGTTTCAGCATGGGTAAGGAGCAGACCTTCGACCGCCCTGCGGACTTCCTCGCCCAACACGGTCGTCCGCGCGGTATCGAACCCCGGCACAAGCACGGCGAACTCCTCGCCGCCATATCGGGCAACGAGTACGGCGTCATGCAAGGTGACCAGCGATAGCGTCTCGGCGACTGAACTCAAGCAAGCGTCACCCCGCACGTGGCCGTAACCGTCGTTGAATAACTTGAAGTGGTCGATATCGACCATCAGTAGCGCCAGCGGCCGGCGTTGTTCGGCCGCATGCTGCCATCGGCGCTCAAGCTCGCGATCGAACCCCCGCCGGTTGGCCAGGCCCGTCAGGCCGTCGAGGCTGGCGAGTTCTTCAAGATGCTGGTTGGCGATGCGCAACTCTTCCTCGCGGACCGCAAGTTTTGCCGCCATGTCGTCAAACGCCGCCGCGAGCGGCTCAAACTCGGCAATAAGGGGACGCTGAGCGGCACGCACCTGCAATTCGCCCCGCCCGAAGCGAGCCGCGGTCTGCTGCAGCGACCTGATCGGCCGCAGAACAAGATGTTCGCCGCCGAACCATGCGACGAGCAGAACCAGCGCACTGACGATGGCCAACTGAAAATAGGCGAAGCGGATTTCGCGATCGATCTGGCGGTTCACTACCGCTTCATCAAGTCCGACCGCGAGCCGCGCATGCATCCAGGGCACGCGCACATAGGCGAAGATGCGGCGCACGCCGTCGAAACCGGTGGCCGTCGTCACGCCGTCGTCGGCGCTCAGCATGTCCCGGGCGAGCGCGTCATCGGCGACGTTGTGACCGACGAGTTTGCTGTTTTCGGCCGAAGTGGCCATGACCGTGCCGGCGCCATCGAGCAGCGTGACCGAGACGCCCGGACGTTGTGCGGCCGCTGCCCCCAGATCGCCGATCCATTGCAGATTGACCGCAGCCCCGACGATGCCCTCGACGGTGCCGTCCGGCTTGAGAATCGGTACGGTCGCAGCCACGGTCGGCAAGTCCCGCACCCGCATGGTCAGGTAGTCGCTGATCAGGAAGCCACGGGAATGTATGGCCTTGGGAAAATAAGGGCGGTCGGAAACGTCCACGCCCATCAGACGCGGCTCGTTGGTGCATTTTACCCGGCCGTCGAGGCCGATGATGGCCACAGCGTAAATCCAGGGCATATTGCCGGCGAGACCGGTCAGGGTCTCATTGCATTCCGATGCCGGCTGAGGATTTTTCGCATAAGCGCCGGCGATAAGCTGCAACAGCGCGCGCAGCGAATAAACCACGCTGCGTTGCGCTTCGGCGCCGCCGCGGGCCAGATCGACAACTTCCGCTTGGGCGATCTGGACACGCTCCGCACGTTCCCGCTCCAGCCCACGAACGCGCTCGACAATGAGCGGCGTAATGATCAAAAGCGCGACTACAATCAGGCGCGCCCGAATACTCAGCAGCGGCTTGCCGCGCTGCGACGGCTTGTGCGATTTTGCGTGCAATTGCGCCATGCGCTGGACCACCCCTTGCCGCGGCACGCTAGGGGGAAGGCGTAAAAACCGATTTGGCGCGGGCGTTAAAATTTAACGGGTTTCGCGGCCGATTAATCAAATGGAAAGTATGAACTTTGAGGCGGCACTTGCGGCAGTCAAAGCCGACATTTCCCGCGCCTGTGCCGACTCCGGGCGCGATCCGGCGACGGTCACATTGATCGCAATATCCAAGACGTTCGGGGCCGACGACATGGCCCCGGTCATTGCCGCGGGTCAGCGCGTCTTTGGCGAAAATCGGGTGCAAGAAGCCAAAGCGAAATGGCCATCGATCACGGCTCGGCATCACGATCTCCAACTGCACCTCGTCGGGGCTTTGCAATCGAACAAGGCCAAGGAGGCGGTCGCGCTGTTTGATGCAATCCACTCGCTCGACCGCGAAAGATTGGCGATTGCGCTCGCCAGGGAGATCGCCGCACAAGCCCGCCGCCCGCTGTTGTTCGCCGAAATCAATACTGGCGCCGAACCGCAAAAGGCCGGCATCAAGCCGCAAGACGCCGACGCTTTTATTGCTCTCTGCCGCGCTGGCCACGGCCTGGAGATCGCAGGGCTGATGTGCATTCCGCCGGCCGACGAGGCGCCCGCGCCGCACTTTGCGCTAACAGCGCAAATCGCCAAGCGGAACGGGCTTGCGCTCATGTCCATGGGGATGAGCGCCGATTTTCGGACGGCGATTGCTTTCGGCGCCACCCATGTCCGCGTGGGCACCGCGATTTTCGGCGGCCGGGCGGTCAGGGTCGATGGCGATGACGGCTAATTATGAATCGTGATTCTGGTCTTTGGCCCGATTCGTTTTGACAGCCGCAAAAGGTCTTTGAATCGGAGCGCCACGCAGCCGGCCGTGGGGGCAAAACCCGGCCGTGCCGCATGAATAAAAACCGCACTGCCGCGCCCGGCGACCCTGGGCCGCGCGTTGTGATCGATTTCCAGGAAAAGGTCGTAGAGGCCGTCGTTCCGCCAAAGCCGATCGCTTGGTTCATTGGCCGACCGGGTAACGGGGCGATTGTAGTTGCGATCGGCCGGATCTTCGCTCCAGGCCACCGTTTGGTTAATGCGGCGTGTCGCCAGCAGCGTAGCGGGACGGCGTAACCGGTCCGGCCGCCACCACAGGCGCAGCGGGCGAAACCGGCCGCCCGGCGTCGCGCCGTCGCCCTCGCGCTTATTGGCCTTGATCCCGCCCCGCCCCAAGGCCACCGGAATGGTCAGCGGACCGGCCTGCATCAAGCCCTGCGATCTCCGCCCCGGCCGCGCCCGCACCTCGATATTCCGTAGAAATATCCCGCGCATTTAGCCCGCTATCAGGGAAAGCAAATTTCCAACTGCCGCTAGTCCCTATATTCTGGCATGTATTACTTCGCGCCACGTTGGCGGTTTCCGAAAGCCGCATCGTCTTTCCGGCACCTTGCCATGCGGACAGCCGAAGCGGCTTTGTGCCGACAGGGACAGCGTGATGAGCGATAGGGCAGCTGGGGTCGTGGCTAATGCCGAATACGCGTAAGATCCTTATCGTCGATGAC
>DASXDP010000042.1:0-23923 GCA_036490575.1 Xanthobacteraceae bacterium
CTCTCCCGCGGCGAATGCTGGACACAGCCGTCGAATAGCCCGGCATAGTGGCGGGGACCCAGCGCGTCGGCGATGGCGGACACGACCGGCGTATTCCTCGCCACGCTTTTGGCCGCGACAATGAAGACTTTTGCCGCCCCGACGCGTTTCATTTCGTCGACCACGGCATCCGCCGCCGGGCGGCCAAAAACAACGCGTTCCAGCGGAAGATAAGCGTAACTGCCCGCCTGAAGCACTTTCCGTTCCTCCTGTTGTCCGCGCCGCAGCCAGCAGGCGCAGCCCGAATTTCCTTTCACCCGATTGCAAAATAGCGCAATCACGTCATCCTTGGAGTCGCCAAACCGCGGATGGGGGCTTGCCGCCGGCTGGCTGTGGTTGGACCTTCCATGTTGGAGAAGAAGCGCGAGCGCGAGGACGGGTTGGCCGAGGGCTCGCCGCATTATTACGGCCATCGGGAGCGCCTGCGCGAGCGCTTTCGCGAAGCCGGCGCCGACGCGCTCTCGGATTACGAGTTGCTGGAGGCGGTGCTGTTCCGCGCCCTGCCCCGGCGCGATGTTAAGCCGCTGGCCAAGACCCTGATCGCTACGTTTGGCTCTTTCGCCGAGGTTATTTCGGCGCCGGTCGCCCGCCTCCGTCAGATCAAGGGGCTCGGAGAGGCCACGATCACCGAACTGAAACTCGTGCAGGCGGCGGCGAGCCGGCTCCTGCGCGGAGAAGTGAAAAAGCGGACAGTGCTCTCATCGTGGTCGGCCGTACTGGACTATTGCCGCACGGCGCAAGCGTTTGCCGACCGCTAGGAGTTTCGCGTCCTCTTCCTCGACAAGCGCAACCAGCTTATCGCCGACGAAACGCAACAGACTGGAACAGTCGACCACACGCCGGTTTATCCACGCGAGGTGGTCAAGCGGGCGCTCGAGCTTTCAGCGACGGCGATTATCCTGGTGCACAATCACCCTTCGGGCGATCCGACGCCATCGCGCGCCGACATTCAGATGACCCAGCAAATCATCACAGTGGCAAATCCGCTGGGAATCTCGGTGCACGATCACATCATTGTCGGCAAGGAAGGCCACGCGAGCCTGAAAGGGCTGAAGCTGATCTGATTCCCATCGACGGCGCCGATTCCAATTTTTGAGACCCATATGGCCGCCGACAGCGGGATTCCTTATATTCGGCAAGATGCCGCATGAACCCGGAGCGCTGCCGTGCGGGTTGAAGACTTTATGACGCGCCGCGTGATCACGATCACGAGTGACACGACATTGCTCGCGGCGGCCAAGCTGATGCTGGAGCATCGTGTCGGCGGCTTTCCCGTGGTGGACGCAGCAGGCCGCATGATCGGCGTTTTCAGCGAAAGCGATCTGCTGCGTGAGGAGGGCCAAGAAGGCTCGCCGTGGCTCGATATTATGGTCGCACAGGACGAGAAGCCGGCCGCTGCGCTCCAGCTCGACACGCGGAAGGTCGTGGACATCATGACGCGGCAGCTCACCACCATCGCCCCGAATGCATCGATCGCCGAAGCGTGTCGGCTGTTGCATGACAATCGTTTGCGGCGCTTGCCGGTGGTCGACAGCGGCAAACTTGTCGGGATGATCGCGCGCGCGGACCTGGTACGTGCCGTTGCGGTATCAGCCGAACGAACTTCTCCGGCGCCAGCGCGGGACGTCAGCGTCAATGCGCGGGTGGTCGAAATGGAACAGCAGATATGGCGTAGCCGCGCACGAGGTTTACGTCAGTTTTGATTTTTTTGTTATTTGCCGGCGATGCCGCGTCCGCTGCATCGCGATTCTTTGTCACAATCAGGTCGCACCATGAACCCCCGCTCCGCTTCCGTTAAAAAAGCTCCGCCCGGCTTCCTTTGGGGCGTCTCGACGTCAAGCTATCAGATTGAAGGCGCCGCCCACGAAGACGGAAGGGGCTTGAGCATCTGGGACACCTATTCCAAGATTCCCGGCAAGATCAAAAACAACGATACCGGGGACGTCGCCTGCGACCACTATCATCGCTATCGCGAAGACGTGGCGCTGATGCAGGAATTTGGCGTGCAGGCCTACCGCTTTTCGGTGGCGTGGCCGCGGATCATGCCGGAGGGCCGAGGCGCGATCAACAAAGCCGGGCTCGCGTTCTACGACCGCCTGATCGACGCTGTCCTTGCCGCCGGCATCGAGCCGTGGCTCTGCCTTTATCACTGGGATCTGCCGCAGGCGCTTGGCGACCAAGGCGGCTGGACCAATCGCGATTGCGCACAATGGTTCGCCGATTACACCGATGTGGTCGCGCGCCACTACGGTGACCGGGTGAAGCGCTTCGCCACCGTCAACGAGCCGAGCGTGTTCACGCTGTTCGGCTTTGCGCTGGGTGGCCAGGCGCCCGGCATCGTCGACCGCAGCGCGCTATTGCGGGCCATTCATCACGTCAATCTTGGTCACGGCGCCGCCATCGACCGGATGCGCGCGACCGTAAAAGGGGCGTCGCTCGGGGCCATTCACAATTGCCAGCCGTGCCGGCCGGCAACCGACACGCCGGAAAATCGTGTCGCCGCCGAAACGCTCGACGCCTACTGGAATCTCGCTTTTCCCGATCCGCAGTTGCGCGGCGTTTATCCGCCGCAGATCGCGCAGCTGATGACGCCTTATCTGCAGTCCGACGATCTCAAGCACATCAATCGGCCGGTCGATTGGTTCGGACTGAACCACTATTCGCCTAATTACGTGGTCGCGAGCGACTCGACGCCGCTCGGATTGTGGTTTGGCGACGCGCCGCCGAACGTGCCGCGGTCCACCATGGGCTGGCCGGTCGAGCCGGCTGCTTTCGGTGAAATTCTGACAAGGATGCACAAGCGCTACGGCTTGCCGATCTACGTGACCGAAAACGGCACCGCTTATGCGGACAAGCCAACACCGGATGGCAAGGTGTCCGACGAACCGCGCATCGCCTATCTCAAGGCCTATACCGCGGCGATGTTCGAGGCGATGGCGGCCGGCGTTGACGTACGCGGTTATTTCGTCTGGGCGCTGCTGGATAATTTCGAGTGGAGCTCGGGCTACAGCGAGCGCTTCGGACTTGTCTACGTGGATTACCCTACCCAGCGCCGGCTGCCGAAGGACTCGTTCCGCTGGTTTGCGGAACAGGCAAAGGCGAGCTCGGCTTCGGCGGTTCCGGTTGCCTGACCTGATCGAGCGCAAATAACAGGACGGCGACACGGTCGGCGGCGGAACGCCATTCCGACACCCGCTGGTAATTGTCGACCAGCCAATTGAACGCCACCTGAACCGTAACGAAAGCGGCGGACGCTTGGGTCAAATCGCCGAGAGTCATGGTGCCGGCGAGATATTTGGGCACACATAAGAACCAGCCGAAGACCGGGGCAAACAGGAGATCCGTCTGCGAGACGAACGTCGTGCCCATCAGCTGCCAGAGCAGTTGGCGCCAGCGCAGCAGCACCTCCGACAGCGCGTCCCAAACCCCACTTTGCCGTTTGAGGTCTTTATCGTCCACCGGATGACTGGCGGATTCACGGATTTCATTGGCCGCGGCCAGAAATTCAGCCTCGGCCTGGCTCTGCAGCTGAATGACGGACGGCAGATTCCGGCCGATCAGCAACATGATGCCGGTGAACAGGACGGCATAGATGACAGCGCCGACAACGAGATAGCCCGGAACAGTTACCGTCACACCGCCTGCGGAGATTTTTAGCGCGCCGCCGACCGACCAGAGCACGCTGGTGAACACGGCGGCGGTCATGGCCGAATTGACCAGGCCCAGCGTCAAATCAACCGGTGAATCAGTTGCCGTCTTGACGTCGTAGGAGATGCGGTATTCGGCATTCTTGTACTCACCGCCGACGGTTTCGACTTTGCGGTAATGCTCGTCCGCGAACCAATCGCCGAGAATGTGAGTGGCCAGCCATTGACGCCATTTCCGCTGTGTCGTCATGCGCCCCCAGACCGAAATGACCGACAGGCCGACGCTCATAGTCGCCAGCGGCGCAAATATCACGACCTGACGCCATAGGGTGTCACCGTCACGCCGCGCGAGCGCATTGAAGAAATCGCGATTCCAGTAATTGAGGCGGTACTGCACGGCGAGCTGCAATACCGCGATCGCTACCAAGCCGACAGTCAACGGCCACGCGATCATGGCGGATTTGCCGCGCCAAAATCCGCGCGCGCTCGTCCAGAACCGGACAAGCTTCGCACGATCCGATTGTTTCGCGTCCGCCATCCCCTCCCCTTTAGCGGCCGTCGGAGACAGGCGGGCGTCGCTGATGCCGCCGTCGCTGCACGATCATTTCATGGCAGCGGCGCACCTGTCGAGGCGAACCACCGCAAGACCGGCAGACAAGCGTCAGCGCCAGCCGAGGGCGGGAGCCACGTTTTTGAGGATCGCCTCGATGACGTGGGCGTTGTAGTCGACACCGAGCTGATTGGGCACCGTCAGCAACAGCGTGTCAGCCTCGGCGATAGCTTCGTCCTTCTTGAGCTGTTCGACGAGCGCGTCCGGCTCGGCGGCATAACTGCGGCCGAAAATGGCGCGCTCGTTGCTGCCGAGATAGCCGATGGTATCGCTCTCTTCGTCACCGCGCCCGAAATAGGCGCGGTCACGATCGTCGACCAGCGCAAAGATGCTGCGGCTCACCGAGACGCGCGGTGTGCGCGCGTGGCCGGCTGCCTTCCATGCCTCGCGGAATTTACGGATTTGCTCCGCTTGCTGGACGTGAAACGGGCGGCCGCTCTCGTCGATCTTGAGCGTCGAACTTTGCAGGTTCATCCCAAGCTTGGCCGCCCACTCGGCCGTGGCATCAGTTGCCGCGCCCCACCAGATCCGATCGCGCAAGCCCTCCGAAAATGGCTCGAGGCGCAGCAGGCCCGGGGGATTCGGAAACATCGGCTGAGGATTGGGTTGCGCGAAACCGTTGCCACGCAGCGCCTCGAGGAAGACCTCGGTGTGGTGGCGCGCCATCTCGGCATCGGTCATCCCCTCTGGCGGGGCGTAGCCGAAATAGCGCCAGCCCTCGATCACCTGCTCCGGTGAACCGCGGCTGATGCCGAGTTGCAGGCGGCCGCCGGCAATAATGTCAGCCGCGCCGGCGTCCTCCACCATGTAGAGCGGATTTTCATAGCGCATGTCGATGACCGCGGTGCCGAGCTCGATCCGCTGGGTCTTCGCGCCGGCCGCCGCCAGCAGCGGAAACGGCGAGCCAAGCTGCCGGGCGAAATGGTGTACGCGAAAGTAAGCGCCGTCCGCGCCGAGTTCTTCGGCGGCGACAGCCAGGTCGATCGATTGCAATAGCGCATCGGACGCCGACCGCGTCTGCGATTGCCGCGAGGGCGTCCAGTGACCAAATGACAGGAATCCGATCTTTTTCATGGGCGTGCGCTGTTGTGATGAGGGCTGAATCCGGCGGTTCTGGCGTCGGCAAGAACCGGCATGGCAGTATCGGGAAACCAAAACCAGAGTGAAGGAAAATAATCATGGCGCGAGAAATTGCGAGCCGTCGCGAAACGCCGCCCGTAGCAAGACTTCTGGCGCTAGCGATAGGAGCGGCTGCGGTCGGCGCGATGGCCGTGGGCGCGCTCGCCATCGGACGTATGGCCGTTGGCCGCATGGCGATCGGCCGGGCGCGGTTCGGCACGATCGAGGTCGATGAGCTGACAGTCCGCAAACTTCGCGTCCTCGAACGGCAGGACGGGTGAAGCCGGCCGCTACTGCGCGCCCCGTGCTTTGGTAAGAAGCATTTGGGTACAGCGGAACAGCGCGATGGTTTTGCCGGTCTGCTCACTCTTGACCTCTGCGTCCCAGACCTGAGTGGTCCGCCCGCCGTGCAGCAAGCGCGCTTCACAGCTCACCCCGCCGGAGAGCGCGGTGCCGAGAAAGTTCGCCTTCAGCTCGATGGTGGTGAAACCTGCAGTGCCCTCCGGCAACGAGATAATGCAGCCGTAGCCGCACGCGGTATCGGCCAGAGCGACGACCGTCGCCGCATGCAAATAGCCGTTCGGGGCAAGGTGCTGTTTGCTGACCTCGAAACGACCGCGGGCGAAACCGTGCCGCAACTCAATCCAATCGAGACCGAGGATGTCGGGCAGAAAGCCGCTTTGCTTCGCGCGAAAGATCGCCGGTGCGTCGTCCATGGTGCGCCTGGAATGTTGTTGAAGGCCGCTATTGTTGCCGGACCAGCAGCATGGGGTCCGTGCCTTCCGGAACGCGCTGCCAGGTGTTGGCGTCATCCTCTTCGAAGCGCCAATTCTGTCCGCGCGCCAAGAGCACAATCAGCTCGCCCTGGTCCATGCGCCACGACGTGGGTGCAAAGCGCATCACGCCAGCGTCGCAGCCGGGCTTGATCTTGATCGTCATGGTGTCCGTGCCGGAGGCCATCCGGGCGAGCGTGAGCGTGCAGATCGGCTTGCCCGTGCCGCGCGCAATCCCCCAATCACCGATCATGTCGTCTGCGGAGCGAACCGGCGCGGCAGCCGCGCTTTGCAGCACGAAGCGGCCCAGCACCGGATCGAACCCGTCGTAAATGCCGTCCTCGGCCTTGGCGAGTTCAATCACCGACTTGCCTGCGGCGTCGATGAGCTGCAAACCGCCGTAGTTGTCGACCATCCAGGCAACAAGATCGCGCGTTACCGGAAAAACCGAGGCACAGTTTTTGTCAATGTCGAGCTTGTAGCCGCTGGCGACCCGATCGGTACGGAAGACGAAACGGCAGATTTTGTCGTGATCGGCATTGGAGAACTCCCAGCTGCCGCTCATGGCGCTCGCGGGATCGCTCGGGGCCGGCGCGTCTTCAGCAAAAGCGCCCTGGCACATGCCGAACAAAAGACTCATTCCAACCAACAAGGTCAGTGCAATTCCGCATCTGACGCTTCGGGCGCATCCACTCATCGGGAAAGGCTAGCATGCCCGTCGGACGTCGTCATGGTAGCGCGGCGACGACGGGTCGCGCCAACACCGCTTGTGAATGCGTTCCGAATTTACATATTGTCCCGGAGACAATTTTGGTGCCCGTACCATGAATGACGATATCGACCGGCCGCGGCGACCGGCGGTGGAACCCGAAATCATTCCTCCCGGACGAGCGCGGTCCTTCGAATGGCCGCGGGACCGTGCTTACGCGACACACCGGATCTATGTCAGTCCGCTTGGCCCGGTTGGCATCGCCCTCATCTTTCTTGCGCTGGGCGCGCTGGTCGCAATCCTCCTGTTCGCTTTGATAGGAGCGGTACTGATCTGGATACCCTTATTGGCCGGGGCGGTCCTGGCGGGCGCCGTCGTGCGGATGTTGCGCCGCTGAGCTTGGCCGCTCCGGCATTGGCTTGAGCCGAAGCGCCGTATACCTGGCGTTAACCCTGGCTCTTTAAGAATTCTTAACCATGGCGCCCCGTCCGCCCCGTCTGGTACCGGCAGACCGCCTACTCGCGCGGACCCATGGCTGGGCGTGTGACGTAGGGGTTGGGCGCCTGAAAAAAGACGCTGTTCGAAATCATCAGCACGTTCGGCGTCGGGGCGAAAAGATTGTCGGTAATGTTTGAGACGCCGCGCCACTTTCAACCCGCGTTCGCCGGCAGGCGAAGCCACTCACTCGTCTCCGCGCCTGCGCCCGCGTTCGATCTGCAAAAGGCGATGCGCCAAATCTGGCGCGGCAAGGCGACAATCCTGATAACGACGGCGATAGCTCTGCTGCTCGCCGGGCTTTTCGTCGTGTTGGTGCCGCACAAATATACTGCGGTCACTCAAATCCTTATCGACCCCACCGATTTGCACGCGGTGGGAAGCGACCTGACGCCCGCCAATCCGGCAAACGACGCCGCGGCCTTGCAGGTGGAAAGCCAGGTCCGCGTCCTCACATCCGACAGCGTGCTCCGCCGTGTCGTCGCCGCCGAAGGTCTCGACCACGATCCGGAATTCATCGGGTCCACCTCGTGGTTCCGACGAGGCCCTCAAATCGACAACGCGGTCGCCGCCTTGAACGCGCTCAAGCGCGCGGTTCAGGCCAAACGCGCGGAACGGACCTACGTCGTCGACATCAGCGTCACCAGCCGCGATCCGGCGAAGGCCGCACGGCTCGCCAACGCGGTGACCCGCGCCTATCTCGCCGAGCAGACGGACGTAAGGTCCGAAGCCGCCCGCCAGGTATCGCGGTCCTTGTCCTCGCATCTCAACGAGCTCAAGGAGCGGGTGCACGACGCTGAAAATCGCGTCGAGAATTTCAAGGTCAACAACAATATCTTCAGCGCCGGCGGCCAGCTCATCAGCGAGCAGCAACTCGCGGAACTCAGCAATCAGCTGGTCACCGCAAGGGCGCGCACGGCGGCGACGAAGGCGCGGCTCGACCAGGTCGAGCGGTTGCAAGCGTCCGGGGTCGAAACCGGCGCTTTTCCCGAAGCGGTGCAATCGCAGACCATCGCCATGCTGCGAACCCAGTACGCCGAGGTGATGCGCCGCCAGGCCGAGCAAATGACCACGCTTGGGCCGCGCCACCCGGCCGTCATCGAGATCAAGGCCGAAGCCGACCGGCTGCACCGCAATATCGAGGACGAGATCCGGCGCATCGCGCTTTCGGCACGGACCGATTACGACAGTTCGCGCGCCAACGAAGACGCGCTTGCCGCCAATCTGGAAAAGTTAAAGCGCAATGCGGTGGCCACCAATGAAGCCATGGTGAGCCTGCGTGAACTCGAACGCGACGTGCTGGCGAGCCGCGCGGTTTATGAAGCATTTCTGGTCCGTGCGCGGGAGACCGGCGAACAGGAGCGGATCGATACCAAGAACATTCGGGTGATTTCGCCCGCCGATGTACCGCTGCGCCGCAGTTTCCCGCCGTCGAATCTGCTGATTGCGTTCGGCGCCTTGATCATCGGCGCCGCGACGGGCGTCGGCATTGTCCTGAGGGACTCGTCCGCGCCCGGCGAGACCAGCCCACGCTGGAGCGGCCTCCGCTCGTGGTTCAGCGGGTTCGCCGCGGCAACCAACAAGCTGCGGCCGGCCGCTCGCGACACCAGCGCGCTGCCGATTCTCGCCACCTTGCCCAATGTCGACGTGAGTTACGGGCTGAGCGCGGCGGAGGATCCGAAATCGCGCTTCGCATCCGAGATCCAGAAGGTTCAGGACGCCATAAGCGAGAGCCATAAGGGCCGCGGCAATCCGAGCGTCCTCGTCATCACATCGACCGACGAAGACGACACCGTGGCGGTGGCGCTCATGCTCGCCGCGGCGGCGACCGTGAAGCACAGCGTTTTGCTGATCGACGCCGACGTGGAACGGCGGACGCTCTCGGCGCTCGACGCCGACCACACCAGTGCCGGCCTCGTGGACGTGGCCGCAGGGCGCCGCAATCTCGCTGACGTGGTCGTCCGCGACGCCGATACCAATATCAATCTGTTGCCGTTCGTCGCTCCCGGCAGCCGCCGCAACGGCTCGCTGCGTGAAGCCGATATCAAAAGGGCGTTCGAACAGACCAAAAGCTTCGACATGGTGATTGTCGCCGCCATTCGTTTGAACAGCGAACCGTGTACGCGCTTGTTCGCCGGTCTCGTCGACCACATCATCCTGGTTGCCAGAGCCGACGAACAAAACACCGAAGCGATCGAACGCCTCATCGCCGACCTGGGACGCGATGCGCGCAAGGTGCGCGGCGCGGTGTTGACCGGCGTCGGGGCGGCGTGAGCCCGCGCCGCGGCCGCAGCCCGGCGCGCAGGCCGCAAGAGAGAGTGCAAGAGACGCTAGTTGTGAGCCCGCTCGCGCGTTTTCGCAGGGAAAGTCCGCGCGTTGTCGCCACCGGCGAAGCCGACACGCTGCTGCGCAGCGTTTTGCTCGCCGCTGTGTTTTTATTGTTGTGGATTTCGCTTCACCCGTTCGTCAGTCTCGGCGACCCCGACGAACTTACCGAAACCGGAAGTTTTGCCAATCAAATCGCCTACTCGTTGCTACTGGTTTTGCTTGCGGCATGGTGTCTGGCGCACGATCCAAGCCGGCTGCTCGTTCTATTGCGTCCGGTCTTTGTCGCCATGCTGCTTTGGTTCGCGCTGACGGTCGCGACCTCCTGGGAGCCTGCCCTTTCCGCCCGCCGCCTGATATTCACGCTTATCACCATGAGCCTTGGCGCCATGGTTCTGTTGCTGCCGACCACGCAGCGGCATTTTGCCAGTGTGATGGCTGCAGTGGTGCTGATTGTTCTTGCCGCCTGCTATCTCGGCGTTTTCCTGGCCCCCAATCTCAGCGTTCATCAAACCAGCGACCTTGCTGAGCCGGAACTCGCGGGCGATTGGCGCGGCGTCTTCTCGCACAAGAACGAAGCCAGCGTGGCCATGGTCCTGTTTGTCTTCATCGGCATGTTCGTTGCTCGTGTGCGCAGTCTCATCCTCGGCAGCCTCATCGTCGGGTCGGCGCTGGTGTTTCTTCTCTTCACCCAGTCGAAGACCGCTATCGCCATGCTGCCGATAACTTTGGCCGTCGTCGCCCTGATCAACCGCATTCGCAGGCCGGCGCTCGGCATCGGATTCGGCCTGTTCGTGGTCGGCGCTTTCCTTGTTCTCTCAATAGGCTCGCTGTTGTCGGAGCAGGTGCGCGACCTGCTCGACATGATCTTGCCTGACGCGTCCTTCACCGGACGAACGGACATTTGGCAATTCGCGCTCGATCACATCGCCCAGCGTCCGATCACCGGTTACGGCTTTGCAGCGTTTTGGGGGACTCATGAGGTCGTCTATGGAATGAGCGGCGCGTCGGTCTGGGCCAACGCCGTTGCGCACGCCCACAATGCCTACCTCAACCTCGCGCTGACCATCGGCATTCCCGGATCGCTCCTCGTTACCGCATGGCTTGTTGTGCTTCCGATGGTCGATTTTTACCGCGGGCCGCCCGACCCCGCAGCCTCGCCGCTTAAACTTCTGTTCTTGCGCATCTGCATGTACGCGGCGTGCGCGTCATGTTTCGAGAGCCTGCTATTGCAGGAGGGCGGCATGTTACTTTTCACCGCCGCATTCGGGTTGCGTTTTCTTTCGCTGGCGCGGATCAGGCCGTAGGCACCGCGCGAATTCGAAGTGCGCCCGAAAGTTTATGGTTTATGCCGAACGCATGATGAAGCGTCCCGAGTTCGAGAGCATCGCGTGCATTCGCCGCGCTCTTAACACTAATACCTGCATTAACTTTGTTTGCCCGCTCCGCCCGCCTAAAGCTTGGCGAAAGGAGCCGGATGATGACCGGACAGATCGGCTGTCTTCATTTCGACGGAACGGCCGACCGGCGATGGTCCGTACCGGCGGTGCAACTCGGCGGTTTGCCGATTGCGTTGATCAATCGCGCCGAATCCGCAGAACTCATGATCGACACCGCGCTGCGTCGCCGCGGCAGCACGTTGCCGCCGCTGATCTTCACTTCCGCGAACGGCCAGGTCCTTTCCATGAGCGCGCAGCACGCGCCGGTTCGCGAGTTGTTTCTCGCCGCCGATCTCATTCACGCCGATGGCATGCCGCTGGTTTTTGTCTCGCGGATGTTTCACAAAAAGCCGCTACCGGAACGGGTTTGCACGACCGACCTGTTCCACGATGTGGCACGCATCGCGCCATCGCGCGGCGCGCGCATGTTTCTCCTCGGCGCCACCCAGGAAGTGATTGACGAGGCGGCGCGACGCATTCGCCTGCTCTATCCCGAACTCGAACTTGCCGGCCACGCCAGCGGCTACATGCGGCGTGAGAGCGATGAAGAACGGACAATAGAGCGCATCAACGCCGCCAAGCCCGACATTTTGTGGCTCGGGCTTGGCGCACCCGGCGAGCAGGCGTTCGCCATACGCAACCGCGGCCGGCTGCGTGCCGGTTTGATCAAAACATCGGGTGGTTTGTTCGACTACATTTCCGGCAAAAATGCCCGCGCGCCCGCCTGGATGCAGCAGGCCGGCCTCGAATGGGCCTTTCGCACCTGCCTTGAGCCGCGCCGCCTTGCCGGCCGCTACTTCGCCACCAATCCTCACGCGCTGTTTTTGTTGTTCACCCGCACCGCCGTGGACGCGCCATGACCGGCCGCTCGCTTCCTCACGTGTTCATCTGCGTGCCGACGTTCCGTCGCCCCGAGGGGTTGCGCAAATTACTGACGCATATCGAGCGATTGACCTACGCGGGATTGATCGAGGTGGTCGTGGTCGACAATGACTCGGTGACCCGCAGCGGCGCCGTGGTCGTTGATCAAATGAGCTCCGCCTACCGGTTTCCTCTGCGCTCCCTCATTGAGCCACGCCGTGGCCATACGTACGCATACAACCGCGCCTTCGTTACCGCTTGTCGCGCGATGCCGGCGCCGGATTACGTCGCCGTGCTCGATGACGACGAATACCCGCATCCCGACTGGCTGAGCGAAATGGTGAGCGTCGCACGGACGACGGACGCCGACGTTATCGGCGGCCCGGTGTTCCCCGTGTTCGACGCTCCGGAGCATTGGCTGGCGCGCAGTGGCCTGCTGGCGCCGACACGCTACAAGACCGGGCCTGTGGCGATGATCTACGGCGCCGGAAACATGCTGATCCGGCGCGGCATGCTCGAGCGTTATCTCGACGAGCCGTTCGACCACGCCTTCGCCTTCACCGGCGGCAGCGATTACGATTTCTTCTGGCGCTGCCGCAAGGATGGTCAGTCCTTCGCCTGGGCCGACGATGCCCACGTGTTTGAAACCACGCCGCGCTCGCGCACCACTGTGGGCTATTTGCTGCGGCGGCGCTTTCGCACCGGCACCGAGGCGACCCGCATCGACCGCAAACTGGCAGGGACGGTGGACGGCCCGGTCCGCCGCTGGTGCAAGGCGCTCGGCCTGATCGGCACCGGAGCTTTGTCGCTGCCGTTTACCGCGCTCGGTGGCCGCACCGGAGTGATGCGCAGCCTGATGTGGACCGCACGCGGCGCCGGACGCATCGCCGCCGAGTTTGGGATCTCTTACGAGGAATACCGTTAGCATGCTGGCCGAGCCTCTTCCCGATCCGAACGCAGCCTCGCTGTCGATGCGTGTCAGCGGCATGGCCGCGCGGTTTGTTGCGCGCAACAGCCGCAACAGGCTTCTGGACCTGCGTGGCACACCGCCGATAGTGACTTTCACCTTCGACGACGTCCCCGTGTCAGCCTGCGAGCTGGGAGCAAGCATTCTCGAAAGCTTTGGCGCCCGCGGAACGTTCTACGTCGCGGGCAGAGGATGCGGCACGACGAGCGCGGACGGTCCGGCATGCGCTTCAATCGATCAGCTACGGCCGATCTGGGCGAACGGCCACGAGATCGGGTGCCACACCTACTCGCATCCTGCCGTTCGTCACATGGCAATCGAGGAGCTGAAATCGGAACTCGACCGCAACCAGGCGGCGCTTGCCGAAATCAACGGCAACATTGTCCTGCGCAATTTCGCTTATCCCTACGGCGACCTGTCGCTCCGCACCAAGCGCTACCTCGAAACCCGCTTCGACTCGTGCCGCTCGAGCCACGCCGGCATCAACACCGCCCTCGCCGATCTCGGCGCGCTCAACGCCTGGCCGCTCCAGTCCGCCGCGCTCGATCGCGACAAGATTGTCCGGCTCATTGCCGAAACGGTCCACCGGCGCGGATGGCTGATTTTCTACAGTCATGAGGTCGCCGAACACCCCGGCAGGTTTGGCGTCTCGCCCGACCTGCTTGAATGGGCGGTGAACACGGCGAAACGCGCCGGCTGCGTTCTGACCAACGTCGCCGAAACCCTGAAGTTCGTTAAAGCCGCGCAGGACGAACGCCCTGCGCATGCGGTGCCCTGACATGGAAACGTTAGCCGTCAAAAGCGCAAGCAAGCTTTCTTCCGAGGATTCATCCGTGCCGAAAGTCACCGTGGTGATTGCGGCCTATAATGCCGAGCGGTTCATCCGGCAGACCGTGGACAGCGTATTCGCGCAGACCTTGCCCGAGGTCGAGTTGATCGTCGTCGATGACGGCTCGACGGACAGCACCCCGACGATTTTGCGCGATATCGAGGACCGGCGTCTCAGCGTACTGCGCCAGCCGAATGGCGGCGTCAGTGCAGCGCGAAATGCCGGTCTCGCTTTGGCGCGCGCGCCTTACATTTTCTTCCTGGACGCCGACGATGTTCTCTTTCGCGACGCGCTGCAACGCATGGTCGCTACGCTGGACGATAATCCGGATCGTGTCGCGTGCTTTGCGCATCATATCAGGATTACCGAAGACGGCGCCGAGTTGTCGCGGCGCACCGACCTGCGGCTGAAAATGTTTCCGGCCGCAGACACGCTGCGCAATCTGGTGACCAAGAACTTCATCGTGTGCGGGGCGATCTGTATCAGGACCGAAGCAGCGCGCCGCGTGCGCGGTTTCAATCCCGAGCTGAAGTGGGGCGAGGACTGGGAGTTCTGGTGCCGCCTTGCCGTGCTGGCCGACTTTGTCGCCATGCCGAACGACGTGGTCCTCATGTATCGGCAACACGGCGGCAGCGCGAATTTTCGCTGGCGCAATTCGCCGATCCGGCCCGACTACAAAGCCATCGAGGCTGTGTATTCGAATGTTGCCATTCAGAAACGGCTGCCGGCCGCTGAACTTAAACAACGCAAGCGGCTCGCCCACATCGATGCGTTCTGGACCGCCGCCCGTAACGCCTTCGTCCAACGGCGGACGATAGAGTTTCTTTCCTATTTGTGCGTCGGCGCCTTCCGCTATCCCGACAGCATTTTGCGGCCAGGGCTGGTCTATCTCTTTCTGCGCGGCCTACGGCGACCCAAAGCGCAGCAGGCGGCTGCACTCAATTCGGGCCGGACAGCCGGATGACCTCGCGAGCGTTCTCAGTTTTGGATACCGGACTATGATCAACCCGTACGCGGTGATCTACCTCGCGGCCTATATGGTGCCCGCAGCCGTCGGCTTTCTGGCGCTGATCCTTTACACGCACCTTTTGTCGCCGGCCGAATACGGCGTCTACGTCGTCGGGGTTAGCATCGCCGGGATCGTCTCCGCGCTTTTCTTCACCTGGGTGCGGTTGTCGGTGTCGCGGTATCAGGCAAGGTCGCCCGATCTCGATTTGCGCGGCGAAGCGGCAGTCGGCTATGGCGGCACCGTTCTGGTCATTGCCTGCCTCACGCCGCTGGGCATTCTCATCATCAGGCCGGACGTCGGATTGGGGTTTGTGGCGGCAAGCCTGTTCCTTTCGCTGTCCTCCACGGCTTTCGAGATCAGCCAAGAGTTCAAGCGCGCACGCTTCACTCCGGTGCGCTTCATGACCATCGCGATGATCCGTAGTCTGACCGGACTGACGCTGGGCTATGCCGCCATCAAGCTCGGAGCCGGCGGACTCGGTCTGATCGTGGCCGTGGGCGTGAGCCACCTCACTGTCAATGTGATCAATCTCCGAAACAGCGGCATACGGACGGTGCCGGTATTCAAGATCGAAAATTTGCTGCAGTTTCTGCGCTATGGCTTGCCGTTCACTCTCGGCGCGTTCGCGTTCTCCCTTCATGCCGCGCTCGACCGGCTCGGTGTTGCTTACCTGCTTGGCGAAAGCGGCGCCGGGCACTACGGACTTGCCGCGGACCTGACGCGGCAGCTGGTCGCCGTGCTTGCCGCCAGCGTGGCGTCCGCCATGTTTCCGATTGCCTTTCGCAGCTTCGCCGAAAAAGGCGCCGCAGAGACACGCGACCGCTTGAGCGAAGGCTTCGAAATTCTCCTGGCGTTGCTCGCGCCGGTCGTCGTTTGGCTCGCGCTCTCCGCGGACGTTGTCGCCGGTGCGCTCCTCGGCCAGGAATTCCGCGACAGCGTCGTTGCGCTTCTGCCGCTCCTTGCGTTCGGACGAATGTGCGGCGCAATCAATCAATACTACCTGCAAGCCAGTTTTCAGCTGGCGGAAAAGCCGTTGCTGCAAGTTACCCACGACGTCCTGATTCTGGTCCTGAACATGGCGCTGCTGTTTCCGCTAACGCTGATGTTCGGACTCCGCGGTACGGCCACGTCGGTGCTGCTTGCCGAATTGCTTGGCATTGTCATCGGCATTGTGCTTTCGCGCCGGGCCTTCAGGCTGCCCCTCAATATCTGGGGAATTGTCCGCGTATCCACGGCGACTGGCGTGATGGCGGCGACAACGCTGGCGCTGAAGATGACGCCAACCGATCACGGGCTACTGCAACTTGTTGGCTTCGTGCTGATCAGCGGAATGGCCTACGCCGCCGCGGCGTTCGCCTTCGATGTGGCTGGATTTCGCACCTCGCTTGTCGCATTTCTTCGCTCGCAGCCAGGAGAGGCCAATTTGTTGCCGCTGCCGCGCAAGTACGCGCAACCTAACGAGCAGCCTTGAGCGGGAACGTCTGAAGGCGCGGCAACGGCGCGGAGCGCACGCCGCCGCCTATTCTTTCCGGCAAAAATAGTCGATGACGGTCCAAAGCGGTTTGGGCTGATAGTCCCGGTCGAACGGTAACGGCCGATTGGGGAGCCCGTCCCGGCGTTTGAACCACGTCGGCACCCAGGTATAGCGATCGGTAATCCCCCACGTGGCGACGATTTCGGGCCGCGCCGCGGCGAATATCGCGGCAAGGAAGTCATGGGCGCGCGCCGCGACCACGGCATCGCGTAGCGAGACCTCGGCCGGCAAGTCCTCGTCGATGACATCGAGTTCGGTGACGTGCACCGCCAAGCCGAGCGATTTCATCTCGGCGACGAATCCGGTCAAGCCGTCGCTGTCGATCTGATATTTGCCCTGGATGTGGCCTTGCAGCCCTACTCCATGCAGGGGCACACCGCGATCGAGCAGACCGTGCACCAGCGTCAGCATCGCCTGCCGCCGGGCGGCAAAATTCTCGCCAACGCATTCGATGTCGTAGTCGTTGATGAGCAGTTGGGCCGACGGATCGGCTTGGTGCGTCAATCGAAAAGCGGTGTCGATATAACGATCGCCGAGATAGCGCAGCCAGATCGAAGGCCGCAGCCCCGCGACTTTCGTCTTTGTCTCTGCGATTGCTTCATTGACGACGTGCCAAGTCTTGATCTTGCCGCGATAGCGGGAGACCACGTGCTCGATATGGGTCGCGAGCTCCCGCTCCGCTTCGGCGGCACTGCTGATCTGCTTGGTCCATTCCGGCATGGCCGCATACCAGACCAGCGTGTGACCGCGCATCACCATCTCGTTCGCCTCGGCGAACGCCAGCACCTTGTCGCCGTAATCGAAATTGAATTGGTCGCGCGTCGGGCGAAGGTAATCCCAATAAAGGCCGTATTCCGGGGTGACCTGCTGACAATACGCTTCCAGCGCCGCGCGGTAGTCGGGCTCATCTTGCAACGGCGCGATATTGACGCACGCGCCGTAAGGCACGCGCCGGTCCGGGCGCGAAGCCAGGGCCGCATTGCTTCGGGCCGCTGCCAGCGCAGCAATTAGTCCAGCGCCCGTTTTCAGTGTTTGTCGGCGTGAGAGCATTATTATCGCGTTTGCGAATGCCGGCGGACTATTAACCGCTGCGCCCCGATCCGCATTATGAACCGGCCGGCGCCAAGGCGCAGGCCAGCCGCAGAACTCCATCGAATTAACCTTTACACGCTCAATCGCTTCTAGCGCCGTCCGGCATGTGGGATTCTCACCTCGCGGTTTCCCCATCCCGCGCAAGAGGTCATTTGTGAACGTTCTGGAGCTGGCGCGGCTTGGCGCCCACCACGCCCGCAACGCCGTGGCAGAAGAAATTTACCTGCGCACCGGCCGCGACATGACCGTGCCGGTGTCGATCTATGGCGAAGTGATCGAGCGGTGCAATTACAAATGCCGTTATTGCGAGTACTGGCGCTTCGCGCACTATCGCGACGAAATGTCGATCGACGAATGGAAAAAGGCGCTGCGCGATCTCAAGCAATTCATCGGGCACTATCACATCGAATTTTCAGGCGGTGAGCCGTACATCAAGAAGGGCTTTCTCGATCTCATCGAGTTTTGCGGCGAGGCGGGAATCAAGTGGGGCGTCACCACCAACGGCGGCGCCTTCGGCAACGAGAAAGTGGTCGAGCGAACCGTCGCGGCCGGGCCTTTCAACATCAACATCTCGATCGATTCGCACGACGCGAAGATCCACAACTATTCGCGCGGCATTGACGACTCGCTTGCCGATATCGTGGCCGGCATCGGCAACGTGATCCGCGCCAGGACCCGGCACGGCGCCGACTTTCCCATTATCGTCAAGCCGGTGGTGCACAGGCTGAACTTTCGCCTACTGCCCGAGATGATCGACTGGGCGCGCAATGTCGGCGCCACCGCCATCAACTTCCAACCGCTTGAACAACATACCGCCGAAGCCAAGGAAGAATTCTGGATCGGCCCCGACGAACTCGACGATTTGATCGCCGTGAAGGACCGGCTCCTGGCGATGAAGCGGGCCGGCGCGCCGATCCTGAATTCGGACCTGTTGCTCAATCTGTGGCCGAACCATTTCCGGCGGGAAAAAGCGCCGCGCGAGGCGATGCCGTGCCGCATCGGCCTGCGAAACTTTTTCATCCGCTCCGACGGCCGCGTCGAAGTTTGCTGGAATTTTCCGCCCATCGGCAACGTACGAACCCAGACGGCGCGCGAGATCTGGCTGGGCGAGCAGGGTACAGAGCGGCGCAAGGAGACCATTGCCTGCGAGACGCTTTGCCTTTTTACGTGCCTTTCGCAGAAAAAGCTGACCGATAAAATCGGGATGGGCCTGAAGCTCCTCGCCAAACCCAAAATCCCGGCCGACGCTTAACGCTCGACTGCTGCCGGTTGCCGCTGCTGCGTGGGCTGCTCGCCCTCATAATTGTCCCACGTGCTTTTCATCGAAGTGTCACACAGGACGCGCAAGGTGCGCCCTCGCTCCGAATGCAGAGGGACCCCATGAGTGACATCGCTCTACCCGGTTCTATCGAACCGGCAGCCCGCAAAGGCCCGGACCTTAGCGGCGCTATCAACCCGTTGACCGGCATCATCTTTGGCGGCGTGATCGCGGCGGTGCTGCTATTCGTCGCCTACAGCATCTACTCTGATATCGGCGCCGCGGGCGGCAAGGTCACCAGCTATGCGCCCTTCTTTCTGCTGTTCGTGGCGCTTTTGATTGCGCTCGGCTTTGAGTTCGTCAACGGCTTCCATGACACCGCCAACGCGGTCGCAACCGTCATCTATACACGTTCCCTGCCGGCAAACTTCGCGGTGGTGTGGTCGGGGGCGTTCAACCTTTTGGGCGTCCTGGCGTCGAGCGGCGCCGTTGCATTCGGCATCATTTCGCTGCTTCCGGTGGAGCTCATTCTGCAGGTCGGCAGTAGCGCCGGCTTCGCGATGGTTTTCGCACTCTTGCTCGCGGCGATCATTTGGAACCTCGGCACTTGGGCGTTCGGCCTGCCAGCCTCGAGCTCCCATACCTTGATCGGCTCCATCATCGGCGTCGGCATTACCAATGCGCTGCTGCATGGCCGCAGCGGCACTTCCGGCGTCGATTGGAGCAAAGCTAAGGAGGTCGGCGAAGCTTTGCTGCTCTCGCCGCTGTTCGGATTTGCGCTGGCGGCGGTCTTGCTGCTGCTGTTGAAATCGGTCATCCGCATCCCGGCGCTTTACGCCGAGCCGAAGGGTGACCAGCCGCCGCCCTGGTGGATTCGCGGCATCCTCATTCTGACCTGCACGCTGGTCAGTTTTTTTCACGGCTCCAACGACGGGCAGAAGGGCATGGGCCTGATCATGCTCATTCTGATCGGCACTGTGCCGACAGCGTACGCGCTCAATCGCGCCCTTCCGGCTGATCAATTGCAGGTCTTCGCCGCTCGATCGCAAGCGGCGAGCGCCGTGATTGAGCAGAAGGCGTCTGGCTTCAATATACACGGTAATCCCCGTCCAGCCGTCACGGCCTACGTGTCCAGTCACGAGATCAATGAAGGGACCTTTCCTTCACTGGCCGCGCTGGTAGCCGATATTTCGAGCCAAGTGACGAAGTATGGCTCGCTGGCCCGGATGCCATCGGAGACGATCGGCAATACCCGTAACGACATGTATCTGGCTTCAGAGGCGATCCGCTTCCTGATGAAGGACAAGGCGGCCGATCTTTCGCCCGACGAAACCAAGACGCTGACCGCTTATAAGGCCTCGCTCGACGGCGCGACCAAGTTCATTCCGACTTGGGTGAAGATCGCGGTGGCGATCGCGCTTGGCCTTGGGACGATGATCGGATGGAAGCGGATCGTCGTCACCGTCGGAGAGAAAATCGGCAAGACGCACTTGACGTATGCACAAGGCGCCTGCGCCGAGATCACGGCGGCTTGCACCATCGCCGCCGCCGACATCTATGGATTGCCGGTATCGACTACTCACGTGTTGTCGTCGGGCATCGCCGGCACGATGGCAGCGAACGGCTCGGGACTGCAGCTTTCGACCGTACGCAACATTGCCCTCGCCTGGGTGCTTACGTTGCCCGCGGCAATGGCGATTTCCGGCGTTCTCTACTGGTTCTTCTCGACGCTGTTTGGCTAACCGACGCTGCCTTCCGTCTAGTCACAAGGGCGCCGAGACGATCGGCGCCCTTTTTTCGTTCGTAACACCCTGCCGATGTTCGCCGCGCAATCTCGCGCCGGGCTTAGCGCGCACCCGCCTCGGCGAGAACACACTCGCAAAGTCGCGTCGCATCGCGCTCGCCGCGACGCGCAAGCTCGATAATCCTGACCGCGACACTTTCGCGCTCACGCGCCGAGGTTTCCGAGAGCTTGAGCGCATCACATGCTTGATCGAGCGCCGCCGACATCGCGTGCAAGGCCTCCGGATCGAACACGGATTGGCCTCTGAGAAATGGAACGATGGTACCCATCCGGCCCTTTTAATCCCCCAAGAAAAAATACAGTCGGATCAGAGATACGCCCCCCGAGCGTCGATTGTCAATTTCGCTCTTGAAGTAACACTTTGACTTAATTGATGTTTTTTGCATTTTCCAACCCAAAAGCGTCAAAGGAGATAACACCCTTGTTAATGTCCTTGACGGCCATGGCTCTCATAGCTAATTATACTAACACATTTACGAGGGAGAGGCATCATGGCCGATCGTTTGCGCGGCGAGCGCTTGCAAATCATGTTATCGCCGGAGGAGTTGGCGCTGATCGACGATTTTCGTTTTGCCAAACGCATGCCGTCGCGCGCCGCAACGGTGCGGGAATTGTTTCAACGCGGGCTCGCCGCGGAAGGGTTTGTGCTCGCGCCGACCGGTCAACGCTCCAAAGATTTCGGCGTTGCCATCAAAGCGTCCCGGCTGAAGCGCTAGGCTCCAACCATCGGACGCCATTCTCGCAGGCGCTGCGCCGGCGGTTCTTCCCGTCTATTGCACCTCGAACCGCTTGATGATCTCGGCGGCCATTGGCCGCGCCTTGATGACCGATGGATCCGCCGCGTCGCGAATGACCCAGACGCGCTTTTCCAACCCAGTGACAGCGAGCGCGGTGCCGACGCTGATGCGATGCTCGACGTCGAAGCTCGAGCGGCGAAATTCGCGGACCTGCGAAGTCATTTCCATGACGTCGCCGAACCGCACCGCAGCCAAAAATTGAGCGCTGACTTCGACCAAAGGCATTAGCGGCTGAGAGGGGAGACCGTACGCGGCGGCCATACCTGCGGGCTTTACGCCCAACGCCGCCTCAAACAACGCCCACGTACCCCAGTCGAAAAATTCAAAGAACCGGCCATTGAAGGCAATTCCGGCCGGGTCACAGTGTCCCCATTCGAGGGAAAACTGCCGTCGATTGATGAGACTGCCCATATCCGGATTGCCGCTAGGGATTAGATGACCGGCGCGCCGCAGGGACGGCGCTCGCTACGGCGGCCGCCGAGGTTCTGCCGAATTTCGTTTTTGGTCATTGTCGCCCCTCCCGTCTGCGATGCTTGCTTAAAAAGTGTGCAATGAACACAACCTAGCCGGAGTCAAATTGGGCGCTGCTTTGTCAGCGGCGAGTCGCGCTCCGCGATTTCTGCGAACGATGCCAGCCACTTAACCTTCCTCGTCATTTGGCACGCTCCTTGCGATTTCCTTGGCGCGTGACGGCGCCGGGCCGGTCGCGCGCGTCTAACAGAGGAAAACGCGATGCTCAACCCGATAGAAGCGGCCGCCAGGCGGCCGCGAGGCCGCCGCTGGCTTGCCGCTGCGGCGGGCCTAGCCCTTGGGCTAACGGCGGCGTGGCCCGCCAGCGCCGAGGATACAATCAAGGTCGGCGTACTTCATTCTCTTTCCGGCACCATGGCCATCAGCGAGACGACGCTGAAAGACGTCGTGCTCATGCTCATCGACGAGCAAAACAAAAAGGGCGGCCTGCTCGGCAAGAAGCTCGAAGCCGTCGTCGTCGACCCGGCATCGAACTGGCCGCTGTTCGCCGAAAAAGCCCGCGAGCTGATCAGCAAGGACAAGGTTTCGGTCGTCTTCGGCTGCTGGACGTCGGTGTCCCGCAAGTCGGTCCTTCCGGTGTTCAAGGAACTGAACAACCTTCTGTTCTATCCGGTGCAGTACGAAGGCGAGGAAAGCGAGCGCAACGTTATTTACACCGGCGCCGCTCCGAACCAGCAAGCCATTCCGGCGGTCGATTATCTCGCCGGCGCCGAAGGCGGCAGCGTGAAGCGCTGGGTGCTGGAAGGCACCGACTACGTCTATCCGCGCACCACCAACAAGATTCTCGAGGCCTACCTCAAGGACGTTCTGAAGGTCGCGCCCGAAGATATCATGGTCAACTATACGCCGTTCGGCTTCTCCGACTGGCAGACCGAAGTGTCCAAGATCAAGGCCTTCGGCTCGGCTGGCAAGAAGACGGCGGTGGTATCGACGATCAATGGCGACGCCAACGTCCCGTTCTACAAGGAGCTGGGCAACCAGGGCATCAAGGCGACCGACATTCCCGTGGTTGCGTTCTCGGTCGGCGAAGAAGAACTCGCCGGTCTCGACACCAAGCCGCTTCTCGGCCACCTCGCCGCCTGGAACTACTTCGAGTCGATCAAGACTCCGGCGAACGAGGCCTTCATCAAGGAATGGCACGACTTCATCAAGAACCCGAAGCGCACTACCAACGACCCGATGGAGGCCCACTACATCGGTTTCAACATGTGGGTGAAGGCGGTTGAGAAGGCCGGCACCACCGATCCTGACAAAGTGATCGAGGCGCTACCCGGCACCAAGGCGCCGAACCTGACCGGCGGCGTCTCGGAACTCTTGCCAAACCATCACATCACCAAACCGGTCTTTATCGGCGAGATCAGGCCCGACGGCCAGTTCGACGTCGTATGGAAAACCAAAGACCTCGTCCCTGGAGCGGCGTGGTCGCCCTACATCGCGACCTCAAAAGACCTGGTCGGCGACTGGGTGAAGCTCAAGTGCGGCAACTACAACACCGTGACCAAGAAGTGCGGCGGCGGCGCCTCCTAACAACGACGCCGTGAAAGTGACCATGCGGGAAGGCGGCATGCCGCCTTCCCGCAACATCAAGGCCGGGAACCTTGCCATGCGTATCAGCCGAGCTTGCCTCGTCGCTTTGCTATTAGCGTTGAGCTGCTTGCTGATCGGCCGCGCGGCCGCTTACGCCGCAAGCCTTGACGAAACGCTTACTCATTTCACTGCCGACGATTTCAGCGAGACCAGCACCGGCATTGACGGCATCGCGGCAAGCGGCAGTCCGCGCGCCGAGACCGTCCTTCGCGCACTGCAGGACGGCCGACTCCTCTACAGCCCCGAAAAAAAGACGGTTTACGTCAAGGACGAAGCAGGAAAATTGACCGACGCCGCGACCGGAACGGCAATCGCAGGCGCTCCACCTGCCAATGTCGACAACGTTCGCATCAACAACCGGCTCCGCGGCGCGATCGAGGCTGCGCTCGGCGGACTTACGCTCCTCGCCAAGAATCCTGGCGCCCGCTACGAAGCGGCTCAAGCGGTCTTCAAGTCGCGCAAGGCCAGCGCGCTCGTCACGCTCGACAGCGCGCTCGC
>DASXDP010000043.1:0-5670 GCA_036490575.1 Xanthobacteraceae bacterium
AGCAGCGGCGCGATTGGGCGCATGCGCTCAGACATCAGCCAGCTCGAAGCGGAGCTTGCCGCGGCAAATCAGGACCGCAGCACCTTGCAGGGTGAGATCGTGACCATGCGGCGCGAGGCGGAATCCAGTTGGGCCGCCGAGCGAGTCGAGAACGCGCTGCTGCGCGAGCGCATCAATGACGTAGCCGCGGAGGTCGCGCGTCTCACTGCGGCTCTGGAAGGCCCCGGTTCGCCGATCGAAACCATGCTTGCTGAGGCTGATGCAGGCGTCAGGCGTGGCGCGAACGCCGGGAGTTACGGCTTGGCGGAAGAGGCTGGCGGCAACGTCGGCTCGCCGCAACCGGGCAAGGGAACGCTTGCCGAGCGCATTCGCGCATTGCAGTCCAGCGCTTCCCGCGCCACGAACTGAGCTTGCGGATGCCTCCGCCGAGCGCTGCTTAGGAAGCCAGACGCGGCGGCGCGGCCGCAGTGTATGGTGGGCGCTGTAGGGATTGAACCTACGACCTCTCCCGTGTGAAGGGAACGCTCTCCCGCTGAGCTAAGCGCCCGTTATTGCCGCTATATTCGCCTCGTTTACGGCTGCGCCCGAGAAAGAGTCAAGACGCCACGTCGGCTCATTGCAGGGCCGCCGCGAGTTCGCGGGCACCCGATTTTCGGCTTTCCTCGTCCATGCGCGCGTCGGTCGCGGCGATAAGCTTGGCGACGACGTTGTTGCGCTGCGCAACCGGATTATCGAGATAACCGCTTCGCTGGAAAAAGTTGGCGGTCGGCACCTTGCCGCGCCACTCCGCCGGCAAAGTGACCATATCGAAGCCGTTGCCGTCACCGGTAAGGTTCATCATTTCCAGATCGGCCGCGGTCAACGTCCCGTCATAGCCTTTGCGGCGCGCAAAGATGACCGAATCCAGAAGCTTCTGCGTCTGCAGCAACGGCCCGAGATCGAGGTCCAGATTTATGGCGTGGATGGCGAGACCCTTCGAAGTATTCGCCAGCTTTTCATGCTCGCCCCACGCGTCGGGCACGGTCGTCGAATAGCTGACCATTTTGCGCAGCACGGCGATTTTTTCGTCCAGCGCCTGTCTTTCGCCATTGAGAAGTTCGGCCGCACGCAACGAGAGCTTTCTCGCAAACTGATTGCCTTTTTCGGCAACGATTTCGACCGTGTTGGTCGCGAGCAGCTGATTGTAGCCAAGCGCCGTCGTGATCGCGCGCGCCTTCTTGCTGTATTCGAGTCCGGCTTCCACATCGTATCCGCCGTTGCCGCCGGCTTCGAAGCCGTAGATGCGCACGATCTGGTCTCGGGTAAGCCCAGCCGCCAGCGCTACCCGCGCATAGGCGCGTTTGAACTCGCTTTCGCTGCGCGGCAACTGTGGAACGAATCTAAACTCGCGCTGCGCAGCGGCGAGAAAATCGGACACGACCGGCACGTAAGGCGGCGACGGATTTTCATGTGGCTTAAGAGGATCGCGCGGCCGCGGCGGACCGGAATAGACCGGGGGCTGGGTGAGCACGTAATCGTCGAGCAATATCTGTTCGTGGTTTGCGCGCTTGCCGATGCGCAAATGGCGCTTTTCGCTGATCCCGCTCCAATAGGCCTCGGACACAGCCGCGTAGCGCTGCCGCGCCTCCACATATTCCGCCAACGCACGGCGATATTGCGCCACCGCGGATTCGAGGTCCGCGGAGGCAATATCGGGCGACGCGCCAGCGATTTGATCGTGCATGCTCGATCCGGCGCGGAGCACCGCCGGCGAAAGTACCAGCAAAGCCGCAACCAAGGGGATCAGGTGGCGAGGCGCAAAGGGCACTCGAACTCACTCCATTCGCGAGCCTAGCGACGTTCGCGGCGGAACCCATTCCCCCGGCCCTGTTGCCGCTCGCCGCCGCCACGCTGGTTGCGATTGAACCGCTGGCGATTAAATCCGCGGGCTCGCTGGCGTTCGCGCGTCATCCGCCGGCCGATATTGTGCGCGGCGAACAATCGCTGCAGCACGCCGCGGTCGCGCGCGACTTCCTGTGGCGGAATCTGAAACGGCACCGCCTGCATTCTGCCGCCGGCGCCTGGCTGCAACGCGTAGGCGGTCGAGCCTTGATTCAAGGTGCCCAGCGGCCCTCCTTGCAGATTGAAAACCTCGATCTGACCGACATGGCCGTCCGTGTCCGGATAAAGCTTGACCCGCGGTTCCTCCGTTCCGGCTGCGGCAGTCCCCTGCGGGACGTCGACGACCCCGGTCGTGCCGCGAATCCCAAGCGTCGCGACTGGCGTCGTAATCTTCATTGTGCCGGTCTTCGCGACGAGGCTCGCAACAAAAGCGGCCGTTCCAACCCCAACCGCAAAAGACGCCGCGTTGTTCTGTCCGCCCTCGCTATACACAAATTCGCTGACGACAATGCGCGTGTTGGCGGACAGGCTGAAGGTCGTCTGATCGTCGAATGTGATGCCCAATGTAGAGTTCGGGCCGGTCGAAAGCGTGTCGTTCTTGAAAATAAGATCCCTGACCTTCAGGGGGACCGCCGCGGCGTTGCCCCGCGTCACCGACGCCTCGCCCTGCAAAGTGCCAACTTGGCCTATCTCATTCGCCTGACCGGACTGAGCCGCCTGGTTCGCGGCCGTTTGCGGAGCACCCGCAGGATCCTGAGCGCTGGCCGCAAAGCGCCACGCCACGGGCAGGGGCAACGGACACAGCGCCGCCACCCCGCCGATAAACTTGATGAATTGTCGCCGCTTCATGTCCACGTTTGGGCATGATTGGCCAAAAATCCCGGCCCCGCCCCACATTCCAGCCCCCGATTAATCGCAGCCTTGCGGCAATTTGTTGATCGCATTTGCGCGTTCTAAACCCGCGCTTTCACGACCCCGCGCCTCTTAAGCCAATGAGAAACCACGAAAAATGAGTCCGCGAAGCCGCCGAAGGCTTCACATGCCTGATTCGCTGCCAAGTTGGAATGAGACCGGATAACCGAACGGCCTCGGTCCCGAGGGAGTGGGGCCAAGGCCGTTCACGTGTCGGAAGGCGCCCCATTTACGTCCCACCCCGACACTTTGCGATGATGCCAAAGCGAAGTTGACTGATAGTTACGAGGCTGCTGCCGGTAACGACGCCCGCACCGCATTTAGCCCGGCGCTCGCGAAAGACCTTTTTCCTGCAATTCGCCGAGATATTGGCGCCAATAGGTTTCGTGGTTGCGCCCGAGTTCCAATAAGTAGTCCCAAGTGAAGATACCGGTTGAGTGCAGGTCATCGAACACCAGCCGTACGGCGTAGTTTCCGACCGGGTGCAGTTCGCTGATTTGCACCTCGCGTTTGCCGCCTACGACCCGCCGCTCGGCCGGCGAATGCCCCTGCACTTCGGCACTGGGACTGCGAACGCGCAAATACTCCGCGGAAAGTTGATAGCTTTCGCCATCATCGAAGCTAATAACGAGAATCTTGCGGTCCTTGCGCAGGCGCAATTCTGTCGGCCACGCGCTTTTGCTTGCCATTAGATTCACCAGCGATTTGAGCGGGCATTGCCGGGGCCAACCACAATCACCTTGGTTACTTGCTCACGTCAGCGCTCGCAAACACGCCCCGGCTTTTATTCTGCCGCCTGAGCGACGCCACCGTGCGCTTTCGACCAAGCGGCCGGATCCTTCATGAATTTCTCGGCTTCCTTTAGTTTCGCCTTGTCGAACTTGCCCGACTTCTTGGCCGCTTCCAAAACATCCCACCAGGTCGCGAGATAATGAAGGGTGACACCAAGATCACTCAGGATCTTTTTGCCTTCGGGAAAGATGTCGTAGAAGAACACGACAAAGCAATGTTCGACGACCGCACCAGCGCTGCGTAAAGCCTCACAAAAATTGACCTTGCTCCGCCCGTCGGTGGTCATGTCCTCGACCAGCAGTACCCGGTCGCCGGGTTCGATGTGCCCTTCGATCTGTGCGTTACGGCCGAAACCCTTCGGTTTTTTGCGCACATATTGCATCGGTAACATCAACTTGTCGGCCATCCATGCCGCAAACGGTATGCCCGCAGTTTCGCCGCCGGCGACAGCGTCGAACTGCTCAAAACCGGCATCGCGTTCGATGGTGGCCGCGCCGAACTCGATCAATGTTCGCCGTACGCGCGGAAATGAAATGAGCCGCCGGCAATCGGTGTACACAGGACTTGCCCAGCCGGAGGTGAAGATGAAGGGCTTGTCGGCCATAAACCGGACCGCTTCCACTTCGATGAGCATTTTTGCCGTCAGCTCGGCGATCGACTTCTTGTCGGCGAATCCATTCATCACACGGCCTCGCTCACGCGCCACGCGATGCTTTCGCCGCCGCGGTAAAGCAACGCCCGCTCATCGGCGCCGGCAACCTTGACTTCCACCGGCGCAGTCCACGGCATTTTCTCCAGCACAATCCTGTCCTCGTTCGGCGGCAGGCGATAATGCCTCGGTCCGTTAAGCGAAGCAAAAGCTTCGAGCTTGTCGAGAGCACCTTCCTCTTCGAAAACCTGGGCATAGGTCGCGAGCGCGACGGGAGCATTGAAGATGCCCGGCACCGCGGCGATTGCAATTTTCCTGGCGAATGGATGTGGCGCGGAATCGGTACCGAGAAAGTAACAGGCCGCGCCCGACGTCGCCGCTCGGCGCAACGCCGCCCGATCCGCGGCGGCCTTGACGACCGGCATCGCGTACATCATCGGCTTGAGCCCGCCGCCAATCCAATCGGTGCGTGTAAGCATGAGATGATAGGGCGTGATCGTCCCGCCGACCTGAGGGGACGCGCCGGCCACGAACTCCGCGCCGGTTTTCGATGACAAATGTTCGAGCACCATGCGCAGGCCCGGAAATTGTCTCGTCCATTTTGACAATCGGCGATCGATGAAAGCAGCCTCGCGATCGAAAATATCGACGTCATCGGCGACCTCTTCGCCGTGCATCAAGAGCGGCATGCCGATCTTTTCCATGCGCTCAAATACCCGCGTGACGTTGCGATAATCGGTCACGCCGGCGGTCGAGTTGGTCGTGGCGTTGGCGGGGTAAAGCTTGACCGCCGCGAAAACGCCTTCGCCGAAACCGCGCTCCACATCGTCCGGATCGGTCCGATCGGTCAGATAGCAGGTCATCAGCGGCTTGAAACGCGAGCCGGCAGGCAGCGCCGCCTCGACCCGCGTGCGATAGGCCGCGGCGTCTTTCGTGGTACACACCGGCGGCACGAGGTTCGGCATCAGGATCGCGCGGCCGAAATCTTTTGCCGAATACGGCAGGACTGCTTTGAGCATCTCGCCGTCACGGACATGCAGATGCCAATCGTCGGGCCTGCGGATGGTGATGCGGGCATTCATTCGTCCATCACTAAACAGGGAAAAACGCTGTCCGCAATGGTCCGGCTGGCGAAGTCAACAACGCAGTCCTTGACCGGCGAAGGCTTTCCCTCAGCCGAGCCGCTCAAACGCCGCCGCCGCGAACTGCTAGCGTAACTTCCGCACGAGCGCTAAAACGCCTTTAAGCCGGGCGTATGGCTCTCGTCTGCGACGGCGGGGCAACGGCGAATTGTAAGCGACGGATGCTTTCATTTTGCGCCACTAGCCGGCCGGAGATCGCGTTGTGACCCCGAGAACCTACGCTGAAACCTTGAAGTTGGCGCTGCTCGTGGTTGCAGTGGCGCTCATTCCTATTTTGATCTGGTATTTGTTCAA
>DASXDP010000044.1:0-6545 GCA_036490575.1 Xanthobacteraceae bacterium
CGCGCTCGCCCTGATCGAAACCTGGATGGAGGATTACAACACCGTTCACCCACACTCGCGACTAGGCTACCGTTCGCCGCGCGAGTACATCGCTACCCAATCGCAACACGCCGCGTGTCCGGTTTAATAGGGTCAACTCCACCAGGCCACTACGGTAATGTATGCGCTGACTTTCGCAGTTCATAATCATATCTACTGGGGAAATTATGCCACTGCAAATTCGCTAGTGAACGAGCTTATTGGTCTAGCAGAAGAAACAGGGGCACCGTATTGGAAAGCAACCGCAACCGGGACGCAGGGCTGGCTTTTTACAATGACCGGAAAAGCCTCTGATGCAGTTCGAGCGATCAGCTCGGCCCTTGCCTCAATTCGGTCGATTGGAGCAACCCTTTACGAACCGATGTCTCTATCAATGTTGGCAATGGCTCATGCAGAACTTTGCCAGTTTGAGGATGCCTGGTTCTGCGTTGACGAGGCAATAGAAAGAGTAGAAACGTCGAACGAAAAGTGGTGCGAGTCTGAGGTGCATCGGTTCGCTGGGGAAATAGCACTCAGGTCGGTTGCGCCTGATCCAAGAAAAGCAGAAGCGTATTTTGATCGCGCACTTGCGGTCGCGCGTACGCAGAAAGCCAAATCCTGGGAGTTGCGCGCCGCAATGAGCATGGCGCGGCTCTGGCGCGATCAGGGTAAGCCACAGCAAGCTCACGAACTGCTCGCTCCGATCTTCGGGTGGTTCACCGAAGGGTTCGACACGCTCGACCTGAAACAGGCCAGGGCGCTGCTGGAGGGGCTGGCTTAACTTCCATTTCTGCCCTTGCCGGACGCCAACGCGGCGGCTGCAAATGTCTGCCTTGACCGACCCAATTCGGTCATGCGCGGAGCGCTGCTTTATTGGCGGAATCCTAAAATAGTTGTAGGTTGCTGCGCTGCAGCAGCGCTGCCGGCCGTCTTCAACCAAGCCGGTCCGCTGTTGCGCCGTCACCTTTACACAGTGGGTTCGACCTGTTTTCGCCTCATCGCTTCAGAACACCTCGCGAGCGCACGGTTGCCCTGCACATCTGCGCTTCTTGGCCCGGTGTGGCGGCCCCGCTACAGCCATACTCGGGATTGTGTGTGTAGGATTAGCGATAAAGCTGGTTGGCGCTGAGGGCCGCGGCAATGACGCAGCTCTGCTGACTTCTCAGTTTTGTTCAAAAGCTTCTTAGGCGTGCTGACATGGCCTTCGACGGTCCAACCGTGCACGATCACCGCCCGTTGTGTGCAGAGAGCGCTCGACTCTGGGCGGAAGCGCGCTTGAAAATGGAGCGCTTGGCTGCACTTCGATCGCAGTTTTGGCTGCTTACCGAAGAATTGGAAGGGCTTGCACAGCAGCGCATTCTTGATGGCCAATCCGGCCCCGCGCTCGCGGACTACGTTAGGTGCATTCTTGGCAAATTGGGCAGCCGGCTTGACCTGTTTGTGGATAAACCCACCGAACTGGCAGCGATCGCTAAAATTTCTGTGGAATGTTTTATTGCCGATGAGGAGAAGCGGGCCGAGCTGAGCCAAACTTCTCCTCCTTCTGAGGAGCATGAAGGCGCTAGCACCAGTGCGCAGGCAACCATCATTGCGTGGCCAGCGGGAGTGCCGGCCCACCGTTTACAGGAACCACGGTCGCCCGACGCGACCCTTAGTCCATGGCTCAACTACCATCTACGCCGTTTAAGGATGATGGCCATATTTGGCGAACTGCGCGGCCGTCGCCGGGGTTCGGAAAGCCAGCTAATGACCCCATCCGGCGTCATCGGCCAGAAACTGAGGTCCATGCACAATTAGGTGCAGCGCACATCACGTGACTAGTCGGTGGCAGGGTTGCTGGGGCTAACGTGCACGCTCTTAAATCGCGAACAATGTGCAGTGCGTGAATTGGTAAGCGTCGCAACTAGCTGGGGGCCAACGCGGTCGCGATCCCTGAGGTCGGACGCGCCCCGCAATTTCGCCCGGACCAAACAGATGCGGCATCTGCGCCACTCCAAATCGATCGACAAGAGCGTGTTTGGCAGTAGCCGCGGCGGATCCGCGACCGCGCTGACGTCCGCCGGGCTCGGTCGCCTATAAATGCGCGGCTTATAATGCGCGGCGCTTCTACGATGCAGACCGCGTCGAGTTCCTTTTTAAGCCGATCACGCAGAAACGCAGACCTGAGTCCGCCACAGCGTCCTTGGACGTGCGCGACAATAGCACCCCGCCCGCGCCGGCGCCGCGACGCGCATGACGACGTGCACTGCTATGCGGAGGACATCGTCGTCGATCATCCACCGCCAACTGAAATTGCAGCTAGCGGCCGAATTTTGCCTTCAGCTGATCCCTGATAGGCGCAAGGATGCTCGTCTTCTGCTTTTCGGCGCCGGCAAGAATAGCCTGCACGATGTCTTTCGGCGACCGTCCGCTCCAGCCGGCGTCCCGGAAATAGATATTGGCCGCATTGCCGACGACATACGTGCTCCACGCCGCGGCGAGACCTTGCGGGAGCGCTGTCAGCACGGTGCTCGCTCCAAAGGTGAACGTTCGCAACAGGTCAGCGGCGACGTGCAGACCGTACTCGGCGGCCGCCATTAGCCCCCAGGCGCGCAAAATTTCCAGCACCATATTTTGCGAATTCTTCAGCGAGAAATCGGTGCCGTAGATCGCGCCGATGCGTTGGACCATCATGGCGTCGCTGGCGATGCCGGCGAGAACGTCAAACACCGGCACCGGATTGGCGCCGACGACGAGCGCCTTCCCGAACATGAAATAGTAGATCAGGCGCGTGACTTCCTTGCTCCGGACTTGCTGCTTTAACTGCTTGATCTGCTCGCTCACATCGGTCGCGAACAGACTCGCATTGAGCGCAATGATCGCCTTGCCCTCGCGCTCGAGGACTTCGAGCATGCGTGCTTCCAGCACGTCGATCTTTGACTTCGGCTGGTATCGGACAATTTCGACGATTCCATCAGCCTTGTGAATTTCGCGCTCGGCCTCGCGCGGAGCGGCGGCTGCGAAGATGATGTCGGAGGCACCGATGCGATGACCGATCTTGCGCATAATCGATTCGGAAATCTCCTTGATCTGGGCTTGCCCAAACAAATCGGCCTTGTTGATGACAAGCAAGACTGGCTTGTTCAGGTCGCAAAGCTGGTTAAGCGCGTCGATTTCGACGCGGTTGAGGTCGCCGTCGGCGACGAACAGCACGAGGTCGGTGTAGCGCACTGTTTCCTCGGCAAGCTTACCGCGCAGCTCACCGGCCGCCTCGTTAATCCCAGGCGTGTCGACCAGAATCAGCCTGGTATTCTTGAACCCGGCCTTAGCGATCTTAGTGGTAGACCCGTGTTCGGCGGACACCGCGAAAATCTTTTCGCCGGCGAGCGCGTTGAGAAGCGCACTCTTGCCCGAACCCACCTCGCCAAACGCCGCGATCTCGACGCGGCCGTTCTCGAGCTTTGCAGTGAATTGCTCGATATCGTGCATCTCCTGTTCAATGGTCGCGCGCTCCTGCGGCCGCAGCCGCGAGTCGGCGGAGAGCTTACGCAGCGCTTCGATGGTATCGGGCAATATCGATTGGTCTTGCATGCGATCGCCGTTCCGCGGCTCTATGAACCGGTTGCAAATCGCAGCGTGTGCCCGGCGGTCGCCCGAACATCCCGGGACAGCAGTTTCGTCAACGCATCGACGTCCGCCGATGGCCGGCGCGTCTCTATCCGCACCGCGCCCCGCGCGTCTTCGACCTCGCGATTGACCGGGCTCGGCGCAACGGCAGCGGGCACTACATTGGCGCGCGGAAAACCAGCAGGCATCTTCTTGCGGATCGATGCCAGGATTGCATCGAGATCAGCCGCGTTGAATTGATCGGCCTTGTTCAGGACGAGGTAGAGCCGTCCGCCCTTGGCGGCGAGCCGCCTGATGGCCGCGACCTCGGGAGCGCGCAAGTCCTGATCAACGACGAATAATACGCCATCGGTCGCGGCGGCGGCTTCCACCAGCGCCGCGACATGCCGCTCGTCGCCGTCGCTTGCCCCGGCATCGACCAAGCGAACGACGTCGCTTGTTTCAGACGGCTGCGCGCGGGTAGCGGCTACAAGTTCTGCGATCAGTGCCGTCTTGCCCGCGTAGGCCGGTCCGATGACGGTCAGTGTTGCGCGCACAGGCGGCATTGCACGCGGCTGGGCAATCGCCGTGGCACTGGAGGCCACCGATTGGCGAAGACGTCGGTCTGGTGCCGCTGCAGCGCGGCTGCATTCCGCTTCCCATTTTGTCGAAAGCTCGCGTGCGCGTTTCGCCACGATCTCGTTTGGCAGCGGCTGCTCGACTTTTGCCGCGATGGCTTTCGGCGTCGAGCCCAGGCGGCGCAGGCGCAGCCACGCCGTCATTCCGACAACGAGAAAGAAACAGAACAGCATGGCGCCATAGGCGGCGGCAATATACGGGTTCTTGAGCGCGTCGAAGGTCAGTGCGATATTCGATATCAGCCATACGCCGCCGAGCAGCACGGCCACCGCAAGCGCGCCGACGACGAGGCGGATCAGCAGCTCCGGCTTCCCGGCTAGTAGTAACAAAGGGGCGAACCACTTCAGCATCTGTTGCGCCTGTCAATATTCAGAGAGATATGAATGGTCGGGGCGTTGGACAATCCGGTCGCGGTTTGACCGCAGGCGGGCAGTGAAGGCTAAGCCCGTGGCAGATGTCGCGCTTTGAGGAACAAAACGCCTGTTCAAGCAACTGCTGGCTGTACGGCGGGCTGCGGCGGCTCCGCATGTTCGTAGCAATCCTCGCCATCGCGACGATTTTTTCGGCTGAGCCGCGCAACGAATGTTCTACAATGGCTCAGTCATTTGGCTAGCGAACTTAGCGACTCATCAAGCTGCGAGCGTCACCTTAATTCCGTTCTACCGTGGAACAGCACCTGGCGGCGTGCTCACCTTCGAGAGCGGAGCGGACAGGAACCAGCGCCAATATCCTCTGCGCCGCGATCGTTCGGCAAAATCGCCTTAGCTGATCTCGGTTCTTTTTTGGACTTTTCTTCCGCATTCGTACGCTCGGTCCACCCCCGTTCTCGTCGATAAATTCGACGCCGGCAGGTTCGGGGGCCTGTCGGAATTTCTTGCGGGCGACAGAGATTGCTTCGCAGGTGATCGACAAGGTTACCGACAAATCATCGGCGCCAGAGTTACCCCGACGCGCGCTGACACTCGCTCTTCCACCTTGGATCTATTAGTTGTTGATTTTCTCTTCCAGCTTCCGAATTTTGAGATGGGCCTCTTCAGCGTAACCCATCGCAACGCCGAACTTGCGGTTCAGTTCGGTTAGTTGAACGCGCAGTAGGTCGAATTTTTCTTCCGTCGACAACTTTTCCCATGACTTCATCATCATTGGACACCGTAGCGCCGCAGAACATCACCCCGCTTTAGCAATACTCCTCAGTTGCAATTCGGTAAATATTCAACCCGCAGATTTAAGATGTGGAATACCCAAAAGGGGCCACACGTAAGACTCAAAAGGGGCCACAGGGGATGCAAAAGGGGCTAGGTGGACATCGTTGGTCATCCTGCCGGCCGCGCGCTGACACTAGTCACCCGTCCTGCCGCGCAGATTACGAGGACGCAGGGCGCCAATTGACCCGCATTGATCAGTTCAAATTCGCGGGTGTCCCGAGACTGTTCGCAAAAAGGTACTGTCCCGGCTAGTGGAATATCGAGCGGAGGTGTCGGTACAACGACATCATTTCCAGATTTTCCCAGTGAAGCGAAATCTCGAGCTGCCGCAAATGCCTTAGCCGGCATGGCATCTAGTGTCGAGACGACAAAGAAGGCCTAGGCGACGGAGGCTTTAAGTTCTGTTTGGTTCAACCGCCCGCTCAATCGCGGACGCTGGGTCATCCCGCCCGCTACTTGCCCCGCCGGCTTTGGCTGTTCGCAATCTTGCTAAAACCCCCGGCCGGCGCTTGAGACCGCTGTTGGTCCGTGGTGGAGTGTAATGCGCACTCACGCAATTCAATAACCCGGAGGAGCTCGCCATGTCGAAGTCCGCACCGATGAGCATCGCACGCAGTGCGCTGCTGCTAAGCCTCACAGCCCTAACCCTTGCTGCCAGCGTGCCCAGCGCTCAAGCAATCGTCTGTGCCCGCGGGGTCTATCGCGCTGGGTGCGTTGGGCCTAATGGTGCGGTCGTCGTAGCACGGCCGGTTTATCATCCGGTCTATCCCGTCCACGGCTGCTTTTGGCGCGCTGGCATAAGAGTTTGTCGATAAGGGTGGCATTTTCGTTACAGAACCTTGTCACCGCCTCGCTCTCGACGCCAGGCAGTAAACCGCTCGACGGCTCGAACAGTTACGGTGTTCCTTCGATAAGGCGCATCCGCACTGTGAGTAGATGATGTCCGTCCAAAACGGGATGATGCTACAGCGCTCGGCTGCCGGCCCACGGCGGTTAAACCCGTTGGCGACGTGGATCAGGCGCGCGTTTTACCCGCGCAGGACGGCGATAGCTGTTGTCTGAACTGTCAGCGAGAGAGCCGACGCTTTTAGGTCGCAG
>DASXDP010000045.1:0-9067 GCA_036490575.1 Xanthobacteraceae bacterium
CGCACGATGTGTTCAGCCTGCCGCACGGCAACTGGATCACGCACAGGGCCAACGAGACCGCGACGCTGTTCCTGGTCAGCGACCGCGACGCGCTGCGCCGGCTCGATCTGCTCAAGGAGCAGTACGGCAACGCGTTCTGAAGCCGAGGAATAATAACTATGCACGGTCTGACGCGGCGCACATTTCTAGCCACCTTACCGCCGTTGCTGGCGCCGCTCGGCGCGCGCGCAGCGGACAACGGGAATTATCCGACGCGCCCGGTGACGGTCGTCGTGCCTTACGCGGCGGGCGGTGGCCTCGACCTGGTGGCGCGGCTGTTGGCGCAGCAACTTGCGGTGCGGACGGGAAAAAACTTCATCGTCGAAAACCGGCTGGGCGCGGGCGGCGTCATCGCCGCCAACTCCGTCGCCAAGGCGGCGCCGGACGGCTACACGATCTTGGCCGGCAGCAGCACGCAGCTTGCCATTCAGGTCACGCTGCACAAGGCTTTGCCCTACAATCCAGCGACCGACTTTGTGCCGATCGCGCTGGTGGCGAGCGTGCCGTTTGTTCTCATCGTGAACCCTTCACTGCCGGTGCACACGGCCGGCGACCTGATCAAGCTCGCAAAGGAAAAACCGGGACAGTTGGAGTTCGGATCGAGCGGCGTCGGCGGGCCGCCGCATCTCTACATGGAACTGCTGCAGACCATGACGGGCACCAAGATGGTGCACATTCCCTACAAGGGCACCGCCCAGGCCATCGTCGATGTCGTCGCCGGGCGCGTGCCGATCCTGATGTCCGACGTTGCACCGGCGGCGCCGCTGATCAAGGCCGGCACGGTGCGGGCACTCGGCGTGTCGTCGACGACGCGCGTCGCCGTGCTGCCGGACGTGCCGCCGATCGCCGACAATGGCGTGCCCGGATTCGATGCGGTGGCCTGGCTAATGCTGGTCGCTCCCGCCGCAACGCCGCCGGCGATCGTCGACACACTGCATGCCGATCTCAAGGCCATCGTGGCGGCGCCGGACACGCAGCGGAAGCTGGTCGTTTTCGGCGTCATCCCGATCGACTCGCCGCCGGTGCCGGCACTGCGCGACTTCGTCAAGGCGGAGATCGGGCGCTGGGGCAAGGTCGTGGAACACGCCGGCCTCGCCGGATCGGAATAGTTCCGCCGCAACTCACCGTTAGACTAGCCCGCGCGCGCTGCGCTGTGACGCGCGCCGGCCGGCAATAATGCTGGTCGGCCTTTCATTCTCCCCGATATGGCCGTCACCACGCCGATCACGGGCCAAGTGTCCGCGCGATCCGGAAGCCGATCGCAGCTCCGCGTTCGCCCGTGGCAGGCCTGATGCGGCTGGCGCTGCGCGTCAATAAAAATTGACTGAGCCAAGCGCCGCCGCGCAAAACGTGTCTTTTGCAATTTTTTGATGTCCAGGCGCTTCCGTTGTCGGGCGCGCCGTTATAACTGTCGTGGAGGCAATCCTCAGTCCATTGCCAGACGTTTCCAGCCATATCATAGAGTCCGAAGGCATTCGCAGGAAACGAGCCGACCGGCGCCGCCTGTTTGTTGTCAAAGATGCTGCCGCAGTTATAACAGTCTGCGTTACCCTTGCCGACTTCGTTTCCCCAATAGTACGCCGTTTCTGTTCCACTGCGCGCGGCGTATTCGAATTCGGCTTCGGACAGCAATCTATACGTCTTGCCCGTTATCTTCGACAACCATGCCACATAGCGTTTGGCATCTTGCCAATTGACGTTGATTGCCGGCATGCGGACTCGACCGTGGCCTGTGTCGGGGACATTCCGGGCGCAATTACCGTAGGCGGCACAGGTATCCCAATCGGAGAACGTCACATCGAATTTGCTAACGGCAAATGGTTTGGCGATTGTCACCGTGTGCTGCGGCTCTTCCGCTTTGGAGTGCCCTTCCTCCGTCGCGGGTGAACCCATGACGAACGAATTCGCCGGCAATACCACCATCTCAGGGCAATTCGCGGCGCATTCTCTGAAGACGTCGCCCGGCTTGAGCGCACGCTCGGCTGCGGCGGTAAGTACGTAGGGCCGAATCTGCTTGTTCAGATACGGTCGGATGACCGAGAACTGACGCCACTGTTCTTTCAACTGGTCCTCCCCCATCCAGCCGATCAAAACAGCGATCATGAGGAAGCCCGTAGCGCCGATGAGCGTTTGCATCCGGCGTATGCGACGCCGCTCCGCTTGACGGCTACTCTCGATGAATGCACGGTCGGGCATTGAAATGTCGTCGCGGCGCTGCTCCAACCAGCTCTGCGCTTGTGCCAGCGCCAGGCCAATGAGCAGCGCGGTGTGCTTCATCTCTTCCGAGGCCGCCTGCCAAGCGCGACGTGCTGCCTCGATGCCGCTTCGCCATGCCAAAAATTCCCGCTCGATCGCGATCCAGGTCCGCAGCTTGTCCCAGCGCCGAAATACGGCTTCGTGTGCGACTTCGGCGTAAGGTTCGCCGCCATCGGGAGAGACCACGCTGAGAAGACGGTTGGGATGGTCGGCGAGGTCGTTGACTAGCGACCATTCCTTGTCGGTGAATTCCAACTTGGCCGCTCGCCGCCGCGTCGGCTCCTCGCCTTCGCGCACAGTGGCGAGTTTCAGCGTGAGAATGCGGCGCAGGCTCTCCTCGGAGTGCGGATGGGCCGCCACGAACGCATCGGCGCGGTCGATCAGCACGCCGCCGACCTCGATCGATTCGCCAGGAAGCCGCAGCACGCCGTCCCCGCGACGCGCCATCTTTGTCCACATATCGTCGAGCAAATAAGACAACAACGGCAGCGCACAAGCATCTTTGGCGGATTCTTCCGCGGTGCGCCGCGCGAGATCTGCGGCGAGATGATCGTTCTCGAATCGCGCGGAAAGCAGCGCAGCCGGGCGACTCACAACCTCGCGCAGTTCCGCTTCGCGGAGTGGCGGCACGTTAATTTGCCGGTGAATCTCGTAAAGCGATTCGTCCTTTTGAAGTTCGCCAAAAAAATCCGCCCGCAGGCTCATCATGCCGCGCATGTGTCCGTCGCCGATGGCCTGCGCCAGCAGTTCGCAGAAGCGCCGCCGCTGACGCTCGTCGGAACGCACGTAAAGCTCTTCGCCTTGATCAATATAGAGGAAGAAGCCGGTCGGCACCGCCCGCTGCAGATCGGCATACCGTCCCTTGCTTTGTTCGAGAAGGTCGTTGAAGGCGAGCTTGCCGCACAGGAGATCGTCGATCCAGTCTGCGCACCGCCGTGGCCATTCGGTCCCGGAACGGTCGATCTGCCACGTGTCAAGGATCATTTCGGCAATTCTGGCGATCGGCAATTCGCCAGGTTCCATCTTAAAGTAGTGCCATTTCGCGCTTTCCTGCAGTGAATGAGGCCAAGCGTGTGAGTCGCCTGCGTGCCCCGGCCAAGCTTCGCTCTTGAGCATCGTCAGAACGCCGGCCTGCGCCAACGATGATTTGCCGACGCCGGAATTGCCCAGCAGAAGTGGCAGCCGATCCGGTTCGGACGCCAGTAAGTTGAGGACTTCGATTGTTTCGCTGGTGCGACCGAAGAAATATGCGCTGTTGGTCTCGTCCATGGCGGCCAAACCGCGATAAGGCGACAAGGAGGGCCATGCTTCCCTTGGCTCTGCCCATTCGCCCGTCGCCCCCGATGGGATCTGCTTGCCGCTGACTTGCATCGCGCTTTCTCGCACCTCGCCCACAAAGCGCAGGCCTTTGCGCGGCAATGTGCGAATGAGGCGCTGGCTTTCGCCGTCGTCGCCGATGGCTCCTCTGGCCGCGTTGATGCGCGTGGCAAGGTTGGAATCCGAAACGATGCGTCCGTTCCATACCGCGGCCAGCAGATCCTCCCGGCTGACCACCCGGTCGCGTTTGCGGACCAGATATTCCAGAAGATCGAAAACTTGGGGCTGGACTGCGACCAGCGCATCTGCGCGTCGCAACTCGCGACGGTCGGTGTCGAGAGCACAATCCGCAAACTCGTAAAGCAAAATTCCGCCCCGCCCCCGGTCAACCGATCGCAAACCGCACGAATCAATACAAGCTTAAGAAAAAATCAAGGCCCCCTTTAAGCATCAATTTCCCGATTTTGCCACCCTTTCAGTAAGCGTAGCGCACGCGGGACCCGGATGCGGGGCAAAATGAGGGGCGGCGATGACTTCAGTAACCAATGGACCCGGCAGCCCCGGGGCTAACGGGTCCAGCGGCGGCAGCGGCGGCACGGGAGCAACCTTTAGCGCGACGGCAAATGCGCCAACCGACTCATCGAACTCGGCGGAAGCGGACGGCGGAACTGGCGGAACCGGAAGCGGCACCGGCGGCAACGGCGGGTCGGGCGGCAACGCGTCGGCGAGTGCCACCACTTCGATCGGATCTGGGAGTGCTGTTGCGTCGGCCGCGGCTTATGGGGGTGACGGGGGCGCGGCGGGCAACTCGTCTGGCACCGGCGGTTCGGGAGGCGTCGCGACTTCTGCCACTGCCAGCGCCACTGGTGGGACTGGAGGAAACGCGACGGCCACCGCGACCGAAGACGGCTTCCACAGCGGCCTCACCAACGGCCTTGGAGGCAGCGGCGGGCCGGTCGGCGGCGCCGGCGGTACAGTCGGCGGGACAAGCGCAACCGCCAATGCTGTCCTGGGCGGTTCCGCCGCTACGGCCTCTGCTAGCGCCACTCAAACGAGTGGGGCTGGCGGCGACGGCACCAGCACCGGCGGGAATGGCGCATCGAGCAGTCTGATCTCCGCGGTCAGCGGCGAAACCAACGGCGGCACGCTGCAGCTTACCCAACAGGCAGGCGGCGGCCACGGTGGCAATGGCACGGGATCGTCCGGCGTAGGCGGAAGCGGCGGCAGCGCGACTAGCAACCTCAGCTTCGACGACACCGCACAGACTGATCACAGCGCGAGCATCGGTGTCGCGGACTACGCGTTCGGCGCAGATGCCGGCAACGGAGGCGCCGCGGGCGGGGTCGGCGGCAATGCCGGCGTGAGTGTCACTGTCAAAGGCGCCCAGGCAATCGGTAACTCGAGTGGGGGGGGCCTTGACATCAGGGCCTTCGCGGGTGCGGGCGGCGCCGCGACGTCGTCTGGTAACGGCGGTGCTGGCGGGACTGTGACCAACGCTTCCGCCAGTGCGATCAGCACCACGACCTCGGTCAACATGTTCCTTGAAACGACCGGCGGTACGGGCGGCGCTGGCATCGGCGGAGGACACAGCGGCGCGGCGGGCAGCGCCGCTACCGGTACCAGCGCCGTCGTTGATGGCGTGACGTTTGCGGGCGTCGCTTTGACCCAGAATGGCGGCAACGGCGGTTCGGGTTCCAGTGGCGCCAACGGCGGCACCGGGGCGGCGAGTACACTGACGAACGCGGTCAACGGCGCTACCAATGGGGGGATTTTAGAGCTTACCCAAACCGCCGATGCCGGCAACGGCGGCAATAGCGACACAGGCACGGCAGGCGTCGGCGGGGCGGCGACGTCGAACCTGAATTTCAACGACCTCACGCCGAACACCACGCATAGCAGCACCTTGGTTGTCGGCTCCAATAGCACCGGCGGCAATGGCGGCAATGCGAACAACGCCGGGGCGGCGGGTGGCAACGTCACGACAAGCATGGCCGCTATCGGTACCAGCACCGTGAGCGCAGGCGGACGGGTTGTTGGGGGCACCGGCGGCAACGCGACAGTGTCGGGCAATGGCGGCGCCGGCGGTAATATTACGGCGGTTACTCTCGATGCAACGGGGCCATACGCATCGGCGAGCGCCATCAACAACGGCGCGGGCGCTTATGGCGGCAACGGCGGCAACGGCGCGGGCGCCGGCTCCGTCGGTGGCGCGGGAGGCACCGTCAACAACGTCTCGGTGTCAGCAATTGCCATCACCGCGGGCTCGTCCGGACCGGATACCGCGACGGCCGCCATTAACCTCTACGGCGGCACCGGTGGCAATGCTGTCGCCCGAGGCGGCGCGGGTGGTTCAATCACAGTCGCCAGCAATGCCATTAGCGGCGAGACCAACAATGGCACGCTCACGCTGGACGAAGGCGCCCAAGGCGGCCTCGGCGGCAACGCATCCTCGGGCACGGGTGGGGCCGGCGGCGCGGCGACCGGCAATCTCACCTTCAATGACACGCAAAACGCAGATCAGAGCGCAAGTATTGCCGTCAACGACAGCGTCATTGGTGGCAACGGCGGCGGCGGGATCTCCGCTGGCGGCAATGGCGGCAATGCTGCGGCCAATGTGGCAATCACCGGCAGTGGTGCTGTAACCTTGAACGCGACCGCCTCGGGCGGAAGCGGCGGCTCGGGGACGACCGCCGGCGCGACCGGCTCGGCCACCGTTCAGGCGGCGGGAGCGACCTCAGGCGTTTCAAATCTAGCTTCAGTTCACGCCAGCGGCACTGGCAGTTCGGGATCGGTGTCGGCCGGAGCCAATTCGACCGCGCCGGCCGGCAATCTGGTGACGGCGGCTTCCGTCACAGCCAGCGGCGTCGTATCCGGCCAAAGTACCGCGGCAGCTTTCTCATCCATCGGCGGCGCTTCGCAGGGCGTACCCACCAATATCGATGCCAGCGCGACTATCACGGGTGATCCGCATTCCAGCGATATCAGCTTTGCGACCACCAACAATTCGAACATTGCGGCCGCGTTCGGCAGCAACGCCACCTATTTCGGTCTGGGAGCCCTCGGTGGCCAGGGATCGGTTACGGTCAGCAGCGCACAGACCATCACAGACAATGCCTCATTGACTGTCGCGCTGTCCCAGATCGCAAATCCCGGCAATCTGGTGTTGGGATTCTATGGCGGAACCGAAGCCGGCTCGGGATTCACCAACCTCAGCCTGACCGTGACCGCAAACAGCGCGACAATTCTCACCAAGACCTTCGCCAGCGTTGCGGCGCTGAACGGCTATTTCACCAATGATGGCGTTACGCTCGGCTCGCTGGCGTCTGACGGCTCGGCGCTCAACCTCGATTTCTCGCTGTCGATGACGACTAATAGCGCGTCATCCGGCTACGACTTTGCCTTTCTTGCCGGTGCGACGGCGGGCTCGCCACCGTTGCCGCCCCCGCCGCCTGTGACGCCGCCGGCAGCCACGACCGCCGTCATGATCATGCGCGATGGCAACAACGGCAATTACGAGATTTACGATCTGGGCAACAACGGCATCCTGGCGGCGGCCCCACTCGGTCAGGTCGGTCTGGAGTGGAAAGTCGCGGGCGTTGGCGCGTTCAAGGCGCCGGACACCTCCGACATGATTTTGCGTAACAGCAACACCGGACAATTCGAGATTTATGACATCAGCAGCAACAATCTGACCGGCGCCGCCGCGATGGGACAGGTTGGATTGGAGTGGTCGGTTTCGGGCTTCGGCAATTTCAGCTCACGCTCGGGCGAAACCGATATGCTGATGCGCAACAGCAACACCGGACAGTTCGAAATATACGATTTGTCCAACAACGCCATCACTTTCTCGGCGCCGATGGGGCAGGTCGGCCTCGAATGGTCGGTGGCGGGCTTCGGCGATTTCTCGACGCGGCCAAACGAGACCGACATGCTGATGCGCAACAACAACACCGGCGCGTTCGAAATTTACGACATCAGCAACAACCAGCTCACTTCGGCGGCGACTATGGGCCAAGTCGGGCTGGAGTGGTCGGTCGCGGGCTTTGGTGATTTCTCTGGCAACGCCAACGAGACCGACATGCTGATGCGCAACTCCAATACCGGAGCGTTCGAGATTTACGATATCAGCAACAGTCAGCTTACATCGGCGGCCCCGATGGGTCAGGTCGGCTTGGAATGGTCGGTGGTCGGCTTCGGGCCAATCAACGCCACCGGCACAAGCGACATGCTGATGCGCAACAGCAACTCTGGCGCATTCGAAATCTACGACTTAACCAACAACCAGATCACCGCGGCCGCCCCGATGGGACAGGTGGGATTGGAATGGTCGGTTGCCGGCATCGCTGCCGATCCGCCGTCTGGTTCCATCGCTTCCCCCGCGCAATTGGCGCAGACTATAGCGTCGTTCGCGCCAAGTGACGGAACACTGGACTTCAGCGTGCCGCTGGGCGCGTCGCCGATGCAATCGACGACTGTGGATGCTCTTATTGCTCCGAACGGTCAAACTCCCCGAACCTGATACGTGCGCGCTGCGCTGTGACGCGCATCACCAAGGGATCGGTGAGAGCGTGGCAGATTGGGTTCGCCCCTTAGGTCCCCTAACGGGCATATCCTCCCTGACTTGCCCGGCTGGCAGCAATGCCGGCCGGGCATTTTCAGTCGCAGCCGCAGCTCGCGCAGAAACCGGAGATCCAGAGCAACACCATGCGACCAAATCGGAAAAACAGCGCGATCACTCCGCCGCCGCGGCTTTTGCTTCCGCCTGCTCGCGCACGAATTTGGCGAGCGTCAGGTGATCGACCTTGCCGGAGCCGAGCAGCGGCAGCTTGTCGAGCACGATGACTTCTGACGGCAGCATCAGCTCGGAAGCATGTTTGCTGCGCGCAAAGGCCTGGAAGTCGCCGCGCGTGGCGCCGTGCTTGTCGGTGACGAGGATAAGCCGTTCGCCTTTGCGCGCGTCGGGTACCGCCGCGACTGCCGACACGCTGTCCGGCCACAGGTCGCTGGCCAGTATCTCGACCGCAGCCAGCGAAACCATTTCACCGCCGACCTTGGCGAATCGCTTGGCGCGACCCTTGATGCTGATAAAGCCCTGTGCGTCGATCGTGACGATATCGCCGCTGTCGTGCCAGCCATCTTGCGGCGGTTCGAGCACCCCCGGCTTGTCGGCACGCAGGTAACCGAGCATCACGTTCGGCCCGCGCACGTAGAGCCGGCCGCCTTCCTCGACGCCGTCAACGTGCTCAAGCTTCGCCTCCATGCCCGGCAGGAGCCGGCCGACGGTGCCGAACTTGTTGAACATCGGGGTATTGAGCGCCAGCACCGGCGAGGTCTCGGTCAGGCCGTAGCCCTCGAGCACGCGCAGTCCGAATTTTTCCAGATAGATGTTGCGCGTCGATTCGCGCACCGGCTCGGCGCCGGCGACTACGTAGCGCAGCGAGCGGAAATCGTACGG
>DASXDP010000046.1:0-47596 GCA_036490575.1 Xanthobacteraceae bacterium
GCGATCATTACGCGCCGCTTCATGCCGCCGGAGAGCGTGGAAATCTTGCTGTCCTTTTTCTCCCAAAGCGACAGGTCCTTGAGCACCTTCTGGATAAAAGCGGGGTGGGCCGGCTTGCCGAACAGCCCGCGGCTGAACGACACCGTCTTCCACACCGATGAGAACATGTCGTTGGCGAGTTCCTGCGGCACCAGGCCGATCAGCGAGCGGGTGGTTCGGTAATCGGTAAGGATGTCGTGGCCGTCGACGGCGACACGGCCGCTGGTCGAATTGACGATGCCGCAGATGATGCTGATCAGCGTGGTCTTGCCGGCGCCATTCGGCCCGAGCAGGGCGAAGATCTCGCCGTGGCGAATCTCGAGGTTGATGTCCTTGAGCGCCTGAAAGCCGCCCGCATAGGTCTTGTTGAGATGAGAAACGGAGATGGCAGAGGACATTGCGCTTTCTCGGCGTCGTCACCGGGCTTGACCCGGTGACCCAACTTAACTTGTGCGAGAAGAAAGATGGATTGCCGGAGCATCTGGCATCGAGACGGCGCTGGCGCGCCTGTTGCCGGCTATGATGACTTTTTGGATCACTTGCGCGTCCTTCACATCCAAGGCCGTGCTGTCTTGGCTTTCTCCTCGAAGCTGTCGATCTTGCTCTTCTTGACCATGGTCAGGCCGATGTCGTCGAGGCCTTCGAGCAGGCAGTGCTTGCGGTGCGGATCGATTTCGAACTTGACCACGCCACCGTCGGGGCCGCGGATTTCCTGCTTCGCCAGATCGACCGTGAGCGTCGCGTTGGCGCCTCGTTCGGCATCGTCGAACAGCTTTTCCAGATCCTCGGGCGAGACCTGCACCGGCAGGACGCCGTTCTTGAAACAGTTGTTGTAGAAAATATCGCCGAACGAGGTCGAGATCACGCAGGTGATGCCGTAATCCAGCAGCGCCCAGGGCGCGTGCTCGCGCGACGAGCCGCAGCCGAAATTGTCGCCGGCGACGAGGATTTTCGCTTTGCGGTACGCTGGTTTGTTCAGCACGAAATCGGGATTCTCGCTGCCGTCGTCGCGGAAGCGTTTCTCGGCGAACAGTCCTTTGCCAAGGCCGGTGCGCTTGATGGTTTTCAGGTATTGCTTGGGAATGATCATGTCGGTATCGACGTTGATCATCTTCATCGGCGCGGCGACGCCTTCGAGCACGGTAAATTTCTGCATGGTCTTTCCCGATAGGCGAATGCTGTGTCAGGGCTAAATGGTACAGCCGGGTGCCGCGGTCAACCCTGTGCGGCCGCGGACGCCGCGGCCGGTTCCTTTGCCTTGAATTTGGTTTCGCGGTCGAGCGTGCACACCTGGATGTGATACTCGGTGTAATATTTCTGCCGCGCCAGCTTTTGGGCGGCATGGTGCTCGGCGTTGGTGCGCCATGCGCGCTGGCCCTCTTCGTGCTCGAACTCGACAATGGTCACGCGCTCGCCGTCTTCGGCAGAGAAGCTCTTGTGCGAAATGTAGCCGGGCGTGGTTTCAGCAAGCTCGACCATGCGGCGGAGCATGACGCGATAGTCCTCGCCAGCATCCGGTTTCAGGCGGGAGCGAAACACCGTCACAATCATGACATTGCTCCTCGTTGCGATCCGCTGTGTCTACCACAATCGCGGCGTTTGTCAGCGCAAATGGCTGGTGCCCTCCTGCGTCTCGCTCTTCGGCAGATCGACAAGGCCAGCGAGCCACGGCCGGGCCGACCGAAACCAGATTTGCCGCTTGGGAGATAAACTCTCGCGCTGGCGAAGGATGCCGGCGCGAAGCATGTAGGACTCCTTCGGCCCGTCTCCGGGCGTCGTCGAATAGATCGGCGTACCGCATTTCGGACAGAAAGCCTGGGCGCGGCGATTGCCGCTTTCCGCGGTCTTGATGTAGATCGCGGGCTCGCCGGTCATTTTGAAAGCGTTGCCGGGAACCGGAATGGAAATGCGGAATGCCGATCCGCTGATGGTTTGGCAATCCGTGCAGTGACAGACCGACACCTTCTCCGGATCGACTTCGGCCTCGATGCCGATAAAGCCGCAATGGCACGCGCCGTCGACTTTCATCACACTGCTCCCTTCGCTTCATCGGCCGTTGCTTCGATGGCCATCATGTCGGCGTCGGACAAGCCGAAATGATGGCCGATCTCGTGCACCAGCACGTGTTTGACAATGGCGCCGAGCGTTTCATCGTGCTCGGCCCAGTAATCGAGGATCGGCCGCCGGTAGAGCCAGATCATGTTCGGCATTTGCACCGGCGCGCTTTCCGAGCGGAAAGGCAGGCCCACACCATGAAACAGCCCGAGCAGGTCGAATTCGCTTTCCGCGCCGACCTGGTCAAGCGCTTCGTCAGTCGGGAAATCGTCGACCTGAACGACAACGCCTTCGCACAAGTCGCGAAACTTTGCCGGCAAACGCCGGAAAATCTCGCTGGCGAGGATTTCGAGCTCGACCAGCGACGGCGCTTTGATCGGCCGCCACGCCAGCGGATCGGCTGCCAGATCGGATGTCGTGTCGGGCATAAGATGTTGTAGAATGTTTTAGCGAGGCTGAAAACGCGCTGTGGCGGGTGGCCGGCATGCTCCCATGCGGAGCTTGGCGCAGAGCGAGGTGAGCGGTGATGTCGGTAGTGTCGCGCGCATGGGTTTTAGGTCTGTCGCTGGTACTGGCTGGCGGCGCTGCGCCGTCAGCGCGGGCGCAGGACTCGACAGTCAGCGGCGGGCCGTCGTTTTCTCACATCGTCGGGCCGGCCGGGCCGCCCCGCATTCAGATCAATCCACGGCCGATCTTCCGGCGCTGCGCCAGCTGGTATGTGGTGCAATACCGGCCGAGCGGCCGGGTGCTGTTCCCGGAAAAGCATTGCTGGTGGGCGCGTGGCTGACGAGCGCGCGAGCGCTGCCGCTTTAATTGGGCGCCTTGGTTTTCGGATCGTTCGCCCACTCCGTTACGCAGCGCTCCAGATCGATAAAGTTGTTGCGAATTTGCTCGAGCGCGAAGCCGAGCGCAAACAAGCGCTCGACGGCCTCGGCGGATAGGCTGCGCGTCAGCGCTTCGCGCCGCAGCACCTCGATCTCGGCGGCATAACCTTTGAGCGCCGTGTCGGTCGCCTCGAGCGCCGGCGCTGGCCGGTTGGCCTGGAGCGCTGCGGCGCTCGCGCGCAGATAGTCGGCGGCAGCAGCGCCGGCCTGGGCAAGCGCCGGGGCAAGCCGGGTGTGAAACGGCTCCGGTAACGGCAAGGTAGCCGCGCGTCCGATCATGACCAGGTCGTGGCGCAGGCGCAGCAGCATGCGCAGCAGCGGGCCGGTATCAGGCCCGACGGCGAGCCCAGCCGCCCGCTCGTGCTCCGCCTCGGCGCCGACCTCGTTCATCTTCATCAGGGCCTGGCCGATACCGTCCTGGATGCGGTGGAGAGCCTCGAAGTCGAGACCTTTGGCGAGGCCAGCCAATAATTCGCCGAGTGCGCCCGCCATCAGATTGAGCGTCCGCGCCGCCGCGTTGATGACAAGCGGATGGGCGTTCGACGGCAGGAAGATCACCGAGACGACCGCGCCGGTGATGCCGCCAAGGGCGACCTCAAGGACGCGGTCGACCGCCGAACTGATGGCGCTGGCGTGCGTCATCTGCGGCAGCAACAAAACGATGATAGCGGTGACCGGCGCGGCGGCGAACCTGGGATTGACGGCGGCGACGAAGGCGAGCGGGCCAACCACGATGGCAAGGAGCGCGAGCAGCGCGATTTCGCTCTCGTGCGGAATAAGGACCGTAACCGCGCCGCCGTAGATCGCGCCGCCCAGCGTCCCGACCAGATAATCGAACGACGCCTTGAGCGACCGCCCGACGCTCATTTGCGTCACGATCATCGCAGTGATGACTGCCCACAACGGCAGCGGCATGTGCAGGAATTGCGCCAGCGCCAGCGTCACCAGCGCCGCAATCGTCGTTCGGACGGCGAGCGCCAACTGGACGCGCCGTCGCCGCAGCAGCGTGCGAAGTTCAACGCGCCATCGGGTGAGGCTGCTCACGAGCGGGAAACTTAGTCTAAAAGCCCGAACGGGCGAAGATGGTGTCTTAATGCCACTCGCGGACGTCGACGAAATGTCCCGCGATCGCGGCTGCCGCTGCCATGGCCGGTGACACCAGATGGGTGCGGCCCTTGTAGCCTTGCCGGCCCTCGAAATTGCGGTTCGACGTCGAAGCGCAACGCTGCCCCGGCGACAACTTGTCGGGGTTCATGCCGAGGCACATCGAGCACCCAGGCTCGCGCCATTCGAAGCCGGCGCTGACAAAGATCTTGTCGAGCCCTTCGGCCTCGGCCTGCTCCTTCACCAGGCCGGAGCCGGGAACGATCATGGCGCTGACGCTGGTGTGCACTTTCCTGTCGCCGATAATGCTGGCGGCGGCGCGCAAATCCTCGATGCGGCCGTTGGTGCATGAGCCGATGAAGACGCGGTCGATGGCGATGTCCGCAACCTTTTCGCCGCCTTTCAGTCCCATGTAATCGAGCGAGCGCTCGGCCGCTTCGCGCTTGTTCTCGGGGACTTCGTCGAGGCGCGGCACGCGCCCGGTGATCGACACCACTTGCTCCGGGCTCGTTCCCCAGGTCACGAGCGGCGGCAGTTTTGCCGCGTCGAGCCGAATTTCGCGATCGAACTGCGCGCCCTGGTCGGAGTTCAGCGTGTCCCAAAAGCGCCGCGCGTCGTCCCAGGCCGCGCCCTGTGGCGACTTCGGACGGTCCTTCAAATACACGTAGGCCTTGTCGTCTGGCGCGATGAATCCCGCCTTGGCGCCGGCCTCGACCGACATGTTGCAGATGGTCATGCGGCCTTCCATCGACAGCGCACGAATGGCGTCGCCGGCATATTCCAGCGCGTAACCGGTGCCGCCGGCGGTGCCGATCTCGCCGATGATGGCGAGAATGATGTCCTTGGCGGTAACCCCCGGCGGCAAGACGCCATCGACGACCGCGCGCATGTTTTTCGATTTTTTCTGGATCAGCGTTTGCGTCGCCAGCACGTGCTCGACTTCGGAGGTGCCGATGCCGTAGGCGAGGGCGCCGAACGCGCCATGCGTGCCGGTATGGCTGTCGCCGCACACCAGCGTCACGCCGGGCAGCGTGAAACCCTGCTCGGGTCCAATGATGTGGACGATGCCCTGGCGCTTATCGAACTCGTTGAAATATTCCAGGCCGAACAGTTTGGCGTTCTCGGCGAGACACGCAATCTGTTGTTCGCTCTCGGGATCGGGATTTTTCTGCCGGCGGTCGGTTGTCGGCACGTTGTGATCGACCACGCACAACGTCTTGTCCGGCGCCCGCACCTTGCGTCCCGACATGCGCAAGCCTTCGAAGGCTTGCGGGCTCGTCACCTCATGGACGAGATGCCGGTCGATATAGATGAGCGCGGTCCCGTCGGCCTCCTGGTCGACGAGGTGCTCTTCCCAGATTTTGTCGTACAGCGTTCGCGGCTTCGCCATGGATTACTCCGCCGCTTTCTCCTTGGCGGGCGCCGCATCGGTTTCGGCGCCGCTGTGATCCACCCGCTCGACAATACGCGCCGCCTTGCCGCGGCGGCCGCGCAGATAATAAAGCTTCGCCCGGCGCACCTGGCCGCGGCGCAACACTTTGATCGAGTCGATCATCGGCGAGTACAGCGGAAACACCCGCTCCACGCCTTCGCCGTAGGAAATCTTCCGCACGGTGAAATTCTCGTTGAGGCCGGCGCCGGCGCGGCCGATGCAAACGCCTTCATAGGCCTGCACGCGCGTCCGTTCGCCCTCGACGATCTTGACGTTAACCACGAGCGTGTCGCCTGGCCGGAAGTCGGGAATGTCTTTACCGGCGCTGAGCTTCGCCACCTGCTCGGTTTCTATTTCTTTGATCAGGTTCATGGCAATTCTCCAACGGCGGCGCATCGGCTGCGCTGCGGGCGCGGGTTCGGCCGGGGCTAAACGGGTTGCGCGAGCTTCTACGCTACCGCGTGGGCTTTGTCACCCTCCCGTCACCCCTTCGGCGGGCCGCTGCGGACGCGGCTCAGGAAGGCCGCCCAAAGGTCCGGCCGGCGCTCCTCGGTCAGCCTTTCGGCCTCGGCGTGCCGCCAGGCAGCGATCTTGGCGTGATCGCCCGACAGCAGCACCTCCGGGATCGCCCGGCCTTCCCACACCTGCGGGCGGGTGTAATGCGGGTATTCCAGCAATCCCTGGCTGAAGCTTTCCTCGTCACCCGATGCAGCTGCGCCCATTACGCCCGGCAAGGTGCGAACACAGGCGTCGATCAGCGCCATAGCTGCAATCTCGCCGCCGGACAGCACGTAATCGCCCACCGAGACCTCTTCCAGGCCGCGAGCCGCGATCACGCGCTCGTCGACCCCTTCAAACCGGCCGCAAACCAGAACGACGCCAGCTTCGCCTGCCAGCGCTTCGACCCGGCCTTGGGTTAGCGGCATGCCGCGCGGGGACAACAACAGGCGAGGGCCGTCGGTTGCCGTTCCATCGAGCGCACGGCCGAGCACATCGGCCTTCATGACCATGCCGGGGCCGCCACCGGCCGGCGTGTCATCGACCGTTCGATGCCGGTCGGTCGCGAAGCTGCGGATATCGATCACTTCAAGCGACCAGACGCCGGCCGCGAGCGCCTTGCCGGCGAGACTTGCGCCTAATGGCCCGGGAAAAACGTCCGGCAGAATGGTCAATACGGTCGCCCGCCACATCTCAGGCATCGCCGCCCTCTGCCGCGCGGGAAGGGGGAACGACGACGATCTTTCCGGCCGCTAGATCGACGGACGGCACATGCGTGGTGTCGAATGGCATGAGTTCGGTTTTGCTCACGCCGTCGATCCGCACTTCGATCAGATCGCCGGCGCCGAAATTGTGAACAGCAATGACGGTGGCGAAAGCCTTGCCGGTCGGATCGACCACCGAAAGTCCGACGAGGTCCGCGTGATAAAATTCGTCGGCGTCGTCCGGCGGCGGCAGCCGTTCGCGCGGAACGTAGAGCTTCTCGTTGGTCAGCAGCTCGGCCGCGTTGCGATCGGTGATGCCCGACAGCCGCGCAACAAAATGATCCTTGGCCGGCCGCATCGACTCGATGGTCAGAACGCGTCCGGCCTCGGTTTCCAGCGGCCCGTATCCGGCGATGGCGTCCGGCGCGGCGGTGAACGAACGGAGACGAACTTCGCCGGTAGTGCCGTGGGCGGCGCCGATTTGGCCGAGACAGATGCGGCTGCCGCCCGGCATTGCGTGCCTCCTAGGCGGCGGGGGGAGCCGCAGCGGGCGCAGCCGCAGGTGCCGCGGGCGCCGCTCCGGCCGCGGCTTTCGCCGCCTCTTCCTTGGCCTTGCGCTCTTTGCGCGGAACGGCCTTCTGCGGATTGTTGCGCTTCTCCCGCTTCATGATGCCAGCGGCATCAAGAAAGCGCGTCACGCGGTCCGAAGGCTGCGCGCCCTTGGCGATCCAGGCTTTGACTTTGTCGAGATCCAATCGCAGCCGCTCGGGCTTGTCCTTGGGCAACAGCGGATTGAAGTAACCCAACCGCTCGATGAAACGGCCGTCGCGCGGGGCGCGGCTGTCGGCGACAACGACGTGGTAAAACGGCCGCTTTTTAGTTCCGGCGCGGGCCATGCGGATCACTACGGGCATTTTAGTTCCTTTCCTGTGAAGCTCTAGAATTTCTCAGTAACAAGTACGCGGCCTTTGGCGCCGACGGCGGTTTCGCCGTTTTCTTTGCGCACGCGGCCGCGCAGGTCGACAATCTCGCCACGGCTGCTCGGCTTGACCGAGACAACCAGCCATTCGAGCGTGATGGTCTCGTCGGCGTAAACCGGCCGGCGAAATCCCACCCAGAATTCCAGGCCGAGCATCGCGCCGCGTTTAGAGAAATGCGAAGCGGTCAGCGCCAGCAAGTGCGCGGTGGTTTGCGGGCCGCTCGCGAGCAAACGGCCGAAGCGGGATTTTTCCGCAAGCGCGGCGTCGTGGTGGATCGGATTGGTGTCGCCGACGGCTTCGGCAAACGCGGTCGTTTCGCGCGGATCAAGCGCGACCGTCGTTGAAAAGCGCTCGTGCGGCTGCGCGTACATCATTTTTTCTTTCCCAGCCCTGGAAACCCCGGCGGCAGGCCGCCCGGCAGTTTCTGACCCAGCCCCGGAAGGCCGCCTGGCAGCGCTCCCGGCAAGCCGGGAAAATTCGGCGGCAAGCCCGGCAGTCCTCCGCTCGGTCCACCTGCCGGCAGTCCGCCGGGCATCTTTTTGGCGAGTTCCGCCATCTGCTGCGGACTCGGCATCCCGCCGCCAAGCCCGAGCATGTTGGCGATCCCGGCCATCGGTCCGCGCTTGGCGCCGCCCATCGCTTTCATCACGTCGGCCATGGTGCGATGCATTTTCAGAAGCCGGTTGATGTCCTCCGGCTTGGTGCCGGAGCCGGCGGCGATGCGGCGCTTGCGGCTTGCCTTGAGCACATCCGGATTGCGCCGCTCTTTCGGCGTCATGGAATCGATGATCGCCATTTGCCTCTTGAGCATGGTCTCGTCGAGATTGCGTTCGGCGAGCTGATTTTTGATCTTGGCGACGCCGGGCAGCATCGACATCAGCCCGCTCATGCCGCCCATGTTCTGCATCTGCGTGAGCTGCTCGCGCAGGTCGGCGAGATCGAAGGCGCCCTTGCGCATCTTCTCAGCGACGCGCGCCGCTTTCTCGGCGTCGATGGTGGTGGCGGCTTTTTCGACCAGCGCGACAATGTCGCCCATGCCGAGAATGCGGCCGGCTATGCGGGCCGGATCGAATTCCTCGAGCGCGTCCAGCTTTTCGCCGGTGCCGATGAGCTTGATCGGCTTGCCGGTGACCGCGCGCATGGAAAGCGCCGCGCCGCCGCGGCCGTCGCCGTCGACGCGGGTGAGCACAATGCCGGTGAGGCTCACGCGTTCGTCGAAGCTGCGGGCGAGATTGACGGCGTCCTGTCCGGTCAGCGCATCGGCGACCAACAAGACTTCGTGGGGCGCAGCGATGCGACGGACGTCGGCCGCTTCGGCCATCATCGCTTCGTCAAGGGTGAGGCGACCCGCTGTGTCGAGGAGCACCACGTCATAACCGCCGAGCCGCGCCGCTTGCAGCGCGCGGCTGGCGATTTGCGCCGGCGTCTGGCCGGCGACGACTGGCAGCGTATCGACACTGACTTGTTTACCGAGGACGGCGAGTTGCTCCATGGCTGCCGGGCGGCGGGTGTCGAGCGAGGCCATCAAGACTTTGCGCTTCGCGGTTTCGGCGAGGCGCTTGGCGAGCTTGGCCGTGGTCGTGGTTTTGCCGGAGCCTTGCAGCCCGACCATCATGATGACGACGGGAGGCGGCGCGTTGAGATCGATCGGCTGCGCCTGTGCGCCCAACGTCTCGACCAATTGATCGTGCACGATCTTAACGACCATTTGGCCGGGCGTGACCGATTTGATGACCGCGACGCCGACGGCGTGCTTCTTCGCCTCGTCGGTGAAGGCGCGGGCGACATCGAGCGCGACGTCCGCCTCGACCAGCGCGCGCCTGACTTCCTGCAAGGCCGCGTCGACATCGCCTTCCGACAGCGCGCCGCGCCGGGTGAGCCGGTCGAGGACTGCATTCAGGCGTTCGGACAGGCTGTCGAACATTTGTCGTCTTTCTCCGTTCGTCATGCCCGGACCAGATCGGGCAATGACGATTAACGCCCGAGGGCGCATCGCGCTGTCGGGCGGGGACCTCCGGCCTCTTTGGCCGGTCGGTCCGGGTAACTTTCCGTCGCTTGTAGAAGCGCCGGGAAAATAGGGGCGGGGGCGGCGGCCGTCAACCGCGGGCCGCCTATATCTCTACTGAGCCGCGAGGGGAAATGTCACGATATTACAACGGGCCGGTCAGCGATCACTTTGACGGTGAACGCTTCTTTGACCGCCGGGGAGTGCCGCCAAAGGGGCGCGGCGACTTGCTGCGCTGGTTATCGGGGCGGGGCCGGACCCGGGCGAAGTGGCCGAAATGGGCGCCTTCGCCGTACCGCGATTGTCCGCCGGCCCGCGTTACCGGCCCGGTATGGCGTATTGCCTATATCGGCCATGCCAGTTTTCTCCTGCAGACCGAGGGCGTGAATATTCTCCTCGATCCGGTGTGGTCGCCGCGCGCTTCACCGTTGCGCTTCGTCGGCCCCAGACGGGTGAACGATCCCGGTGTCGCGTTCGCCGACTTGCCGCCGATCGATGCGGTTCTCGTTTCCCACGCGCACTACGATCACCTCGACGTCGCCACGCTGTCCCGGCTTGCCGTTGCTCACCATCCACGCGTGATTACCCCGCTCGGCAACGACACCATCATGCGCAACTCCGATCGCGGCGTTGCCGCCGAAGGCCACGACTGGGGTGAGCGGATTGACCTTGGCTCAGGCGTCAGCGTGACGCTGGTGCCGACGCAGCACTGGTCGGCGCGCAGTCTTTCCGACCGCAACATGTCGCTCTGGGCGTCGTTCATTATCGAAGCGGCGGCCGGGAAGATTTATTTCGTCGGCGATTCCGGGTACGGCGACGGCGAGAGCTTTCGCAATGTGCGGGCGCGGGCCGGTTCGTTCAAAATCGCACTTTTGCCGATCGGGGCCTACGAGCCGCGATGGTTCATGCGTGATCAGCACATGAATCCGGCGGAAGCGGTGCAGGCGTTTCTTGATTGCGGCGCCGAGTTCGCGATCGGCCACCATTACGGCACGTTTCAGCTCACCGACGAGGCGATCGACGCCCCGCCCGCGGCGCTCGCGATCGCGCTGGCCGAAGCCGATATTTCGCCGGCACGGTTCCGAACGTTGCAGCCGGGAGAGACATGGCAGCTTTAGGCGTCTTTGCTTGAAAGCAAATCAATGCGACCGGCAGCCGTTATTTCACCAGCACCAGCACGTTGACAACGAGATGGTCTTCGTCGGTCGTCAGCGGATCGGTCACGTATTGCTCGATGAACAGGTCCTTGGCTTCCATGCGCCGTTCGTCGAGGTAGTTGGTGATCGCCTCGTAGGTGTTGTCCAATCCGTCATACGAACCGCGATGCACAAATTTGAGCGCGCGGCCCTCCGGCGAGGTGCCGACGCCAATATCGCCGTGCGGCGGATTTTTTGGTGGCGCGGCGACCGGAATAGCGGCCTGGAACTGAAAGCCGGTATCGTCCGTCGAAGTGAAGATGGTCATCGCCTGGCCGTCGACGGTCAGCCCTTCCTTTTCGACATAGGCTTTTAGTTTCTTCAGCGCCGCAGTGATGGTGTCGAACGCCTTGTCCCAGGTGCCGGTGCCTTTGATAAACACGATCGGCTTGGCGGTGAGCGTTGTGTCTTCGCCGAAAGGATCGCTGGATTGGGGCGGAGGCGGCACGTCGGACTTGCCCGCCGCGGCCGGCGGCGTGTCCGCAGGTTTCTGCGCCCAGGACGGCTGCGCCGCTGTAAAGACGATTGCGGCGGCGACGCCGATGCAGAGCGCAAAGCGGAGCAGCATCAAGATCTCCCGTTCGGCGCCGGTTCCGGCGTCATCATCGATTTCACCCCGGGTCTTTCTAGCATGGCAACGCGCGTCCCGCAGAACGGGATTGCCGCTCGGTTATGAGAATGTCGGAATCGCAACACTGGCGTCGGGGGCCCCAGACCTCATATAAATGCCCGCACATTCCGGCTTTATCATGGGCGCGCTGGCGAACTTGCACTACGTCAAAATGAACGGCCTCGGCAACGAGATCGTCATTGTCGATCTGCGCCGGTCGCCGCGCCCGATCGAGGCCGGCGAGGCGCGCGCCGCGGCGCGCCGTGAACCGTACGATCAGCTGATGGCGTTGTACCCTGCACGCGGCAGTGCCGATGCGTCCATCCGCATTTTCAACAACGATGGTTCGGAGGCCGGCGCTTGCGGCAATGGCATGCGCTGCGTGGCCTCGCTGGTCGGTGATGAGACCGGCAAGCGTGAAATGAGCTTCGAAACAGCGGCCGGTCTGGTGGCGTGCTGGCGGAGTTCGGCCGGCCTGTTCACCGTCGATATGGGCGTGCCGCACTGGCGTTGGGACGAAATTCCGCTGGCCAGGGAATTTTCCGATACCCGCGCCATCGATCTTAATTTTATGCCGCCCGGCGAGCCGACCTTGAGTTCGCCGGCGGTCGTCAGCATGGGCAACCCGCACGCGATTTTCTGGGTCGACGATCCGTACGCCTTTGATTTGCAGGCTTTCGGTCCGCAGCTTGAAAACCACCCGATGTTCCCGGAGCGCGCCAACATCACGCTCGCGGCTACCGTTTCGCGCGATCGTATCGTGATCCGCACTTTTGAGCGCGGCGCGGGACTGACCAAAGCCTGCGGCTCAGCGGCGTGCGCGACGGCTGTGGCCGCGGCGCGACTTAACCGCACCGGCCGCACGGTGACGGTCCAGGTGCCTGGCGGCGATCTGGGCATTGAGTGGCGCGAGCAGGACGATCACGTGCTCATGACCGGGCCGGCTGAATTTGAGCACGACGGGAATTTTCCGGAAGCGCTCGCCGCGGAAGCCGAGACGGCCTGACCACATGAGCGTCGATGTCGTCACCTTCGGTTGCCGGCTCAACGCTGCGGAGTCGGAAGTCATCCGCCGCGAAGCCGAAAACGCCGGGCTGACCGACACGGTCGTGGTGAACACTTGCGCCGTTACCGCGGAAGCGGTGCGGCAGGCGCGGCAGACCATCCGGGCGCTACGCCGCGAACGGCCAAAAGCGAAAATCGTGGTCACCGGCTGCGCGGCGCAAACCGAGCCGCAGATCTTCACCGACATGGCCGAGACCGATCGCGTTCTCGGCAATTCCGAAAAGCTCAACGCCGCGATGTGGCAACAGACACGCGCCGCGTTCGATCTCGGCTCCTCACCAAAGACCGTCGTCAACGACATCATGTCGGTGCGGCACACGGCCGCGCATCTGGTCGAAGGTTTTTCCGGCCGCTCTCGCGCTTTCGTCCAGGTGCAGAACGGCTGCGATCATCGCTGCACGTTTTGCATTATTCCCTATGGCCGCGGCAATTCCCGCTCGGTGCCGATGGGCGCGGTTATCGCTGATGTCCAACGCCTCGCCGCGAACAATTACAATGAGGTCGTGCTGACCGGCGTCGATCTCACCAGCTACGGCGGCGACCTGCCGGGCACGCCGAAACTCGGCACGCTGGTCAAGCAGATCCTGCGCCACGTGCCCGAGCTCAAAAGGTTGCGCCTTTCCTCCATCGATTCGATCGAGGCCGATCGCGATCTGATCGATGCGTTCGCGCAGCACGACCGGCTGATGCCGCATTTGCATCTGTCGCTTCAGGCCGGCGACGATCTCATTCTCAAGCGAATGAAGCGCCGGCACGCGCGCCAGGACGCCATCGACTTTTGCCGGCTGTTGCGCAGCGTGCGCCCCGGCGTCGTGTTTGGCGCCGACATTATCGCCGGTTTTCCGACCGAGACGGAGGAGATGTTTGCGCGCTCGCTCGATCTGGTCGACGAATGCGGACTGACGCATCTGCACGTGTTTCCATTTTCGCCGCGGCCGGGCACGCCGGCCGCGCGCATGCCGCAGCTTGATCGCCGCACCGTCAAAGAGCGGGCGCAAAGGCTTCGCGCTCACGGCGCACTGGCGCTGCGCCAACATCTCGACGCCGAGGTCGGTGCCGCACGGCGCGTGCTGCTTGAATCGGACCTGCTTGGCCGCACTGAACAATTCACGCCGGTCAGGCTTCAACGCGGAGCCCTGCCGGGCACAATCGTCGAGGTGAAAATCGCCGGTCACGACGGCGAGCGGTTGCTTGCCGCGTAGCTGGCCGGTTATTCCGCAGCCTGCGTTTCTTCCTTCCAGCCACACGCCGTCATGGCTTCACGCATGTGCGCCGGCGCCGGCGCGGTCACGCGAATGGGCTCGCGGTTTTTGTAGAGCGGGACGACGATCTCGCGGGCGTGCAAGTGCTGTATCTGGCCGCCGTGCCGCGGCGCGTTGCCGTAAATCGAATCTCCGAGAATCGGCCAGCCCATTTCCGCGCAGTGAACGCGAAGCTGGTGCGTGCGCCCGGTCAGCGGCTCAAGCTCAAGCCAGCTGAGCGCGGCAGGTGCGCTCACCCTGCCCAGCACCTTCCACTTTGTCACCGCGGGCTGACCGTTGGGATCGTGCTTCTGCCACCACCCGATCTTGTCATCGAGACGTCCCAGCGGGAACTCAATCACGCCGTGCTGTTCCGCCGGTGAGCCCTCGACAATCGCCCAGTAGGTTTTGTCGACCGCGCCGGACCGAAACAGCTTGCCAAGCTGCGCCAGCGCCTTGCGGTGGCGGCCAAGGATCAGGCAGCCGGTCGTGTCCCGGTCGAGCCGGTGCGCGAGCGATGGCGACCGCGGCAGGCCGAAGCGCAGCGCGTCGAAATGGTCCTCAACGCTTTCGTTTTGATTGCGCGAGTTCGGCGGCCCGGCGTGAACCGCCATGCCGGCCGGCTTGTCGATCACCAGCATCAGCCCGTCGCGGTAGAGGAGCCGCGACACCATCTCTTCCGAAGTCATGTTTGCCTACTTTGGCGAAACGGCTATCACGAGCGGGCGATGAACGACAGCGGTCAGGGCAGTTGGTGGCGGCGGCTGAGCGGCGGCCTCAAGCGCACGTCCGCGGCGCTTGGCGGCGCTATTTCCGATCTTCTCACCAAGCGCAAGCTCGATGCCGCGACTATTGGCGAGATCGAGGATGTGCTTATCCGCGCCGATCTCGGGCTCGACGCTGCGCACCGTATCGCCGTTGCGCTCGGCGAGGGCCGCCATGGCGCGGACATTTCGCCGGCCGAGGTAAAGGCCGTGGTCGCCGCCGAAATCGAGAAAGTGCTGGCGCCGGTCGCACAGCCGCTGGTGATCGACGCGGCGAAGAAACCCTTCGTCGTTCTCGTTGCCGGCGTCAACGGTTCAGGCAAGACCACGACCATTGGCAAGCTCGCGGCGCGGTTACGCGCCGAGGGCCGCTCGGTGATGCTGGCGGCAGGCGACACCTTCCGTGCCGCGGCCATCGATCAGCTCAAAATCTGGAGCGAGCGCACCGGCTCGGCGTTCATCGCCAAGGAAGCGGGCGCCGACGCCGCCGGCCTCGTTTTCGACGCGTTGCGCGCCGCCAAAGAGCGCAGCGTCGATGTGCTGCTCGTCGACACCGCCGGCCGATTGCAAAACCGCAGCGAATTGATGGAAGAGCTGCAAAAAATCGTGCGCGTCATCAAGAAGGCCGATCCGACGGCGCCGCACTCTGTTCTGCTGGTGCTTGACGCGACCGTCGGGCAGAACGCGCTCTCCCAGGTCGAGATTTTCCGTAAGGTCGTCGGCGTGACCGGGCTTGCCATGACCAAGCTCGACGGCACGGCGCGCGGCGGCATTCTTGTCGCAATCGCCGGAAAGTTCGCCGTGCCGGTGCATTTTATCGGCGTCGGCGAAAGCGTCGAAGATCTGGCGCCGTTTTCCGCCGGCGACTTTGCCCGCGCCGTCGCCGGAACCGAGTCCTGATTGAACGCGCAGCAAAGTCACGCTAGGACCACCCGCCATGGCCGAAAGCGCAAAACCGCAGCTCAACCCGTTCGTGAAGATCGCGCTCGATTTGGGGCCGCTCGTCCTGTTCTTCTTTGCCAATTCCCGCTTTGGCATTTTCACCGCGACGGCGACGTTCATGGTTGCGGTGCTGGCGGCGCTGGCCGCGTCTTATGTGCTGACGCGGCGGCTGCCGATCATGCCGGTCGTCACGGCGATCATTGTGCTGATCTTCGGCGGCCTGACGCTTATTCTGCACAACGACACATTCATCAAGATCAAGCCGACCATCATCTACGCACTGTTCGGCGCGGTGCTGCTCGGCGGGCTCGCTTTCGGCAAGCCATTGCTCGGCGTCGTATTCGACTCGTTGTTTCATCTCACCGCGGAAGGCTGGCGCAAGCTGACAGTGCGCTGGGCGTTGTTCTTTTTCGTGCTGGCCGTGCTCAACGAGATCGTCTGGCGCAACACGTCCACGAATATGTGGGTGGATTTCAAAGTGTTCGGCGTCATGCCGCTCACCTTGATTTTCGGCGCGCTGCAATATCCGCTGCTGCAAAAATACGCCGCCGCCCCGGCCGCCGCCGAGGAGTGAACCCCACGAGAGACTACGACCCCGCGGCCAGCGCCTTGTCGATCTCAGGTTTGAGCGTGCTGGTCAGATTATCCGGGGTGATCGGCCCGACCAGCTTGTAGGCGATGCGGCCGTCGCGGCCGACGACGAAGGTCTCCGGCACGCCGTAAACACCCCACTCGATGGAAGCGCGGCCGTTGCGGTCGGCGCCTGCCGCGGCGAACGGGTTGCCGTAGCGTCCGAGAAAGCGCCGGGCGTTTTCCGCCTCGTCTTTGTAATTGATGCCGACGACGCGAAGGCGCGGGTCCTGCGATAGCTGCAACAATAGCGGCGCTTCGTCGTGACACGGCACACACCAAGACGCCCAGACGTTCAACACCGTCACCGCGCCTTTGAAGGCCGCGGGATCGATGCCGGGGACCGGCTTGCCGTCGCGATCAAGTCCGGCAACGCCGGGGAGGGCGGTTTTAGGGGCCGGCTGGCCGATCAAGGCGGAAGGAATGCGCGAGGGATCGCCGGCAAAAAGACCGATCAGAAAGATCGCAAACAGCGCGAGAAACGCAATCAGCGGCACGAGCAACAGCAAACGTCGGCGGCCGACGCCACGATTACCATCGTCTCCCGTCTGCGCGCTCATGCGTCTTCGTTCGCTTCTTGAATGGGGGCTCGACCGGCGATGCCGCGAACGACGCTCCGGCTCTCAAACTGCGCGAGCTTTGCGGATTGTGCGCGGTAGTCGAGCATGACCCAGGCAATCAGGCCGGCGACCACGGCGGCCGCGGCGCCGTAAGCGGCAACAATGAAAACGAGGTGGTTGGCGTCTTCCACGTTCAGCCTACAACGCTTGCCTGCATCAGCCGCAGCGTGCGCACGCGTCGGCGCAGAAGTTCATTGCGCATGGCGGCGAGCAAAAGAGTGATAAACAACAGCGTGAACGCGCCGGTCATCACCAGCAGCGGCACAAGAATGGACGGGTCGATGGTCGGGCCGTCCATACGGAACACGGAGGCACTCTGGTGCAGTGTGTTCCACCACTCGACCGAGAATTTGATGATCGGCAGATCAACCGCGCCGACCAGCGTAACAATCGCCGCGGCACGCGCGGCGCGCGATGGATCGTCGACCGTGCGCCAGAGCGCAATCACCCCGAGATAGAGCAGAAAAAGAACGAGCACGGATGTAAGCCGCGCATCCCAAACCCAATAGGTTCCCCACATCGGGCGGCCCCACAGCGATCCGGTGACCAGACACATGAACGTAAAGGCGGCGCCGATCGGCGCGGCGGCCTTCGCGGTGACGTCGGCAAGCGGATGCCGCCACACCAGCGTGCCCAGCGCGGCGACGGTCATGACGCCCCAACCGAGCATGCCGAGCCACGCTCCCGGCACGTGGAGAAACATGATCTTGACCGTGGCGCCTTGCTGATAGTCGTCGGGCGAAAGGACGGCCTCGGTAATGCCGACGGCGAACGCAATCACCGTAAGGCCGCCAAGCCATGGGATGGCGGGGCTGGCGATTTTCAAAAACCGCGACGGATTAGCCAGATTGGCAGCGGCCATCGCAAATCTTCTCCGCACCTGGAACGCGCCCTCTCATCACCATTCTCGCATCACTTGGGTTGCTACTCCATTTCCAGCCGCAGCGCTGCAGCCGCGGCGAAGGGTCCCACGACGAGGCTCGCCAGCGACAGTCCGCACAGCGCCATGAATGGGGTTCCGAATGGGATCGGCCCGCTCACCGCGGCATTCGCCGCGGCCACGCCGAAAATCAGCACCGGCACCGTCAGCGGCAAAACCAGCACCGCAAGCAACAGTCCACCGCGCCGCAAGGTCACCGCGATCGCCGCGCCGATGATGCCGATAAAAGTCAGCGCCGGCGTGCCCACCAACAGCGTCATCACTGTCGCCGTTCCGGCACGGCCGCCGAGATTGAGGAAAATGCCGACGAACGGCGCCGCGACAATGATCGGCACCGCGGTCGTCACCCAATGGGCAAATCCTTTGACCAATACCACGAGTTCCAGCGGCGGCCGGCCGGTGAGGATCAAATCGAGCGACCCATCCTCATGATCCGTGGCGAACAGCCGATCGAGCGCGAGCAGGCTCGCCAGCAGCGCCGCAAGCCAGAGGATCGCGGGGCCGATGCGGTTGAGCAACGCTAGATCGGGGCCCAACGCGAACGGCACCATCGTGACCACCACGAGGAAGAAAAGGACGCCCATCAAAGCGCCGCCGCCGACACGCACGGTATTGCGCATATCGCGAATGAAGATCGCGGCAAGCGCGCTCATGGCTCGCCTACTTTCACAGCCTCGCTCTCCGCGAGCGCTGCCGTCGCGTGGGCGAAGGCGGGCGAGAGCTGATCAAGGCGCAGCTCGTGCGCGCCGTCGATCCCGAGCGCGGCGTGGGTGGCGGCAACAATGAGGCCGCCTGCGGCAAGATGCGCCCGCATGAAATCGCGCAGGCGGCGTTGTCCCGAAGCATCGAGCGTGCTGGCCGGCTCATCGAGCAGCCATATCGGACGTTTCACCGCCAGCAATCGGGCCAACGACAGGCGCCGCCTTTGGCCGGCAGACAGATAGCCGGCGGGCAGGTCGGCAATGGCGTCCAATCCGACCGCCGCCAGGGGGCCGCTTCGGCTCGATGTCGGTGGCCCAAGAAAACCGGCCCAGAATTCGAGGTTTTCGGCGACCGATAACGATGGCTTCAACGCGTCCAGATGGCCGAGGTAGTGTGCCTGTTCGCCGATGGTCAAATTCGGGTCGCCGCCCTCGAGCTCAAGGTCGCCATGGGCGATGCGGACAAGCCCTGCCAGCATCCGCAGCAGCGATGACTTTCCGGCGCCGTTGCGGCCGCTCACCATCAGGGCTTCGCCACCCGCGACAGAAAAGTTGAGGCCCGCGAAAATGTCGCGGCCGCCGCGCCGGCAAGTCAGATCATGGCCGGCAAGGCGCATGGTCTGCATCCAGTCGTGGATCTGCGGCCCGCGTTTCCTCGTAGGCGGGTTTGCAGCCGGCCATCGCGCCTTTTTGGCATATCCGCATCGCGCTACCGGTCTGGTACAATTCTAAAAAAGACCTTATAAGCCGCGAGGCGAAACACGACGTTTTGTTGATGCCTTATCTCGCCCGCCAACGGTTTCTCGGACGCGTCCTCGGCAAGAACAGACCCGCACATTGCCCGGCGGGCACCCCGGCGGGATGGGAAAATAGTCATGGCCTCCCTCGATAGTTTCAAATGCCTTCGCCCGCTCAAGGTGGGTTCCAAAACCTACGCCTATTACAGCTTGCCGGTAGCGGAAAAGAACGGGTTGAAGGGAATTTCCCGGTTGCCCTTCTCGCTCAAGGTGCTCTTGGAAAATCTGCTGCGCAACGAGGACGGCCGGACGGTCACCAAGGAAGACATCCAGGCGGTGGCGCAGTGGCTCAAGACCAAAACCTCCGAACGTGAATTGGCTTTCCGCCCGGCGCGGGTGCTGATGCAGGACTTCACCGGCGTGCCCGCAGTGGTCGATCTTGCCGCCATGCGCGACGCCATGAAAATGCTCGGCGGCGATCCGAAGAAAATCAATCCGCTGGTGCCCGTCGATCTGGTCATCGATCATTCGGTGGTCGTGAACTTTTTCGGCAACGGCGCCGCTTTCAAAAAGAACGTCGACGAGGAATACAAACAAAACCAGGAGCGATACCGTTTCCTCAAATGGGCGCAGCGCTCGTTCGAGGATTTCCGTGTCGTGCCGCCCGGCACCGGCATTTGTCACCAGGTCAATCTTGAATACCTGTCGCAAACGGTTTGGACCAGCAAAGCGAAGATCAAATTCCCCGACAAGAGCGTCGCCAGCGAACTCGCCTACCCGGATACGCTTGTTGGCACCGATTCGCACACCACCATGGTGAACGGACTTTCGGTGCTCGGCTGGGGCGTCGGCGGCATCGAAGCCGAAGCCGCGATGCTCGGCCAGCCCTACTCGATGGTGCTGCCGGAAGTGATCGGCGTTCGCTTCAACGGCAAGCTCAAGGAAGGCGTCACCGCGACCGATCTCGTGCTGACCGTCACGAAAATGCTGCGCAAGCGCGGCGTGGTCGGCAAATTCGTCGAGTATTTCGGCCCAGGCATCGCCAGCCTCTCCATCGCCGATCGTGCGACGCTGGGCAACATGTCGCCGGAATACGGCGCCACCTGCGGTTTCTTCCCGATCGACGACGACACCATCCGGTATTTGCGCGAAACCGGGCGGAAGCCCGAGACCGTCGCGCTTGTGCTCGCTTATGCCAAAGCGCAGGGCATGTATCACACCAAGACGACGGCCGACCCGGTGTTTACCGACGTGCTGAAGCTCGAGCTTGCCTCGGTCGAGCCTTCGCTGGCCGGCCCGAAGCGCCCGCAGGACCGCGTGCCGCTGAAAGACGTCAAGACCGGCTTCTCGAAATCCATGGATAGCGAGTTCGGCAAGGCCGGCGAAATGGACAAGCGTGTCGCCGTTGAGGGCCGCAAGGATACGCTCGGCCACGGCGACGTCGTGATCGCGGCCATTACCTCGTGCACCAACACGTCGAACCCCAGCGTCATGATCGCGGCCGGCCTTCTGGCCCGCAAGGCGATTGCGCACGGGCTTACGGTCAAGCCGTGGGTGAAAACTTCGCTGGCACCGGGTTCGCAAGTGGTGGCCGAGTACTTCAACAAATCCGGGCTGCAAAAGGATCTCGACAAGCTCGGTTTCAATCTTGTCGGCTTCGGCTGCACCACCTGCATCGGCAATTCCGGCCCGCTGCCGCCGGAAATTTCAAAAGCAATCAACGATAACGACCTTGTCGCCGCGGCCGTACTTTCCGGCAACCGCAATTTCGAAGGCCGCGTCAACGCCGACGTGCGCGCCAACTATCTCGCTTCGCCGCCGCTGGTGGTGGCTTACGCGATCGCCGGCTCGATGCAGGTGGATATCGCCAAGGCGCCGCTCGGCACCGATCAAAAAGGGCGCAAGGTTTACCTGCGCGACATCTGGCCGTCGAGCCGCGAGGTCGATACTTTAGTCCGCAAGAACATCACCAAAGCGATGTTCACGCGCAAATACGGCGACGTTTTCAAAGGCGACGCGCACTGGCGCAAGATCAAGGTGCAGGGCGCACTGACCTTTCCCTGGGATCCGAAATCGACCTATGTGCAAAATCCGCCGTACTTCGCCGGCATGCCGCGCCGCGCCGAAGCGCCGGACGACGTCATCGATGCGCGCATCCTGGGTCTGTTCCTGGATTCAATCACCACCGACCACATCTCGCCTGCCGGATCGATCAAGGCCGACTCGCCCGCCGGCAAGTATCTGATCGACCACAAGGTCAAACCCGTCGATTTCAATCAGTACGGCACGCGCCGTGGCAATCACGAAGTGATGATGCGTGGCACCTTCGCGAATATCCGGCTCAAGAACCAGATGGTTCCCGGAGTCGAAGGCGGCTACACCGTTCATTACCCGTCGCGTCAGCGCATGACCATTTACGACGCGGCCATGCGCTACAAAACCGAACACGTGCCGCTGGTCGTATTTGCCGGCAAGGAATATGGCACCGGCTCTTCCCGCGATTGGGCGGCCAAGGGCACCATTCTGCTCGGCGTGCACGCGGTGATCGCGCAGTCGTTCGAACGCATCCATCGCTCGAATCTGATCGGCATGGGTGTGGTGCCGCTGGTGTTCGAAGAAGGCTCGTCGTGGCAGACCATCGGGCTGAAGGGCGACGAGCAGGTCACCATTCGCGGTTTGCACAGCGATCTGAAACCGCATCAGCGGCTGATTGCCGAAATCGTCGCCGCCGATGGCGGATTAAAGCGCGTGCCGCTGATCTGCCGCATCGATACGCTGGACGAGCTCGAATACTACCGCAACGGTGGCATCTTGCAGTACGTTCTCCGCCATCTTGCCGCATGATGCAGAGGCCGGCGCATGGAGTTCCAGACGACCGTATTTCCGAAGGCAAGAATCACCGGGAAGTGAGTGGCAGGTGACGGCGGCGGCCGATATTCAATGGGTCACGGGGTGAGGGGCAGCGAGGGTAAAAATAGCATGTTGCGCTGCCGCCTTACGTCGGCATCTCTCGTGACGGTCCTGGTGCTTGGAGGCTGCGCCTCCGCGAGCGCCGGTGGGCCGCGCGCGTTGCTCGAATTATTCACCAGCCAGGGTTGCTCGTCGTGTCCCGCGGCCGACAAGCTTTTGGGTGAGTTGGCCGCCGATCCGTCGCTGGTCGCGATCAGCGTACCGATCGATTACTGGGATTATCTCGGCTGGAAGGACACGCTCGCGGACCCGGCGGATTCTGCACGTCAGCGCGCCTATGCGCACGTCCGCGGCGACCGCCAGGTCTACACGCCGCAAATGGTCGTCAATGGCGCGACACACGTTGTCGGCAGCGATCACGCCGCTATCGAGCGCGCGATTGTGCAGACCGAGCACAACCCGGCGATCATGTCGATTCCGGTTCTACTTTCACTTGGCGGCCATAGCCTGGATGTGAAAATCGCGGGCGGCAAGGAGCACGCCGGCGGCGAAGTGTGGTTATGTCCGCTGGCGAAGTCGGTGCCGGTCCCGATCGGCCGCGGCGAAAATCGCGGACGCACGATCACTTACCACAACGTCGTCCGTCACTGGCTCAAACTCGGCGACTTCAGTGGATCCGATTTGAGCTGGAGCGTTCCGGTTAGCGAACTCGTCGCCGATGAGAGCGATGAGGCGGTGGTCCTGGTGCAGCAGGGAACGCGCGAAAAGCCGGGCCCCATCCTTGGCGCGTCATTGGCGCCGCTCACGCCGCAAACCTCGGCCGTCGAAGCGCATTGATCCGGGCTGCACGGGCGGCGGCCTTCCTCGTTCCGCTATCTCGATGTCGATTGATTGTGCCGGCTGCGGCTACAACGCTGCCGCCAAAATAAAAAGGCCGGCAACGGCCGGCCCACGCAACAACAAACTAACAACAACAAACGCAACATCTGGAATTTAGTGCTACCTCTGGCCCGGCCCGTCCGCATCCCGGGGGGCTGGGGGGCTGAGGAATCCGGAACACAGTCCAGACCGGGCCTTGAGGCAACATGAGTTGTTTCGCAATCCAGCTTGGCGTGTGATTGACCGAAATGGGGCCGTATTATGATACGCCTAACGAATCCGTGATTCAGTTGGTCAAAAGTGTCGCACCCGCGTGTACTTATCTCTTTGAACGCCTGTTTCGTGCCAGCGGCACCGCAGCGAGAACGCGCGAGATAATTTTGGCAGGGCCTTGCCGAGACCCCGTCTCCGGCGCGATCATGAAGTCTCCATGAACCTTAAGTGACAGGGAGGCGCCGCATGGACATCGGCGAAATAGAGCCTAGCGCGTGGCGCGGGGGCGAGGTGCGCGCGCCCGTCCCCGCGAGCGAGGTTACTTTCAGCCGCCGTGAACTTGACCGCATCCTCGGCCTCTATGGCCGCAAAGTCGCCGCCGGCGAGTGGCGGGATTATTCCATCGACTTTTTGCGCGATCGCGCGGTGTTTTCGGTTTTCCGCCGGGCCAGTGAATTCCCCCTTTACCGCATCGAGAAAAATCCGCGTCTGGAGCGCAAGCAGGGCGCCTACAGCGTCATTTCCGCGACCGGCCATATTCTTCGCCGCGGCCGCGAACTTGACCGCGTGTTGAGCGCGCTGGATCGCTCGTTGCACGTGGTCGCCGGCTAGCTTTCTTTCGAACGGCTTTCGGTCCGCTCCGCGGACGCCGCCCTGGCGCCGCCATCGCGCGGCGCGCACGAAAAGATGAGTGCGCTTGGCCCAGTCCAATGAGATCGCGCCCGTTGGCCCATCGCGCCGCGTCGTGGTTGTCGCGCTGGGCGTCACGCAGACCCTGGCCTGGGCGTCGAGCTATTACCTGCCCGCGATCCTCGCCGACCCGATCGCCTCCGGCGTGGGCGTCCCGAGCTCCTGGGTGTTCGCGGCTTTTTCCGGCTCGCTGCTGATCGCAGCGTTTACCGGCCCGGCGGTCGGCCGGGCAATCGATCGGCACGGCGGGCGCGGAGTGTTGCTGCTCTCGAACGTCGTTCTCGCGATCGGGCTGGTTTTGCTTGCCGCCGCGAACGGCGTGGTTTTACTCGGGATCGCGTGGACCGTCCTCGGCATCGGCATGACGCTCGGCCTTTACGACGCCGGCTTCGCGACGCTCGCGGCCATCTACGGCCATAACGCCCGCGGCCCGATGACCGGTATTACGCTGATTGCCGGCTTTGCCTCGACCGTAAGCTGGCCGTTGACCACGGTGCTCAACGACGCGCTGGGCTGGCGGGAAACGCTATTGGTTTGGGCGGCGCTCAACATCGTGCTTGGCCTGCCGCTGAACGCGATTTTGCCGAAGGCCGTGCGGGCGGCTCAACACGTTCACGCCGCTACGCGGTCGGCCGGCTGGAAGCCCTATCGCGAAATGTTCCTGCTCGCGTTCGTTTTTGCCGCCGCCTGGTTTGTCACCGGTTCGATGGCCGCGCATCTGCCGGGATTATTGGAACGTGCCGGCGCCTCGCACGTCGAGGCAATCGCCGCGGCGGCATTGGTCGGGCCGGCGCAGGTGGCGGCGCGCATGGTCGAGTTCTTCGTGCTGCGCAACGTGCATCCGCTGGTATCGGCGCGCCTTGCCGCACTTTTGCATCCGGCTGGTGCGGTCATTCTTGCCGTCATCGGTCCCGCGGCGGTCATTCCGTTCACGATTTTTTACGGCGCCGGCAACGGACTCATGACCATCGCCCGCGGCACCGTACCGCTTGCGGTGTTCGGTCCGCACGGTTACGGCGAGCGCACCGGGTTGCTCGGCGCGCCGTCCCGCGCGGCGCAAGCGCTGGCGCCGCTTCTGTTCGGGCTGATGCTCGATGCCATGGGGCCGGCCGTGATTGCAGTATCTTCCGCGCTCTGTATCGCCGCGTTCGCTGCGCTTTTGTTGTTGCGGGCGGCACCGGCTGAACATGGTCGGAACTAACGCCGCAAGCTTCAAGGCGGGTTTGAGTTAGCGCTGCCCAGCGGGCGCTGCATCAGCACAACGTCGAGCCAGCGGCCGTGCTTGAAACCGACCGCTTGCAACGTGCCGATGCGGCGGAAGCCGAACGACGCATGCAGTGCGATGGATGCAACGTTCGACTGATCGCCGACGAGGGCCAGCATCTGCCGGTAGCCCCGCGTCTCCGCTTCCACAAGAAGCCGGTGCATCAGCAGGCGGCCTAGTCCCAAACGCTGAAACCGCGGCGCCACATAAACGGAATTCTCCAGCGTCCAGCGATACGCAGGCCGTACCTGGTAGCGGCCGGCGTAGCTATAGCCGGCAACGGCGCCGGCGTGCTCAACGACGAGGTAGGGAAGGTCGTCGGTCACCATCGCCTGATGGCGCTGCGCCATTTCGGCTTCATCCGGCGGCTCGATTTCGAACGTCCCGGTGCCCTCGCGAACCGCGTCCGCGTAGATGCGGGTGATCGACGGGATGTCGGTTGCTGCCGCAGGCCGGATGCGGGGCTCGTTCATCGCTTGCCGGCCGCGCAAAAACAAAGCGCCCCGGAATCGCTCCGGGGCGCCAAGCTCATTTTCTCGCGTTCCCCTAGCGGCGGTCGCCGAACAGGCGCAGCAGCATGAGGAACAGGTTGATGAAGTCGAGGTAGAGCCGCAGCGCGCCCATCACCGCCTTGCGGCCGGCGATGGTGCCGTCGTCCATCGGGCTATACATCTCCTTGATGCTCTGCGTGTCGTAGGCGGTAAGGCCGACGAAGATGAGCACGCCGAGTACCGAAATGACCCAATAAAGTCCGCTCGACTGCAGGAAGATGTTCACGAGGCTGGCGATGACTATGCCGATCAAGCCCATGAACAGGAACGAACCGAAGGCGGTCAGGTCGCGTTTGGTGGTGTAGCCATAGAGGCTCATCGCCCCGAACGTCGCTGCCGAGATGAAGAACACCCGCGTGATCGATGCCCCGGTGTAAACCAGGAAGATCGAGGCGAGCGACAACCCGAGCAAGCCTGCATAGACGAAGAACAAGGTCAGTGCGGTGCCCGCCGACAGCCGGTTGATGCCGAAGCTCAGCAGCATCACCAGTCCGAGCGGAGCGAGCACGAACAGCCACATCAACGGGCTGCCGAAGATGGCCTGGCCGAAGGCGGTCAAACCGGTAATCGAATGTCCGGCGATGTGGATCGATTCACCGCCGGCGGCCTGGTAGGCGAACCACGCGACCAGTCCGGTCAGCGCAACGCCGGCGGTCATGTAGTTGTAGACGCGGATCATATACGCGCGCAGACCCGCATCGATCACAACCTGATCGGTGCGATAGCCCGTCCGGGCCGTCGCGATATTCCGGTCGAAGTCCGACATCGAAGTTACCCCTGCGTTGTCCCGGCTGGGCCGGGCCCGTGGCGTCCGGGAAAGCCGGACGCGAAGTTGGACACGAATCTAATGGCAAAGCCGCGGACGCGCTAGATGGATGATCGCCGTTATTGCCGCGTGTTACGAATCGTTCATAAATGCTGGTGCGTTATAGATTCCGTAGTACTTCCATTGGCTTGCGGCCCAGCACCTGCACTGTCCCGAATAACCCCAAAGCCACAACGACGACAAGCGTCGCGCCTGCTGCGAGCGCCGCGCGTCCCGCCAAAAACAGGAACGGAAAGTCGAAAAGTTTGGAGACGACGAGGCCCGCGGTCAGCGATCCCGCGGCTATGCCGAACAGCACCGACACCAGCCCGATGATCAGAAATTCGGTGCCGTAGGCGGCGAGGAGCTGGCGGCGTGTCGCGCCCAATGTCCGCAGCACGACGGCGTCGTACAGCCTCGATCGGTGGCTCGCCGCAAGTGCGCCACCCAGCACCAGCGCGGCGGCGACCAGCGTCAGCAGGCTTGCCCCGCGAAGCCCCGCGGCCAGATTGCCGACAATCCGATCGGCGGTATCAAGGGCATCCTTGACGCTCACTGCCGAGACCGACGGAAACGCTTCCGCGACCGCCGTGATGATGGCGGCATCCTCGGGCGGCGAACCGCCGTCGGCGAAAGTGAGCGTGGCGATGTCAGTGTGCGGCGCGCCGGCGAACGTGCCCGGCGAGAAAACCAGCACGAAATTGATGCCGAGGTTTTCCCAATCGACCGTGCGCAAATTGGCGATGCGTGCGGTCACGTTGCGGCCCAGCACGTTGACCGTGATGTCATCGCCGATCTTCAGTCCCAAATCCTTGGCCGTCTTCTCTTCCAGCGAAACAAGCGGCGACCCGGAATAATCCGGCGCCCACCACTCTCCGGCCGCCAGCCGCGAACCATTGGGTACCGCGGCCGCATAGGTGATGCCGCGATCCCCGCGCAGCACCCAGGCGGAATTCTCCCCGGGTTTCAGATCTTCGGCGCTGACGCCCCGGGCTTCGACGATCCGCCCGCGCAGCATTGGCGCGCGCTCAAGAGCGGCGTTCGGCTCTTGTTGGTGGATCAGCGCGTCGAAGCGTGGAGCATCCGCCGACGGAATATCGACAAAGAAAAACGACGGTGCGTGCTCGGGCAGCGCCGCGGTGAGCGCGCGATGCAGATTGCCTTCGATTTCGACAACGGTCACTAGCAGCGAGAAGCCGATGCCGAGCGAAAGTACAATGCTCGCGGTCACGGCGCCGGGGCGATGAATGTTGGCGACCGCGAGCCGCAGCCGCATCGAGCGCAACCGCGGTGCGCGACGTGCGCCCGCCATAATCGCGGCGGCGACGAGCCGCAAAATTGCAAACAGGCCGGCGGCGGACACCGCGAAAATCGCGGTGACGCGCCGATCGTAACCAAAGCAAATGGCAAGTGCCGCCACGGCTGCAACGGCCACGGCGGCGGCGATCAGATAATGGCTTCGCGGCCATGACGGTTCGAGGCCGACCGCGCCGCGGAACAGCGTCGAGACGGGAGTATCGTGCGCGCGTCCCAGAGGCCACAAGGCGAAGGCAAATGCGATGAGAAGGCCGTAGGCGACCGATAGCGCCAGTACATCGAGGTGAACAACCGGGGCCACCGGGAACGGCAGCAGGGCGCCGAACAGCCAAACGGTGACAAACGGCAACGCCGCGCCGAGCGCGGCGCCGATGCAAGCTGCGAACAGCGCGATCAGCATGATCTGCCATGAATACACCGCGACCACGGTGCCGCCCGACGCGCCGAGCGCTTTCATGGTCGCTATGGCCTGGCGCTTGCGCGCAAGGTGCGCCGCTACGGCGTTCGCGACGCCGACGCCTCCGACCAGAAGAACGGCAAAGCCGATGAGCGCCAGAAATTGGCTGAAGCGTTCGACGTTGCGTTCGAGCTGCGGCGAGACATTCTTGCGCGTGCGAATGTCCCAGCCGGCATTCGGGAAATCGGCGAGCGCCTGCTTCTCGATTTCGGAAACCGCGCGATCGTCGGCCTCACCGGCAGGCAAGCGCAGCCGATAACGCCAGCGTATCAGGCTTCCCGGCTGGATTAGCCCGCTTGCGCGCAATGCTTCCCGGCTCAGAAGAACGCGGGGCCCAAAGCCGATGCCGCCGCCGAGCTTGTCCGGCTCGCCGAGCAACGCTGCGCGAATCTCGACCGTGGCGCTGCCGACGCTGATCCGGTCTCCGACGTTGAGTTGAAGCCGCGCCAGCAGCGACGGATCGGCGGCAGCGCCGAAAGCGTCGCCGTTCCGCGCGAACAGGGCGGCCAGCGGCATGTCCGGATTGGTCTTCACAGATCCGACAAGCGGATAGGCGTCATCGACAGCCTTGGCCTCAATCAGCGCCGATTTTCCGTCGCTCGTGCGCACCATGGTCGGAAGCACGGCGATCTCCGACGCCGTGCCGTGCGCAACGAGAAAAGCGCGTTCGGCACCGTCGGCTTCACGCAGCGGAAGCGTGAACGCAACATCGCCACCGAGCAACAACGCGCCCGACTGCGCCAATCCATCGGACAAAGCGGCCGACAACGAACCCACGCCGGCGATCGCCAGCACGCCAAGCGCAATGCAGGCGATGAACACGCCAAAGCCGCGCAAACCACCGCGCACCTCACGCCAGGCAAAGCGCGCGGCGACGGCGGTCATATCTGTTGCATCGTCTGTTCGGCGTGAGCCGGCGGCGGTGCTGCGGCGAGCCGCCCGGAATGCATGTGCAGCACGCGATCGCAACGCGCGGCCAGCGAGGCATCGTGTGTAACAAGCACCAGTGTGGTGCAGTGTTGTTCTTTGCCGCGAAACAGCAGCTCAATAATCTGCGCGCCGGTTGTTTCATCGAGATTGCCGGTCGGCTCATCAGCGACCAGGATCGCCGGCTCGGGTGCGAGCGCCCGCGCGATAGCGACGCGCTGCTGCTCGCCGCCGGAGAGTTGCGCCGGGTAATGGTCGAGGCGATCGCGCAATCCCACCGCGGCGAGCTCGGCCTCGGCGCGCGACAAAGCATCGCGGACCCCTGAAAGCTCGAGCGGCACCGCGACGTTCTCCAGCGCGGTCATGGTCGGAATGAGGTGGAAGGCTTGAAAGACAATGCCGATATTGGCGCCGCGAAAGCGCGCAAGCTCGTCTTCGTCAAGCCGGCCAAGGTCTGCGCCGGCAACCACGACCGCGCCGTTGTCAGGGCGTTCAAGCCCTGCCATCACCATGAGCAACGTCGATTTGCCGGAGCCCGACGGGCCGAGCAGGCTGACCGCTTCGCCGCCGCCTATATTCAGGGCAATGTCTTTGAGGATATGAACGCGATTGGCGCCGCCGCCGAGCGAGAGATTGACGCCCGACAGCGCGACCGCGTCGCCGAGGAGAGGGTGCCCCGAAGTGTCATTCATGTCAGAGGCTGAGCGGCGTCCTGCGGCTTCGAATACCAGCCGGTCATATGGGTACGAAACAACGGTGCGCCACATCGCGTGGCCGGCGCTCGCAGCGCTTTTGTGCGCGCTCTGGACGACGGCTTCGTTTGCCGAGCCAACCGCGCCGGTGAAAATCGTGGCGTTCGGGGATTCGTTGACGGCTGGTCTCGGCTTGGCAGTCAGCCAGGGATTTGTGCCGCGCTTGCAAGCCGCGCTCGCCGCCAAGGGTGAGGCTGTGGAGATTATCAACGCGGGAGTTTCAGGAAATACGGCCGCCGACGGCGTTGCGCGTCTCGACTGGTCGGTGCCGGACGACACCCAGGCGGTTATCCTCGAGCTTGGCGCCAATGACATGCTGCGCGCATTAAATCCGCAAGTGACGCGCGAAGCGCTGATGACGATTTTGCGACGCTTGTCCGGGCGGCATATCCGCGTTCTGTTCTGCGGCATGCGTTCGGCGCCGAATCTCGGAGGCGATTATGCGAAATCCTTTGAAGAAATTTATCCAGAGCTGGCCGCGAAGTTCGGCGTTCCGCTGTATCCGTTCTTTCTCGACGGCGTGGCGGCGGACCCGAAGCTTCTCCAGCCCGATGGCCTGCACCCAAATGCCGCAGGTGTTGATGTTATTGTTGCCCGCATATTGCCGAGCGTAGAAGCCCTTATCGTCGACGTGCGGAAGTCCCGTTCGCCCTGAGGGTTGCGCTATCGGCGCGATCCCCGCATGCTGGCGTCGCGCCGCGATTCGCTGTTCGAATGGGAGCGGTTGTTCCATGCCCCGTCTGTTCACGGCTCTGGAAATCCCGCGGCACGTCGGCGACTCGCTGGCCATCATGCGCGGCGGCTTGCCCGGGGCGCGCTGGATTGATCCCGACAATTATCATCTGACGCTTCGCTTCATCGGCGATATCGACGATGCGCTGGCGCGCGATATTGCCGGCTTGCTCGGACGCGTGCAGCGGAAGCCATTCGAATTGCGGCTCGACGGGCTGACTTCCTTCGGGGGACGGAAGCCTCGTGCAGTGGTCGCGACGGCAACGCCGATTGCACCGTTGATCGAGTTGCAGGCCGAACACGAGCGGCTGTTGCAACGAATGGGGCTCGAACCCGAAGGCCGCAAATATATTCCGCACGTGACGTTGGCGCGGCTTCGCGATGCATCAAGCCGCGATGTCGCCGACTATCTCGCCATGCGCGCACACTACCGCTCGGCCTCGTTTGAAGTCTCCCGCTTCGTGCTGTTCTCGTCGCGCTCGTCCGTCGGCGGCGGCCCTTACGTCGTCGAGGCTGATTATCCGCTTACCGCGGCCGAATTGCGGATGGCGCCGAGCTACTGAGGCCGGCACACCGCGGCCGGCGACGATTGGATCAAGCGCGCAGCAATCGCGACTGCAAATCAAGAAGCGCGGTTGCGAAGCCGTGATGATCGGCAATCAATTCCTGCATCACTGACAACGGATTGGCGCGCCTTGATTCGACCTCGCCGACCACGCTGCCGAAATCGAACGATAATTCGGCGGCAAACTTCCGCGCCAATTGTTGCATTCGCCGATTGTCGGCGAGGCATGCCATGTGCAGGTGGCGAAGGCCGCGGTTGCGGGCGGCGAGTAACGTGCGCCGCAGCAGCGCCGATCCGACGCCATGGCTTTGCCACGGCTTTTCGACGCTGATCGCCGCCTCGGCCTGACCCGGAGAATGAATGCCAAGCTGGCGCAACTCGGCGGCGCCGCGCATGACGCCGTCGATGAAAAAACCGTGGATCACGGCTTCAAGCGAGATTGTCAGATCGACGTAATTGCGGATGAATTCGTCCGCCACGCCGCCGCCGAAGCGGCTGTGCCGGCTTTCCGGATCGAGGCGTAACAAATGATCGCGGTATTTGTCGGCTTCACCGATCCACAACTTACGGATCACGCCGCCCGCGGGTAGAAGGTCCTGCATTCCAAGGGTCTCCTGACATCATCGTCGAAGCTCCTTGTTCGCATCCTCCTTTTAAGTTCCGGCGAATGTCTTTTAAGCGCACACCCGGAATTCACGATCGCTGTGGTCTACATGTCGGTTGTCGTCGAAATTAGGCAAGGCGAAGGGCATCATGGCCGCATTCGCGGAGCGCATGCCTAATAACTGGCTTATTTGACTGTTTGGCGACTACGTGTTGGCAGACTAAGTCCACTGCGGATAAACATGCTGCTCCCGCCACGTTTTGCCCGCATCGGTTAACATCAACATGACGAGCTCAATCAAGGCGCGATACGCCGTCGGCGTGGCTGGCGGCCAGATCGAGCCCGATTCCGCCCAAGTTGCCGTCGTCGACAAGCTAGCGCGGCTCGAAACGGAAATTGCCGAACAGCGTCTGGCGCGGAAATCGTCTTCGCTCGGATGGATGTTCGGCAGCCGCGAAAAGCGCCAGACGCGAATCAAAGGCCTTTATATCTATGGCGACGTCGGCCGCGGCAAAACCATGCTGATGGACTTGTTCTTCGAATCAAGCCCGGTGCAGCGGAAACGCCGTGCGCATTTTCACGAATTCATGCTCGACGTACACGATCGCATTCACGCGCTGCGCCAGCAAATGAAGCTCGGCGAACATCCCGACGCCGATCCGATTGAGCTTGTCGCGGCGGATCTGGCAAAGGAAGCCTGGCTTCTTTGCTTCGACGAGTTTCATGTCACCGACATTGCCGACGCCATGATTCTCGGCCGGCTGTTCACGCAGTTGTTTGCGCGCGGCGTCGTCCTGGTCGCGACTTCGAACGTCGAGCCCGCGGAGCTCTACAACGACGGTTTGAACCGCGCGTTGTTTCTGCCCTTCATCGGCATGCTCGAAGACAACACCGAAGTCGTCCGCCTTGCCTCGCGCACCGACTTCCGGCTGGAGAAGCTTGCCGGCATGCATGTTTGGTACGTGCCGGCCGATGCCGCGGCCGACGCCGCCCTCGACCGGGCGTGGCACCAGCTTACCCGCGGGCGCAAAGGCGAAACCCAGGACCTGGCGCTGAAGGGACGCTCCGTCCGCGTGCCGCGTGCCGCCATGGGCGTCGCGCGGTTCGCGTTTCCCGACCTGTGCGAGCAGACGCTTGGTGCGGCCGACTATCTGCGGATTGCGCGCGAGTATCACACCATCGTTCTCGACCACGTTCCGGTGATGGCGTTCGAGACGCGCAACGCCGCCAAGCGTTTCATTATCCTCATCGACACGCTCTATGACCTTAATGTGAAGCTCATCGCCTCGGCTGAAGCCGAGCCTGACGGCCTCTATCGCGGCGAGGAAGGTTTCGAGGCGCAGGAATTTCGCCGCACCGCTTCGCGGCTGATCGAGATGCGTTCGCAGGAATATCTGGCGCGGCCGCATGGCGCTGCGCATGCGCGAGTTTCGGGTGCGTTGACCGGGATTGTCGAAACCTGATCGCATCGACCTTTTAGCCGGTAACTGACGCGTAGAAGAACGCCGCGACCACCAGGCCCATAAAAGCCGTCGCAAGCCAGCCAAACGCCGCGAGAAGACGCGAGGCGCCATATTCCCCCATGATCTTGCGGTTGGTCACGACGACCATCATGCCGGCCATCAGCGGGACGGCGACAATGCCGTTGAACACGGCGCTCCACACTAGCATCCGGATCGGGTTGATTGGCAGCAAAGCGCCGAACGAGCCGATCAGCGTCGCTGCCGCGATGATCACGTAAAAGCCCCGCGCTTGCCATGGCGCGAGTCCGAGGCTGTTTTTCCACCCGAACGCTTCGGCGATGGCGTAAGCGGCGGAGCCGGCGAGTGCCGGAATAGCCAGAAGGCCGGTGCCGATAATGCCGATTGCGAACAACAAAAATGCCAGTTCGCCGGCCAACGGCCGCAGCGCTTCGGCCGCTGCCGCGGCGGTGTCGATGTTGGTCGTGCCGTGAGCGTGCAGCGTGGCGGCGGTGGCGACGATGATGAAGAAGCCGATGACGTTGGAAAGCACCATGCCGGCCCAGGTGTCGAGCACGATCGGTCCAAACCGGCGCCGCGCTGCGGCGTCATCATCCTTGAGCGGCGCCACTTTTCGCCTCTCTTTGACCCGCCGCTCCTCGACTTCCAGTGAGGCCTGCCAGAAGAACAGATACGGGCTGATTGTCGTCCCGAGCACGGCCACCAGCATCAGGATGGCATCGCGATTCCACGGCAGATGCGGCACGACGGTGGCCACCAAAACTTCGTTCCAGGGCACGTGGACGACAAGCGCGGTGGCGACGTAAGCAAACAGGACGAGCGTCAGCACTTTCATGTACTGGGCGTACCGCCGATACGGGATGGCGATCTGCGCCGAGAGGCAGATAACGCCGAAGCACAGCGCGTAGACCGGCGCCGGGCCGCCGACCAGAATCTGCATCGCCGCCGCCATGGCTGCGATGTCGGCGGCGATGTTGACCACGTTGGCGGCGGTGAGCAGCGCAATAATTGCGAACAGCAGCACCGGTGGCACCACGGCGCCGAGATTGGCCGCGAGTCCCCGGCCGGTGACCGAGCCGATCCGGGCGCTGACGATCTGGATGGCGACCATGAACGGCGTGGTGAGAAACATGGTCCAGCACAGCGTGTAGCCAAACTGGGCGCCGCTTTGCGAATAGGTTGCTATTCCACTGGGATCGTCGTCGGCCGCGCCGGTCAGAAGTCCGGGACCCAGGACCCGCAATAGTTTGGTGATGGTTGGCAGGCGGCGGCCCGTCATATCAATACCCAATGCGGCCCAATGCCGCCTCAGCCCGAGGATGAAAGTCCGGGCCGTTCAACTGGTTCCGATGCCTGCCGTGCGCGGCGGCGGCTTGAATGCCGTGGCTGAAAAGGTTAATCACCGCGGCGGCCGGGCGAGTTTGCATCAAGGAATTTTTTCGATGGCGCGTAACAAGATCGCATTGATTGGTGCGGGGCAAATTGGCGGTACGCTCGCCCACCTGATCGGCCTCAAAGAGCTCGGCGATGTCGTGCTTTTCGACGTCGCCGAGGGCATCCCGCAGGGTAAATCGCTCGATTTGGTCGAGTCCTCGCCGGTCGAAGGCTTCGATGTCCGCTTTACCGGCACCAATTCGTACGAGACCATCCAGGGCGCATCGGTTTGCATTGTCACCGCCGGGGTGCCGCGCAAGCCGGGCATGAGCCGTGACGACCTCCTCGACATCAATCTCAAGGTGATGGAGCAGGTCGGCGCCGGCATCGCGAAATATGCGCCGAACGCCTTCGTCATCTGCATCACCAATCCGCTCGACGCCATGGTGTGGGCTTTGCAGAAATGTTGCGGCCTGCCGAAGCATATGGTCGTCGGCATGGCTGGCGTGCTCGACTCGGCGCGCTTTCGCTATTTTCTCGCCGATGAATTCAACGTCTCCGTCGAGGACGTGACGGCGTTTGTGCTCGGCGGCCACGGCGACAGCATGGTGCCGCTGACGCGGTATTCGGCGGTGGCCGGCATTCCGCTGCCTGACCTGGTCAAGATGGGCTGGACCACGGCGGCGCGGTTGGACGCGATTGTCGAGCGCACCCGCAACGGCGGCGGCGAAATTGTCAGCCTGCTCAAGACTGGCTCGGCGTTCTATGCGCCGGCAAGTTCGGCCATCGCCATGGCGGAAAGTTTCCTGCGCGACAAGAAACGGGTGCTGCCCGCTGCGGCCTGGCTCAACGGTGAGTATGGTATTCACGACCTTTACGTCGGCGCCCCGGTTGTCATCGGCAGCAAGGGGGTCGAGCGTGTGGTTGAGATCGAACTCAACGGCAACGAGCGCGGCATGTTCGAAAAATCCGCGCAAGCGGTGCAGGGCCTGGTCGAGGCCTGCAAGAAGATCGCTCCCAATCTTGGCAATTGAAGTATTGGCAATTGAGATATCTCCCTTGGCTGACGTGACGGTCCCTGCACCGGAAAGCCAGCGTCTTTCATGAACATTCACGAATACCAGGCGAAGGCGGTGCTGCGCGAATTCGGCGTCCCGGTGCCGCGCGGCATTCCAGCCATGAGCGTCGATGAAGCCGTCAAGGCGGCGAAGGAACTCGGCGGCCCGGTGTGGGTGGTCAAGGCGCAAATCCATGCCGGCGGTCGCGGCAAGGCCGGCGGCGTCAAGGTGGTGAAATCCGTCGAAGAAGTAAAACGCGAAGCCGAACGGCTGCTCGGGTCGACGCTGGTGACGCACCAGACCGGTCCGCACGGCAAACAAGTGCATCGCCTCTACATCGAAGACGGCTCGGACATCGCGCGCGAATATTATCTCTCGGCGCTGGTCGATCGCTCGACATCGCGCGTGTCTTTCGTCGCCTCTACCGAAGGCGGGATGGAGATCGAGGAAGTCGCACGCACCAATCCGGAAAAGATTCTCTCGTTCTCGGTCGATCCCGCGACGGGGTTCATGGTCCATCACAGCCACGCCGTGGCGCAGGCGCTGGGTTTGAGCCGCGAGGTCGGCAAGCAGGCGGAAATTGCGCTGCCCAAGCTTTATGCCGCCTTCATCGCCAAAGACATGAGCCTTCTCGAAATCAATCCGCTCATCGTCACCAAGGACGGCAAGCTGCTTTGTCTCGACGCCAAGATGGGCTTCGACGACAACGCGCTTTATCGCCATCCCGACATTGCCGCGCTGCGCGATCCGGCCGAAGAGGATGCGAAGGAGATCGAGGCCTCGCGTTACGATCTGAATTACGTGGCGCTCGACGGCACCATCGGCTGCATGGTCAACGGCGCAGGGCTTGCCATGGCCACCATGGACATCATCAAGCTCTACGGCGAAACGCCGGCAAACTTTCTCGATGTCGGCGGCGGCGCCAGCAAGGACAAGGTGACGGCTGCGTTCAAGATCATCACCTCCGATCCGAACGTGAAAGGAATCCTGATCAATATTTTCGGCGGCATCATGCGCTGCGACGTCATCGCCGAAGGCGTCGTTGCCGCGGTCAAGGAGGTCGGCCTGCGTGTGCCGCTGGTGGTGCGGCTCGAAGGCACCAACGTCGCGCTCGGCAAGGAGATCATTCAAAAATCCGGCCTCAACGTCATTCCCGCCGACGATCTCGACGACGCCGCGCGCAAGATCGTCAACGCGGTGAGAGCGACGGCCTGACCCATGGCAGTTCTGATCGACAAAAATACCAAGGTGATCTGCCAGGGCTTTACCGGCAAGAACGGCACTTTCCATTCCGAACAGGCGATCGCCTACGGTACCAAAATGGTCGGCGGCACTTCGCCGGGAAAAGGCGGCTCGACCCATCTCGGGTTGCCGGTGTTCGATACGGTCGCGGAAGCGCGCGCCAAAACCGGCTGCGACGCCAGCGTGATTTACGTGCCGCCGCCTGGCGCCGCGGATGCGATCTGCGAAGCCATCGACGCTGAAATTCCCCTGATCGTTTGCATCACCGAAGGCATCCCGGTGCTCGACATGGTGAAGGTCAAACGCGCGCTGTGCGGTTCGAAGTCGCGGCTGATCGGACCGAACTGTCCCGGCGTCATGACCGCGGGCGAATGCAAGATCGGCATCATGCCGGGCAACATTTTCAAGCCCGGCAAGGTCGGCATCGTCTCGCGCTCCGGCACGCTGACGTACGAAGCCGTGTTTCAGACGACTGCCGAGGGCCTGGGTCAAACGACGGCCGTCGGGATCGGCGGCGACCCGGTCAAGGGCTCCGACTTCATCGAAATCCTGGAAATGTTTCTGGCCGATAAAGCGACCGAGGCAATTGTCATGATCGGTGAGATCGGCGGCTCTTCGGAAGAGGACGCCGCGCAATTCCTCAAGGACGAAGGAAAGCGCGGACGCAAGAAGCCGACCGTCGGATTTATCTCCGGCCGCACGGCGCCGCCGGGCCGCCGCATGGGCCACGCGGGCGCGATTATTGCCGGCGGTAAGGGCGGGGCCGAATCCAAGATCGAGGCGATGACGGCGGCGGGGGTTACCGTCTCGGCGTCCCCCGCGCGGCTCGGGAAGACCCTCGCCGAAGTATGGAAACGCTGATTCACTTCTTCAGTCTTCCAGTTGCCGCACTGCCGCATTAAATAAGGGGCGTGAACGCCCGAGCCGGGGATGGGCAAATAGTGGGGCGGCTGCGCGCCTTCGCTGGTTTGTCGGCTCTCACCTAGGAAATTCTCATGTCTCGCCAGGACGCGAACGCCGCCTTCGCCCGGAGCTCTTTCCTTTACGGGGGCAATGCGTCCTACATCGACGAGCTTTATGCGCGATACGAAATCGATCCGGCCGCGCTCGACGCCGAATGGCAGGCGTTTTTCGGCAACCTCAAGGACGACCCGCGCGAGGTTGCGGCCAACGCCCACGGACCCTCGTGGCAGCGCACGGACTGGCCCGGCGCGCACCGCGATGAGCTGACCGCGGCGCTTGACGGCGGCTGGGGCGAAATTGGCAAGGCGCTTGGCGACAAGGTCAAGTCGCGCGCGCAGCGAACCGGCGTCGAACTTTCTGCGGCCGATGTCGAGCGCGCGACGCGCGGTTCTATCCGCGCGCTGATGCTGATCCGCGCCTATCGGGCCCGCGGGCATTTTCACGCCGATCTCGATCCGCTGCATTTGCAGCCGCAGCCGGCGGAAATCGAGCTCGACCCCTCGACCTACGGCTTCACCGAAGCCGATTTGGATCGGCCGATTTTTCTCGACAAAGTTCTCGGCCTCGAATTCGGCACCATCCGGCAGATCGTCACCATTCTCCGGCGCACCTATTGCCAGACGTTGGGCGTCGAATTCCTGCACATTTCGGACGCCGCGCAGAAGTCGTGGATTCAGGAACGCATCGAGGGACCCGACAAGGAGATCAGCTTCACCCCCGAAGGCAAGCGCGCCATTCTCAACAAGCTGGTTGAAGCCGAGGGGTTCGAAAAATTTTGCGACCTCAAATTCACCGGCACCAAGCGCTTTGGACTCGACGGCGGAGAGTCGATGATTCCCGCACTCGAGCAGATCATCAAGCGGGGCGGCGCGCTGGGCGTGCGGCAGATCGTAATCGGCATGCCGCATCGCGGCCGGCTCAGCGTGCTGGCGCAGGTGATGGCCAAGCCGCATCGCGCCATTTTCCACGAGTTCAAGGGCGGTTCGTCGACGCCCAACGAAATCGACGGTTCGGGCGACGTGAAGTATCACCTCGGCGCTTCGTCCGACCGCGAGTTCGACCAGAATACGGTGCACCTGTCGCTTACCGCCAACCCGTCGCATCTCGAAATCGTCGACCCGGTGGTGCTCGGCAAAGTGCGTGCCAAGCAGGACCAGCTCGGCGCCACGCCGCAAGATCGCACCATGGTGATGCCGCTTCTCATTCACGGCGACGCCTCGTTCGCCGGACAGGGAGTGGTCGCGGAATGCTTCGGGCTTTCGGGCCTGCGCGGCCATCGCACCGGCGGTTCGGTGCATTACATCGTCAACAATCAGATCGGCTTCACCACCGCGCCGCGCTACTCGCGCTCGTCGCCATATCCATCCGACGTCGCCAAGATGATCGAAGCGCCGATCTTTCACGTCAACGGCGACGATCCGGAGGCGGTGGTCTACGCGGCCAAGGTGGCGACCGAGTTTCGGCAGAAATTCCAGAAGCCGGTCGTGATCGACATGTTCTGTTATCGCCGGCACGGCCACAATGAAGGCGACGAGCCGTCGTTCACTCAGCCGCTGATGTACAAGGCGATCGCGGCTCATCCGACGACGCTCGAAATCTACGGCAACAAGCTGATCGGCGAAGGTCTCGTCACTTCCGGCGATGTCGAGAAGATGAAGGCCGATTGGCGGCACAAGCTCGACGACGAGCTGGAAGCAGCGCAAGGCTATCGCGCCAACAAGGCCGATTGGCTCGACGGCCGCTGGTCCGGTTACAAGGCAGCGGGCGATGCCGAGGATCCGCGGCGCGGCAAAACCGGCGTCGACATCGGCGAACTCAAGGAAATCGGCAAGAAGATCACAACGCTGCCGGCCGGCTTCCATCTGCATCGCACGCTCAACCGTTTCTTCGACAATCGCCGCAAGTCGATCGAATCCGGCGTTGGCATCGACTGGGCGACCGCCGAGGCGCTGGCGTTCTGCTCGCTGCTGCTCGACGGGCACCGGGTGCGCCTGTCCGGGCAGGACAGCGAACGCGGCACCTTTTCGCAGCGCCATTCGGTTATCGTCGATCAGGAGAACGAGGAGCGCTACACGCCGTTCAATCATTTGAAGGAAGGCCAGCCGCGCTTCGAGGTCATCAACTCGATGCTCTCGGAAGAGGCGGTGCTCGGCTTCGAGTACGGCTATTCGCTCGCCGAACCCAACGCGCTGACCATGTGGGAAGCGCAGTTCGGCGACTTCGCCAACGGCGCGCAGGTGCTGTTTGACCAGTTCATTTCGTCCGGCGAACGCAAGTGGCTGCGCATGTCCGGCCTGGTTTGCCTGCTGCCTCACGGCTACGAAGGGCAGGGGCCAGAACATTCCTCGGCCCGCCTCGAACGCTTCCTGCAAATGTGCGCCGAAGACAACATGCAGGTCGCCAATTGCACGACGCCGGCGAATTACTTTCACATCCTGCGCCGCCAGCTTAAGCGCGATTTCCGCAAGCCCCTCGTGCTGATGACACCGAAGTCGCTGCTGCGCCACAAGCGCGCGGCGTCGCGGCTCGACGAAATGGGTCCGGACACGTCGTTTCACCGCCTGTTGTGGGACGACGCGCAAAATCATCCGGATGAAAAGATCAAGCTTGTCCCCGACGCGCAAATTCGCCGTGTCGTTATTTCGTCCGGCAAGGTCTATTACGATCTCTATGACGAGCGCGAAAAGCGCGGCATCAACGACGTTTATCTGCTGCGCATCGAGCAGCTCTATCCATTCCCGACCAAGGCGCTGATGCTTGAGCTTTCGCGCTTCAAGGAAGCCGAAATTGTCTGGTGCCAGGAAGAGCCGCGCAACATGGGCGGCTGGGTGTTTGTCGATATCTTCCTCGAATGGGTGTTGAACCAGATCGGAGCCAAGCATAAGCGCGCGCGCTACGCCGGCCGTCCGGCTTCGGCATCGACCGCTGTGGGCCAGATGTCGCTGCATTTGGCGCAACAGTCGAAATTTCTCGAAGACGCGCTCGGATAGCGGTCCTCGCCAACAAGGAACGGATCTATGGCTGAGATTCGCGTACCCACGCTTGGCGAGTCGGTGACCGAGGCCACCATCGGCAAGTGGTTCAAGAGGGCGGGCGACGTGGTTGCGGTCGATGAGCCGCTCGTCGAACTGGAAACCGACAAGGTCACTATCGAAGTGCCGGCGCCTGCCGCAGGCGTCCTCGCCAACGTTGCGGTGAAAGATGGCGATACCGTCGCCGTCGGCGCGCTCCTTGGCTCCATCAAGGAAGGTGCCGGCGCAGTCCCGACTGGACGCCCCGAGCAGAAAACCGAAACGACGAAACCGATCGGCGCCGGACCCGAACCGATTGCGCCGCGGCAAGCGCCCGCGCCAGCTCAGAGCCCGGCTCAGGCCAAAGCTCCCGACGCGCCGCTGGCGCCTTCGGTCCGCAAGATCGCCGCCGAAACCGGTATCGATGCTTCTGCCGTGCCGGGCAGCGGCAAGGACGGCCGCGTCACCAAAGGCGACATGCTCGCGGCGATCGAACGCGCCGCAGCGCAGCCGACGCCGGTTGCCACGCCTGCCGCCGCAGTGCAGGCGCGCGCGCCATCGCCGCCGGATGACGCCGCGCGCGAGGAGCGGGTGCGGATGACGCGGCTCCGCCAGACAATCGCGCGACGGCTCAAGGATGCGCAGAACACCGCCGCCATGCTCACGACCTTCAACGAGGTCGACATGACGCAGATCATGGCGCTGCGCAGCCAGTACCGGGAATTGTTCGAGAAGAAGCACGGCGCCAAGCTCGGCTTCATGGGCTTTTTCGTTCGCGCCTGCGTGCAGGCGCTCAAGGAAATCCCCGCCGTAAATGCAGAGATCGATGGCGCCGATATCGTCTACAAGAATTACTATCACATCGGCATTGCGGTCGGCACCGAGCGCGGCCTGGTGGTGCCGGTGGTCCGCGACGCCGACCAGAAATCGATCGCCGAGATCGAGAAGGCGATCTCCGATTTCGGCCGCCGCGCCCGCGATGGCTCGCTCAAGATCGACGAATTGCAGGGCGGCACTTTCACCATCACCAACGGCGGCATTTATGGTTCGCTGATGTCGACGCCGATCCTCAACGCGCCGCAATCCGGCATTCTCGGCATGCACAAGATCCAGGAGCGGCCGATGGTGGTCGCCGGCAAGATCGAGGCGCGGCCGATGATGTACCTCGCCTTGTCCTACGATCACCGAATTGTCGACGGCCGCGAAGCGGTAACCTTTCTTGTTCGCGTCAAGGAATGTCTGGAAGAGCCGTCGCGGCTGGTGCTGGATTTGTAAATACTCTCCCTCCCCCTGAAAGGGGGAGGGTCGGGGTGGGGGTCGCTGCACCATGACCCTCGCCTGGCTCGCCGCGCACGCGGCTCGCCATCCTTCCCCTTGCAGGGGTAGGAATAATGGAGGCGATCGGTGGTTCAATACGACGTCGTTGTCATCGGCACCGGTCCAGGCGGCTATGAGTGCGCCATCCGCGCGGCGCAGCTCGGCTTGAAGACCGCGGTGGTCGAGAAGAACGCCACTTTCGGCGGCACCTGCCTCAACGTCGGCTGCATTCCCTCGAAAGCGATGCTGCACGCTTCCGAATTGTACGAGGAGGCCGGCGAAAATTTCGGCAAGATGGGCATCAAGGTCGGCAAGCCTTCGGTCGATCTCGCCGCGCTGCTCAAATACAAGCAGGGCAATGTCGACGCCAACGTCAACGGCGTTGCGTTCCTGTTCAAGAAAAACAAGATCGACACGTTTCGCGGCACCGGCCGCATCGCCGCGCCGGGCAAGATCGAAGTCAAAGCGGACGACGGCAAGACCCAGACCGTCGAGACCAGGAACATCATCATCGCCACCGGGTCTGACATTGCGCGATTGAACGGCATCGCCATCGACGAAAAGCGCGTCGTGTCCTCGACCGGCGCGCTGGATCTGGCGCAAGTGCCTCAGAAGCTCGTCGTCGTCGGCGCCGGCATTATCGGCATGGAGCTCGGCTCGGTGTGGCGGCGCCTTGGCGCGCAGGTCACCGTTGTCGAATTTCTCGATCACATCCTCCCCGGCATTGACGGCGAGGTGGCGCGGGCGTTCCACCGCTTGCAGGAAAAGCAGGGCATCACCTTCAAGCTGTCCTCCAAAGTCACCGGCATCGACAGCTCCGGCAAGACGCTCAAGGTCAAGGTCGAACCTGCCGCCGGCGGCGCCGCCGAGACGCTCGATGCCGACGTCGTGCTCGTCGCCATTGGCCGCGTGCCCTACACCGAGGGGCTTGGTCTCGAAGCCCCCGGCGTGAAGAAAGACAATCGCGGCCGCATCATTATCGATCCGCATTTCCGCACCAACGTCGCCGGGATTTACGCCATCGGCGATGCGGTCGCAGGGCCGATGCTCGCGCATAAAGCAGAAGAAGAAGGTGTCGCCGCCGCCGAGATCATTGCCGGCCAGGCCGGACACGTGAACTACGACGTCATTCCCAACGTGGTTTACACCAGGCCGGAAATCGCCTCGGTCGGCAAAACCGAGGAGGAACTCAAAGGCGCCGGTGTGGCTTACAACGTCGGCAAATTCCCCTTCACCGCCAATGCGCGGGCGCGCGCCAACCTCGCGACCGACGGCTTCGTCAAGATCCTCGCCGACGCCAAGACCGATCGCGTGCTCGGCGTGCACATTCTCGGCCCCGATGCCGAAACCATGATCGCCGAAGCGGCGATCGCAATGGAGTTCGGCGCCGCGGCGGACGACATCGCCCGCACTTGCCACGCCCACCCGACGCTCAGCGAAGCGGTCAAGGAAGCGGCGCTGGCGGTCGCCAAGCGCGCCATCAATATTTGAAGCGCCTAAGCGGCAACCGCCGGGCCATTGGCATAGTTGTAACTTCCGAATAAGGAAGAAGTTGGAATTGATTCGCGGTCGTTTGAGTCCGGCGCCAAGGCGAGTCGGTAACACGGGTAGCTAAGAAAGCTTCATGGCGTCTCGCTCTTTTCGCGTCGGCCGATCGCGCACCGGGCTCGGGCTGTTTGCCGTGCGCGCGATCGCCAAAAAAGAACACATCGTGGCCTATTCCGGCAAGTGGATTACCACTGAAGAAGCGCGGCGGCGCGAGCGCCTTGGCAATCCGAGGTATTTGTTCGAAGTCAATTCACGATGGACAATCGATGGTGCGACACGGCGAAATCTCGGCCGTTACGCGAACCATTCGTGCAAGCCGAATGCCGAACCGATGCTGCGCAAAGGCAAAATGCTGCTGGTCGCAACGAAGCCGATCTCGCCCGGGGACGAAATAACGTTCGATTACGGCGAAGATTACTTTGACTATTACTTCAAGAAGGCCGGCTGCCGCTGCATGGCCTGTGCCATGAAGCCGGCGCGCCGCACCGCGCGCACGACCAAAACCAAAACCAAAACCAGGACGAAGACAAAGCGGAAGCGCCCTGCTGCCGCCTAGCGGCCGGTGTCGGGCTATTCGACGACGATCTTGACTTCGCTGCCGGTTTTGAGCCGCTCACCCGGCTCCAGCCCGTTGAGCACGCGGAAGCGCTCGAGCGGACGGTCGGCAATCGCCATGCGGGTGGCGAGTTTCTCGGCCGTATCGTTGGGCCCGACGGTGATGATCTGCAGCCGCAGCGGTCGCGCGTCCTCGATCTCGGCGAGGCTCATACGGCGGAACGTGCCGATGGAGTCGCGGAACACATGATCGGTTTCGGGCGTGCGGTGCTTGGCGGCGAAGATGAAGCGATAAACGTCGCTGCCAAAGCGGACGGCGTAGAGACGGAAATCCCACTGATCGCCTTTGGCGGTGGCAGTCGCCGCGGGAAAGCCGTTGATGGTGACATTCTCGACGGTCGCGGCGTCGATGTTCTCGATCCAGCCGGAGGTCAGATATTCGGCCAGCGTTTGCTCGGCGGGAACACGCACGACGTCGAGGCGCAACGCTTCGCCGCCGCCCTGCTTGACGCCGAGCACCGCCTGCGCGGTGTTCTCGAGCGTGAAACCCTCCGGCGCAGTGAAGGTAAAACCGAGCCGCGGATGCAGGAAGCGGCGGCCGCGCACAAAGCCCTCGCTCGGATCTTCGCCGAACACGATGCCGTCGATGCCGGAGAGATACGCCTGTTTCGCGCCGGCGCCGGGCGTGCTTGCTGTCGTCGCCGGCGTCGGATACTGGCGCGCGTTGGCGATGGCGTTGGTGATGCGCTCGGGCGTCGCCGGATGCGACGACAGGAAGTCCGGCGCCCGCGGATCGATCGGCGTGTTGCCGGTCTGGCGCGGCTTCAGCTCGGAATTGTGCTCCATCGACGTGAGGAAGCGCACTGCGCCATAAGGGTCGTAACCGGCGCGTGACGCGACGCCGATGCCGATGGCGTCGGCCTCGAATTCCTGCGCGCGGGAGAAGCTCGCCAGCGCCAGCTTCGACTTGGCGAGCGCCAGTGCGCCGACTTCCGGATCGCTGATGACGTCGGTGACGACGCGTCCGACCAGAGCGGCCTGGCGCGCCTGCTCTTCGCGGATCGCGGCGTGGCGCGCAATCACGTGGCCCATTTCGTGCGCGAGCACCGACGCCAGCTCGGACTCGTCGTTGGCAAGCGCAATCAGCCCGCGCGTGACGTAGAGCTGGCCGGTCGGCAGCGCGAAGGCATTGATCGATTGCGAATTGAGGATGACGACCTTGTAGTGCAGATCGGGACGTTCCGACGCGGTGACGAGGCGCTCGACGGTCTGCTCCAGGATGCCCTGCAGCTTGGGATCGTTATAGGTGCCGCCGTAGGCGCCGAGGATGCGCTGATGCTCGTGGAGCACCGCGGGCGACATGTCGGACACGTCGGCGGATTTCGGTGCGCTCGGCAACGATGCTTGCGGCGTCAGCGACGGCGGCGTCGCCGAGCAGGCGGCAACGACCAGCGCGAGCACGGCCAACGCGGCGGGCGCAAGGCCCGCTCGTGCCGTCTTCAAGAAGCGCCGCTTCGTCACTTCGTGGTCCGCCCGTTCATTCGCCATCGGTGAGCTCGATTTGCTCGGGCCGCGATGCCTCGATCTGCGGCCCGCCGCGCTCCTCGATCCACCCTCGTACCAGTACGCGCCGGTCAGCGAGTTTCCTCGGCTCTAAACCCGCCGCCAAAAAATTACGCTCATTTCGCTTCAAGATCGTAACAGTGAAGTCGGTCGCCCAATGCCGCCCGAAGTTGACGTAGATAATGGGTCCGCTCTCACGTACCGAAACGACCTTGCCCTCAACCAGCGCAAACCGGCCGCGCTGGGCCAGCACCTCGGCGGGGTGTTCGGCGTCGAGCGATTCATAGTACGGACCGGCCCAAAGGCCAAGCTTGTCCCGGCGGGCGCTCTTTTCCCGGCTAAGGAGCTCAGTGGCGCAGGCGTGATCCCCGGCGCGGACGGCGACGAGGGCCAACCCGGACGCAACAAGCTCGGATTGCAGGAGAATTTCGCCGGAGGGATCGGCGCGGAAGCCGTAAGCGACCAGCCGCCCGTACCGATCGGTCGGCTGCGGTTCGGCCTGGCGGAGTACGATTTCGCTTCCGGCAAGCCTTGCGGCCAGCGCCTGCCGCGACGACTCGCCGCCGCCCGCGGCCGGGTCCGGCCGGTCGGGCCGGGGCAATGGTGGAACCTCAATGCCGGCAAGCCGCACCTCGCGCCCGTCGGCGAGCACAAAGCTTCGTCCGTCGAGCGCGCGCTCTGCCGTGCCGTGCGCAATTATGGCCGCTGTTCTGCAGCGGCTCCGAATATCCCCAACATCAGCCCGATACCGGTCGCCGAAACGGCCGCCAGTACCCCCTCTGAGCACCTCACCATTGCCACAAAAGCCCGGGGCCGGAATGAGGCGCTACTTAGGCGATTCGCGGGCGTCATGGGGCCTGTGGAAAGCTTCGTGAAATCGTCACATGTCAGCATGTTAGCGCGTCCCGCAAGAACTCGCGCGTGATGCGCGGTGTTTTCGGAGACGGATGCACTTGTTCGTTCTCGCGGCGCGGTTTTTCGCGTCCAAGGTTTGTTGCGCGCCGTGGCCCGGATTGAGCGGCAGCGAAATCGGGGGAATGAACCGAAAAGCCCGAGGACTTTGGCGGCCTCGGCGATTTTGATGGAAGGGGCCTGGTGCAGGCGCTCCACAACAGAACCGTAGACTTTCGCGATAACGTCGAGCGTTGGCGCTTCTTGAGCTGCGATTACTTTCGCGATCGTCTCGAAACGATGCTCATGGTCGCCGACATTGATGCGCTCGGGGGAATAGCCGACGGCGAAATCGCGGCCAGCGCGAAGACCGGTGGTCCGCTCCAGCGCTGGAATGCAGTCGCCTTCGGTGGCGCCGGGGTAGACGGTCGATTCGTACACGACAATGTCGCCGCGCGAGCGTGCGCCCGACCATTTCCGAAGCCTGCAACAGCGCCGAGAGATCGGGACGCCGCGCCACGTCGATCGGCGTCGGAACGGCGATGATGTAAAAATCGGCCACCGCCAGGTCGGCTGCTTTCGAAGAGAAGCGCAGGTTCGCCGATGCGAGGTCCGCTTCGCTCAGCTCGCCGGTCGGGTCGATGCCGTTGCGTAATTGCGCGATCCGATCGGCATCGACGTCGAAGCCGATCACCGGCGCGCCGGTGCGAGCGAATGCAGCCGCGACTGGAAGTCCCACATAGCCGAGACCGACCACCGCGAGCTTTCGTTTGTGGGCTG
>DASXDP010000047.1:0-4627 GCA_036490575.1 Xanthobacteraceae bacterium
GGCAATAACAGGGGATCGAGCTGCTCGACCTGCGCGAGCCGGCGGTATGGTGCTGCGACGCTGGCCGGCGCCGGCGTTTCCGATTTAGCGAAATTGTTGGTCGCGATTCGGGGCGACGATGGAGCTTGGGCGGTGACCGACCCTGCTGACGGTGGCATCGCCGATCGCGGCGGCGGCCGAGGGAGCTACCGGGTCATCGACTTCAACACCGGTCAATTCTGCAGCGGGCACATAGGAATCCGTAGCCCTGCCGTTCATCCGGACGGAAGACGGCGTGGCGGTGACCAGGCCCGGCTTTTCCCCCGAAAAACAGGGAGCTTTTCGAGCAAAAACAGGGAGGCTGTTGGCAAAAGGTGGCGAATTGCTATGAGGGATTAATGACTTAGGGCTATTTGTCTATTTGTCCGATAGCAAATAACAGGGGAAAACAGGGAGCAAACAGGGAGGGGATTGAAACACGAAAGGCAATTTCAATTTACCTACGCGAAGTGGAGTCGATTGCGATGGCGGCAAATGTCGCCGAATGTCGCAATGTGTCGTTGGCCGCTGCGCCGGCGGCACTGAAGGATCAGCGGAAAGTGGCCGAATTGATCTGCTTGATACCAACGCGCCAGCCTGACCATGCTGCTGCGCTGCCGTCTCGGCGAAGCTGACCCCATACCTCGCCGCCGCCAAAACCGCCGGCGAATTCAGCAAAAAGAACAACCGGCGGCCCAGCCCGACACGCGGCCATGATGCAGCGCGGCGCGCGGCACCCACGCGCCAAGGGATAAAGACCACCACCCCGCCAGCGATCGCCGAGCCGATAGATGCGATTGATCCCCGATCGCTCCCCCTGTTTCCGCAGCAGGATGTACAGTCGACGGTAGCCGAACCGGCGGCGTTGGTTGGCGAGAGCGCGCAGACGGCTACGAAGTTCGACATCGGGCGACCGGCGCGATCGATAACGGATCATCTTGCGGTCGGCGGCAACAAGGGTGCAGGCCCGGCGCTCGCTCATCTGCAGCACGTCACGCAGATGAGCGACAGCTTCACGCTTGGCGACGGGCCCTACCATTTTTTTGTCAGAAGCTCCTTCAGTGCCGCCTGGTCCAGCATCGACTCCGCCAACAGCTTCTTCAGCTTGCGGTTCTCATCCTCCAACGACCGCAAACGCTTGGCATCTGATGCTTCCATGCCGCCGTATTTGGCCTTCCAGTTGTACAGCGTGGCTTCCGAGACGCCGTGGTTGCGCGCCAGATCGGCCGTCTTCGCTCCGGCCTCATGCTCCCGCAAAACCGCGATGATCTGCTCTTCGGTGAACCTGATCCGCTTCATCGTCCGTCCCCTCCTGGAGGCCGGACTCTAACTCCACGTGGAGGAAATACTCAGTGGCAGGTCAGAACTTGGACGAATTATGAAGGTTTGATGCCAGTCCCGCCGCACCTCTGGCATCGCACGATTTTGTCACCCTTCTTGAGAGTGCCTTTTCCCTCACAATTCTTACACGGCTTCTTCTTCTCTTCGGTGTTCTTCCGCATCCCATCCTCCAAATTCGCCAATTCGAATGAACGCGGGTAATTGGTCGTCGCGACGCAACGAGGGGATCCTGATTGTATGTTATTATTTATTCTTTGCCTCGCAAAAGCCCGTGGCTGAAACAATCTTGTTGGATATTCTCAGCAAATACGAAGCCTAAATGATCAGTGGGCGCATAAGCCAAAGCGGCGCGCAGGCCATTTGCCAGCGCCGAGGCCGGTTAAAGGGCAGCCGCAGGACCGTCAGGATAGCGCCGCCGAAGGCGGGGCGCGGGGCCGACTACCCATCGGCCTCGCGGCCAGCGACCGTCATCACCAGCGACGGAAAAAAATATTATTTGGAATCAAATATTTCTTGAGTATATGGATATGAGCGATCAGGGTGAAAATTCAGCCGCAAATCAGCGGCGCCGCGGTCGACCTTTTGCTCCAGGGGTGAGTGGCAACCCTGCCGGAAAGCCGCGCGGGACACGCAACCGCACTACGCTCGCCGTCGAAGCTCTGCTTGATGGGGAAGCCGAGAAATTGGCTCGAAAGGCTGTCGAGGTTGCACTCACGGGCGATGTGACGGCGCTGCGCTTGTGCCTCGATCGCATCGCACCGGATCGGCGCGGCCGGCCCGTTTATCTCACCCTGCCGCAAATCACGGACGCCGCGACGGTCTTGGAGGCGCACGCCGTCGTGCTGGCAGAGTTGGCCAGCGGACAGCTGACCCCGGACGAAGGCGAAGCCTTGGGGCGGCTTTTGCAATCGTATCTCAAGGCCGTCGAGACCGTTGAATTGGACGCAAGAATCGCCGCGCTTGAGAACAGGGCAGGCATACGCTGATGAAGGCGATTGATCGTCTACCGCAGAAGCGATCTAGGGCAGCTCGGGACGCTCAAGGTACATCATGGCGAAGATGCGTAATCCGATATCGAAGCTCAAGACTTTGACCCATTTTTGATCTTCGGCCACCTTCCGCATCGACTCGCGCCTCCCCACCAAATGTGCGACAATTAACTAGCTGGGGGGACCCACATGCTGCAAGCTGCGCACAAGCCGCCCGAACTCCCTTTGCCGATCTCCGCTGAACTGTCGAGGCGGTGGGTTGGCGCAGTCGGGCTCGCTATCGCGGTTGGCATTTTCTATTTTCTGGCGGCGCGGCTGAGCCTTGCTCTGATTACCAAGCCTGACGGGGTCGCCGTATTTTGGCCGGCTGCAGGAGTCTCATCCGGCGTGCTAATCGCGCGCGGGCCCAGCGCTCGATGGCCCGTGGCGGCCGGCGCGATAGGCGCAACTTTATTGGCCCATCTCTTGGCCGGCGACCCACTCATCTGGGGTGCCGTCGTCTTCGCCCTGTGCAACGCAGGCGAAGCACTGCTCGCGGCATGGGTGATCGAGCGTTACTGCGGTGTGGATTTCGAGCTCGATACGCTAGGCAACGTGCTGGGACTCTTGGCGGCAGCGATCATTGGCACTGCTGTCTCGGGGATCGGCGGCACGGTGGGCTACGTGCTGTTCCAGAGTTCTCCGGCATCAATCCTAACCATCTGGCATCACTGGTTCACCTCCGACGCACTCGGCATCATCACGGTTGCGCCGCTGTTGATCGGGGTGGCCGCGGCAGCGCGCGATGTGCCGCCGCGTCGCGAAGTCATCGAGGGCGTGGTGGCGCTTTCAGTGCTGGCTGTCTTGAGTGGACTTATTATTTTTCTGCCACGGGAGGTTTGGGCAACCGTGGTGCCTTTAGCCCTGCTGTTTCCGCTGCTGCTGTGGCCTGCAGCCCGCTGCCGGCCGGTCTTCTCCGCGGCGGCCGTGTTCATCGTTGCCATCACGATTGTTTGGACGGCAACATTCGGCATTGGCATTTTCGGCGATGCAAATTTTCCGATTGCCGAACGCGTCATCACCGCTCAGGCCGGCATCCTGGCCGTGTCGTTCTGCGCCCTTGTTCTCGCTGCGTTATTTTCTGAGCGGAGGGAGAGCGAGGCGCGCCTCGTGCACGCAAATACGGCGCTGCAACGCGAACGAGACAATAAACTAATGAACTTGGAGGCGATGGTGGCTTCGCTTTCGCATGAGGTGAGACAGCCCCTCGTCGCCATCTCGACGAACGGCGGGGCAGCGCGGCGATTTCTCAGACATACGCCACCAAACATTGACGAAGCACAATCGTCCTTAAACGCGATCGTAAATGATAGTCATCGCGCCAGCGCAGTATTCGACAACATTCGTGCCTTGTTCGGGAGTGCCGATCAAGTGCGAGAGCCAACCGATGTGAACAGGATGATTCTTGGCGCCCTACGCGCTCTGGATGGAGAGTTGACTGATCACGGTGTTACCTCTCGCGCCGAGCTGACATCCGAACTACCGTTTGTCATGGGCCATAGGGGTCAATTGGAGGAAGTCCTTTTAAATTTGGGCCGCAACGCGATCGAAGCAATGGACACCATCGAGGTAGGAAGCCGGGCGCTGCGAGTGAGAACTCAGCATGGTGATCGCGATACAATTATTGTGACGGTAGAAGACACGGGGTCTGGAATTGCCCCCGAAAAATTGGGCATCATATTCGATGCGTTCGTTACGACGAAGCCCAAAGGAATGGGATTGGGACTAGCCATTTGCCGCATGATTGTTGAGCGTCATGGCGGTCAACTCTCTGCGACTTCGGACGGTAAAAGCGGTGCGTCCTTCGAATTTGTTCTACCAATCAAGTCGGCGGCGGGCTCCTCGACAGCGTCGCTGTAGGAGTTTTGCGCCCTCGCTGTACGCGCCCGCAAACTATGTCATTAAGTGTGCGAGCCTATTCCTGTCACGTGACGCAGCGCGGCAGCGATTTGGTCGCTCTCGGGGGTAAAGCGGAAATCGCCCGGCCATCGCTGTTCGGTCGTTCGTGATGTCCCTCGGCGTGGGGTCCCGACGCCGATCGGCACGCTAAGTTGGTGATCCATTTCACATCTGAGGGGTCACACTTCTGCGCTTATTCACACCTAGGCAGCAGGACTGCCCCATTGCTCTTTATGCCTTCGCGCGGCGCCGCCGCGCGAAGGCAGGCACATGGTCGGTCAATGGCCCGTTTCAGCCCTGCTTGTGTAAATGGCAGCGCACGGCTTCGTCGCACGCACGCG
>DASXDP010000048.1:0-10733 GCA_036490575.1 Xanthobacteraceae bacterium
CCGTACAATGAGGCAGCGTTTGAAACATGCCTCACCGAGTCTGTGGCTGAGGTGGTGCGCCAGCAGGCCGAGATCGGCATCGACATTGTCAGCGACGGCGAGTTCAGCAAAGGCGCGAACTGGGCGTTCTACGTGCACAAACGGCTTTCCGGCATCACCGTTCGTCCGGCAACCGCCGAAGAAGCCACGGATCCCATGACTTCGATGGGCGGCGGCCGCGACCACGAGGCTTTTCCGGAATTTTATGCGGAGTACAACACCGCTTCGGGTCTCGCGAAGCGCCTTGGCAACCGTGTGGTCGTCAACGGGCCGATCCAGTATTCCGACCGGCAGGTCCTGCGCGACATCAGAAACATCAAGGCCGGCGTCGCCGCGGCGAAAGGAAAACACCGCTCGCTCGCGGGCTTCCTGCCGGTGGTGGCGCCGGCAAGTGCGCTGCCGGGCGCCAAGAACGAACACTACAAGAATGAGGAGGTCTATCTCACCGCGCTCGCCGATGCGCTGCACCAGGAATACAAGGCGGTGGTTGACGCCGGCCTCAACGTGCAAATCGACGATGCGTTCCTGCCCTATATGCACGAGCGCATGGTGCCGCCCATGTCAAACAAACAATACCGGCGTTGGGCGCAAATGCGTGTCGACGCGCTTAATCACGCACTCAGAGGCATCCCCGAAGAGCGCACCCGCTATCACATTTGTTGGGGCAGCTGGAACGGGCCGCACGTTTTCGACGTGCCATTGAAAGAGATTATCGATCTGTTGCTGCAAGTCCGCGTCGGCCATTATTCATTCGAGGCCGCGAACCCGCGCCACGAGCATGAATGGCGGGTGTGGGACACGGTCAAGCTCAAGCGCGATCAGATTTTAATTCCGGGCGTCATCAGCCACGCCACCAACATTGTCGAGCATCCCGAACTCGTGGCCGAACGCCTTTTGCGGTTCGCCAAGATCGTTGGACGCGACCACGTGATGGCCGGCACCGACTGCGGCTTTGCGCAAAGCCCGTTTGCGCAGCGCGTGCACCCGACCATCATGTGGGCAAAACTAAAGGCGCTGGCCGAAGGCACGAGGATTGCGAGCAAATCGCTTTGGAAGAAAAAGCGCCGGGCAGCCTAATTCTCCAACCATCATTCCGATTGCCACCAACGGGCTCCGCGGCAAGTCCGGAATCCACATTCCGAACGCAGAGCTATGGATTCCGGGCTCGCGGGCAAAGGCCCGCGCCCCGGAATGACACTTAGTGCGCGTTACTACGGCGTTGGGAACAGGCTTCCCGGCTCGACCTTCACGCCCGGGCCCATGCTCGAAGAAATCGCGACCCGATTGATGAATGAGCCTTTCGCGCCCTGCGGACGCGACTTCTGAACCGCATCGGCAAAAGCGCGGATGTTTTCGACCAGCTTATCCTCACTGAACGAGGCCTTACCCACGCCGGCTTGAACAATGCCGGCTTTCTCGGCGCGGAACTCCACCGAACCGCCTTTGGCGCCTTTGACCGCGTTGGTCACGTCCATGGTCACGGTGCCGACCTTCGGATTCGGCATCAGCCCGCGCGGGCCGAGAACTTTGCCGAGCCTTCCGACGAGCGGCATCAAATCGGGCGTGGCCACGACGCGATCGAAATCGATGGTGCCGCCCTGGACCTTCTCCACCAAGTCCTCGGCGCCAACGACGTCAGCGCCGGCGGCCTTGGCTTCATCGGCTTTGACGCCGCGAGCGAACACGGCGACGCGGACGTTTCGTCCGGTGCCGTTCGGCAGATTAACGACGCCGCGAACCGCCTGATCGGCGTGCCGCGGATCGATGCCCAGGTTCATCGCGACTTCGATGGTCTCGTCGAATTTGGCCTTGGCCCGTTCCTTGACCATTTTTACCGCATCGACGAGCGGATAAAGCTTCTCGCGGTCGACGCCTTCGCGCGCCGTGCGTGTGCGTTTGCCGACGCTCATGACTTCACCTCCAGCCCCATGGAGCGCGCCGAGCCTTCGATCATGCGCATCGCCGACTCGATGGTGTCGCAATTCAAATCTTTCATTTTCTGCTCGGCGATTTCGCGCACCTGCGCCGCGGTGACGGAGCCAGCGACATCGCGGCCGGGCGTCTTGGAGCCGCTTTCAAGCTTCGCGGCCTTCTTGAGAAAGTGCGAAACCGGGGGCGTACGCAACTCGAACGAAAACGTGCGGTCGGCGTAGACCGTAATGGTGACGGGGATCGGCGTCCCCTTCTCCAGCTTCTGGGTCTGCGCGTTGAAAGCCTTGCAGAACTCCATGATGTTGAGACCGCGCTGGCCGAGCGCGGGACCGATCGGCGGCGACGGATTGGCCGCCCCGGCCGGCACCTGCAATTTGACGTAGCCAGTGATTTTCTTCGCCATTCACTACTCCTTTAGTGGTGCGGCTCCTGACGGCTGGCGACCGCCCTCGCCTCCCACCTGCTCACTTCACGAAGTCTATAACTTCTCTACCTGCGTAAACTCCAGCTCGACCGGCGTGGCGCGGCCAAAGATCGAGACGGCGACCTTGAGACGCGAGCGGCCTTCGTCGACCTCTTCTACGGTGCCGTTGAACGATGCAAACGGGCCGTCGGAGACACGAACCTGCTCTCCGACCTCGAAAGACACCGACGGCTTCGGCCGCTCGATGCCTTCCTGCACCTGGTGGATAATGCGGTCGGCTTCAGCGTCCGACAGCGGCATCGGCTTGTTGTCGGAGCCGAGAAAGCCGGTGACCTTCGGTGTGTTCTTGATCAGGTGATAGGCTTCGTCAGTCAGCTCCATTTTCACCAGCACGTAGCCGGGAAAGAACTTCCGCTCGGCGTCCACTTTGCGGCCGCGCCGCACTTCGACGACCTTTTCCTTGGGCACGAGAATTTGCTCGAACTGGCCGGCCAGCCCGCGTTGCTTGGCCTGTTCGCGGATGGAATCCGCGACCTTGTTCTCAAAGTTCGAATAAGCGTGGACGGCGTACCATCGGGTGGTCATGAGATGAAATCCGGGTCGTCGACTGTTGGGCGTTGTGGCCTAAAAGATTTGCTCAAGAGCTGATGCCGAGGAGAAAGCTGACGCCAAGCCGCATGACCTGATCCGCGAGCAGGAAGAAAATCGACGCGACGAACACCATGACGAATACCATCATGGTGGTCACGGTCGTCTCCTTGCGCGTCGGCCAGGTGACCTTTTGCCCCTCGGCTCGCACTTCTTGCAGGAATTTGAACGGATCGATCTTTGCCATGGCGTCTAAATAGTCGCTCCCCAACCCTTATTCAGGAGAAGGCCAACACGGCTGATCCTTTGGGGAAATGTTCGCCGCGGAAGTCCGATATCGGGCCGCAGACGATGGCGCTTACCTACTGCCGGCCGGGGCAACCGTCAAGGGATCGGTGGAACTGGCAGGAGTGGAGGGACTCGAACCCCCAACCCCCGGTTTTGGAGACCGGTGCTCTAGCCAGTTGAGCTACACTCCTAGTGGCTGCTCAAATGCCCCGGCGCGGCAGTCAAAGCAAGCCCGAACCGCCGCCGCTCCCAATGGCAACAGGACAAAGCCGATGAACCGACCCAACTCGTTGTCATCATTCCGGCCGGCCCGCCCGACCAGGCGAGCCATGCTGACCGCCGTCCTCGCCCTTGTCGCGGGGCCGGTCTTGGCCGCTGATAGCTCAGCGACCGCCTTCGTTACCGGCATCTATGACACTTATAAGGGCAGTGGCGCCAAGGGGGTGCCGCTCGACAGCGACCGCGCAGTTCGTCGCTATTTTGATCCGTCTCTCGCCAATATGATCATCCGGGACCGAAAAAAAGCTCATGGCGAAGTAGGCCAGCTCGATGGCGATCCGTTCATCGACGCGCAGGACTGGAATATCGACAAGTTCGACATCGAGATCACGGATACCGGACCGCGCAAGGCAAAGGCGACAGTCAAATTCATCAACCTCGATCAGCAGGCCGCTATCATTCTCGACCTCATCAAGAACAAGAACGACTGGCGCATCAGCGACATCACTTCAATGCGCGCCGGCAAACCGGAATCGCTGCGCGCGCTCTTTAAGCAATAAGCGAAAACGCCCGGCGTTATCGTTCGATCGTCGACTTGACTGAGTCAGATCGGAAAAAATGGAGCGGGTGAAGGGAATCGAACCCTCGTCATAAGCTTGGAAGGCTTCTGCTCTACCATTGAGCTACACCCGCGCCGTGGCGCGCCACTTCATACAGCATTTGCGCCGGCGGCAAAAACGCCCGCCGGCGGAACATGCACCGTTACGCCATGTTTGTAAGCGGTAGGCGGTTCCTATAGCCTAAACGCAGAAACAACGCCGAAATGGGGACCAGGCTACCTTCGGCCGCGGTAAATCTGGGAGGAAACAATGATCATGCTGACCGGAGCCCGTCGCGGGCTCCTCGCCGCAGTCGCCGCCTGCGTCGCCGGGCTTTTCCCTCTCGCTGCCTTCGCCCAATCGGGTGACACCATCAAGATCGGCGTCATCGGCGAGGAATCCGCAGTCGCGGGCGCATCCCTTACCAAGGCCGCGGCAATGGCGGCAGATGAGATCAATGCCAAGGGCGGCGTCAACGGCCGCAAGGTTGAAGTCATTACTTATGATGATCACTCGTCGGCCGCCGACGCGGTGCGCGCATTCCAGCGTGCGGTCAGCCAGGACAAAGTGGTCGCCGTGATCGGCAGCTATATCAGTGAGGTAGTCCTTGCCATCGAGCCGTGGTCGGCACGGCTGCACATGCCGTTCATTACGCCTGGCGCCGCCAGCAATCTAATCTCCAAGGCAGTGCACGACGACTACGACCATTACAAATACACTTTTCACGGCTGGTTGACGTCTGCGTTCATCGCTCAAGCGATTTGCGACTACACCAAGGATGAACTCGTCGGTCCCCGGAAAATGACGACTGCTGTGATCATGAGCGAGGACGCGGCCTGGACGAAACCGCTTGATGAAGCTTTCGCCGAATGTTTGCCCAAGATCGGATTGAAGGTGCTCGATCACATCCGTTTCAATCCCGACACCAGCGACTTCACGCCGATCTTCCATCAGATTGAGGATGTCCACCCTGACGTCATTGTCACCGGCATCAGCCATGTCGGCGTGCAACCGACCGTGCAATGGCACGATCAACAAGTTCCGATCCCGATGGTCGGTCAAAGCTCGCAGGCGACGACCAGCACGTTCTGGAAAGATACCAATGGCGCCGCTGAAGGCGTGATTACCGACACCGCCGCGGCGCCCGGCGTCGCGCTGACGCCGACAACGGTGCCGTTCGTGACCGAGTACCAGAAACGGTTCGGCGCCACGCCTTCCTATACGGGATATGCCAGCTTCGACATGGTCCACGTCATCGCCGAAGCGATCGAGCGCGCCGGCGGGTCGACCGATCCGGACAAGCTTGTCACCGCGCTCGAAGCAACCGACCACCTGGGCACCATGGGACGCATTCAGTTTTATGGCCGCGACAACCAGTTCACCCACGCCATGAAATACGGCCCGGGTCTGGTCACATCGGTCGCCATTCAATGGCAGGACGGCAAGCAAATGTGCGTGTGGCCGCACGACAAAGCCAACGCGCAAATCCGCTTTCCGTCGTTTATCAAGCTGCACGCTTCGGCAAATTAAGAGAAAAGGAGTTGGGCCGCTTCCCTTCACTGAAGTCGGCTCCCGCTCCCACCGCCGGCGTACGCGACAGCTAACCTATGCGAGCGGTTCAAATCCTCGTTGACGGGTTTGCGATCAGCTCGCTGTACGGTCTCGCCGCTGTCGGCTTTACTTTGATCTTCGGCGTTTCCGGTGTGCTCAATCTGGCGCACGGCGGCATCATGGTCGTCGCCGCCCTGATCGGATGGGCGGCGGCTGCGGAGTTCGGTCTCAGCACCTATACCGGGACAGGCCTGGGCATCTTGGCTGGACTGGCGACGGCTTACGCGACTTACCTGATCGTTGTACGACCGATCCAACGCTCGCGCGCCATCAGGCCCGAGGAGACCGAGATCTTCGTGCTCACCGGCACGCTCCTCTGGGGCATCATGATCCAGGTCGGCATGGCGTACCTGTTCAGCGACAACCCGGTGACGATTAGGCCGCTCATTGCCGGCGTGGTGAACATTCTTGGCGTGCGCACGCCGGCCAACGAAATCCTGATCGCCGTCATCGCCTGGATGCTCATTGGACTGCTGTGGCTCCTGGTCAATCGAACGCGGATCGGCAAGGCGCTCCTTGGCGCATCCATGAACCCGCGCGGCGTGACACTACTCGGCTACGAACTGACGCGAATCTATTTCGTCGCCTGGACGATTTACGGCTTGCTCGCCGGCATCGCCGGCGTGCTGCTCGCCTCGTTCCTGGGCGTCGGCACGGCCAACACCGGCCAGCTGACGGCGAGCGCGTTTTCGATCGTCGTTCTTGGCGGACTTGGCAGCGTTTCGGGATCGCTGATTGCGGCTTACGTCGTCGGTTACCTGGAGACGATGACGGCATACCTGGTGGCGCCCACGTTGCGCCCGATACCGGCGCTCATTTTGCTGGTGCTCGTCATCTATGTGCGGCCGCAGGGCCTGCTCGGACGGCGATAGGAGCGCGCGTGACCATCCTTCGCTCACGAGTGCTGTGGATCGGCGCGGCCGTCGTTGTCGTCGCCGCGCTGCTGCCGTTCTGGCTCTCAGCGTATCTGCTGGGCGTGCTGACGGCGGCTTACTATTTCGGCGTCTTCGCCATGGCCTGGGACCTGTTGTTCGGCTTTGCCGGAGAAGTGAACTTTGGCCCGACGTTTCTGATCGGCCTTGGCGCGTACACGGCGGCGATTCTCAACAGTGAGTTCGGCTTGCCGATCCCGGTCTGCGTTATCGCCGGCGCGCTCGCTGCCGTCGTCGGCGGCATCCTGCTGGCGGTTCCGGCATTGCGGTTACGCGGACCGTATTTCGGGTTGGTAACGCTGGTCGCCGTTTTGCTGTTGCAAAACTTCATCGTGATTTTTGCCGGCGTAACCGGCGGCGAGATCGGCATGACGGTGCCGGATGTTCTTTCGATTGATGAGAAGGTCAACTACTGGTACGCGCTCGGGTTCTTGACGCTCTGCGCAGTAATTCTTTATGGCCTGTCGCGCTCGGCCGTAGGCCTCATTCTTCAAGCCAGCGGTCAGGACGCCGTCGAAGCGTCGGCGCTTGGCTTCAACGTGACCAAGCACAAGATCGCGGCCTTCTGCATCAGCGCGCTGTTTTCCGGCACGGCCGGCGCAATGCTGATTTTCTATATGGGCACCGCTTCCATCAACACCGTCATCGATCTCTCTATCGCCGTGCAAATCATCATCGCGGCGGTGCTCGGCGGGCGGCGCACCATCCTCGGCGCCGCGATTGGAGCGGTGTTCCTGATCGTCGCCAGCGAATTTCTCCGGCCTCTCGGCCAACTCAACACCTTCGTCGTATCCGCCGTAGCACTGGCGGTCATTCTGTTCTTTCCCGAGGGCCTGCTCGGCTACGCCCTGCATCGCGGAGAACGCCAATGACCGGCGCGGTAAGCCTGCGGGTCAGCGAACTTAACAAGCGCTTTGGCGGCGTCGTCGCCGTCAGGAACATGAGCTTCGATCTGCGGGCCGGTGAAATCGTCGGCCTGATCGGCCCGAACGGTTCGGGAAAATCAACCGTCATGTCGCTGATCATGGGGATCCAGCGGGTGAATGCCGGAACGATCACGCTCGACGGGACGGAGATTACGGGCTGGCCGACCCATCGGATCGCCCGCGCCGGCATCAGCATCGTGTTCCAGCACTCTCGACCGCTGCAGCGGCAGACCGTTCTGGAAAACATCAAATTGGCGATGCTGCCGGATTCGCTGCTGCGGCTGGCGACGGAAGCTTCAGTGACGGAGCGGGCGCGAGAGATCGCCGAGCGGGTTGGCCTCGGCGGCGTCCTGCGGCGGCATCCCTGGACCCTCCCCTTCGCCGACTTGCGCCGGATGGAGGTCGCGAAAGCGATCGCGCGCGATCCGAAAGTCGTGCTGATCGACGAGCCGTTTGCCGGTCTGACGGCCGGCGAGATCAAGACATTTTCCGATCTGATCCGCACTCTCCGCGACGATGGTCGGGCGGTGCTGTTGGTCGATCACAGCGTCAAGAGTGTCGCGGCGCTCGCCGATCGCGTCATCGCCATGTATCTCGGTGAACGCATTGCCGAAGGCAGCGCCGACGAAGTGATGCAGAACGAGACGGTTCGCCGCGTGTATCTCGGCGGCGCCATCGAGGCGGTCGAGCGCAAGGACGTTCGCAGCGACGCGGCCACTTTGCTGGACATCGAGGCTGTCGACGTCTTCTACGGCAAGGCGCAAGCGCTTGAGGGCGTCGACTTACGCGTCCAACAAGACGAATTCGTTTCCATCGTCGGACTGAACGGAGCCGGCAAAACCACTCTGTTCAACGCCATTTCCGGCCTCGTCCCCTACCGCGGCGCGATCCGCTTTGCCGGCGCGGACCTGCGCAAGCGGACAGCGGCCGCCATCGCCCGCGGCGGCATTGTGCATTGTCCGGAAACGCGCGAGTTGTTCGGTTATATGAGTGTGCGCGAGAATCTCGAACTCGGCGGCGGACATTTGAGCGCCGGCGAGCGCCGTCGGCAACTCACCTGGGTGTTCGACCTCTTTCCAATTCTCGAACAACGGCAGGCCCAAGCGGCGCGAACCCTCTCCGGCGGCGAACAGCAGATGCTCACGCTGGGCCGCGCGCTGATGATGCAGCCGAAACTACTTATCCTCGACGAACCGACGCTGGGGCTCGCCCCGGTGATCCTCGGCCAGATTTCCAGGGCGATAGAGCGTCTGCGCAAGGAGCGGTCGCTGACGTTGCTCCTTGCCGAGCAGAACGTGACGTTCGCGCTACCGCATTCGGATCGGCTTTATCTGCTCGATCACGGCCGTATCGCCTGGCAGGGCGATCCGGCGCGGTTCGCCGCTGAAATGCACGCCGGCTACCTGTGAGGTCAGCCGCCAGACTTTCCGCTGGCGAGCATTCGCTCCCAAATCGGCCATTCACTGAGCGATATGGTTAATACCCCGCAAACACGTGCGTCTAAAGCGCCAGCGTCTACGATTGAAGTAACAGTATTCTAGCAATTTCAGCATAGAACCGCGCCAATGGAGCACCGGCTATGTTGAGATCAGTCCGTAACAGTGTCGCAATTTCTTTGGCCCGGATTCGTACGTCGGCCGGCGGTTTTGGCTCGGCGACGCGCGGCAACTCCGCCATCATATTTGCGCTTGCCGCGCTGCCGATCATCAGCGCCGTCGGCTGTGTCATCGACTACTCTTTCGCATCGATGATCAAGACCAAGCTTCAGGCGGCTGCCGACGCCGCCACGCTCGCTACGGTTTCCAATAATTCGCCGATCGTCACCACTGCCAAAGGCATGACCGGCAACGGCACCGTTTCCGGCGGCGCGACCTACCTAACGAACTTTTTCAACGAAGATACCAGTGCATTTAGCGGCATATCGCTCACCCCGACCCCTACCGTCACGAAGAGTGGACAGGGTGTCACTGCAACGGCCACCTTTTCCTACGCAGTCCCGACCTACTTTCTGAAACTCATGGGCTACTCGAGCATCACCGTGTCGGGCTCATCCACGGCGAGCTTCACATTGCCTACTTACATCGATTTTTACCTGATGCTTGACGTCTCGGGTTCCATGAGTTTTCCGTCGACTACAGCGGAACAGGAACGCCTGATGGCGGTAAACCCCGATAATCTCGGTCAGTATGCCGGCGGTTGTCAGTTCGCTTGCCATTTCACGTCGCGAGGCGGTTGCGGCCAATCGAACCAAGGGCCGACCCCGGCCGTCGGCAGAAGCACGAACCCGTCGCCCGGCGGGTATTGCCAGGGTTTCATCATTTCCCGGCTGGGGACGACCCCCACCACCTTCACCGCCGGCACGACCAACACGACCAACGGAAATTCGGTGAATTGGACCAACTCGCAAGTGTCCACCTGCGCGACGGCTGGAACGCCGTCGTGCATCCAGTTACGCGCCGACGCAGTCGGCTATGCGGTGACAGCGCTATTGACTCAGGCGACTACCACGGAAGGCAACACCGGCATCGCGAACCAATTCCGGGTGGGACTATTTCCATTCATCCAGAACATGTGCTCGCCCGGCAGCACCGCAACCGGTGACGTTAATCAAAGCAATTCATGCTCGGTTGGCCTGACCACAAGCCTTAGCGGCAGCACCATCACCACCTTTGCGCAACAATTGGCGAGCCTGCTGGATACCGGCGTGAACACGACGCTTGGATCGGGCGGCACGCACTTCGAGAATGCGCTGTCGAGCATGTCCTCTTACATCAACTCGATCGGCACCGGCTCTGGCCCTACCAACACGCTTCCGTATGTGTTCATTGTTAGCGACGGTTCGCAGGACTACCAGACGCAGTCGGGTGGAAACTGGCGATCCCAAAACTGGACGTCGAACGCAACCTCCCCTTATCAGAACTCCTCGACCGGAATACCACCCAACAGCGAAGACAACACCGATTATTGTGCAACATTGAAGAACGCCGGAATAACCGTGGCGGTTCTTTACATTCCATATGGGACTATCGTCGATCCGAATAGCGGCTTTGCCGATAACGAAGACGGCTATGCCAACACCAACATCACAAACGGCACGTATGCTGCGAACCTTCAAAATTGCGCATCGACCGGCTTTTTCTACACGGCGTCGACACCGTCGGACATCTCCAACGCG
>DASXDP010000049.1:0-6447 GCA_036490575.1 Xanthobacteraceae bacterium
CGAACAGTCGCGACCGGACGCGACCGTTCGTGCCTCCGACGACCGGTATATTGAACGGCTCGAAGGAGAGAACGCGTTCCTGCGGACACAAGTGGAAAAGAAAGACGACCAGATTTCTGCGCTGCTAGAACGCGACAAAGAAACCAACACCCTCATCCATCGTCTCCAGACGATGCTTGCGCCGTTGCTTACCGCTCCAGGCGAGCGCCGCCCCACAGCACATCCGACCGACAGGGAATAGCCGTCCGCCGGAGCGACACCCGATCTGCCGGGGAAACCTCCGAACCAACCCGCCGCGCGCCTGCAAGCGAGCCACGGCACGCGCGCACTCGCCCTAAAACCCGTGACGTGCGGCAGCCGCGAACAGTCGCGAACGGACGCGACCGTTCGTCCTGCCGAGCTGGAATCGAGGAGCTTGGCCGGTCCATGAGGCACGCGGCGTGGTACAGTGGCAGCGATCTATGGACACGCCGCTTTCGGCCGCACACCGGGTTCCGCATACGGCCAAACCACCCGCGCGCTGCCCGCATTGCGGCAGCACACGTCTCATCCGCAAGGGTGTGCGACGCAAGAAGCTTGAGATCGCGCAGCTCTGGCAATGCAAGCTGTGTCGCCGCGTATTCACACCGGCACCACCGCCGCTGCGTTACAAGTCCCACCCGCTCCGGCTCATCCTCGACGGCGTGACACTCTACAATCTCGGCTATTCCATTGCAGAGACGGCAAAGAAGCTCAAAGAGAAGCACGGCTACGCCATCGCGCCGGCTACGCTCGAAAGCTGGATGGCAGAGCACCGCGAGCTAACCACGTATCGCCGGCTCCGTGGCCACTCACCGATCAGACTGACGCCGGGGCAAACAATTCGCTCGACGAAGCTGTATCACCGTCAGGTCTACAGCTTCGCCTACCATCGGCCGAAGTTGGCGCTTCTCCGCGCCGACCCACGAAACCACCGATTTACGTCGCTCGCGGATTTTCTGGAGCAGGTTCCGAATATCTGCCCCCACGGTCTATTCCAGGACAGCTCGCGTGCCTCGCAGCTCGCCAATTTCGTTAAACGCGACCACCTACTCGTTGCCGAGAAAGAAAATTTCGCGACCCGCGCCGCCGCGCTTGTCATCCCTTCGGTCGGGGACAATCGCGTACGGCACGAAACACTCCAACGCTTCATGCTCGCGAACGACAGCGTGACGGTAGCGGTCGAAATTCCGATTTGGCTCACCGCCAACGACATCGAAGCACTTGAAATCGAATATGGCCTCCGCCTCTTGCCCGAAGGACACGAGCCGCGCATCCTAACCGGCCATATCGATTTCATCCAGGTCCGCAACGGGGCGGTCCACATCCTCGACTACAAGCCTGACGCGCGCACCAACAAGCCGATCGCGCAGCTCACGCTCTATGCGCTTGCGCTCACGCGCCTTGCTGGCCTGCGGCTGTTCGACATCAAATGCGCCTGGTTTAACGAAGAGCAATATTGCGAGTTCTTCCCGCGCGCCCTCCTCGCGCGACAGTAGCGAAGCCGGTGCTCCCGCTCTCCACATTCTTTCCACACATCACAAAGCGTGCCGCGCCTTCATCGCGGTATCATGAACGCATATGGCCACCAAAGAGGCGCACAACGCGGCGCCCGAGCCGGCAATCGCCGGCGACAAACTCTACATGGAAAACACGCTGCTGCGCGTCGCCGGCGCCTTGTTCTGCCACGACGCCAAGCGCGCTCCAACACACACCAAGGAGATTGAACTCAACAGGGGAGTCGCCGAGAAGACCATCATCATCCGTCCCGATCTCAGGCTCGGACAGCCTGGCCCGCTGGCGCATAAGATTTTCGTGGCGCTCATCAAGAAGCATTCGGGCTACGGCCGCCCGACCCAGGCCGACGTGTCATTCACCAAACGCGAACTGATGCGCCTCATCGGCCGAGCGGAGTGGGGAGGACGCGACAGCGATCAGCTCGCGCGCGCCCTCGATGAAATTCACTACACGTTCGTCCGAACACAATTTAAATCGAACGACCGCTTTATGGAGCATTCGTTCAATGTCTTTCCGGAGATTTATCTGGAACGACGGGAGCACGCCACTGATCCGATTGAGACCTGCACCGTAACGTTGGCGCGGCCGATTATGACCTCCCTGCAGGATGGGCACTTCACCTGCCTCAACCACGGACTGATGCAGCAGTTCGGCACGATCGGCCAAGCACTGTACATGCGGCTCTTTTTTCACTTCGCCAATCTGTACGACGGCCACCATCAGAAGCGGGTGACGTTCGCGAAGCGATACGACGACATTTGCGCCGAATGGCTAGGCGGCCTTGCCGTCCGCCACTACCAATCCGTCATCGAGCGCGATCAGTTGGGGCCGCACTTGCGGCAGCTCGTAAAGGCTGGGTTCCTCGCGTCGTACATACTCACCCCGGCCAAGGGTAGGGAGGGCTTTGTCATCGCATTCCGACCCGGGTCAGCCTTCTTCGCCGACTACGATCGTTTCTATCGACATCGCGACCGTTCGACGGTACGGGTCGACTTCGATCGCGACCAGCAGGGAATAGCCGAGCCCTTGAAGGTCGCGTATCTATTCATCGAGAGGCGACATGGTCGGCAACCAGGCGACATTCCGTATGTGTCATCTAAAGACGTGGACACCGCAAAGTACCTGTTGAAGCAGGTCTCGTTTGCCGACATTACAGACTTTCTCGACTATGCGTTCGCGGAGGCGCGCAAAACCCGGTTCGACGTACAAACCTTAAGTGGCCTCAAGCAATACCTCGCCGGCTACCTCGCCGGTCGACAGCGTCGAGCCGCCGCGAGCGCCAACCAGGCGGTGCAGGAGGCACGGGACCGCGTTACGAAAGACCGAATGGAATACGACCGATTCCGACGGGCCAAAGCGGACCAAGTTTTCACCGCGCTTGATATCCAAGAGCAGGCCGCAATCGAGGCCGCGGCCACAGTCGCAGTCCCGGCCAGGAACCGCGGTGACGGATCGCTGGCCAAAATCATGTTCGGCCTCGAACGCGCCCGGATCACCGCCGAGCGACACCCGCGCCGAATCCCGTCGTTTGAGACGTGGAAGACCAGTCGGCTCGCCCACTAGCCCAACGCTTATTGGTCCGCCTCCACCGTGCAAATTGAGTGGGGGCTTTGACACAAGAGCCTGGGGGCTTTGAGACAACCAACTGGGGGCTTTGACACAACAGCGTCCCCAGTCGGCGGTGCTATCAAAGGCGCATTCGGAATAAACGGCGCGTCTTATATATTCCAATAATAATCTACACACGGACGTGTGTGTTCTCTTTTAAGAGAAAAGGAAAGTCGGCGTTTTTGGATACAAACGGGGCTACATATCCGTTTGTACCCTCACCGTCTTACTCCGCACCCGCAAATTCTTGCAGGTGCTCACAAATTCCCCCCGCATTTGTCGGGCGTACCGCCCGACCCCGTGCCCCCACTCCGCCTGCAAATGCGATGCTGCAAGCATCTGCATTTGCCAAAGCTAGGCGGAGCTGGGGGCTCTCCGCGTGTTTTGCCGCGGGGCGACAAAACCGCGTTCGCCGTCCGCGACCGTGGTCGCGTCCGCTGCGCTCCTCGCCTTGGGCTGCGGTGCTCGGCTGGGCGCACGGGGTCGGCCGGCTACGCCGCCGACCGCACACCCGCTGGGGCGGGTGCCCGGCCGCCGCTGGGGCGGCGGTCGTTGCGGTCTGCCGACAAATGCGGGGGGTTAAAGCACCACGCATCAAACAGGGGAGCACGACCCATCCGGGTCGGGTCGCTGCGCTCCCCGGTACTCGCCGCAAGGCGAGTGCTCACGATTGCGCGCCGCTATCCACACCAGGCCTCCGGCACGCTCCTTGTATACTGACAGTTCAGCTCCAGGGCTCACTCATGATTCCGGGGCAGCCACAAGTACCGCGCCGGCACGCCACACCAGGCACGCCCGGCGGGTCACTCCACAGCGCGGGGATGGTCCCCGCCGACTACTCGCCGGACTTCGGCACGTTGGTGCACGGAAGACCCGGCAAGTCGCACTTGTGGCTGCCCCGGCATATGGAACTACCGCATGCACACATCGCACGCACGACCTGGGGCCCGATTGGCTTGTCGCCGTATGAGCGCGAGCGACACGTCTACATCGTGGGCAAGTCGGGCTCAGGCAAAAGCACGACGCTTTTCAACTTGGCCATGCACGACATCGTCACCGGCCAGGGCGTCGCCGTAATCGACCCGCACGGCGACCTCGCCGAAGCCGTCGCGGACTGCATCCCGGCGAAGCGCACCAACACGGTCTGCTACCTTGATGCTGGCGATGCCACGTGTCCGGTGGGCTTTAATCCGTTGGCGAATATCCCGCCTGAGCGCCACGCACTCGCTGCCTCCGGGATCGTCTCCGCTTTCAAGCACCTGTGGCGCGAGAGCTGGGGACCGCGGCTTGAACATTTTCTATTCAACGGGATTATGGCGCTCCTTTCGGCGCCCCGCTCGACGCTCATCGACCTGCCGCGCGTCTACACAGACGAACAATTCCGCGCGCGACTGGTGGACCGCCTTTCCGATCCGATCGCCGCGCGGTTTTGGAGAGGGGAGTACCCGCAATATGACGAGCGCTACCGCGCCGAAGCGGCCGGACCCATCCTCAACAAAGTGGGGCAGCTTGCGGCATCGCCGCCGCTGCGTTCCATACTGGGCCAGCACGCGCCGAAATTCGATCTCTCCTTCGCCATGGAGAATCGCGGTGTCCTGATCGCCAACCTGGCCAAAGGCCGGATAGGGGAGCAGGCAGCAAATATGCTCGGTTCACTCCTCGTATCGCACTTGCAACTCGTCGCTATGGGACGTAGCGCCCAGGCACCCGACAAGCGCGTGCCGTTCTTCGCCCACATCGACGAATTCCAAAGCTTTGGCACCGATGCGTTCGCATCGCTGCTCTCTGAAGCACGCAAGTTTGCGGCGCATTTCTGTCTCGCCAATCAGTACATCGATCAGCTTGACGCAGCAGTGCAGGCGGCCGTACTCGGCAATGCCGGCGCTCTCTTGGTCTTTCGCGTCTCCGGACACGACGCGTTACTCCTCGCCTCCGAATTCGCACCGTTGCCGCCGAGCGAGCTGGTGGACCAGCCGCCGTTCACCGCATGGCTGCGGCGGGGGATAGGGCATGAGCACGTAGACCTATTGCCGCGGCTCTATGAACCGCAGAGCCGACTGGAGTTGATCCGCCGCCAGAGCAGGCGCAATTTCGGCCGGCCGCGCGCGATCATCGAGCGCTCATTTCGCTAGCCTTGGTTGGCAGCGAAGTGCCGATAGTCTATATTGCGTATTGCGGGGGCAAACCATTCGCGGCTATTGGCCGGATATGATACAATGGCTGGCATGACCAAACTGCTTGAAGAAGCCATCGAGAAGGTCCGCGGGCTGCCGGAGGCAGAGCAAAATGAAGCCGCCGAAATGTTGCTCAGCGTCGCCGCCAAGAGCGACGAGCCCGTACATCTCGACGACGAAACGCGCGCCGCCGTGCGCGAGGGGCGTGAGCAAGCGCGGCGCGGCGAGTTCGTAAGTGACGAGGACATGGCTGCATTTTTCCGGCGCCACGGTGTCAAGCGATAGGGGAGCATGAGGGTCCGCTACACACTTCGTGCTCAAGCCGACCTTGACGCGATATTCGCCTACCTCGACCAGCGTTCCCCGGCCGCGGCCCTGTCAGTGAAAGCCTTGATTGAACGACGGATCGCCACTCTAGCTGATTTTCCGCTTTCCGCGCCCGCCACCGACGAGCCGGACGTGCGCGAGCTCACCATTGTCCGCTATCCGTACAAAGTCTATTATGAAGTGTCGGGCCAAGAGGCTTGGATACTGCACATTCGCCACACGTCACGCCGACCGTGGGGTGGTATCTACGATTAAATTGCGCCACGAAATACCGTGGTCGTCAACTTTGAAGAAATGGCTTCGTTGAGCCATCGTTTGCCGCAAGCGTCGCAGAACTAATCTTGTGCGACGTATCCACACGGCACCCCTTCCCCGCTCGCACTTCAAATGAGAATTCTCAAGTGTGGCGTCCGTCTCCGGCGCCGAGCTTATATGAATGGGGGCTTGTCAAGCCGTCAATTGCCCACCTAAAATGTAGCCGCGGGCAATTCCGCGGGGCGGCAGAAACCACTCGTTCTCCCGCCTGCCACAGGTTGAGGCACCATGAGTGAGATACCTTCCGAGACACCGCGTTACTTGGGACGCAACCCCGCGAGAACCTCCAGTGAGGTCGACGGGGTCGCAAATGCCGCGGCCGTCCTCCTAGGCTTCCATGACGAAGCACACCCCTTCGAATTGCCGGCGCGGCTTTTCGAACAGCTGCCGTTTGCCGTTTATGTTTGTGACCGGGACGGGCTGGTTCTCCGATACAACCGCCGCGCCGCCGAACTATGGGGCCGGTCGCCGACGCCTGGCGATCCCA
>DASXDP010000050.1:0-6152 GCA_036490575.1 Xanthobacteraceae bacterium
GCTCGCGGATGACCTTCGGCTGCAGCAAGCTCACCGTGTAGGCCGCGGTCGAGTTGCGAAAGCCGGGATAAAACTCCTCGGTCACGCAAGCGCCGCCGACCACACCGCGCCGCTCGAACACCCGGACCTTGCATCCCGCCACGCCGAGATAGGCCGCGCAGGTCAGCCCATTATGGCCGGCACCGATGATGATGGCGTCGAGTTCGGACATAGCGACGCTTCCTTATCCCCTGCCGCCCGCGCGCGAAAGCGCACGGTGGGGAGGGGATAAGAGAATGCGGGAAGGGCCGCGGGGCAGGGCGTAGGCGCAGCAAAATTCTCTTGCCAATATACCCCTGGTATAACGACCCGGGTTGACGATTATATCGATATTGATATAGCCTATCCTTGAAGCTGATCGAATTCGCAGGCGACTCACTGGCACGATTGCGGGATTTTCCTCCCGCCGTGCGACGGTCAGCCGGCTATCAACTCGATCGGGTTCAGCGCGGCTTGGAGCCTGACGATTGGAAGCCGATGCAGACGATCGGAGCCGGCGTTCGCGAACTTCGCATTCGCGATCGCGCCGGTGCGTTCCGCGTGATTTATCTTGCGGCGCTGCCGGATCGTATCGTGGTCCTGCACGCATTTCAGAAGAAGACGCAAAGGACAGCGAAACAGGATATCGCGCTCGCGACCAGGCGGTTTCGTGAATTGCACAAGGACCGACAATGAAACGCAAAAAATTCGCCAGTGTCTGGGACGCACTGGAAGACACGTCGGCGGAAGCCGCCAACATGCGCGCGCGTTCGGCGCTGATGATTGCACTGCGCGGCAGAATCGAAGGCTGGAAGGTCAGTCAGACCGTGGCGGCGCGGCGCTTGGGGCTCACCCAGCCGCGCTTGAACGACCTGATGCGCGGCCGGATCGACAAATTCAGCCTCGATGCGCTGATGAATCTGGCGCGGCCGGCCGGCCTCGCCGTGCGGCTCGAAATCGGCGAAGCCGCCTGAGCGGCAGCCGTCATCCTGAGGTGGCCGCGAAGCGGCCCTCGAAGGATGCTGCTCAGGCGTTGGGGCCGTCGTCCTTCGAGGCTCGCAAGCTTCGCTTGCTCTCACCTCAGGATGACGGATAACTACAGCGCTGTAGCCCGGATGAGCGAAGCGAAATCCGGGATCGACCTCGACGGCGTCACGATCATTCCCGGATTGCGCTGCGCTCCAACCGGGTTGCGCTTGCTAACCAAAGATTATCGAGACGAGTTCGGAAATGCGGGTGCTGGCCGCTTTCATCAACATCCCAAGCCCCAGTTGAACGCCGTTTTCCACTGCGCTTTCTGCGCCCCGCTTGAGCACACCTTCGGCCTTCTTCAACAGCCCCTTTTCGACCATGGGGGATCGCAAGACGTTCAGGGCCGTATCTAGAACAGCAATGAGCTGTTCTCGTTCAATCTTGGTTAGAATCTGATTTTCGGGTGGCGCGTTCGCACGAACCGTTTGTTCGATGATGCTATCCAACAACGACGCTACGGCACCTATTTTCATCTTGATGTCATTGTTGTCGCGAATCGCAACCCATCGTTCGCCTAAGATCGTGACGGTCTTTCTTTCCCGCTTCTTAGTTTGTGGCGTGCGCCGGCTTCGGGGTACGTCGGATATCCTTGGATCAGGGAAAGCTTGGTCTTCGCTCTTAAGGTATGTCCGCAAGCGATCGACTACGGTTCGAGCAACGTGAAGCGGCACCTTGCCGCGCAACTTTACAAATTTGGTCAGAATCGATGGATTGATTCCTAGCTTTGTTTCCATGTAGGCGGTATTAGTCCAGCCGAGAACTTCGAGGATGACCATACACAAATCGGGCAGGCCCGCGACCTGCACATCTCTAGCTTCGATTTGTGAAAGTTCGGACCTAGCATCCTCGATGGTGTCGAGAAGACGGTGAATATCTTTGAGGGGGAGTTCAAACATGCACGAACCGCCGGGCTGATTTCGTCGGCTGATTCTGCCGGCAGGCCACAGAAATAAAGAAACCGTCAATCGGTACCTTCTGCGCGGTCTTTGCAAACATCGCATCAATCTTCCGGCCGTCAATGACGTAAGCATGGTCGCCAGTGCGAAACCGTAATGCCCCGCTCAAATTTGCAAGTCCGATAAAAATCGGCCTGAAGCCTTTGCCGCGATCCGGCTTGCCGGATCGCGAAACGCCATCCGTCAAGGCAAGCTGGAGAGCTTCGCCGTGGTCACCAAGGGCTTTGTAGGCAGGATTTTCACGCAGGCTCTTCAGGACTCCTATTCCACGATCCGCAACGACGAATTCAAACTCTCCTCCAACGGCACGAAAGGCGGCAATCCCTGAACCGCTCTGGCGGGAATGTTCGCAAACGTTGCTGACCAGTTCGCTTAAAGCCGCAGCAAATTGTGCTGCAATCTTGCGATGAAATCCGCTGGCGGCCGCAGCTCTTTGCGCCGCGACGCCGAATCCAATCCAGGCCGTGTCATCGCCGGACCAACTTTCTCCAATTCGGAAGAATCCCGCGCCCTTGCCCGTCCAATACGGCTGTCTGGCGCACAACGCCGCGTAGAGGGGCGTGGCGGCCCCGAGGTTAAGCCATGACGCTTCATCCGGTTGAGGCAGCAATCCGGTGGTGCAGAGCTGTCCTAGCTCGATGAAAGGACCGAGAGGCCCGGCGTCGTACTTGGTTTTGGGCGGAAGTTGATTCAAACGGCCGCGACTTGCGGCAAATGCGATGCTGTCAAGTGCAGAAAAACTGAACGGCAGCACGGACATTCATCAGCCTGTCGCCGCCATTGATGATGCCGGATCGTAGCTGCCGATCCATCGGCCTACTGCTGCGCGGTTAATCGCATAGAGGTCATCTACTGGTTCGCCCCGCCGCGTCGGCGAACGTCGCCACCGCAAGCTACCATTGCCGCGCGGCATAGCGCGCTGCCGCTTCATTGTCTTCATAAAGCTCCACGTCTCCAGAACGCTTACCCGACTAAATGCGGCAGACAATTGCGGAAGGACCTCGATGCCGCCGCGCATGATTAAATGGAGGGGGCGACGCGCCGCTGCGGCGATCCCGACCAGTGCTTCGACGTGGATAGGTCGGCGTTCTGTGCGAGCGCTGCCGGTCGTAAACTCATAGGCGATGTGAGTGATTTCCGGCCGGGCGCAAATGTAGTCGGCCCAGCGTTTGAAATCCGTTTCCGAGCGGCCGTTGACGTGTAGGGCACAGGGCAGTCCCTCCGCCAAGAATTCCGCATGAACGAGGCCGATCCTTTTGATTGCGTGCAGATCGACATGGCGGGGCACATCGACGAACAAGCTGAAGTTCGGAGTTGTCGAGAACACCACGCCAATCTTGCGCAAAGCGCAAATTATTTCGCGGCGTCGGGACTCATATCCCCACCAGCGCTCAATTGGCGCGTCTTCGTCGGTCCCCGTAAGGATCACGGGTGTTCCGGGAGTGATGCAAAACTCCGCACACAACTCTTCGTGGGTCGTAAAGCGCATTACTCCTTCACGTCTGCTGAACATCTTATAGAGGGGCAACACAACAGGCGACGGTCCAATCGGCCGCTCGCGACGATTGCCGTGAAAGATGACCGGAATCACGAACGGCAGAGGCGGCGAATGAAGAACAGGGCCGCGCGGCACGTTGTCCAGAAAGAATGTTCCGACCTCTCGTACGCGCAGAGCGTAATCAGGGTTATTACGGCACGGCTTGTCGCACTTGGCGGGCTTGCCGCAGCACAAATCGAGACAGCTCGTTAGTCCGGCTTCCACTGCGAGCATGCCGCACGGTGCGCGTTCGGGACAGCCCCAGCATCCGAGAGAAGGCGTATTGCGAGATTCGTCCTGCCAGAGTTTCTTTTCCGGGATATTCGCCGCGGATCGCGTATCGGCGTTTTCCACAGGCTGTTTCAGCATATGGTCATCTCCACGACACCAGCCGGGCCATGGACGTTATCGATAACGCCCACGCCAACCCCGCACGATTCCTCGACTCCCTGCACAACGCCAGGAGGCGGATCGGCAATCCGCACCACCTCGGTGAGACCGATCCTCGCGACAAGCCCCTTTCCGTCTTTCTCGACGGTCACCTTTTGACCGTCATAGAGCTTTGCGCCTCCAATGATCTCGCCGACTACTGAACGGCCTTTGGCGTCGGGCCGCCGCGTCAACAGGTCCGACGTGCCAAGCGCGACACGCTGGCCGTCCCAGCTCCGTTTGATAGTTCTCTTGATGCGCTCCAGAAAATCAGTGCCCATCAGTTACCCCCTTGAAACAGCGGTCGGTAGCGCTTGAGCCGCCCCTGCCGCATCTCAACAATGAGGCCCAGTTTTACGAGCGCCGAAAGTCTGTTGTTCCACGCCGTAGCGTGACGCACGTTCTCGTCCTTCCCATGCTCGCGCATTAATTCCCCTGCATCGGTCGCGCCGTGCCGCTGCACTAGCGTGAATGTCAGGAGTTGCTTCGCTTCCAAATCGCCCACAAGGGCCGGCTGGTTCACGGTCCCGCCTGAGGCAAGGGCGCATGTCATGAAAACATCGCCGCGTGCGCGGGCCAGCTCCAGCAATTCGTCGCGCACTTCCTGATTCGGATTCGCGATGACCGGATAATAGAGTGAGTCGCGACCTCGAATCACGTCGCGAAAGGCAACTATGCACTCCCTCAGATAGCTCGCAGTGGCCACTTCGATATTCAGAAAATCGAGAAACACCAGTTCCGGCCCGGCCGGCTCCGCCTGAATAAGCTCAAGAAGACGGGTAAGCCCAGCGCGACCATTTAAAGCGCCAGCCAAGACATTACCCTTAGCCATTTGGGCTACATCAATTACCATTTATTATACTCACGTGTGTAGCATGAGATATAAAATCATGGGTCCAATGTCAACCCTGAAATCGCATTTCGTCGTATCTAATATCGAGACGATCTTGACGTATGTCTCTTTTTGAGGTACATATGTCCCCGAATCAGAATCCCGCCCTCTGAAGGACGCCTTCGCGAGGGTACTCCGGAGACGGGGCGGGAGCGGTTCCCGGAGCGGCGGCGATACACTGCCGGTCCGGGCGGCCTTGGGCATCGACCGGCCGGCCTACTGCCGGTCTGCGAGGTGCTCGCTGCACTGGCGCCGGGGAGGGTCCTCCCGTTTGCACCCGGCGATTCCAGGAAGCGCGGCCCGGGCCGAGTCGAGGGGTCAAACTCTCGGCGCATGACCGCGGTGGGCGCCGTAAGGCGAGGGCGCCGCCGCTTTCCATCCCGCGCAGTGCGGGAGAGAAGCGATGGTGCTCGCCGAACTCGCAGCAGGCTTTTGTCCTACTGCGGCGGGGGCGGATCCCAGAAGGCGCGCCGAACGGCGCCCGCCTCCCTTCTTTTTGAAGGGAGGCCGTTGGAAGGGCTTTCTTACCGTGGCGTGGCAAACCTCGGATGCCAAGGCGCATCGCGAGAACGGGAAGGTATGCGCGCGCTTTCGTTCCGTCACCCTGAGGTGCGCACCGCAGGTGCGCCTCGAAGGGCGACGGCCGGGGCGCCGCGGCCGTCGTCCTTCGAGGTTCGCGGAGCCTGTCATCGGGCCGCGCGCTTCGCGCGGACCCGTTGGCTCGCACCTCAGGATGACGGGATGAGATGACGAATCAGACGCGCGGAGGAGGGGATAGAGGGGACCATGGCATACATTTCCAAGGCAATTTCGCCTTCCACAACGCCCCTTGGGGCGACGTTGCGCGGCGGCGGTAATTTGTGCAATGTCCGCGCCGATTTGCGGCCTTTGCCGGCTTATGCGAGGCGAGGCGCTCTCCTGTCGGCCGGCTTTAAGCCGGCGTTCCAATAAAGCCGGGGTTATCGCGATGCATACTTTGTGGGTCATCGTTCTTTGCGGCGCGCTGGCGATCGTTTACGCCATCTGGGCCACGCGTTCGGTGCTGTCGGCGGATGCCGGCAGCGAAAAGATGCAGGAGATAGCCGCGGCGATCCGCGAAGGCGCGCAAGCCTATTTGAAGCGGCAATATTCCACCATCGCCGCCGTTGGCATCGTGGTCTTCCTCATCGTCAGCTATTTCCTCGGCTGGCTCGTCGGCATCGGCTTTGCGGTCGGCGCCATCCTGTCCGGTTCGGCGGGCTTCATCGGCATGAACGTGTCGGTGCGCGCCAATGTGCGCACGGCGCAA
>DASXDP010000051.1:0-64614 GCA_036490575.1 Xanthobacteraceae bacterium
AATAACAAACTCCGCCCCCCGTTCCAGCTTCGTGCTCGCGGACAAGCGGCGCAAAGCTACCTCCTAGCCGGCGAAATACGATATAGGAGCGGGGTTCAAAATAAGACTTCCGCGGATTTCAGGGTAGCCGAAACAAGATCAATGAATTGGATCTCCAACGTAGTGCGGCCGAAAATCCGCGGCATGCTCCGGCGCGAAGTGCCGGAGAATCTGTGGATCAAATGTCCGGATACCGGCCAGCTCGTCTTCTACAAAGACGTGGAGGCCAATCAGTTTGTCATTCCCGGCTCGAATTATCACATGCGCATGTCGGCCGCGGCGCGGCTGAAATCCATGTTCGACAACGAGACCTGGATCGACGTCGCGCTGCCGGAAGTGCCAGCCGACCCGCTGCGCTTCCGTGACGAGCGGCGTTATGTCGATCGATTGAAGGACGCGCGCAGCAAGACCGGCCTCAACGATGCGGTGAAAATCGGCTACGGCCGGCTCGACGGCCTGGCGATGGTGATCGCCGTGCAGGATTTCGATTTCATGGGCGGCTCGCTCGGCATGGCCGCCGGCGACGCCATCATCAAAGGGCTCGACACCGCGGTTGAAAAAGCTTGCCCGCTTGTGCTGTTCGCCGCCTCGGGCGGCGCACGCATGCAGGAGGGCATTCTCTCGCTGATGCAGTTGCCGCGCACCACGATCGCCGTGCAACGGCTGCGCCAGACGCGAAAGCCCTACATGGTGGTGCTCACCAATCCGACCACCGGCGGCGTCACCGCGTCTTATGCGATGCTCGGCGACGTGCACATTGCCGAGCCCGGCGCTCTGATCGGTTTTGCCGGCCCGCGCGTCATTGAACAAACCATCCGCGAGAAATTGCCGGAAGGCTTTCAGAAAGCCGAGTATCTCCGCGACCACGGCATGGTCGACATGGTGGTGCATCGGCACGATCTCCGCTCGACCATTGCGCGGCTTTGCCGGGTTTTGCTGAAGGCGCCGGCGCACATGGCAGCAGAAAGCCTCAGCCTGCCGGCGCCGGCGTGACCACCGCGCGCCCGGCGGGCGGCGCGCTGGCCGACCTGCAGACGCGGCTGTTGGCGCTGCATCCCAAGCGGATTGATCTTTCGCTTAACCGCATCGAACGGCTGTTGGCGGCGCTCGGCCATCCCGAGCGGCGTTTGCCGCCGGTAATCCATGTCGCCGGCACCAACGGCAAAGGTTCGACCGTCGCGTTCATGCGCGCCATTCTCGAAGCCGCGCGACAGCGCGTCCACGTCTATACGTCGCCGAACCTAGTGCGCATCAACGAGCGCTTCCGCATTGGCGCCGCCGGCGGCGGCAAGTTCGTGGCGGACGATGAGTTGTCGGCAGCATTTGCCGAATGCGAAAGCGCCAACTGCGGCCAGCCGATTACGGTATTTGAAATCGAGACGGCGGCGGCTTTCATTTTGTTCTCGCGGCATCCGGCCGATGTGCTGCTGCTCGAGGTCGGACTCGGCGGCCGGCTCGACGCCACCAATGTCGTCGAGCGTCCGCTGGCGAGCGCCATCACGCGCGTGTCGCTCGACCACCGCGATTTTCTCGGCGACACCATCGCCGCTGTGGCATCCGAAAAAGCCGGGATTCTCAAGAGCGGCGTGCCGGCGGCGGTGGCCTCGCAGGTGCGCGACGCGCTCACCGTCATTGAGCGGCAGGCGGCACGCGTCAAGGCGCCGCTCATGATCGCCGGTGAAGACTGGACGGCAACCGAGGAACGCGGCCGGCTGGTTTATCAGGACAACGACGGACTGCTCGACCTGCCGGCGCCGAAGCTTTACGGCCGCCATCAATTCGAGAATGCCGGCTTGGCGCTAGCCGCGCTCCGCGCCGCCGGATTGAAAATCCCGGCACCCGCGTTTGAAGCCGGCATGATCTCCGTCGAGTGGCCGGCGCGCATGCAGCGCTTGTCAGGCGGCCGCCTCGCCGCAAAGCTTCCGCCGGAAAGCGAACTGTGGCTCGATGGCGGCCACAACGCCGACGGCGGCCGCGCCATTGCTGCCGCGCTTGCCGATCTCGAGGAGCGCGTTTCGCGGCCGCTGGTGATGATTGTCGGTATGCTCTCGAGCAAGGACTGCGAGGGCTTCCTGCGCAATTTTTCCGGCTTGGCGCGCCACCTCATTGCCGTTCCGATCGCAAACGACAAAGCCGTGCCCGCGGCGGACCTCGCCGAAATCGCCCGCGGCATCGGCATTCCGGCGATTGCCCGCGAGGATATCGGCGGTGCGCTCGCCGCCGCCGCCGGTCTCGGGCTGGAGCCGGCGCCGCGCGTCATCATCGCCGGCTCGCTTTATCTTGCCGGCGAAGTGTTGGCGCAAAACGGCACGCCGCCGGAATAGGTCGCGGTGGCGCCCGCTACAGATAACCGCGCTCGCGGTAGTATCGTTCGGCCCCGTTGGCCAGCGGAATAGAGGTGGCGGCCATCTTCCGGGGCTCCAGTGGATAGGTCACTGGACTGTCTTTAGGAGGAATGTGGCGGTATTGGCTTTCTAGTATTTCCGGTGTTTCGCAGAGCAGCGCGGCGATGACATACGCGATGTCATCGGGAAAATCGTCCCGGCAAAACAAAAGAAAATCAGAAAAGTCGAGCGCCTGGAACGGCGCCGCCAGACCGGGGAATCTGTCGATTGGAACGGCCGCCCGCTGCCAGCCGAAGCTGCGCTCCAGCTCATCGAGCGCGGAATCGTCAATGCTGAGAAAGTTCATTTTTCTCGCGGCACACATGTCGCGCCAATAGGGCGTCATCACTGCCTCGAAAAGAATGGCGTCGGCTTCGCCGCTCGTGACCCGCGGAACGATATCCCAAGGCGCTTCGCCGAGGATCAGCTTGCCGCCCCACGACTCGATTGTTGTGGCCGGAATATGCAGCGCATCCAACATGCGAAAAGAGGCGAAGCCGGTCATGTTGACGCCGTCGTCCCACGCGGTCGAGAGTCGCAGCGCCGGGCGCTTGGCGCGCAGTTCGGCGAAACTGCGAATGCCGAAACCGGCATCGATCGCGAAAACCAGCCGATCGTCCTGCGGGAGCGTCGCAAGCGCACGCAAGCGCCCGACATCCGGCCGCTCGCAAATGCCGCGTCCTTCGAAGATCGTGCGGCCGAAAGGGGCCGGCACGAACAGCGCGGTCTGCACGTCGCCATCGAGCACGGCAGTGATGGCGTCGCTGCCGCCGCGGCCCGCCCACGTGGCAAACTTCGATCCCGCAGGCGACCGTCGCCACAGCTCCGCGCTGATCCAGCCGCAGATTCGATGCAGATTGGCGATCCCCCAGTCGCCCATCATGTGCAGTGCAATCGGGCGGTCGAGGCGAGGTTCCATGGCGATCCTTTGACAGCGCTTTTTGCCGGGTCTAAGCTAGTTTAGTAGATATCTATCGAATTTGGCCAGGTCGATCTAGCATGACTAATCTGCACGCCGTCGGCGGCTTGCCCGCATCTCGTGGCGAAACAGAAGCAAATCTGCTGCCGCTGGAGCGAAGCCTTGGCTACCACGTGCGGCAGTTAGCTGAGACGTGGCAGGCAGTCATGGACCGGCGCGCCGAGGAGCATGGACTGACCGTCAGTCAATGGCGCTATCTGCGCGAACTGTGGGAGGAGGACGGCCTTTCGATGGGTGAGCTGACCCAGCGTGTCGGGCGCCAGGGACCGACCACGGTGGTCGCCGTTCAACTGCTCGAGCGCGGAGGACTTGTCACGGTGACAAAGTCGGATGAAGACCGCCGCAAGAGTTTCATTTTCCTGACACGCCGCGGGCAGCGATTGGCGTCGACGATGTCGCCGATTATCGCCGCGGTGAATGAGGAGGCGACGGCCGGCTTGAGCGAGAGAGAACTGCGCACTTTCAAGCGGCTGATCGTTCGTGTCCAGCGGACGCTCGATGCCAAGGCGGGGAACCGTAGTGGCTGGGCCGCTCGGCGTACGCGGCGATTGGCCGAAGAAGTCGGGTTATAGAAAGGCAGATTGTCTATAATCAACTCAACGAAGGTGGAAACGACATGCCGCAATTCATCACCGTTCACCGGTCGCCGGGTCTGAAAAGCGACGAGATGGTGCAGAACGCGCCTCACGTGCTTGCGGCCAAGACCGCGGTATTCAGGCAAATCTACGCTAACATCGCCTCGGGATTTATCGTTTCCGTGTTCGAAGCCGAGTCCAAAGAAAAACTCGAAGAGCAGATGGAAATGCTCGGCTTCCCGATCGACGAGACGCACGAGGTGCATTTCTCCGCCTCACGCGGCGAATTGGAGCAGATGGTCAAACAACACAGCAAATGAACAGGGGAGGGAGAATCATGTCCGTTGACAATCTCGTCATCCCGCCGCCGCGCCGCGATCGGCCGCCGATGCATGCCAACGCCTTCGATGTGGCGCAGGGCAGCAATACCCAGCTGAAGCCCTTGTTTCCTTATTTGCATCCGGGCGCAATGGTACCGGCCTCCGCGCTGTTGATCGGCGGCCCCGACGCCGATTACGGGCATTTCTTCCACCACAACACGCAGCACGAGATCGTCCTGACATTGGCCGCCAATGGCGCGGTGCTGCCAACCGGTCAGGTTTTTATCGGAGCGGTCATCCACGGCGTAAATTCGTTTCTGAAAAACGAGAAAGACGCGAAGTCATTCGCCACTTTCGTGATTACGCAAATGCAGGCTGAATCCGGCGTGCAGACCGAGGCCTGCAGTTTGCGCTGCGAGAAATGCCACGAGCAAATCTTCTTCAAGGAGTTCGATGCGACGCCGACCCAAGAGGCAACCGAAGCGAATTTCCCGTTCGTTTCGGTGGCAGCCCTGCCAGGGCTTTTCGCGGAATACAACAACGACAAGGCGCATCACGTCTGCGCCAAATGCGGCCACGTCAACCGTGACTTTCCGGTCGCGGCCTGGGGTTGGGACAAATACGCCGATCAGAGCACGGCGGCGATAGCTGCCCGCACGGCTCTTAACGATGCGGCGGGCGCGGCGCCGTAAAAGGTGCGACGATGCGAAAAAAGACATTCCAGGCCTTGCGCGAGGCGGCAAAAATCGGCGCCTACGCCGAGAAGCCGATGTTGCCGGACGACAAGCAGGTGCAAGTGCATCTGAGCAGGAATGATCGGCCGCAACCGTTTTATCTCATCTGCGGCAAGGATAGTTTGCTCGCGCTCATGTCCGGCACCGCGACGGTCGAATTCAAGGGCACGGGCGTCAATCACTTTGCCCTGAAGCCAGGTAGCTTCGTTTACGTGCCCGCCGGCGCGCCGCACCGCATTGTCCCCTCAGAGACAAGCGTCATGCTGCGCTACAAGCAGATGCATGCCGGCCTCGAGGGTGTGGCGTGGTACTGTGACAATTGCGACGGCGAAGTCTACCGAAAGGTGTGGGATACCGAGGCGAGCGTGTCGCAAGCGAAATATCAGGAGATATCCTCCCATTTTGCTGCCGACGTCTCGCTGCGGAAGTGCCGCCGGTGCGGAGAAATCCATTCGGCACCCGATTTGGCGGGCTTGACCTGGTCCGAAATGGCTCACGAAATCGCGGCTGAGTCATCCGCCACCTGAGAAGAGGAAGTCCGTTCCGAGTGGCGTTGCCTTCACGGACATTGCCAAATGACCTCTTTCCTGTACCGCTGCCCAAACACCGGCGCCATGGTCAAAGGCTTTGTCGTCGTTGAGGATATTCCGGATGAATACAATTTCGAGCCGGAAGACGGTCCTTACGAGTCGATGTACTGCGAGAAGTGCCAGCAGGCGCACATGGTGAACGTAAAGACCGGCAAAGTCTTAGGTGCAGAGGACGACGATCCAGAGGCCGTCAATTCCGGCTGAGCCGAGCGCCTGCAAGGAATTGGGCGTTCAATTCCTGAAGCCGCTCCGGCGCCGCGTTTTTAGGTTTCGGGTATAGCTGGCAACTCGAAAGACATTAGCGTCCAACAATGACTATACCGACCAAAACTTTCGCGGTGCGCCTGTTCGAGTATGGCGGCCCGGAAAAGCTGGTGTACGGCGAATACGACCTGCCGCCGCTCGGCGAGCGGGATGTGCTGGTGAAGAACTTTGCCGGCTCGGTATCGCGCTGGGACGTCAAATATCGCGCCGGCGATCTCGCCCGCTATCAGCTTCCCGGACGCGCGCCATTTCCGTTGCCGCAGCAATTGGGCCGGGAAGCGGCGGGCGAAGTCGTCGCCGTCGGGCCCGCGGCGAAAAAATTCCGTCCGGGCGATCGCGTCATCGGCGTCACTCATCCCGAGGACCCGGAGGGGATAGAAACCGCGCGCGGGCTCGGCAATCTGTCGCGCAATCTCGCCATCCCCGGCCACCAGGCGTTCGGCTCTTATGCGCAATATCTGGTGCGCGACGAGCGCATGTGGCTGCCGCTGCCGGACGGGATCGACTACGAGCAGGCCGGCGTCGCGCTGTGGCCGTTCTCGTCGTCGCATCGCGTCGTGCGCGACCGGCTGCGGGTGCGGCTCGGCGACACGGTGCTGATTGCCGGCGCGTCGGGCGGCATGGGCCAGGCGACGCTGCAATTGTGCAAGCTTGCCGGCGCGCGCACGATTGCTCTGACGCGTCACGCCAGCAAGGCGGCCGTGTTGCGCGAACTCGGGGCCGACGCCGCTGTCGTCACCGGCGATTCGGAAAAAGCCCGTGCCGAAGTGCTGGCGTTGACCGGCGGCGAGGGCGTCGATCACGCGGTCGATTATACCGGCAGCCCCGACATCCTGCGACTGCTCGGCACCGTGATGCGGCTTGGCGGCAGCCTGGTCGTCTCAAGCGAACAAGGCCGCGAGCCGATGCCGTTCACGGCCAGCGACCTCATCCGGCTCGAGCTCAACCTGCTCGGCATTCGCGGCGCGCGCATGAGCGACATGCTGGCGGTGCTAAAGCTCCTCGCCGAGCGCCGCATCGGCACCCGGATTGCCGCGCGCTTCCCGCTCGCGCGCGTTGGCGAGGCACACGACTTCCTGACGAACTCGGGAGATATCGTCGGCCGCATTGTCGTGCGGCCGTGGGCTTAGCCGGCGCTGTACCCGATGCACTTACCCGTCAGCGTTTGACGATGTTCTGCATCTCGCTCTGCCGGCCGGCCATATAGAGCCGCAGGTTTTCGCTAATCAGCGGCGTGATCAGATCTTCGTAGTCGGCGGTGTAGCCGCCGAGGTGCGGGGTGATGAAGACGTTTGGCAATGCCCACAACGGACTGGAGGCCGGCAGCGGCTCGGTCTGAAACACGTCGAGGCCCGCGCCGGCAATGCGGCGTTGCTGCAACGCCTCGATCAGCGCGGTTTCGTCCGTCGTCTGGCCGCGGCCGGCGTTGATGTAGTAGGCCGAAGGCTTCATGGCGGCGAAAAGTTTGCCGTTGAAAATCTGCGCGTTCTCCGCCGTCGCCGGCAGGATGTTGATCAGATAGTCGGCGCGCGCGGCGGCGGCGTGTAACTGCGCCATCGGCAGCACTTCATCAAAGCCTTCAACCTCGCGGGGCGTGCGCGTCAGGCCGATGACGCACATGCCGAAAGCTTTCAGGAGCTGGCCGATGGCGATCCCGACCACGCCAATGCCGACGATGACCGCGGTCCTGCCGTGGAGAAGATTATAAAACCGCCGATCCCAGACGTGCGCCTTGTTGTCTTCAACGAGCCGCGCCACGTTGCGGCTTATGCCCTGCATCAGATAAAGCACGGTTTCGCGCATCGGCGCCCCGTGAATGCCGCGTCCGCTGGTGAGGATGGTGGCGCGATTGAGCTCCGGCTGCCGCAGCAAGTGGTCGACGCCGGTCGCCAGGCACTGCACCCACTTGAGACCGCTCGCCCGCCGGTAGAAATCTTCCGGCAATCCCATGCCGAAACCGATCAACACCTCGACGTCGGAGAGGTCTTGCGGCAACTCCTCGCCGTCGCGGGCGGCGAGGATTTGCAGTGCCGGAAATTCCGCTTGCAACCGGTCGCGATAAATCGCGGCGTTTTGGTCAACAACCAGGACTTTGTTCATGCCGCTTAAGGCATACGGCGGCCGGCGATCAATGCAAGTGCCGTCGGAGATTATTTGCGAAAATTATTTTATGAAGGTCCCGCTGCGCAGTTCCGCGACCGCCTGACGCAACTCGGCTTGCGTATTCATCACAATCGGGCCGTACCACGCCACCGGCTCCTTAATCGGTTTTCCGGACACGAGCAGGAAGCGGATGCCCCGATCGCCGGCCTGCACGGTGACCTCGTCGCCGGAATCGAACAGCACGAGCGAACGGTCGCCGGTCTGTTCGCGGACTAAAATCTCGTTCACGCCGTCGGTCTTTTCGGTCAGCACACCGAACGGCTGTGAGGCGGCGCGGAAGTTGCCGGAGCCTTCGAAGACATAAGCGAAGGCGTGGCGCTCGAGCTCGACCGGCAGCGTCTTGCGCTTTCCCGCCGGCACCGTGATGTCGAGATAGCGCGGATCGGCGGCGACGCCTTCGACCGGACCGCGCTTGCCCCAAAAGTCGCCGCAGACCACGCGGACGCCGGTGCCGTCATCGTCGACGATTTCCGGAATCTCGCCGGCCTTGATGTCCTGATAGCGCGGCGCCGTCATTTTCAGCGATGACGGCAGGTTGGACCAGAGCTGGAAGCCGTGCATGCGGCCCTGCGCGTCGCCCTGCGGCATTTCCTGATGCAGGATGCCGCGGCCGGCCGTCATCCACTGCACGTCGCCGGCGCCGAGATTGCCGCTGTTGCCGAGACTATCGCGATGCTCGACATCGCCGGCCAGCACGTAGGTGATGGTCTCGATGCCGCGGTGCGGATGCCAGGGAAAGCCGGCGCGATACTCTTCCGGCCGGTCGTTGCGGAAATCGTCGAGCAGCAGAAACGGATCGAACTCGGCGGTGTCGCCAAAGCCGAACGCGCGGCGCAGGTGCACGCCGGCGCCCTCGATGGTCGGCTTTGAAGAAACGATGCGCTTAACGGGGCGGATCGACATGGTCAAAACCCCTTGGCCTTGGCGGTAAACCTCTGCCCGAGAAGATGGCTCGGCCGCGAGCCAAAGCAAGAAGGCACAACGATGATACTAAGAGCTCACGGCGCGACGCGGGCTTCGCGACTCAACTTGTCGGGGACCGTATCGTTGAACTTCCTGTAGTCGAGTAGGAAACGGCCTTGCGGCGAAACGCTGGTGATGTCGACGTAGCGGTGGTGCCAGTGCACGTCGTGCGTCGCATAGATATGCCGGGCATAAAGCTGTTGCGCCGAGCTGTCGTCGAGCCCCCCGACGTTGAGCACGAACAGCGCTTCGGTTTTTTGAACTCGGACTCGGTCCACGCCGTGAAGCGGGCTGTCCTTGTCGATGGAGTGAAACAGCATCCAGCTCAGCACGAACATCGGGTGTTCGCTGCGCTCGAGCTTCAAATCGTAAAAGCGGCGCAGCTGGTCGCCTTCTTTGGTTCGCTCGGCGCGAATGAGCCAAAGCCGCGCCGTGGCGCGCGAGATGGTGTTGTGCCGGGCGTTGGCGGTGCGGATCATCAGCGTCGGTCGCCCCTCGTGGTTGGTCACCACGGCCTGGGTCGCGAACACGAAGCGGGCGCGGGGGCGCGAAAACCGGGCGAAAACGAGGCCGGTCAACACGGCGAGAAAGCACATGCCGGTGAAAATCTCGATGGTGGCGATGAGGTGCCCGTACTCGGTCTGCGGATGCATGTCGCCATAGCCGACCGTCGCCAGCGTCTCGATCGAGAATAAAACAGGTCGAGAAAGCGATCGTCGGGGACGTTGGCGATCGGCTGATGGCCGAGCGCGAACAAGAGCGCGAAAATCGCGTTCAGAACAACAAAGATCAGCGCCGCCGAACCGAAAAATACCGGCCAGTAGACCGTCATCAAGCGATGATAGAGATCGGTCCAGAAACCCTGAGCGAGGCCGAGCGTCTCGATCTCGCGCTGCCCGAACCGCACGACGTGGGGTTTGTTGTTTTTCTTGGTCCGCGCGGATTTTGCCAAAGCGATTCAAACCTCAGTCGCAGCGCAGTTTAATGGACCCCCACCTTAATCCTCCCCCTTCCAGGGGGAGGAAACGAGTGACCGGCTGCTTTTCCCTCCCCCTGCAAGGGGGAGGGCCAGGCAGGGGGTCAACAGCCAACCTCATCGAAAAGAATTATACCGCCGCCTTCGCCGGCACTTTGGTCTTCAGCCGGGGATAGACTTTGAACGCGTTGGCTTCGAAAATCTTGCGCCGGCCGACGTCGTCGAGCCGTGGCGACGCGTCGACGTAGCGCTTGGTGTCGTCGAAGTAAAAGCCGGTCTTCGGGTCGACGCCCTTGACCGCGCCGACCATTTCCGAGGCGAACAGGATGTTGTCGACCGGCACCACTTCGGCCAGCAGGTTGATGCCGGGCTGGTGATAGACACAGGTGTCGAAGAAAATATTGTTCTTGATGATTTCGTTGAGTTCCGGCCGTCCGTTGTTGAGCGCCAGCCCGCGGAAACGCCCCCAGTGAAACGGCACCGCGCCGCCGCCGTGGGGGATAATCAGTTTCAGCTTCGGGAAATCCTTGAACAGGTCGGAGAGAATGAGCTGCATGAACGCCATGGTGTCGGCGTTCAGATAATACGAGCCGGTGGTGTGCATCGCCGGATTGCAGCAGCCGGACACGTGGATCATCGCCGGCACGTCAAGCTCGATCATCTTCTCGTAGAGCGGGTACCACGATTTGTCAGTGAGCGGCGGTGAGTTGAAATAACCGCCCGACGGATCGGGATTGAGATTGCAACCGACGAAGCCGAGCTCCTTGATGCAGCGCTCAAGTTCGGCCGCCGAATGTTGCGGCGGCACGCCCTGCGACTGCGGCAACTGGCACACGCCGATAAAATTCTGCGGGTAGAGCGAGCAGACGCGGGCAATGAGATCGTTGCAAATCTGCGACCACTCGAGGCTGACGCTCTCGTCGCCGACGTGATGCCCCATGCCGGAAGCGCGCGGCGAAAAAATCGTCAGGTCGGTGCCGCGCTCGCGCTGCAACTTGAGCTGGTTCTGCTCGATGCTTTCACGAATTTCGTCGTCGGATATTTTCAACGACGCCCGCGACGGCATCGCGATCTTGTCCTTGGCGTTGGCGGCCGCGGTCTGTTCCTTGCGAAAACGATGCAAATCCTTCGGCTCGGTGGTGTAATGGCCGTGGCAATCAATAATCATGTTCAAGTCGCCGTTCTGTTTCGAGATTCAATGCTAGGGTGCGGGACGGGATTGTCAAACCACAGAAACCGTCACGGCCGGGCGTGGCCCGACACGAGGTCGGGCATGACGATCATGATTGCACGGTCTAGGATAGCGTTTTGCGTTTGCAGAGGGAATTGAGGAATGGCTGATCTACCGCGATTGAACGGCATTATCCGCGCGCTCGAAGCCGGCCAGCACGCGCTGACCTGCTTTTCTCCTGCGGAAGTGAACAGCGCGGTGGCGATCAGCGCATCGAAATTCGACGGCTGCGTTTTCGAGATGGAGCATCAGCCGTGGGACGGCCGGATGCTGCGCGATTGCCTGCAATACATGCTCAACCGCGCGCAGATCGCCAAGGCGGGCTCCGTCGTTCCCGGTGTGACTCCCATGGCGCGCGTGCCGGTCAACGGTGTCGAGATGGCGCAATGGCAAGCCAAGCAGGCGCTCGACCTCGGTTGCTACGGCGTGGTCTTTCCGCACATCTCGACAGTCGAGGAGGCCGCCAATGCGGTAGGCGCCTGCCGTTATCCGCGGTTGAGCGACGCGTCATTCTTTCACCCTGCCGGTATTCGCGGCGACGGTCCGACCACGGCGGCGCGGTATTGGGGGCTGACGCAGCAGGAATATTATAAGAAGGCCGACGTGTGGCCGCTCAATCCGCAGGGCGAGATTTTCTGCATCCTGCAAATCGAGGACACGCGTGGCGTGGAGAATCTCGATGATATTTTGAAAAACGTGCCAGGCGTGGGCGCCATCCTGATCGGCGAAGGCGACCTGTCGCAGGAACTCGGCTATCCGCGCCAATACGAGCACAAGACGGTGCTCGAATGGATGAAGCGTGTGGTCGACGCCTGCAAGAAACACGATGTCGTGGTCGGCCACCCGCATGTCGAGCAAGGCAACGTTGAGCGGGTTGTCAAGGAAGGCTACCGCTTTCTGATGTGCGCGCCGGTGCAGAGCTACGGTCATCTCGAAGCGGCGCGCAAGCAGACGGGGCGCGCTTAAGGCGCATCACAACAATCAACGCGCAACGCGCACAGTCAGGCCGGAAATCGGCCGCGATTCCGGCGCTGCAAAGTTCAAAACACGAAACCGAAAAGGGGAGAGACGTAAATGAAAGCGGCAGAAATGTTCAAGGTCGAGGGCTACGGCGCCGTCGTCACCGGCGGAGCGAGCGGGCTCGGCCTGTGTTTTGTCGAAGTGCTCGCCGAGAACGGCGCGCGCGTCACCATGCTGGATATCGATCGCGCCGGGATCGACCGCGAGGTTGGCCGTCTCAAGAAGCTCGGGTACGACGTCGACGGCAAAGTGGTCGACGTCACCGATCGCGCAGCCGTGCATCGCGCCTTCGACGAAGTCGTTGCCAATTACGGCCGCCTCGACGTGACGTTCGCCAATGCCGGCATCGATCCGGGGCCGGGATTCATCACCTTCGATCGCAAGACGCGTCCGGTGGACGCGGCGATCGAACATTACACCGACGAGCGGTGGGACCACGTCATCGACACCAACCTGAATTCCGTTTTCACCACCATCAAGGCGGCGGCAAAGCACATGAAGCCGCGCAAGTCGGGTCGGATCATTGTCACCACGTCGGTCGCGGCGTTTGTCATCGAGGGCGCGATCGGTGCCGCCTACATGGCCGCGAAAGCGGGCGCCGCGCATTTGATGCGCAACGCGGCACTGGAGCTTGCCAAGTACAACATTCTCGTCACCGCCATCGCGCCCGGGCCGTTCATCACCAATATCGGGGGCGGCCACGTGCACACCAAGGAAGTCCAGGAAGGTTTTTCGAGAGTCATACCGCTGCACCGCATGGCTTCGACCGAGGAGATGAAAGGTCTCGCCTTGTTTCTCGCCTCGCCGGCGTCGAGCTTTGTCACCGGCTCGCAGATGGTTATCGACGGCGGCATGCAGGTCGGCGTCGCGGATTAGACGGGAGCGAAGCCATGAAACACGTCGAAGGCAAAGTGGCGTTTATCACCGGAGGCGCGAGCGGCATCGGCTTCGGCATGGCGCAGGTGTTCCTGAAGTCGGGGATGAAGGTCATCATCGCCGATGTTTTGCAGGAGCGCCTCGATGAGGCGGCGCGCATTCTCGCAGCCAGCACCAATCGCGACTATCACTTCATCAAGGTCGACGTGACCGACCGCAAGGCGATGGCCGCGGCCGCGGACGAAGCCGAGCGCGTGTTCGGCAAGGTGCACGTTCTCTGCAACAACGCCGGCGTCTACGGCAACCTGCCGATCGAAAGCGCGACCTACGAGGATTGGGACTGGGTGCTCGGCACCAATCTCGGCGGCGTCGTCAACGGCGTTGTCAGTTTCCTGCCGAAAATGATCGCGCACGGCGAGGGCGGCCACGTCGTCAACACCTCGTCGATGGCCGGGATCATTCCGCTGCCGTCGGGTGGCGGCCTTTATGCAACGTCGAAGTTCGCTGTGCGCGGCTTGACCGATTCACTGCGGCTCGCTTTGGGCGCGCACAATATCGGCGTGTCGGTTTTGTGCCCCGGCATGACGCGGTCGCGGATTCTGGAAGCGGAGCAGCATCGCCCCGGGCACGAACCGGAAGCCGCCGGTGGCGACTCCGGGAAGCCCGATTTGTTCAATCCCGACATGGCCGATGGCATGGATCCGATCGCACTCGGCGAGCGCGTCTTGCGCGGCATTCAAAGTAACGACGCCTACATTCTCCCGCACGGCGAGTTCAAAGACGAGGTGCAGGGCCTGTTCGACGACATCATGGCCGGTTTTCCGCAAGAAAAGGAAATCGCGCCGGGCCGCAAGTTGTTCGAGGACATGCGGAGGAAGGCGACGGCCGACGCCAAGGCGGCGATCAAGACCGATTGATGGCGCGACCTCCCGGCGTCAGGACGCGCCGGCGGGGCGCAAGCCGGCGGTGATCTTCTGCACGAACTCGTCCAGTTCGCTGCCGGCGAGATCGCTCACTGCCCAGAGGTCGAGCCCGTTCTCGGTCCAGTGGCGGATGTTATAGCCCTGCATGCTTTCGGAAGCCGCCGCGAGCGGCTTCGCTGCCGAATGCCGGGCGATAAACAAATTGATGATGTGCTTGCGCCGCTGATAAACAATGGCGGCGACGGGTTCGCCGGCGAGATAATCGAGCCGGCCGCCCAGCAGCGTGAAACCCTGCGCTGTGAGGTCGATGACCGGCGGCGCCACTTCGAGCCGGCCGTTGAACCACGGCTTCACGGTGTGCTGGTCGCTTGTGACCACATCGAGCAGATGGTTACCTTGCAGCGAACGAAGATGCGCCGAGAGAAGATCGTCGGAAATCTCCTGTCCCTGATTGGTGGGGATGACGGCGAGGACGAGACCGGCGGCGGCTACTGCGGAAAGCCCTGCGCCCATCGCAAATCCGCGGAAGAACGATCGCCGGCTCGGCTGAAAACCGCGTCGCAGCGGAACGACGTTGGCCACCGGCTTTGGCGGCGTGAGCAATTCCTCAATGCGGTTGCGCAACTGCGGCGGCGCGGTCTCTTTCAGCGCGGCCGCGCCAATGGCGTTGCGCATGGCCCGGAACGACGCCAGCCTTTCCGCACAGACCGGACAGCCCGCGATGTGCGTTTCAATCTCATGGGCATGCCCGGCGTCGAGCTCGCCGTCGATCAGCGCATGCATCAGGACTTCGGAATCGGCGCAATTCATGGGCTTGCTCCCGGGCCTGACCCCGCGGAAGCCGTGGACGGCGCGGCGGCTTCGGCGGCATTCCACGCCGAGCGCAGCATGGTGCGCGCTCGCGCCAGGCGTGACATAACTGTTCCCACCGGCACGCCGGAAACCTCGGCGATCTCCTGATAGGAAAGATCGTTGATCTCGCGAAGTACAATGGCCTCGCGAAACGGCTCGGGAAGCTCCGCGACCAAGCGGCGGATATTAGCGTTGTCCTGCTCTCGCAACATCAATCCTTCCGGCGAGGCTTGCGCCTCCTGCCATACCGGCATGGTTTCCGCCGCGGTTTCGTCTGCCGCGTAATCGGTCGGAATTTCCCGGTCGCGCCGCCGCGCAAATTCGTCGTTGCACACGTTACGCAATATCGCGAGCAGCCACGGTTTCATCGCCGGCCCGCGATAGCTGTCGAAATGGCGCAGCGCCCGCACGTAGCATTCCTGGGCCGCATCGTCGGCATCGACCGGGTCGCGGACCAGATAGCGCGCCAGCGTGAACACATCGTCGAGGTACGGCAATGCGGCGTCGCGAAAGCGCCGCATCCGCTCGTGTTCGGCCGCTTCATCGTTTGCCATCGTATGAAGTCCGGCGCCCCGGCGATCATCTTGTGACAGCCTTTTTAACATTATTGCGTGGCGGCGCTACCGGTCGCGGCCTCAACCACGATCGAGCCGACCATGTGGGGATGCAGATAGCAGAAATATTTGTAAGTCCCCGGCGTGGTGAAGGTGAACGAATAGCTGTCGTCGGTATCGAGCGCCTTCGATTTGGTAAACGCGTTGGTCGAGGAGCCGATCCCGTGCGGAATGTCGTCCTTGTTGGTCCAGGTCACCGTGGTCCCGGTCTTCACCGTCAGCGCCGGTGGCGTGAAGGTGAAGTTGTTGATCGAGATGGTGGTGGGTGGTTCGGCGGCGAGCAGTACGCCGGCGCCAAGCAACACGCCGGTCACCGCGCCGAGCCCGGCCGCGGTAAAAATAAAACGCAACATTTTTGCTTTCCTTTAGCTCTTCAGCGGCGAATCGACGATGGCGAGCCGCGCGCCGCTTTCTTTCAGGGTCACGTCGGCGACGCCGAGCATTTGGCGCAACTGCTCCTCGGGAACTTTCATCGGGCCGGGCGAGGCGGCGGCGCCGGGAGCCGGCTGCGGGAATGCGGTCGAGCGCGCGGTGTGGAAAGTGACGTTGCCTTCGACTTTCTGCATCACTTGATGGATGTGGCCATTGAGAACGGTCACCGAGCCGAAGCGCTTGAGATAGGACAATGCCTGCGCGCCGTCGTCGGTGCCCCAGCCCCACTCCGGATAAACCGTCCACAGCGGGATGTGCCCGAACACGACAAGCGGCGTCGACGCCGAGCGGCTTTTCACATCGTCCTCGAGCCACTCGAGCTGCTCGGGACCGAGATTGCCCAGCCCGCCGGCTTTCAGGTCGACGACATTGTTAAGCCCGATGAAGTGCACGCCGTTGGCGTCGAAGCTGTACCACCCGGCGCCCTTGGCGCCGCGCCCATAGCGTTCGCGATAGAGCTTTTGATCCGGATCGAGAAAGTCGTGTTCGCCGGGCACGTAATGCACGTCGAGACGCGACTGCGAAATGATGCTGTCGGCGTCGTCGAACTCTTTTTCCTTCGACAGGTGACTGATGTCGCCGGTGTGGATCATGAACGCCGGCTTCTCCGGCAATCCACCGATCTTGGCGATCGCCTCTTCCAGCGTGCCGCGCGCATTCGGATTGGCCGGCTTTTCGAAGCCGATATGGCTGTCGCTGATCTGCGCGAAGGTAAGCCCGCGCGGCTCGGCAGCTTGGGCCTCGCCGATGAGTCCGATGGAGTGGGGCACGCCGCCGGCAATCGTCCACAGGACGCCGGTGCCGACCCAGGTCATGCATTCCAGAACCTTGCGGCGGTTGAGGCCGGTCTCGCCATCGAATTCGCTCACTGCCCATCTCCTTTAAGCCGGCCGCCGGAGGTCGGCGGTTTTCGGGCTTCCAGAGACGAGACGGGGTGAGGGCCGGGTTTATTCCCGGAGCGGCAAGAAATTTTTGCGGCTCAAAAGAAAAGCCCCGGCGCGGAGGCCGGGGCCATTACTGCGATCGGTCCGAACGAAGGTTATAGTTGTCCGTACTTCCGCAGAACTTCACGGCAGGAGCTGCCGACGCGCCAGCTTTGCGCGGCGAGCGTCGCGCCACATTGGAGCAAGTTGCTCCAGGTCATGCCCGCGGAGCGGTCACACAGCCGCGCTGCAGCCGGCTTGCACGGGGCGAGTTCAGCCATGTCGACGGCGCCCGCGCTTGTGCTCAGGGCGCCGAGAACGAGACACGCAGCAAACAGCATTTTCATTGGCGAAAGTTCCCCTCTTTTGTTCGGTGGAAGGCCTGTCGCTAACGCATTATGACCGGGAAATCTAGAATTTTGTGCGCCGCACAAAAGTCGCATAAAAGGAAGAAATGCGGCGTTGCGTAACTAGCTGATCTGGCTGGGGAAAAGTGTTAAAAAGGACGGCCACCTGTTAAGGCTACCGACGGCTTTTCCTGGGCTCCCGACTTGCGTTGTCTTGAGTCGTCGAATCTTCAGTCGGGCACCCCGCAACCCAGGTGGCGAGCACTTCTATCGTAGCGGCGTTGAACGCCACCATGTCGGCGCGAAATCCCGGCGCGAGCCTGCCGAGCATGTGACCGAGGCCGAGAAACTCCGCGGGATTGCTCGAGGCAAAACGGAGCGCATTCGGGAGGGGGACGTTCAGGAGACGCACGCAATTGCGTACCGCGGTCGCCATATCGAGATAAGCGCCCGCGAGCGTTCCGTCGCTTGTCATGCAACGTCCTTCGCGCACGGCAACGGTCCGTCCCTGGAGCGTGAAACGGTCCCGCGCGCCGCCGACCGGCGGCATTGCATCTGTGACCAAGATGGGATGACCGGCGCCGCGCAACGCAAGCTGCAACATGGCCGGCGCCACATGCAGGCCATCGACAATCAATCCGTACCACGCCCGTGGCGATTCAAGCGCAGCGGCAATCGGGCCCGGCTCACGGCTCTCGAGCGGCCGCATCGCGTTAAAGAGGTGCGTAAATCCCGTAACACCCGCCTTCATCGCCGCAATCGTCTGCGCGTAAGTCGCCATCGAATGGCCAAGTGAGACGCGCACGCCTGCCGCGGCAAGAGCGGCAATGAATGGCTCGGTCACCACTTCCGGCGCCAACGTCACGAGCGTCACGCCATTGCGGCGAGCGGTGAGTATGTCACGATCTTTATCAGTTGGCGGGCGCAGCAACTCCCGTTTATGAACGCCTGCTTTTGCTGGCGAGAGAAACGGACCCTCGAGATGGATGCCGAGAACGCCCGGTTCTGATTTGGCTGCCGCATCCACGGCCGCCAACGCAGCGGCCATCTTCTCAAAGCCGTCGCTGATCAGCGTCGGCAGGAGCGTGGTCGTTCCAAATTTGCGATGCGCCGCGACAATCCTGCGAATGGTATCCGGTGTCGGTTCGTCGTTGAATAAAACATCGCCACCGCCGTTGACCTGGATGTCGATAAAACCGGGCGCGAGCCACGTGTCGCCTGGAAGTTCGCGCACCTCCATGGACCGTGGAATTTCGCCGCGGCGAACGACAGCCGCGACACGGCTCCCGTCGATCAAAACCGCTGAATCCTCGTGCACGCTCGTCCCGTCAAACACCCGGCGGGCAGCGACGGCGTGAGCACTCCCGCTCATCGGGTGCGTGTGACTTTCTGCAAATGCCGGGGATGATCGGCATCGATCCCGCGCCGCGCGGCAAGGTGGACCAGAAAACCGTAGAAGCTTTGAACGAGGCAGATCGCGTCAGTCTCCGGTTGGTCAGGGGCTAGCACGGGGAGGGGGCAGCGTTGCGTCTCGCCGGATTCGGCAACAAGGACGCAAGCGCCTTTGCCGCGAAGGTCAGCTACGAGATCTGAAAAACCTTCAGCGGATTCGTCAGTGGGTGTGAGCACGAGAACCGGATAGTTGCGGGTGACGAGTGCAATCGGGCCATGACGAAACTCGGCGCTGCTGAAAGCCTCGGCATGCATCGAGCATGTCTCCTTGAGCTTGAGCGCCGCCTCCCGGGCGATCGCGAGCGTCGGACCGCGCCCGATCACAACCAAACTGCCGGCGGCGGCGAGTAGCGGCAGCGCCTGCAACCAATTCACTTCAGCCGCGCGCGCCAAGCGGGCGGGCAACCGGTCGCAGGCCGCGGATATATCGTCTCTCCCGGCCCATCGGGCGGTTAGTCGCAAAATGGCGGCCAGCGATGCCACAAACGTTTTTGTGGCGGCCACGTTGTGTTCAGGTCCCGCCGCCATGGGCAGAACGAACTCGCAAACCGACGCCAGCGCGCTTCGCGGATCGTTGACCATGGCCGCCGTTACCGCGCCGGCGGCGCGCGCCGCGGTCGCCGCCTCAATCAGATCGTCGCTTGATCCCGACTGGGAGATTGCAAGAAACAACTGGTCTTTGAGGCGAAGCTCGCGGCGATAGATGGTGGCGATATTCGGAGCAGCGGCTGCGACGGGAATGCCGAGGTAGCGCTCAATGGCGTGTTTGGCAAAAGTCGCGGCGTGCGCCGAGCTGCCGCGCGCGCAGGTCACAGCCAATGCCGGCGATCGCCGCACAAGGCTCGTTACAAGTTCGGTGAGCGGAACCGCAATCTCGCTTGCTTGCCGATCGACCGCAGCCGACGCCTCGCGCAATTCTGCCGCCGTGCCGGAGCCCAATGGCTTCGTTTCGCCAGACGTCTGGTGTGCCGAAGAGCTCACGCCACCCGAACCAGCGACTGAGCCGCGGCGCGCGCCAGACCAATCGCGCCCGACAACGCGTCGCCGACAGGATCCGTCAAACGCGATCTGGTTTCTTCACTCAGCCAGGGTCTGAGCGACGAAGCGCAGCCGCCGACCACTGCCAGTCGCGTCGTACCAGCCTCGTGAAGCCGGCGCGCAAGCGCGTCGATGTGGGCGGCGGCGAGCGTCAGCAATTCGTCCGCGACCGGATCGCCTTGTCGGGCGCAATCAAAAATACGGGGCGCAAGTGCCGCAAAGTCGCGCGGCGAAGCGGTTTGCGTCCAGCGAACGATCGTGTGCGGATCGTCGGCGAATCCGGCAGAAACGGTGCGCAACATCGGGGTCCATGCCAGGCGTCCGTCGAGTGCCCACAGGACGCGCCGCAATACCTCACAACCGAGCCAGGCGCCGCTGCCTTCGTCGGAGATCGGCATACCCCACCCGCCGACGCGGTAGGAGCGGCCCTTCATTATTGCCCAGCCGATGGCGCCGGTGCCGACGACAATGACGCCGCCGTCGCGTCCACCGTGAGCGCCGAGGCAGGCGGCGTGGGCGTCAGTAGTGATCATGACTTTGCAAAATGGATGTGCGTGAGCCCGCGCCTGCGCGAGATTGGTCGGCTCACTCGCGCCGGCCAGCGCCAGACATGCTGCGATTCGCCGCACGTGCGAGGATGGCAAGCCGGCCTGGTGAAGCACCTGCGCCGTCGCATCCAGCACCGCGGTGAAGGTTTGTTCCAGTCCGAGGCGGAGATTGGCCGGTCCAGTGGTGGCTTCGCCTAACACCTCGCCTGACAAAGTGCACAAGCGGGCACGACAGCGCGTACCGCCGCCATCGATGCCGAGCAAAAGCAAATCGGCGTTCACGTCCGGGTTCCTCCCTTGAATGACATCGGCCATCCGTCCAACAAAATTAAGAATAAACTGAGGAGGAAATAGTTTGGATTTTAGAACGCAGGCAATGTGAACCTGCATTGTGACGCCATGGATACCGAGCAACCGAGTCCGCGCTATTCAGATATCGATCTCTGGGAACCGTCCGACGTTCTCCACGCCATGATCGAGGGGCAGATGGCCGCAGTGGCCGCGGTCCGCACCGTCATTCCCGCCCTCAAACAGGCCGCCTTGGCGATGGAGCACCGGTTGAGGGCCGGCGGACGCCTTGTCTATGCGGGTGCTGGAACCTCTGGTCGGCTGGCCGTGCAAGATGGCGCCGAGCTTATTCCGACTTTTAGCTGGCCGGAGGACCGGCTTTTGCTTCTCATGGCCGGCGGCAAGGATGCGCTATTGCGCTCAGTGGAAGATGCCGAGGACGCCGCGGAGCGGGCGCTGGCGCTTGTTCAACAACACCGGCTCGAAGCATCCGATGTCGTGATCGCAGTGGCCGCGAGCGGAACGACGCCGTTTACGCTGAGCTGTCTGCGCGAGGCCAAACGCTGCGGCGCCCTGACCATTGGCATCGCCAACAATCGCGACACGCCGATTTTGCAGGAAGCGGATTGCCCGATTTGGCTCGATACCGGCCCTGAACCAATCGCCGGTTCGACGCGGATGAAAGCCGGCACGGCACAACGGGTGGCGCTCAACTTGCTATCGTCGCTGGTCATGATCCGCCTGGGCGGCGTGCATCAAGGTCTCATGGTTGACGTGCAGGCGATGAACGCCAAGCTCGCGCGCCGGAGAGAAAATATCGTGCTGCGGTTGACCGGCAGCAGCATTGAAAACGTCCGCGACGCTCTCGGTCATGCTAATGGCAGTGTCAAACTGGCGATTCTGCTTTTGCGCGGCTTAAGCCTTACGGAAGCGGTGGCCGCGCTTGACCGGGCGGGAGGGCGGCTGCGTACCGCGCTGCAGGAGCTACCTCCGGAACGGATTGCCGATAGCAAGGACGCTGGCGAAGTGTCGCGCGCGCACATCAAAGCGTCGCGCTGAAGTCTGAACGGCGGTCGAGAGCCGTTTAGATCACGCCGCCGATAGCCCGCCCTTCTCTTCGATGAAGGTTGCAATCTCGGCCACGCCCTTGCCGGCGCGCAGATTGGTGAAAACGAACGGCCGCTCGCCGCGCATCCGTTTTGACTCGCGGTCCATGAGGTCGAGCGAGGCGCCGACGTGAGGGGCGAGATCGACCTTGTTGATGACCAGGAGATCGGAGCGGGTGATGCCCGGTCCGCCCTTCGACGGGATCTTGTCGCCCGCCGCGACGTCGATCACGTAGATGGTCAGGTCGGCAAGCTCGGGGGAAAAAGTCGCCGCGAGATTGTCGCCGCCGGATTCGATTAGCACCAGATCGAGCGCGGGAAATTTCTGCCGCATGTCGGCGATGGCCGCGAGATTGGCGGAGGCATCCTCGCGGATCGCGGTGTGCGGGCAGCCGCCAGTTTCAACGCCGGCGATGCGGTCAGGAACGAGCGCGCCGGAGCGCACCAGATATTCGGCGTCCCACTTGGTGTAGATGTCGTTGGTGATGGCGGCGATCTCATAGCGGTCGCGCAGGCGCTTGCAGAGCGCATCCATCAGCGCGGTCTTTCCGGAGCCGACCGGGCCGCCGACGCCGACGCGCAATGGGCCGTGATGAGCTGTCATGCTTGGCTCCGATTACAAGCCGGCGACCAATTCCAGCGACTTGCCGGCTTGTTCGTGCGCGCGCCGGGTAGCGGCAAAGCCGTCGCTGACTTGCGGCGGCAGCGCGACTTCCTTGGCGAATTCGGGCCGCTGCATCAGCTTCGCGAACCAGTCGGAAACGTGGGGATGCAGGCGCTTGAACGGATAAGCGGCAAGGGTCAGCCGGTCGACGTAAATGAACCAGGCGATATCCAGCACCGAGAGGTTATCGCCCATCAGATGGGGCTGCTTCGCAAGCTTGTTGTCGAGTTCGCTGAACTCGGTCCGGAATTTAAGCGCCGAAGCGCGCGCCGCTTCGTCCGAAATTCCGTGCTCGGCATAGCCGCCCCAAAATTCGATTTGCTTCTCGATCGCTGCGTCCTTTCGGCCGCCGACGGTGCCCGAACCCAATTTGTACTGCTGGAGATCGGCCACGGATTTTCGCGGCCGTGTTGGATTGAACACGAAGCGAAAGCTCAGCGTCCGGATGTCAAGGTGCAATTCGTCTTCGTGATGCAACAGCTTCGCCACCTCTTGCTCGTAGCCGGCGGGAATCAATTGCGGCTGCGGAAATTTCTTTTCCAGATAGGTGATGATGTCGTTGCTCTCGATGTGGACCGCGCCGTCGTCGACTAGAACCGGAACCAGGCCGCGCGGATTGATGCCGAGATACCACGCGCTCATGTTGGCGTTGTTGGGCAGGTCGATCACGTGCGACTGCCAGTCGATGCCCTTAAGGTTGAGAAAAATCCGCAGCTTCTTCCAGCACGACGACATGATGCCGTGCAGGACGTGAATGCCTTTCCAGTCGAGCACCTCACGGGTCTTGATATCGCCGTCGACAAGCTGAACCATTTTTCCCCCGCAACTAGGATCGGAACAATCGGGTGTACTGGGTCTCGTGCTTCATGCCGGCGATGTCGGCGCGGAACGCGCAAGTGCCGATTTCGTCGAGCGGTGTTGCGAGCGCCCGTGCGGCGGTCGCCGCCACCATATCTTCCAGTGCGGCAAGGATGCGCTGGCCGTCGGTCTGCCCGAGCGGAATGAGCCGGATGCCGGCGGAAATCCAGTTAGCGGTCAGCGCCTGCAAGAACGCGCGCACCGCGACTTCGCGCGCCACCGCGTGGCCGGCGCACGCGGCGCCCGCGGCGACGGGGAGCGCCATCGGCCCGTTCCAAACGGCTTGCAGGCGCGTCAGCGCCGGGGTCGGCCAGGCCGCCCGCGTCGTGTCCAGGAAAGCGCGGCCTTGCGCCGTCGTTTCCAGAAAGCGTTCCTTTGAGGCGACGAGAGCAGGGGCAAGCTCGGCGACGGCGGCAAGCGCCGCATCGTCATTTGTGGTTATCGCGGCGTGGGCGTGACTGAACAACACCGCGTCGGCAAAGCCTGCGCCTTCGCCGATCATTACCGCGAGCCACTCCCGCAACGTCGTGGCATCGACGATGTCGCCGGCTTCGACCGCCCATTCAATCCCGGAGGAATAGGAGAACGCGCCGATCGGGTAGGCGGGCGACATCCACGCCATGAGGCGATAGAGCGCGGCGGCTTCGGCCGCACTTTCGCCCCCCGCTTTGCGGGGTAGGACGGATTTTCTTCGCTTTCGCGGGGACGAGCGGAGCAGGGCCTTAGTCATGGTCATGGCCGCCGTGATCATGGTCGTGGTCGCCATGATGGTGCTCATGGCCGTGATGATCTTGGCCGTGCCCGTGCTGATGATCGTAGGCGCCGCGTTCGGGATCGAACGGCGCTTCGACCGTCGTTAATCGCGCGCCGAGCCCGCGCAGCATGTCTTCGATCACATGGTCGCGCCGGATGCGAAGCCGCTCGCCGACGATCTGTACGTCGACGTGACGATTGCCGATGTGCCAGGCAAGCCGCGCCAGGTCGTGGCCGTTCGCGGCGGCGATTTCGATGAGCGGCTCGGGCCGTCCGATGACGCGGACAACCATGCCGTCCTCGAGCACCAGGCCGTCGCCGTCGCGGAGCGCGGTCGCCTGCGGCAGGTCGAGCAGGAATTTCGTGCCGCGCTCGCCGCTGAGCACGACGCGGCGGCGATGGCGGTCGTGCGCGTCGAGCACGACCGTATCGATAGCCTTGGCGTCATCCCAATATCCGGCGGCCTTGATGTCGTGTGCGCGCTTCATGGTCGAGATTGTGGCATAATCGCCACGACTTGATAACGTCTGGAGATAGCATTGCGGTTGCGCATCATCGGAGCCTGTGTCGTCGTCGCCGCTCTGGCCATTGCCGGTCTCGTCTGGGCGAATTGGGCGCGCATCGCCGTGGCGGTGGCGCCCAACAAAGTGGCGGCGCAGTCGCGCAGCGAAGCCGCGCGCCAGGCCGACGAGCTGTTCTGGCAAACCTTCCATGGCGGCCGCTATGACGAGATTCAGCCGGCGCTGGAAGCACTGACCGCTGCGTATCTGGAGACCCCCGACGATGCCGTTACCGCGTCTCACATCGCCTGGCTTCACGTCTGGCGCGTTTCGGAACGTTCGCGTCTGGCGGCGATCCCGGCCACCATCACCGACGACATCAGGGTATCCCGCCGGTATTTCCACGAGGCCGTAGAGCTTAACTCTGCCGATGCGCGCTACCTCGGCTTTCTCGCCAGCATGACGCTTGCCGAAGGCACCATCGACAAAGAGGAGGCAACGCTGCGGCGCGGCTATTACATGCTTCTCGACGCAATCCGCGCGTGGCCCGAATTCAATCTCTTCACCGGCGGATTTGTGCTGAGCCAGAAGCCGGCGGGCTCCGATCAGTTCAAAGAGGGCCTGGAATGGCAGTGGCGAACGCTCGACTTGTGCGCCGGCGGGACAGTCGACCGCGCCAATCCCGACTACGCCAAATACATGACGCTGGAAACCAAGGAAGGCCAAAAACGGGTGTGCTGGAATTCCTGGATTGCTCCGCACAATTTCGAGGGCTTCCTTCTCAACATGGGCGACATGCTGGTGAAGTCCGGCGACTGGCAGACGGCGCGTAAGATTTACGCCAATGCGAGACTTGCCCGTGAATACCCGACGTGGCCGTACCGCGACGTGCTCGAGGAGCGTGTGAAGTCCGCGGTAGCCAACGTGGCTTCATTCAATGCTCCGGCCGGTGGCGACAAGCCCGTCATGATGATCAATTCCAAATTCGCCTGCATGGCCTGCCATCAGCAATAGCGCGCAAAATTCGAAATATTGGACATCGCGCTCCGCCCCGATATGGTGCGGCCTCGTAAGGAACGCCCCGCCGCATGACCGTCAAAGGTAAAGCCTATATCGCCGGCGCCTTCGAGCACCCGACGCGGCACGCGCCGGACAAGACCGTGGCGCAGCTTCATGCCGAGGTCGCGCTTGGCGCGCTGAAAGACGCCGGCCTCACGCGCGCCGATGTCGACGGGTATTTCTGCTCCGGCGATGCGCCGGGACCGGGCCCCGCCTCCATGGCGGAATACATGAACCTCAAGCTCCGCCACGCCGAATCGACCGAACTCGGCGGCACGTCCTACATCACGCTGGCGGCGCACGCCGCCGAGGCGATTGCGGCCGGGAAGTGCGACGTGGCGTTGATCACGCTTGCCGGACGGCCGCGCAGCGAAGGCATGGCGACCGGCACCGCGCCGCGCGCCCGCGATCCGAACCAGCCCGAGGCCGGCTGGGAAATGCCTTACGCCATCACCACCGCCAACGGTTACGCCATGTGCGCCATGCGGCACATGCACGAGTACGGCACCACCAGCGAGCAGCTCGCCTGGGTGAAGGTCGCGGCGTCGCATCACGCGCAGCACAATCCGCATGCCATGCTGCCCGAGGTCGTGACCGTCGAGGATGTAGTCAATTCGCCGATGATTGCCGACCCGCTGCACCGGCTCGATTGCTGCGTCATCAGCGACGGTGGCGGCGCCATCGTGGTGGTGCGGCCGGAAATCGCCAAGCGGCTGAACCGGCCGCTGGTGAAGATCATCGGCGCCGGCGAAACAGTGAAGCATCTGGCCGGCGGCGCCTTCGATCTTACCACGTCGGGCGCCGCGCGCTCCGGTCCGATTGCCTTTGGCGAAGCCGGCGTAACGCCTGAGGACATCAAATACGTCTCGATCTACGACAGCTTCACCATCACGGTGGTCATGCAGATCGAAGACCTGGGCTTTTGTGCCAAGGGTGAAGGCGGCAAGTTCGTTGCCGACGGCAACCTGATTTCCGGCGTCGGCAAGCTTCCGTTCAACACCGACGGCGGCGGTTTGTGCAACAATCATCCGGCCAATCGCGGCAGCATGACCAAGATCATCGAAGCGGTGCGGCAGTTGCGCGGCGAGGCCCATCCGGCGGTGCAGGTGAAGAATTGCGATCTGGCGCTGGCCCAAGGCACCGGCTTTCAACTCGCCACCCGCCACGGCAGCGCAACACTGATCATGGAACGCGAGTAGCGGAATGCCGCAAAAAATTACCTCGCCGGTCGTTACCGTGGAGACTCAAGCCTTCTGGAAAGCGGCGCGGGAAGGGCGCTTCGTGGTGCCGGTTTGTGCCGCATGCGGTCGCGCGCACTGGTATCCCCGCGCCATCTGTCCGTTTTGCGACAGCGAGAAGGTCGAGTGGCGGCCGGCCAGCGGCCGCGGCACCATCTACACCTTCAGTGTGATGCGCCGGGTCAAGGAGCCGTACGCCATCGCGCACGTGACGCTCGCCGAAGGCCCGACCATGCTGACCAACATTGTCGATTGCGATTTCGACAAGCTCTCCGTCGGGCAGCCGGTCGCCGTAGTGTTCAAGGAAACTGAGAACGGCCAGCCGGTGCCGATGTTCGCGCCGGCGTAATTTTTCGATTTCCGAGTCGGCAATGATCAACAAGATGGTGCAAACCATGGCGGAGGCGCTGGCCGGCATCCGCGATGGCTCGCTTGTCCTGATCGGCGGGTTCGGCAGCATCGGTCAGCCGAACGCCTTGATCGAAGGCTTGATCGAGCAGGGCGCTAAGGATCTGACCGTGGTCGCCAACAATGCCGGCGTCGGCCACAACGGCTTGGCGCGGCTGATGGAAGTCGGCCGCGTGCGCAAGATTATCTGCTCCTATCCGCGCACGTCCGATCCGGTGGTGTTCGAGGCGCTTTATCGCGCCGGAAAGATCGAGCTTGAAGTGATGCCGCAGGGCACCATGGCCGAGCGCATGCGCGCCGCCGGTGCCGGCATCTCGGCTTTCTACACGCCGACGTCGGTGGGAACGCTGCTCGCCGAGCGCAAGGAGCAGCGCGAGTTCTCCGGGCGAAACTACGTGCTGGAAGAAGCGCTGGCCGGGGACGTCGCGCTGATCGAAGCCTGGGAGGCGGACCGCTGGGGCAATCTCACGTACAAATCATCGGCGCGTAATTTCAATCCGATCATGGCGATGGCCGCCAAGTTGACGATCGCGCAGGCGCAGCACATTGTCGATCTCGGCGCGCTCGATCCGGAGAAGGTGCCGACGCCCGGTATATTCGTGCAACGTGTGGTGCATGTGCCTTACGGCGAACCGGTGGTGACGTGATGGAAGCTGACGCGAAGACCGATCCGCGAGCTTCCCGACCGCAAGCGGGCCATAAGGCGTGGACGCGCGATCAAATCGCGGCCAACGCCGCGCGCGACATTCCCGAAGGCTGGTACGTCAATATCGGCATCGGCATTCCGGTGCTGGTGGCCAATCACATTCCGCCCGAGCGCGAAGTGATCATCCACTCCGAAAACGGCATTCTCGGCATGGGACCGGAACCGGCGCCGGACCAAATCAATCGCTGGCTGATCAACGCCAGCAAAAAGTACGTCACCCTGCGGCCGGGCGGCGTCTACACGCACCATGCCGACAGCTTTGCCATTATTCGCGGCGGTCATCTCGACCTTTGCATCCTCGGCGCATTTCAAGTGGCCGAGAACGGCGATTTCGCCAACTGGTCGATGTCGCCAACCGACATGCCGTCGGTCGGCGGCGCCATGGATCTAGCCGTCGGGGCAAAACAAGTCTGGGTGGTGATGGACCACGCGACCAAATCCGGCGAAAGCAAGCTGGTGCGCCGCTGCACGTATCCGCTCACCGCACTCGGCGTCGTCACCCGCGTCTACACCAACCTGGCCGTGCTCGATGTCACCGCGAAAGGTTTTGCCGTCCGCGACATGGCGCCGGGGCTGACATTCGAGGCGTTGCAAGAAGTGACGGAAGCGCCGCTGCATCGCGCGGCGTGAGCGGCGCGCGAGGGCCGGCCGCTCAAAACACCAGCCGGCCGCCGACCACCGCCAGCGTCGAAGCCAGGATCGGGCGGAGCACCCGATCGGGAATGCGCGCGCCGATGTAGCTGCCGATGGTGATGCCCGGGATCGATCCGGCCAGCAGCGATACCAGCAGCACCCAGTCGATCGAGCCGAGAAACCAGTGGCCGACGCCGGCGATCAGCGTCAGCGGAACGGCGTGGGCGATGTCGGAGCCGACAATGCGCGCCGCCGGCAGCCGCGGATAAAGGATCAGCAGCACGGTGACGCCAATCGCGCCGGCGCCGACCGAAGATAGCGATACCAGCACGCCGAGCACGGCGCCGAGCACGATGGTCAGTGTTCTGGTCCGGCCCGGCTCGAATTCGCCGACGCGGTTGGCGAAAAAGTCGAGAATGCGTTTGCGGAAAGTCAGCGCAATGGCCGTGAGGATGAGCGCGAAGCCCAGCACCGTGGTGATCAGTCCGGTGGCGCCTTCGCCGGAGCGATGGCTGAAATATCCCAGCGCGACCAGAGTGAGCGCGGTGGCCGGCACGCTGCCGTAAGCCAGCCGCCGCGTGATCTTCCAGTCGACGGTGTCGCTCAGTCCATGGACCAGCGTGCCCGCGGTCTTGGTGATGGAGGCGTAGAGCAAATCGGTGCCGACCGCCGTCGCTGGATGAATGCCGAACAACAGCACCAGCAGCGGCGTCATCAGCGAGCCGCCGCCGACGCCGGTGAATCCGACCAGCATGCCGATCGCAAAGCCCGACAGCGAATAGAGCAGATCAAAACTTGAAAAGACCATCAAGACTCCGAACCGTCCGATCGCTCGACGAACGGCAATGCCGCTCATCTGGTCGTTTGGCTCCTGCGCGCCGTGCCGTCCGGCCGGCGCGAGGGCGAACGTTCCCATTATACAAAGTCTATACAATAAGTAGAGTGAAATTCCTGGCTGTTGTCACCGCCACGGCAAACGGTTTCGCCTAGGGCGCCTCGGCAAGAGATCAGTAATTTTCTGCTGGCGGCGTTTGCCGTGGAGTGGCGTCGGGGCCGCTCAAGCTGCGGCAAATTCAGGCCAAAACGCGCGCCTGCGGTTGGGCTTTTATTGTGCGGCGGCGGGTTTCGCTGCCGGTTCCGCTTTTTGCGGCTTCTTCGGCTTCTCGGGCTTGTCGACGACCGAACTGGTCTTGGCCGGCGATTTCGATTTGTGGTCGGCGGCTTTGCCGTCCGGCGTTTTCCCTTCCGTCTTCTCGTCGGCGGTCTTGTCGTCTGCGGCGTCCTTTGCTGCCGCGGTTTTCGCGCCGCCCTTCTTCTTGTGCGGCGCCGCCGGCTCGATGGCGTTGAGCTTGGCGACTTCGCCGGGCGTGCGCGTCGGTCCGGTGTAGACCACGACCGGCGGTCCACTGTCGCTGTCGGAAAGGAGCGCGGCGCCTTTCGGCGTCGGCGCGCGCAGGCTCGACAGCAAAGCCGAGAACGGCGTGTCGACGCCGCCAGGGGTAGCTTCGGTGCCGCCTTCTTCTTCCTCCTCGGCGGCGGGACGCTTCTTGTGCGGGCCGCAGATGCTGTCGTGCAGGTTCGGAGGATCGGCGTTGACCGGCGTGAGGTTGTTGACCGAGCCCAGCGCCGGCGTCAGCCAGCCCAGCGGATTTTGGGCAAAGCCTCGTTCCAGCAGCTCGGCCGCCTTGACCGCCCGCGCCGGCGATGACGGCGCGCCGAGCACGACGGCGATCAGCCGCTTGCCGCCGCGCGTCGCGGTGGCGACGACATTGAATCCGGAGGCGCAAATGAAACCGGTCTTCATGCCGTCGAGGCCCGGATAGCGGCCGACCAGCGAATTGGTGTTGTGAATGATCCGGCGGCCGAACTTGATTGAACCGATGTGCCAGTACGCGCCGTACTCCGGATAGTCGTGAATGAGGGCGCGCGCGAGAATGGCGAGATCGCGCGCCGAAGTGATCTGGCCGTCGGCCGCCAGGCCGTTCGGATTGACGAAATTCGATTGCGACATGCCGAGCTGATGCGCGGTGCGCGTCATCTCGTCGGAGAAATTCTCGATCGAGCCGGAGACGCCTTCGGCCAGCACCACGGCCATGTCGTTGGCCGAGTGCACCAAGAGCATCTTCAGCGCATTGTCGACCGTCACCTGCGTGCCGGGCGGGAAGCCCATTTTGGTCGGCGATTGCGCTGCGGCGATGTGCGACACCGTGAACAGGCTGTCGAGCGTGATCTTGCCCGTCTTGATCGCGCTCAAGGTGACGTAGGCGGTCATCAGCTTGGTCACCGACGCCGGATACCAGGGGTAGGTCGCGTTTTCGGCTGCGAGCACTTTGCCGCTGTCGGCTTCGACGAGGATGGTTGCTTCGGCGTTGGCGGCTGCGGCCGGCAAAGCTGCGGCGCATAGCGCGCCGAGCCCGAAAGCCAATATCAGCGTGCTGAGTGTTTGCCTTGGATTCACGCGCTGTGGCCGCTCAGTTGGCCGCCGCCGCTGAGGCGCGCCGGCGAAGGAGGTTTGGTCCGCGAAAGGTTTCGCAGACCCAAGTAGAGAACTATGTAACGAAACAGAGGCTCGAAGGCAAAGGTGAATCCGGATAGGGTAACGCGATGCGGAACTTACGCCTCGCGCTAAGCCAAGGAAAAGCGACGAAAATTCGGCAGAGGGAGCCATCATGACCGCGTGCATTGTGGGATGGGCGCATACGCCGTTCGGCAAACTGGCCGATGAAACTGTCGAAAGCCTGATTGTGAAGGTGGCGACGCGCGCTCTTGCCGACGCCGGCATCGACGCCAAGGACGTCGACGAAATTGTGCTCGGCCATTTCAACGCCGGCTTCTCGGCGCAGGATTTCACCGCGTCGCTCGTCCTTCAGGCTTCGCCCGATCTGCGCTTCAAGCGCGCGACGCGGGTGGAAAACGCCTGCGCCACTGGTTCGGCCGCCGTGCATCAAGGGCTCAAGGCGATCGCGGCGCGCGCGGCACGGATTGTGCTGGTCGTCGGCGTCGAGCAGATGACGACCACGCCCGGCGCCGAAATCGGCCGCAACCTCTTGAAGGCCTCGTATGTGCGTGAAGAAGCCGATATCGACGGCGGCTTTGCCGGCATTTTCGGCAAGATCGCCGGACTTTACTTCCAGCGTTGGGGCGATCAGTCCGACGCGCTGGCGCAGATCGCGGCGAAGAACCACAAGAACGGCGTTTCCAATCCTTATGCGCAGATCCGCAAGGACCTCGGCTACGAGTTCTGCCGCACCGAGGGCGAAAAGAATCCGCGGGTCGCCGGGCCGCTCAAGCGCACCGACTGCTCGCTGGTGTCCGACGGCGCGGCGGCGATCGTGCTTGCCGACACCGACACCGCGCTCAAGCTTAAGAAAGCGGTGGTGTTTCGCGCCGCCGAGCACGTGCAGGATTTCCTGCCGATGTCGCGCCGCGACATTCTCAAATTCGAAGGCCCCGCGATGGCCTGGCAGCAAGCGCTGGCCGCGGCCGGCATCACGCTGCTCGATCTTTCGTTCGCCGAAGTGCACGACTGTTTCACCATCGCCGAACTGCTCGAATACGAAGCGATGGGGCTGGCGCCGGAAGGGCAGGGCGCCCGCGTCATTGCCGAAGGGCTTGTCGCCAAAGACGGCAAGCTGCCGATCAATCCCTCCGGAGGCTTAAAAGCCAAAGGCCATCCGATCGGCGCGACCGGCGTGTCCATGCACGCGCTCGCCTCGATGCAGCTCACCGGCACCGCCGGCGACATGCAGGTCAAGAACCCGCGGCTCGGCGGTGTCTTTAATATGGGTGGCGCCGCGGTCGCCAATTACGTCAGCATTCTCGAGCGGCTGCGGTAACCGTCATTGCGAGCGCAAGCGAAGCAATCCACGGGTTGGATTGCTTCGTCGCTATCGCTCCGCGCAATGACGAGTGGGCGCTACGCCCGCTACGCCCGCTGCGCGCGCTCGCGCGGCACGACCGGCGTATCGAGCGAATGCAGCACGGCGCCAAGCGGGGTTTCACCACCAAACTGCGCCCGTACGAACTCGGTGAACATGCCGCCTTTTCCGTTGAGATCACCGAACGTGCCGCTTTCGATAATGCGGCCTTCTTTGAACACCAGGATGCGGCTAGCGTTGCGGATGGTCGCGAGCCGGTGCGCGATGACGAAGGTGGTCCGCCCTTTCATTACCTCGTCGAGGGCTTGCGTGACGCGCTGCTCGGTCACCGGATCGAGCGCGCTGGTCGCCTCGTCGAGAATGAGGATCGGCGGATCTTTCAGGAGTGCGCGCGCCACCGCGAGCCGCTGGCGTTCGCCGCCGGAAAGAAGACGGCCGCGCTCGCCGATGCGCGCCTCGAAGCCGTCCGGGTTGCGCTCAATGAACTCCAGCGCCTGCGCCCGGGCCGCAGCTTCGCGCAACTCCGCATCGGTGGCGTCCGGTTTGCCGACGCGCAGGTTTTCGGCGATCGAGCGGTTGAATAAAAGCGTCTCCTGAAAAACCACGCCAATGTTGCGGCGGAGTCCGGTCAACGAGAGCCCGCGGATATCCATGCCGTCGATGGTGATGATCCCCGACTGCGGATCGAAGGTGCGATGCAGGAGCGCCAACGCAGTCGATTTGCCGCTGCCGGTCGGCCCGACCAGCGCCACCTGTTCGCCGGGCAGGGTGGTAAAGCGCAGGTCGGCGACGGCCGAGCGCTTGCCGTCGTAGGAAAACGACACGTCCTTGAACTCGACCAGGCCGCGCAGCCGCGCGGGCTCGATGGGGTTCGGCGCGTCGCGCACCGCCGGCACGGTGTCGAGCACGCCGAAGAATTCGTCGAGTCTCGGCTTGTCGAGGAACAGGCGGTTGGCAAATCCGACCATTTGCTCGAGGCGGGCGATCAGCAACGCTGCAATCGCCATGAAGCTGACAATGGCGCCGACCGACGACAGCCCGACGATCTTGAGATAGGCGCCTGTGAGAAGAATCACCAGCAACGTGAGCGTCGTTGCCGAACGGGTCAGCACCGCGGCCACCGCCCACCACGACAACACCGGCATTTGCGCCCGCAACAACGAATTCACCAGCGCGCGCAGCGCCGACACTTCGCTCTCGATGCGCACATAGCTCTGCACCACCGCGATGTTGCCAAGCGCATCGGCGGCATTTTCCGCAAGATCCGAATAGTGCCTCTCGACTGCTTGCTGCAAAGCGTTGGCGCGGCGGACCACCACAGTCGTCACCACCGTGAAAATCAAACACAAGGCGAGCAGCGGCAGCGCCAACCGCCAATTCAGATAAACCGACGCCGGCAGCAGCACGATGATGAAGACCAGCGCGGCGAAGTGTTCGCGAAAGAACGAGACCCACAGCCACCACAGCGTGTCGGTGCCGGCCAGCATGATCTTGAGCTGCCGCCCCGAATGTGCGCCGGCATGATAGGAAAGCGGCAGTTGCAGGACGTGTTCGAAGAAATCCGCCAGCACTAGGTTGCGGCGGCGATGCGCGAGCCGGTCGGAAAACCAGGCTACCATCGCCGAGGCGGCAATAATGAAAAGCCCGAACCCGACCCATGCGCCGACGAGTGGCGCCAGCGCGGCGGCGGCCGCGTTCAGGCTCGGCGGCAAGTTTCCGGAAAGGGCGTCGACGATGTGGCCGAGCAGGATCGGCTCGATGAATGTCGCCAGCGCCAGCACGATATTCGCCAACGCCAGCGCTATGGCGAGCCGCGCCTCCGGACGGAGCAGGCCAAGCACGCGCAGATAGGTTCGTAGAAAATTCATGACCGCGATCCGGCCGCTCGCAGGGGAAGTGCCTTCGAGCGGTCAACTTTTAGGTCAAGATGCGCCCCTCGGCCAGCCGTGGAACTCGTGCGGGCGGCCGGCCGCGGGGACCAGTATTCTGTTCAACACCGGGAGCAAGCGATGCAAGTACAGCCCTATCTCGACTTCAACGGCCGCTGCGATGAGGCCCTGGAATTCTACAAAAAAGCCATCGACGCCAAGGTCGGGATGACCATGCGCTTTAAGGACTCGCCTGATAAATCGATGATCTCGCCCGGCAGCGAAGAAAAAATAATGCACACGCAATTCACTGTCGGTGATACCACCGTGATGGCGTCCGACGGCCGCAACGGCGGTCAGCCGAATTTCAACGGCATTGCGCTGTGCATTATCGCGGAGAACGAGGCCACCGCCGACAAGCTGTTCAACAGGCTGGCCGAAGGCGGCAAGGTCAACATGCCCCTGACCAAGACCTTTTTCGCGCCGCGGTTCGGCATGGTGGCCGATAAATTCGGTGTCGGCTGGATGATCATTGTGGCACACTGATCGCAACTGGATCGTGGTGGGGCAGGTCAATGGGTGCGGAAGGCAAGAGCGAAGATTTCGTCATTGCCCGCGTGTTTGATGCGCCGCGCGAGCGGCTCTGGGAAGTGCTTACCCAGGCCGAGCACCTGAAAGAATGGTGGAGCCCGACCGGCTTCACCATGATTGCCGCCAATATCGATCTGCGCCCCGGCGGCGTCTTCCATTGCGGCTTGAAAGCGGTTGACGGCTACAAAATGTGGGGCAAGTTCGTCTATCGCGAGATCGCGCCGCCCGAACGCCTTGTCTTCGTCAACTCGTTTTCGAATGCTGCCGGCGGTCTTACCCGGCACCCGATCGTGCCGACCTGGCCGATGGAAACCCTCATCACTGTGACTTTCGGCGAAGAACCTGACGGCAAGAGCAAGCTCCACGTCCGCTGGGCGGCGCACAACGCCAATGAGGTGGAACAGAAGACCTTCGATGCCTCGCACGTCGGCATGAAGGCGACCTGGACCGGAACGCTCGACCGGCTCGGAGTCTACCTGGCCAAAGCTTAGACGGCCTGTGGCGACCATCACGCCAAAAATCACGCCGTTTCTCTGGTTCGACTCGCAAGCCGAACAGGCCGCGGAATTCTATACGTCGGTGTTCGAGAATTCCCGCATCAAACAAATCAACCGTTACGGCAACGCCGGAAAAGACATTCACGGCAGGGAAGCCGGCACGGTGATGACCGTGGAATTCGAAATCTGCGGGCACACGATGATGGCGCTCAACGGGGGCCCGTTGTTCAAGTTCAACGAGGCGGTGTCGTTTGCGGTGGCCTGCGAGAACCAGGACGAGATCGATTATTTCTGGAGCAAACTGTCGGAGGGCGGCCAGGAAAGCCGCTGCGGCTGGCTGAAGGACAAATACGGGTTGTCCTGGCAGGTGGTGCCGGCCGCGCTGCCGCAAATATTGCGGGACGCGGACGCGGCGGCGCGCGACCGCGTCATGGATGCGGTGCTGAAGATGAAAAAATTCGATTTGCAGGCGTTGCAAAAAGCCTACGTCGGCGCGGCGTAGCGCGCGCCTCGCGCTTTTCCACGCGGCGATTCCGCGTCTTTTCCCTCCTCCTGAAAGGGGAGGGTCAGGGTGGGGTCAAAGTCGAAATGGAAATCTAAAAACAGGCGACCCCCACCCGGCCGGACTGCGCCGGCCGACCTCCGCCTTTTAGGGGGAGGTGAGAGTGCTCTTCGCGCTGCTTGGCAAACGTTTTCACCGCGAGGCGGTGTTGCTGACGCTGCGTTCATTGGCCGGCGGCAGGAACGACGGATCAAAGCTGGCCGTGGCCTTGTCCCTCGATTTGAAGCGATAGGTCAGTGCGAGCTGATCGAGCGCGGTGGCAAACCGCGCCGGATCGACGGCGCCGAATCCGCGGGTGCGTACCGCCGGAGTTACGATGTTGTCGGCGATCGCCATCCGCAGCCGTTCCAGCTCGACATCTTTCCTGGCGCCGTCGCTGCGGCGGAGCACGGAATCGATCGCGGCACCGGGATCGCGCAGCGTCTCTTTCAGCGCCTTCACATAGGCGCGCAGGAATCCGCGAATCGCTTCCGGCTTCTCAGCGATGAAAGTTTCCGACGCCACGATGGCGGCGCCATAAAGTTCGACGCCGTAGTCGGCCATCTGCCAGACCACGAGATCGTCCTTCGGCACGCCGCGTTCTTTGAGATCGACATAGGAGATGAAGGCGTTGCCGGTGACGGCATCGACTTCACCCGAGGCCAGCATCGGGTCGCGCACCGGCAGGCCGACAATCTCGACCATGACTTTATCTGGATCGATGCCGTTGACCTTGGCGAAGATCGGCCATTCGGCTGAAGCCGCCTCGTTCGCCGGCGCGGCGAGCGTCTTGCCGGCGAGATCGCCCGGCGTGGCAAGGCCGCGGCTACGCCGCGCGATAATGGCGGCGGGCGGCTTGTCGAACACGACGAACATTGCCCTGGCCGCCGTGGCGCCCTGGTCGCGGAGTTCGATCAACAGATTGAGGTCGGCGACGGCCATGTCGTAGTTGCTGGTCGCCAACAGCTTTGCGGTGTCCGGCTCGCCGGCCGGGGCTTCGATCATTACGTCGAGCCCCTCGGCCTTGAAGTAACCCTTGTCGATGGCGACGAAGAACGGCGCGGCCGGGCCGTCAATCTTGCGGTCGAGTTTCAGGTGGACGGCGGTTTCGGCCAAAGCGGGCAACGGCCACGCAAAGATTGCGGCGAGGAGCGGAGCGGCCAACCGGGTGGGCCGCACGAGATCGGTGATGGACATGCCCGGTCCCCTTTGCGCTTTACAGACGTGAACGGCGCCCCAGGCCTTCCCCTCTGTTCTGATAAAGAACATGCTGCGGCAAAGCGCAAGCGAAAGCCGCCAATGCGCGGTTGCGTTAGATTTGCATTGTTAACGCGCAGCCGGATGCCGCAGATGTGGAACCCGTCATGACTGCGTCAAGCGCGGCGCTGCCGGTGTTCGGCGCGCCGTTCGCGCCGCCTGACGAGGAACTGGCCGCGCAATTCCTCGCCGCCCCCGGCAATCCCGAGGCCGAGCGCCGCATTGACGCGCGCGCGACCGCATTGATCGAAGCTATTCGCGTCAGGGCCGGCCGTCTCGGCGGCGTTGAGGAGTTTCTGCACGCCTATTCATTGTCTACCAAAGAAGGCCTGGCGCTGATGGTGCTGGCCGAGGCGCTGCTTCGCGTCCCCGACGCCGCGACCGCCGACCGCCTGATCGAAGACAAGCTTGCCGGCGGCCACTGGATCGACGGCGACATCAAATCCAGCGGGCTTCTGGTATCGGCTTCGGCGTGGACGCTCGGTATCGCCGCCCGGATCATCCAGCCCGGCGAGACGCCGGACAGCATTCTCGACAGTCTTGCGCGGCGGCTCGGACTGCCGGCGCTGCGGGCGGCGACACGCGCCGCCATTCGGCTGATCGGTTCGCATTTCGTGCTCGGCCAGACCATCGGCGAAGCGCTCGCGCGGGCGCGCAGCCATCCGCAATTCCTCTATTCCTTCGACATGCTCGGCGAGGGCGCGCGCACCGCGTCCGATGCGGCCAAATATTTCGCCGCCTATGCGGGCGCGATCGACGCGATCGGCGCGAGCGCTGCTGGCGCGGCAGCGCGTCCGGGAATTTCCGTCAAGCTCACCGCGCTGCATCCCCGCTTCGAGGCGATCTCGCGCGAGCGAGTCTTGCGCGAACTTCCGCCGCGGCTTCTTGAGCTCGCGCGTCTCGCCAAAGCGCACGATCTGTTGTTCACGGTCGATGCCGAGGAGGCGGACCGGCTCGAACTCTCGCTTGAAGTCGTGCGCATGGTGCTGCGCGATCCGTCGCTGCGCGGCTTTGACGGTTTCGGCCTCGCGGTGCAGGCCTACCAGAAGCGCGCGCCGGACGTGATCGACTGGATCGAGGCGAGCGCCGCGGCGCTTAACCGCCGGCTCACCGTCCGGCTGGTCAAGGGCGCTTACTGGGACACCGAGATCAAGCGCGCGCAGGAGCGCGGGCTTGCCGATTATCCGGTGTTCAGCCGAAAGCCGATGACCGATCTTTGCTTCATGGCCTGCGCCAAAAAGCTCATCGCCGCGCGCAACCGGCTGCATCCGCAGTTCGCCACCCACAATGCGCTCACGGTCGCGAGCGTCATCGAGGAAGCGGGCGGCGTCTCAGGCTTCGAGTTCCAGCGGTTGCACGGGATGGGGGAGGCGCTCTACGCGGAGCTGCTTGCCGAATTGCCGGACGCCGTGTGCCGCGTCTATGCGCCGGTCGGCGGGCATCGCGATCTTCTGGCCTATCTGGTGCGGCGGCTTCTGGAGAACGGCGCCAACTCTTCCTTCGTGTCGGTCGCCGCCGACGAAAGCGTGCCGATTGCCGAAATCTTACGCCGGCCGCGAAACCGCGTCCCGAGCCCGGCCGATGCCCGCAACAAAAAAATCCCGCTGCCGCGCGATCTGTACCGGCCGGAGCGGGAAAACTCAGCCGGCGTGGAATTTGGCGACCGGGCAAGTCTCGACGGGCTTCTGACCGAAGTTCGCGCCGGCGCACAGGCGGTGGTGCGGGCAGCTCCGCTGGTCGACGGCGCGGCGCTCGCTGGCAGCGGGCGTCAGGTTCTCTCGCCGATCGACGGTCACGTCGTCGGCACTGTCATCGAAAGCGACCGGGCCGCGCTTGCGGCGGCCATGGCAGCGGCTGCCGAAGGCTTCCCGGCCTGGGCGGCGACGCCGGTCGGCGAACGCGCTGCCGTGCTCGCGCGTGCCGGCGATCTGTTGCAGCAAAATCGCAGCCGCTTGCTGGCGCTGCTGCAAAGCGAGGGCGGCAAGACGCTCGACGACGCGCTCGCCGAGCTGCGCGAAGCCGTCGACTATTGCCGCTATTACGCCGCGCAAGCGCGCAGCCATTTGGCGCCGCGGGACATGCCCGGGCCGACCGGTGAAAGTAACGTGCTGCGCTATCGCGGCCGCGGCGTCTTCGTTTGCATCAGCCCATGGAATTTTCCGCTGGCGATTTTCCTCGGCCAGGTGACCGCGGCGCTCGCCGCCGGCAATGCGGTGGTGGCAAAGCCGGCGGAGCAAACGCCGCTGATCGCGGCGCAGGCGATCGCGCTCCTGATCGAAGCCGGCGTGCCGGCAAGCGCGCTGCACTTTGCCCCCGGCGGCGGCGAAATTGGCGGCGCTCTCGTCGCCGATCCGCGCACCGCCGGCGTCGCCTTCACCGGCTCGACCGAGGTCGGCCTCCTCATCAACCGGGCGCTGGCCGGCAAAGCCGGGCCGATTGTTCCGCTGATCGCCGAGACCGGCGGCATCAACGCCATGATTGTCGACGCCACCGCGCTGCCCGAGCAGGTGGTCGACGACGTGGTCGTCTCGGCGTTTCGCTCCGCCGGGCAGCGCTGCTCCGCGCTGCGGCTCCTTTGCCTGCAGGACGATGTCGCCGCGCCCATCCTCGAGATGCTGATCGGTGCGGCCGCGGAACTCAAAGTCGGCGACCCGCGCGACATCGACACCAACGTCGGCCCGGTGATCGACACTGACGCAAAAGAAAAACTCGAAGCCTGGATCGCGCGCATGCGCGATGCCCGCCGTGTGCGTTATCGCTGGGACCACGGGCCGTTGCCGTCGGCCGGCACTTATGTCGCTCCGGCGATCATCGAGCTCGATCGTGCGCGCGATCTCACGGAGGAAATATTCGGGCCGGTGCTGCACGTCGTCCGCTGGCGCGCGGACGAACTCGATACGCTGCTCGATGACATCGCCGCCAACAACACCGCGCTGACACTTGGCATCCATTCGCGCATCGACGAGACCATTGCACGGGTCGCGGCGCGATTGCCGCACGGCAACGTCTATGCCAACCGCAACATGATCGGCGCGGTGGTCGGCACCCAGCCGTTCGGCGGCACCGAAATGTCGGGTACCGGGCCCAAGGCCGGAGGGCCGAACTATCTGCACCGCTTTGCCGCCGAGCAGGTTATAACGGTCAACACTGCGGCGGTTGGCGGCAACGCCGGCCTGCTGGCGCAGGACGAATGACGGACTGTTCTCCCGGCCTTGGGGCCGCCGACCGGAGGCGAACGTGAACGCGACCGAAGCAAACAACATCGACGTGGTGCGCAGATACTTCGCCGGCTGTCAGACCGGCGATCTCGACACCATAGCGGGCACGCTCGATCCCGAAGTGGTTCACTATTTTCTGCCGTCCCGGTTTCCCCCGATCAAAGGCGCACTCGCGCTCGCCAAATATTGGCGCGCCTACAAGCTCGCCCTCAATCCGGTCTGGTCGGTCGACCACATCGTCGCCAGCGACGACGAAGTGGTCAGCGAGTGGAGCTGCATCTGGACGCCGAGACGGACGGACCAGCGGCTGATGCTGCGCGGCAGCGAGTGGTACGTCATGCGTGACGGCAAGATCGCCGAGATCAGGGCCTACTTCATGTCGGCCGATGACGCGCCCTGTGAGCTCGCCGGCTTTCCTTATGGTGAACGCGGTTACCTCGGGCTCGCGGACGATCAGGCGAAGCCTGCATCGGCGGTTCGCCGCGCCGGCTAGGACGGCCGCCGGCGCCGAGCGTGCGCCGCTTTGTCCGGGCACGGAAACGGCAGCCCGTCTGCGGTAACCAGCGCCAGAACTTTAACACAATTGCGACGTTATCCCGTTATGCTGGTAGGCCATGACTGATTCGATCAATCGTCTTTATCAAGCGGTGCTCTCCTGCCGCCACGACGATCCGTCCACCTCGCGGACGGCGCGGCTGCTTCGCGCGGGCCGCAGCAAGATGGCGAAGAAACTTGCGGAAGAGGCGGTCGAGGTCGTGATCGACGCCATGCATGGCGACCGCTTTGCGGTGACCAAAGAAAGCGCCGATCTCCTCTACAATCTCGTGGTGCTGTGGGTCGCCGCCGGCATCCGTCCGGAAGACGTCTGGAAGGAAATGGACCGCCGCGAGCGGCTGCTCGGCATTGCCGAGAAGGTGCCGAAGAAAGTTCTCGACGACAGTTCGCGGCGCAAGATCATCGCGCTCGAAAGCCGCCGCGTGCGCAAGCGGCGCTAGACCAGACATCCAACACATTATCTAAAAATTGTCGCGGGAATTGCGGAGCATTTGTCTCTGCAAAGACACGCGCATCTCATCTTTCGCGGGGCAGGGTGCGCACCCTGACTCGAGAAAGGAAACTCTCATGGCTTATCGAACAACTATCGCGCTGGCGGCCATTGCCGCGCTCGGCGTGGCAAGCTTTTCGACCAGTGCTTTCGCATTCCGCGGCGGCGCTGGCGGTTTTCATGGCGGCGTCGGCGGAGTTCACGCTGGCGTTGGCTGGCGCGGTGCCGGCGTCTATCGCGGTGGCGCCGGCTGGCACGGCGGGTATGCGCGTCGGGGCTATGGACCGGGATGGGGTGTCGCCGCCGGCGTTGGCGCCGCAGCCCTTGGTGCGGCAGCGATCGGCGCAGCCGCTTCTCCGTACTACAACAATTATTACAACAGCGCGGCGTGCGGATATTACCCGTATCCGGCCTGCTACTGACACGCACTACGGCGCTTCAAGATTGCGGCCGGGCATGACCCGGCCGCCGCCGGCCTCGACGCTTTCGAAAGCGTCTTAATTCGTTGGACAATCCCGCCCACGGGCGGCTAGACCATGATCCGCCGGATCATGGTCTTTTTTATGGAGCATGATCTTTTCGGAAAACCGGCGTCCACTTTTCCGGATCACGCTCTAACAGCCGCCCATGCTTCGCCGCTCTCACGATTGGCCCGATGACGCAGCCGGCCGTGCTGGCGCCGCTCATCCTTTTTCCTTTCGCGACCAGCACCGATGATCGATCAGATCATCACTGCGCTCGGGTCGTGGATTGTGGCGGTGATTTCCGCCGCCGGTTATTTCGGCGTCGTATTTTTGATGGCGGTGGAATCCGCTTGCATCCCGCTGCCGTCGGAAATCATCATGCCGTTTGCCGGCTATCTGGTTTCATTGGGCAAAGCGAATTTGCTCGGCGTCGCGACCGCGGGCGCCATCGGCTGCAATATCGGCTCGACCATCGCTTACTACGTGGCGGCCTGGGGCGGCCGCCCGGTGCTGGAGACTTACGGCAAATATGTCCTGATCACGCACAAGGATCTGGAGCGCACCGACCGGTTCTTTTCCCGTTACGGCTCGGCGACGGTCTTCTTCGGCAGGCTGTTGCCGGTGGTGCGGACGTTCATCGCTTTTCCGGCCGGACTCGCTCGCATGCCGATGCTGAAATTCCAGATCTACACCTTTCTCGGCTCGTGGCCGTGGTGCCTGGCGCTGGCTTATATCGGCTACGTCCTCGGCGCGCGCTGGGACAGCGACCCGACGCTACGCAAACTGTTCCACGATTTCGACGCGGCCGTTGCGGTTGTCGGGCTCGTTGCCGTGGGCTGGTTTGTATGGTCGCGCTGGCGTGAGATAAAGCGCAGCGCGTAAAAGAATTTTTCGAGAGGGTACAAACGCCATGATGTCGAACACCGATCGCGGCAAGGCCGCCGATATTCTCATGGCCGCCGAGAAGGACCGCAAACAGGCGGTGCAGCTCTCCAAGACCTGGCCCGACATCACCATGGAGGACGCCTACGCGATCTCCACCGAGGTCGCCAACCGCAAGATCGCCGCCGGCGCCAAACTCATCGGTCATAAAGTGGGGCTGACCTCGAAGGCGATGCAGCGCTCGTCGCAGATCGACGAGCCGGATTACGGCCATCTGCTCGACACCATGATGATCGCCGACGGCGCCAAGGTGCCGCACGAGAACTACTGCCGGCCGCGGGTCGAGATCGAGCTGGCGTTTATTCTCGGCAAGGAATTGCGCGGCCCCGGCATCGGCCTGCCGGACGTGCTGCGCGCCACCGAGTACGTCGTGCCGGCGATCGAGATCGTCGACGCACGCTTGCAGGACCCGCGCAAGATTTTCGACACCGTGTCCGACAACGGCGCGGCCGCCGGCATTGTCATCGGCGGCCGGCCGGTCGGCCCGCTGGAGATCGATCTGCGCTGGGTCGGCGGCATCATGTATTGCAACTCCGAGATCGAGGAGACCGGCGTCGCCGCCGGCGTGCTCGGACACCCGGCGCTCGGCGTCGCCTGGCTCGCCAACAAGCTCGGGGCGCACGGCGTCGCGCTCGAGCCCGGTCATCTCGTGCTCGCCGGTTCGTTCACGCGCGTGGTGTTCGCCAAAAAAGGTGACACCCTGCACGCCGATTTCGGCGCGCTTGGCGGCATCGCCGTCCAGTTTGTTTAGCCTTCATTCCGGGGCGCCACGAAGTGGCGAGCCCGGAATCCATAACCACAGGTCAGCGAATATGGATACCGGGCCCGCAGGCTTTGCCTGCGTCCCGGAATAACGGGAACCCCGCGTTGACACGCCTTTCCGGCGGCCTACATTAAAGGCGTTCCGAGGGGTGCCCGAAACGGGCTGAGAAAAACCCTTTGAACCTGATCCGGGTCATGCCGGCGAAGGGACAGGAATGAACGTGCCACCCGCCACATTGATCGCCAGACTCATCGGACCGCTGTTCGCGGCTATTGGCGTCGGCATGATCGTCAACGCCACATTCTATGCCACGGCGGTGGGCGAAGGCGCCCACAGTCCGGTGCTGATCGCCATTTCCGGAATGGCGACGCTGCTCGCCGGTCTTGCCATCCTCAATGCGCACCACGCCTGGACTTCAGATTGGCGCGTGCTCGTCACCCTGATCGGCTGGCTGTTTGTCATCGCCGGATTGCTCCGGCTCATTTTGCCGAAGTTCGTCGAAACCGCGGCGCCGGCGGTTTATTCCGGCCCGGCCGCCGAAATCGTGGCCGGCGCGATCATTTTCGTCGTCGGTGTGGTGCTCAGCTTTGCCGGCTACCGGGCAAGCGCATGATCCCAAAAAGTGGTCACCGGTTTTTGGATCAGATCATGCGCAAAATGAAAAATAGGAGAAAACGATGAACAAACATATCCCCGAATCCGATCTCGCCACGCCGAAGGTGACGACCGGTCCGATCGCCGGCTCGCGCAAGATTTACGCGCGGCCCGATGCGGCGGCCGATCTGAAAGTGCCGCTGCGCGAGATTGCGCTCGATCCTTCGTCCGGCGAGCCGCCGCTGCCGGTCTACGATCCGTCCGGCCCTTACACCGATCCCGATGCGGCGATCGACGTCGAGCACGGGCTGTCGCGCGCCCGCACCGAGTGGGTGAAGGAGCGCGGCGGAGTCGAGGAGTACCAAGGCCGCGACATCAAGCCGGTGGATAACGGCAATGTTTCCGGCAAGCACCTCGCGCGCAGCTTTCCCAACACGCCGCTGCCGCTGCGGGCGATTGAAACAGAAATCCCTCCCCTGAAAGGGGGGGGTCGGCGCGAAGCGCCGGGGAGGGGTCAACTTCCCGCGACCCCCACCCGGCCGGCTGCGCCGGCCGACCTCCTACTTTCAGAGGGAGGTGAAAAGCATCACCCCATCACCCAGCTCGAATGGGCGCGGGCGGGCGTTATCACCAAGGAGATGATCTACATCGCCGAGCGCGAGAATCTCGGCAGGAAGAAAATGCTCGACGTCGCGCAGGAAGCGCACGACGACGGCGAAAGCTTCGGCGCGTCGGTGCCGCTGTTCGTCACCCCGGAATTCGTCCGCGATGAAGTGGCGCGTGGCCGCGCCATTATCCCCTCCAACATCAACCACGGCGAACTCGAGCCGATGATCATCGGCCGAAACTTCCTCACCAAGATCAACGCCAACATCGGCAACTCCGCCGTCACCTCGTCGGTCGAGGAGGAAGTGGAGAAGATGGTGTGGGCGATCCGCTGGGGCGCCGACACGGTGATGGATCTCTCCACCGGGAGGAACATCCACAACACCCGCGAATGGATCCTGCGCAACTCGCCGGTGCCCATTGGAACAGTGCCGATCTATCAGGCGCTGGAGAAGGTCGACGGCGATCCGGTCAAGCTCGACTGGGAGGTGTACAAGGACACGCTGATCGAGCAGTGCGAGCAGGGCGTCGATTATTTCACCATCCACGCCGGCGTGCGGCTCGCTTACGTGCCGCTCACCGCCAATCGCGTCACCGGCATTGTCTCGCGCGGCGGCTCGATCATGGCCAAGTGGTGCCTGGCGCACCACAAGGAGAGCTTCCTCTACGAGCGTTTCGGCGACATTTGCGACCTGATGCGCAAGTACGACGTCTCGTTCTCGCTCGGCGATGGCTTGCGCCCCGGCTCGATCCGCGACGCCAACGACCGCGCCCAGTTCGCCGAGCTGGAAACGCTCGGCGAGCTCACCAAAATCGCCTGGGCCAAAGGCTGCCAGGTGATGATCGAAGGCCCCGGCCACGTGCCGCTGCACAAGATCAAGATCAATGTCGACAAGCAGCTCAAAGAATGCGGCGAGGCGCCGTTCTATACGCTCGGGCCGCTGGTCACCGACATCGCGCCGGCCTACGACCACCTCACCTCGGCGGTCGGCGCCGCCATGATCGGCTGGTTCGGCACCGCCATGCTCTGCTACGTCACGCCGAAGGAGCATCTCGGGCTCCCGGACCGCGACGACGTCAAGGAAGGCGTCATCGCTTACAAGATCGCAGCGCACGCCGCCGATCTCGCCAAGGGCCATCCGGCGGCGCAACTGCGCGACGATGCGCTCTCCCGCGCCCGTTTCGAGTTCCGCTGGAACGACCAGTTCAACCTGTCGCTCGATTCCGACACCGCGCGCGACTACCACGACGAGACGCTGCCGAAGGAGGCGCACAAGGTGGCGCATTTCTGCTCGATGTGCGGGCCGAAATTCTGCTCCATGAAGATCACCCAGGACGTCCGCGACTACGCCGCGACGCTCGGCGGAAACGCGCAAGGCGCGCTGCTGCGTCATCCTGAGGAGGGCGCGTCAGCGCCCGTCTCGAAGGAGGAGGCGGAGCAAGGGATGGCGCAGATGTCGAAGAAGTTTTTGGACCTCGGCGCTAACGTTTACGTTGATGCGGAGAAGGCGAAGGGGAGTAATAAGGCGCTCTAGTCGTGCGTAAGATGGTAACCTCTCTCGATGTCGGCGTTCTGCCAGATTTGCTGGAGCCTGGCCTTCAGGTTGTCTTTGTTGGTACAGCAGCGGGCCGTCGGTCCGCTGCTGTTTCTGCTTACTACGCCAATCCTGGGAATCGGTTTTGGAAGACGCTCGCCGAAATTGAGTTGACGCCTCGGCGTTATGAACCGCTCGAATTCCGCCAAATGCTGAAACTCGGGATAGGGTTCACCGATCTGTCGAAGTCCGGCATTGGCATGGATCACCAAATCGGCGCTCAATTATGCGACCGGAAATCATTCGAGATAAAGATGCGGAAATATCGACCGCGCTTTATCGCTTTCACCGGAAAGAAGGCTGCTAGTCTCTGGCTTCTTCGGCCGACCCGTCAAGTGACCCTCGGCCTTCACTCAAAGAGTGAGGATTTTCCGGAAGTGTTTGTTCTGCCGTCGACATCGGGAGCGGCTTCTCGGTATTGGGATCCGGAGCCTTGGAAAGAATTGGCTAATCGACTCAAAGGCCGCCGGTCGGTGGGGCCGGTTGGCCTCGAGTAATCCGCCGTCAGCGACTAAAGCGCGATGGGTGCCGTCACGCTCGCACCAAGCGCCACGCGACCGCGACAATTAGAATCGACACCGCGACAGCGACGATGAAAGCAACGGCGCCTCTCGCTGTAAGCGCCATGAAAATCGGCAAGACATTGGGGCGATTGCTATTTTTCATGGATGACCTGCTCCCTTTATAGGGAGTGCCCGTTGGCTGCTTTGATGCGATCACGTTGTTCGCATTAGCATTTTCGTGCGCGAAGGGCGGGTGCAAAAAGTCAGAAAGTTGGAATGTGCCCAGCCCCAAGTTTGTTTCAAAATGTTGTCCACAAAAAATATCGCAGATGGCGCTTAACCCGATGGCGAAATGGCCCGTCGGTTCTGCATGGATTGCCGGATCAAGTCCGGCAATGACGGTTTGTGGCGTCACCCGCGGCTGATGAACGAGCGGGAGTGGTTCGGCAAAATCGTCGCCTCGTAGAGATTCACTTCCGGCGGCAGTGACGCCATCAGCACCGCGACCCTGGCGACGTCGGCTGCTTCCATGACGTAATTCTCCGGCTTGTCCCCGGGGCCGGCTTTGGTGACGCCGGTACGGGTGATGAACGACGACAGCGTCGAGCCCGGATGGAGGATCGAGGCGACGATGTTGTGCTTCCTTCCATCCATGGTGAGCTGGTGGGTCATGCCCTGAAGGCCGAATTTGCTGACGGTATAGGGCAGCGAATCCGCCCGCGGCGTCTTCGCCGAGATGCTGCCGATGTTGATGATGCGCCCGCCCTTCGGCGTCTGCTCCTTCATGATGCGGACGGCTTCACGGCTGCACAGGAACGGCGCGGTGATGTTGATGTCGAGCGCCTCGCGCCAATAGTCGAGCGAAATGTCCTCGGTGTTTTTGTGTGCGGTGACGCCGGCGTTGTTCACCAGCACGTCGAGGCGGCCGTAAGTCTCCTTCACCGCGGCGAACAGCGCGAGCACCGCGTCTTCTTTGGTCAGATCGCTCGGGATCGGCAGCGCTTCGCCGCCCGCCGCCTTGATGCCGGCAACGACTTCGTCGAGCAGGTTCGCGCGCCGCGCCGCCAGCACGGTCTTGGCGCCGGCGGCGGCGAACGCTTCGGCCAGCCCACGGCCAATGCCGTTGCTGGCGCCGGTGACGATCGCAATTTTTCCTTGAAGCTCGTTTGGCACGGACGATTCCCTCTAGAGACGCAGACGAACTGCCAATCTAGCCGGAATATTTCGGGGCGCGTAGCCTGGCGCTACGCCTCGCCTCGGCATGTCGACGAAACCGGAAACGTCCGCCTTCATCGAGGGAGGGCGCAGCCGCGGCTCGTCGGCCTAGCTGTTGCGACCTTCCTTGGCTTGTCCGGCCAAGAAGTCCGACAAGCTGCCCTTGGCCTTTTTCCGGGACTTTTGTTTTGGAGCCGCCGGCTGTACCGGAGGCGCGGCGGCGTCGCGGGCCAGCCGGAGCGCCTTCAGCCGTTCGGTCTTTTTGCGCAACGCGACGGCATCGCTCTCGTAGTCCGACATCGCCTTTTTGGCGTCGTCGGCGCGCTGCAGTTTTGCGAACTGAGCGTTCGCTGCTTGTTTATTGGAATTTTCGGCCATTGAGATCCTTTTCCGGGGAAACGAGAAGGTCCTCGTTCCATAACAGGCCGCGCAGGGAAGCGGCGGAAAATCGGACGCTTTCCTTACCGCCGCCAAATTGTCGCATGCCGCGCGTGGCGCTGGCGACGCGGGTGGCCTCTCTTCCCCGCTGTGCGGGGCAGGAGTTTTTTTAGTGGATGCTACCTCAGCGAGAGCACTAGGCCGTTGAGATCGGCGCTGACGATGGCGCCGACCGAAACGCCGGAGAGTGTCAGCACGGCGCCGTTTTGGTTGGCCAGGACGATCGCCTGGCCACCGCGGCCGACGGCCGCGCCGACATTGCCCGCGGCATAGACGCCGTTGACGTCCGACGGGCGGCGGATATGACTCACCGTGCCGCGAAAGCGCGTCTCGGACGCACCGAAGGTGAAGCCGTAGCTCAAGCCGCCGATCCCAAGCGGATAGCGTTGGCCGTGAAAGATCAGCACGCCTGAGCCGCCTGATCCGCCGACGATAAAGCCTGCCTTGATCACGCTGAAGCTGATGCCGCCTTCGTCGGCGTACGCGGTGGATGACAATGCCGCGCCGGCGAGCGCCAGCATTCCGATCAGGCTTGCACGAAAGGCGGACAAGGTGCGCATGCGTGTGACTCCTTAAAAAAGCTGGGGAAATGCGAATCGGCTTTGCCGCCAGCCACCATACTCTGCGGACTACGTGCCGCCTATTTCCGGCAGATTTGAGAACAGCAAAGGAAACGGCGAATTTCCGTCTCTGTCAAAGAATCATTGGAGTGGCGCGGACTTTCAGAAAACCCCGCGCACCAAACTGTTTTGATTCCACAACTGAAATTCAAACGCCTTTGACTTGGGCGGCGCGATGGCGATAACCGCCGCCGTCTCGCTCTGGTGAAGGACGTCAAACCGGTTGACGCCGACTTGATGAGGGTGAGATGCGGCGCCCGCGCGCGAAAGCTCGTCACTTTCGCTCCCGGGCGGCTTCGGGTCCCCGGTCGGCCGGCATAAAGACCGGTCCGCACGGAGCGTGCTTAACCGCGGCATTGTTGGTGAAACAGGCAAAACTCCTGTTAGCCGCCGCCGCGGGAAACCCGGTTCTGGAGCTGAGCCATCGGGTGGAACCGGTGGCGAGTGCCGCGAGCGTGAGCGCCGAAAGGCGGGCGCATTGTTGGAAGGCAACGCGCAAGCCGCGGAGCAGATAGGTTGCGCAGACTGCGTACACTTGTCTGCGATACGCGGACATTGGCTGAACAATGCGCCTTTCGGCGCTCCGCTTTCCTTTTATTGGGGAGCGAATCTTTTCGTGGCTTTGTGGCTGGCAAAACTCGGGCGCTATTGCGCGTCGCGAGAACGATTTTGTTCTATCCGCCCCCGTAAAACCGGGGAGGGGGATCACACGAAGTGTGGTGGAGGGGGCCGCGATGAGGACGCCCCTCACACCATCCTCCGCTTGCTTTGCAAGCTGCGGATGGTCCCAGCGCCCCGCTAGCGCGGGGCGGGATGAACCGTCTCGCTGTTTGATATTTGCGGATAAGCAAAACGGGTGGCGCTGAAGCCAGGGCGCTTTGTACATTGACCACAGACCGACAAAGAGGACCGGCTTCCGTGACCAACAAGACCTATCGCCTGATCGGCGCGAACGGCCGCCCCTATGACAGCGCCACCAAGGGCACGCTCGGCGGCCACCGGCGCTCAAAGATTTACGGCCGGCTCGATTGTCCGGGCGCGCTGCGCATTCTCGCGCGCGGCAACACCTATCAGAAGAGCCGCGTGTTCTTCGCCGACGAGGCGACCGCGATTGCCGCCGGCTACCGGCCCTGCGCGGTGTGCCTGCGCGACAAGTACCGGGCGTGGAAGCAAGAAAAGCGGAATTGAAAACCTTTCCCCGGTGGGGACAGGCGAATTGGTCTTTGGCGATTGTGACCAACGGAAAGCGGACCGTCAGAACGTTCTTTGCTTTTCGCCGCATTCCTTGCAGGTGTACGGCACTCGCACCTGACCGTGCGCCGCCAAGACGCGGTTGGGCGCGCCGCACTTGCCGCATTTGCACTCGATGCGAGTATCGCCCTGCTTGATGGTGAGGGCTTTGCGCTCCAACGCTTCCTTGACCAAACGTTCGGTCTCGGCGCGCATAGATTCTTTTGACATTTAAGCTTTCCAGCGTTTGCCAGCGTCGTCATATAGGCCGCCGGAGGCGGCGGCAACGAACTTCTTCGCGCAAGCGAGGGTAGTCCATGTTTTAGTGAACGAATCCGGCGGCCATGCCGGAAATTTTGCCGATACTCAATCCGCGGCGGTTGTTGCTATGATGAGCGCGTCCGAATCTCACGGAGGGAGGCTGCCATGCGTCTTCATCGTGCTGTTGTATTTGCCGTTGCGCTCTGCACCAGCGCCGCCATCGCCGATCCCGGCCGCGCCGATCCGACCCTCACCAGCGGCATCGGATTGGCGCATTGCGACAAGCTTGGGCCCGATCTGAAGCCCGGCGCCGGAATGAACCATCTGCCGAACGCGCTGCTGTTCTATTGGGTGCAAGGGTATCTCAGCGCCGCCAACTTCTTCCTGCTCAACGAGTACACTGATTACGTGGATCTCGGCCGGATTGACGAGCCGACAATCACCAAGCTTGTCGCCGAGTTCTGCGCCGAGAACCCCGACAAGAAGCCGATCAGCGCCATCGACAAATTGATCCGCGACACCGACAAGGTCGAGGCCAAGGAAAGCGACGCAATCGATCCTTGGGAGCATTGACGGCTGCTGGCTTGCAATTTCACCTCTCCCCCAAAGGGGAGACGAGAATATTTTTGTTTGCTAACGCTAGATCGCTATCATGATCACGCTCTATTCCTATCCCGAGCTGTTCGGCGTCGCCGACAATAACGGCTATGGGCTGAAGGTCGTTGCCTTCATGCGGCTGGCCGGCGTGCCATTTGCCCACGAGCACATTTTCGATGCGTCGGCCGCGCCGCGCGGCCAATTGCCCTATATTGTCGACGACGGCGAGGCCATCGGCGACAGCGAAACCATCATCGCGCACCTGAACCGCAAATATGCACTCGCCATCGACGCGGAATTGGACGCGGCGCAGCGCGACCGCGATCTTTTGGTCACCCGGCTGCTCGATGACCTCTACTGGGTCATGTCCTACTCGCGCTGGAAAGACGAACGCTATTTTCCGGCGTTCCGCGATGCGCTGCTGCGTGAGCATCCGCAACTCACCGTCGAGGGCTTGCGCAAGGCGCAGGAGTTCAATTTCCAGCGTTACTTTTATGCCGGGATTGGCCGCTACGCGCCGGAAGCGGCTTATGCGCGCGGCGTTGCCGATCTCGGCGCGCTGGCGCGGCTCGTTCCGGAGAACGGCTACGTCCACGGGGCGCAGCCGGCCAGCATTGACGCCGGCATTTACGGCTTCATCGCCAACATCTGGTTCTTCGATATCGATACGCCGCTGAAGCGCTTCGTCGCGGTGCACGGCAACCTGGTGCGCCACTGCGAGGCGATCCACACGAAGGTGATGCAGCGGTCACGCGCGGAGGCGTAGGTCGAGTAGAGGTCTTACACCGTCGCCGCTGCGCGCACGCGCGCGCCGGGGGAAAGCGTCGGTGGCGCTTTGTTAAGTGTTTCGACGGCGAAGCCCGCTGCGGCCTTGTAGCCGGCCATGAACGCGGTGCGTTCGGCCGGCGGAACGACGTCGTCGATATTGTCGAACGTGCCGCCACAGCGTTCGTCGACTATATTGAGAAGCCCGAACGGGCCGGCGCCGCGGTTGCGCAGCACGACCTGGGAAATCGGTCCGCACAGTTTTGCGTCGAACGCCGCGAGCGCCGCTTCGTTGACGCCGTGCTCGAGGAGGCAGGCGCCGAGGACGCGGCTGTCGACAATCGCCTGGCTGCCGCCGTTGGAGCCGGTCGGGTACATCGGGTGCGCGGCGTCGCCGACAAGCACCACCGGGCCGTCATGCCAGGTCGCAACGGGATCGCGGTCGATCATCGGATTTTCAAACACGATGTCGGCGCCACGCAGCAAAGCCGGGACGTCGAGCCAGTCCCAGATCCAGCCGTCGAAGTGATGGGCAAAATCGGAGACCGGAACCTGCCGGAACCAGCCGCTCAGCTTCCGGCCCTCCCGGTCACCCAAGGTGACCTCGCCAATCCAGTTAATCATGGAAAGGCCGGTTTGCGGATCGGGATTCGAGATCGGATAAAACACCATGCGGTGCAGGTGCGTGCCCAGGCCGACAAACGACGAACCGGAGCGGATCGGTTTTCCCCACGTCGTGCCGCGCCACATCATGATGCCGCCCCAATGGATCGGCGGCTGGCCGGGGTGCATTTGCGCGCGCACCGCGGAGTGGATGCCGTCGGCGCCGACGAGCAGCGCGCCGCGCGGCTCAGAGGTCGAGCCATTGGCATGCTCGACCAGCGCGCTGACGCTGCCGTCGCCAAGCTTGCGATAGCCGGCGACGCGGCTGCCGAGCTTGACCGCCTGCGGTCCGATCCGCTCCACGACCTTGTCGTGGAGCAGCATGTGGAAGCGCCCGCGGTGCACCGCGTATTGCGGCCAATTGTAGCCGGCGAGCTTGCCGCGCGGCTCGGAATAGATGTCGTTGCCGTTCAATCCGACCAGCGCCCATTCCTTCGCCGGCAGGCCGACTTGGTCGAGTTCCGCTTCGGTGATGCCGAGATCGTAAAGTTCGCGTACCGCGTTCGGCTGCAGATTGATGCCGACGCCGAGCGGGCGCATCTCGCGGACCGCTTCGAAGACGACGCAGGGCACGCCGATCTGGTGCAGCGTGAGCGCGGCCGCGAGGCCGCCGATGCCGCCGCCGGCAATGATGACGCGGGCTTCGGTTGAACTGTCACGCATCGCGGCGCCCACTCCTTGCACTTTCATTAAAGCCGGACGCGGACGTCGTCCATATGATTTGGCGGCGTGGACGCTTGTGCCCAATCCGCGCTACCATTGCACCGAACGTTAGAGGAAACGCGTATGAGCAACGGTACGCTGCAAGATCTCGAAGGTCGCATCGCTATCGCGCGCGACAACATCCGGCAATTGATCGAGCAGGCGGCGGCGCAGTCAGGCGCCGGAGACGAGTCGCGCAATGCCGACCGGCTTGCCAACCAGCAGGCAGAGCTTGACCGCCTCACCAAAGAGCGCGACGCGCTGCTCAAGAAAAAGAAATAGCGATTTCATCCGCACCTAGCGTAGAGCGCCGCGCGGAACCTGCTCGCTCACCCCGCTTGCGCGGGGACCGGCTGATGGAAGTGTTTCCGCCCCGGCGAAGGGATGGAACGATTTGCTGGCCGCGACGCTTGGCAGCATGGCAGCGCTCCGGGTGGCAACCGGCCGCAATGGAGAAGACGGACGCAGTTGATTTTGCCGGTTTCTAACTGCGGCATCAGCGCATTGGTACGCGCCGGCGTCTAATCCATTCCCGGGGCGCTGTCTTCGCCCAAACGCGCATTTTCCTGGCGCTTCGTTTCTACGCCGCCTTGTGACGTGCGAGCTCCGCCTTGTAGAGCCCCATTTCCTCAAGGAACGCTTTGGCGATGCTTGGCCTCGCCTGCAACGCCTCGTGGTAGCGCTTGATAGCCGGCCAGCGCGCAAGATCGACCCGCGTTGGGACAGTCCAGTTCAAAATGGTGTAGAGGTAAGCGTCCGGGACCGAGAAGCGGTCGAGCAAATATTCACGCCCCTCGAGATGGTCGTTGAGATACTGCAGGCGCGATTCACCTTTTTGCAGGGCATGAGCGCGCGTGCCTTCCGGTGCCCTTTGATCGAACAGCGGAATGAACAAGCCCTTGTGCAACTCGGTGCCGATAAAGCAAAGCCATTGCTGCAAGCGGGCGCGTCCGGAGTCGTCCGAAGGTGCGAGCTTCGCGGCCGGATAACGGCGGGCGATATATTGCAGAATCGCGGCGTTCTCGCTGAGAAGGCTATCGTCATCGAGCCGCAGAAGCGGTACGAGGCCGAGCGGATAGATCTTGCGGTAGTCCGTATTCGTGCCGTCAAGCGTGCGCTTGGTTTTGGGATCGATCTCGATGAAGCGAATATCGCCGGCTGCGGCTTCGTAAAGCGCAACGCGGCTCGCCAGCGAGCAGGCCATCGGAGAAAAATACAGGTCCATGGGGCTCTCCCTTTTGTTTTTGTACCGTCTCGCATAAATTAGGTGCAGTCAAGGATTTTTTGCGAAATGGTACAAAAAAGATCGAAAGTGGCAAAACCCGAGGGCGATGAACAGCATCGCCGCGGACGGCCGCGGCAATACGACCCCGATCACGCGCTTGCCAAAGCGGCAGGCGCGTTCTGGAAAGGCGGTTTTGCCGGGACGTCGCTCGATGAACTCGTCGTTGCGACCGGGATGAATCGACCGAGCCTCTATGCCGCCTTCGGCGACAAGCACGAACTTTATCTGAAGACCCTTGAGCGCTATCAGCGCAAGTCGCGGGCCAAGACGCTTGAACTCCTGGCCGACGATCCGCCGCTGCGGGTTTTTCTGACCCGCTTCTACGATGGTGCGCTCGAAATCTATCGCGCTGGTGGTGATGACGCGCGCGGTTGCTATTCGATTTCGACCGCGCCCGCGCAGGCGACCGTCGACACCGCGGTCCGCGCGTTCCTGCAGGACAGCATTCGCGGTACCGACAGCTTCTTGGCTGACCTGATCGAAAAGGCACGCCAGCGCGGCGAGGTGGCGGCCGCCGCCAACTCATTGGCGCTGGCGCAGATCGCGACCGCCACGCTGCATACGATTGCCGTGCGTTCGCGCGTCGGCGCGTCGCGCAAGGAGCTCAAGGCACTGGCGGCGGCTGCAATCGATCTGATTTGCAGAGCCGCGACTTCACGCGGCTGAGTGCCGGGCGACGCCGATCAAGCGGTCGAGTTCATGGCGGTTTTGCTTCAGCGGTTCGCTCGGCCCGTCGTAGATGACGCGGCCCCGGTTCATCACCACAATGCGCGGCGAGATGTCGAGTGCAAGTCGCGTGTTCTGCTCCACGAGCACCAGCGTCAGTCCTTGCGTGCCGGTCAGATGGCGCACCGCGCGGGTCAGCTCTTCGACAATCACGGGCGCGAGCCCTTCCGAAGGCTCGTCCATGAGGATGACCGACGGATTTCCCACCAGCGCGCGGCCGATCGCCAGCATCTGCTGCTCGCCGCCGGACAACTGACTGCCCCAGTTTTTCTGTCGCTCCCTGAGCCGCGGGAATAGATCGAACACCGCCTCCACGGTCCAATGGCCCGGACGGGCGGCGACATCCAGGTTTTCGCGCAGCGTCAGCGACGGGAAGATCTCGCGCTCCTGCGGTACGTAACCCAATCCGGCCGCGACACGCAGGTAGGGCGGAAGGCGCGAAATGTCTCGCCCCGACAGCAACATCTGGCCGCGATGCAAGGTGTTGTGGCCCATTACGGTCGATAGAAGCGTCGTCTTGCCGACGCCGTTCCTGCCGATAATGGCGAGCGTCTCGCCGGCTTTGACCGCGAGGCGAACGTCTTCGACGATTACGGTTTCGCCGTAGCCGCTGAAAACGCCATCGAGCTCAAGCGCGGGCGTTTCAACCATGACGATCCTCACGCCGCTCGCCGAGATAAACCGAGCGAACGCGCTCGTCGGCCGAAATTTCATCCGGCGAGCCTTCGGTCAGCACTTCGCCGGCCACCAGGACAATGATCCGGCTGGCGAAACGAAATACCAGGTCCATGTCATGCTCGATGATCAGCACCGTAATATCGGGATCGAGCCTGGAGATGACGTCAAGGATCAGATGACTTTCCGAGGACGGAACGCCGGCTGCCGGCTCGTCGAGCAAGAGGAGCTTCGGGCGCTGGGCAAGTGCGATGGCGATTTCCACCAGACGCTGCCGCCCGTACGGCAATTCACGAACGGGCTTGTCGGCGTCATCGACCAGCGCGAGCGATTCAAGATGATCAAGCGCTTCGTCGAGAACGGCCGTTTCCTTGCCGGCGGACCGCCACAGCCGATTGCAGGCATTGGTCCGTTCACCAATCGCGAGATAGACGTTTTCCAAAACCGTGAGACCTCGAAACAGCTGATTGACCTGAAAGGTGCGGGCGATGCCGCGGCGCGTCCGCGCGGCTTGCGACAACGCGGTGAGGTCGTCGCCCTCAAGCAGCACCTTGCCCGCCGAGGCGCGCAGACGGCCGGTGATCAAGTTGACGAGCGTGGTTTTACCGGCGCCGTTGGGTCCGATCAGCGCATAGCGGCCGCCGCGCGGCAGCGCGAAGCTGATGTTGTTCGCTACCGTGAGTGCGCCAAAACTTCTTTGCAGCTTCTCGATTTCGAGGGCCGGAGCGGTCATGGCTTCGCTCCAAATCCCAGGGCGCGGACGCGACGGGCGAACCGGCCAAAGAGGCGGTGGCGGTTGGCAAGCACCACGGCGATAAGAAGCGCGCCAATTCCGAATTGCCAGAATTCGGGGCTCAGTTTCGCCAGTTCGTTTTGCAGCACCATGTAGAGCGTCGCGCCGACGAATCCACCATAGAGCCAGCCGGCACCGCCCAGAATGAGCATCATCAACACGGCGGCGGATTGATCGAAGTCGAACACGCCGAGCGTCACCAGCGTGTTGGTCTGTGCGAACAGCGCACCAGCGACGCCAGCGACGGCAGCCGAAATCGTATAAGCGACGACCAGGCGCCAATGCACCGGTGAGCCAAGTGCGTGCATGCGCGCGTCGTTTTCGCGGATGCCGACCAGCGCCTGGCCGAAGGGCGAATAGACGATCCGCCGGACGACGAAAGAAGCGACGAACAGCACGCCGAGGCAATAAAGATAATAAGTGTGGCCGTAGAGGTCGTAATGAAAACGGCCGAATAGCGGAGCGATGGTAATCCCGGGTATGCCGTCGTAGCCACCGGTGAAGTCACGGAACAGATTACCGAACTGCTGGAGCATGATGGTTGTCGACAGCGTCAGCACTAACAGTGCCAGGCCGCGGTAGCGCAGCAGGATCAAGCCGGAGAAGAAGCCGCCGATCGCCGCGACGACCGCGGCGCATGCGAGCCCGGAAAAGGGTTCGCTCCAATGCAAATCGGTGATCAGCAAAGCCGCCGCGTAAGCCCCAAGCCCGAAATAGGCGGCATGGCCAAGCGTAACGATGCCGGCATAACCGAGAATGAGATCGAGCGAGAGCGCAAACAGAATCATGATCAACGTCTGGCCGCCGAGGATCATCTGGTTCGGGAAAATGAAAAACGCTGCAATCGCCGCGATCCAGGGCAGCCCCTCGGCGAGGCGGTAACGATCGCGGCGCACGAGAAAGGCCAGCGCGCGACTCCGCGCGGCGGCAACCTCGTCGCCGCCGACCGCAGGCGCAAGCGGTCTACTCGCGTCCATAAAGGCCCGCGGGTCTGACGAGGAGAATGAGGACCGCTACCGCGTAAATGACAAAGCTGCCGGCATCGGCGAACAGGTATTTGCCGGCGGTGTCACTGATGCCGAGCACAAGTGCGCCGGCAAGCGTACCCCAGACGCTGCCGGAACCGCCGACCGCCACCACCAGCAGAAAGAAGACCAAATAAATGACAGCAAAGCTCGGCGTCAGCCCAAGAAGCTGACTGGCAAGTCCGCCGCCGAGCGCCGCGAGCCCGCTGCCGACGGCAAAGGTCATGGTGAATAGGCGGTCGACATTAATGCCGACGGATTGTGCCATGCGCCGATTGTCGACGGCGGCGCGGATCATGGCGCCGATTTTCGTGCCTTCGAAACCGTACCACAGCACCGCCACCAGCGCCGCGCCGACGACAATGAGAAAGACCCGATAGGTCGGGAACGAGCGGTCGCCGAGGTGAAGTTCGCCTAAGAGATAAGACGGGACGCGGATGGACTGCGGCTGCGGGCCGTAAAAATAAGTATAGATCGCGATCACCATGAAGGTGAGCCCGATAGTCAGCAGCACCTGATCAAGCTCGCTGGCTCCATAGAGCTGCGAGTAGAGCGAACGTTCAAGCAATACGCTGACCAGGCCGACGGCGACGAAAGTGATAAGGAGCGAAGGCAGAAACGGCACGCCCCACTTTGCGGTCGCCGTGATCACCAGATAGCCGCCAGCCATGGCGAAGGCGCCGTGTGCCAGATTGACCACGCCCATAAGGCCCATGGTGACGGAAAGGCCGACCGACATTATGAACAGGAACATGGCCCAGGCCAGCCCATCGAACAGAATGCTGACGATGGTGTTGGCCACGGGCGGCAAGGGGCGCTCACTTAACCTTGGTCTGTCCTGCCGCAGGGGTGCGGCAGGACAGAAAGCTTGCCTCAGGTTGTTAGGAGCCGCAACGCCCGACTTTTAACTCTTTGCACTCGTCTTTCACCTGCGGATAGGTCTCCAGTATTTTGACCCCGAGCTTGCCGTCGGCCTTTTTGATCACTTCTTCGGCGCGCTCCGGCTGAATCACATCGCGGGTTTGCGGGTCGATTTGGATCGGCCCGCGAAATCCTTCGTGCTTCCAACCCTTGAGCGTGTCGACCACTTTGGCCCCGTCGTCCAGATTGCCGTGCAGTGTGTTGATGACATCGAAAATTCCCGCCATCGTATCCATGCCCGCAGCCGACATGAAGTCGGGATACGAATCCGGACCGTAGGCCTCGTGCCACGCTTTCACGAACTCCGCATTGCCGGGGGTGTCGAGATCGTCAGAGTAGCTCGACATCACAACTAGCCCGATGGCGGCGTCGCTCATATGTGCGAGCTGATAGTCGGGAATGAGATCCATCGGGCCGACGAGCTTCACGCCAGCTTGTCGCATGCCGAGATCGCCGTAGGTCTTCATCACGCCGCCGGCATGCGAACCGGACGGGACGAACACATAAAAGCAATCCGGATGCTCGTCTTTGACGCGCTGAAAGAACGGCGTGAAATCGGGCACCGCCCCGGGTGAACCCATGCGGACTTCATCGACGACCTTGCCGCCTGCTTTCTCGAACGCGGTCTTGAACGCCAGCGTCGAATCTTGACCGGGCGGAAAATCGGTGAATCCGGCCGCCGCCGTTTTGCATCCGTACTTGCTCGCGGCGTAAGTGCCCATCGGATACGCCGGATCCCACATGCTGAAGGAAAAGCGCACGATGTAGGGCGACAGGTTGGTGATCCAAGCGGTGCCAGCATTGGCAATCAGCATCGGTATCTTTGCCTGGGTCGCCAACGGCGCCGCCGCGATGGCCGACGGCGAGAAGACGAAACCAGCGAGGAGTTTTACCTTGTCGTTAGTGATAAGTTCGGTGACCACCGTACGCGCGTTGGCGCCCGAGGGCGGTCCCTCGTCGCGCTTGATGAGCTCGATTTTGTTGTCCCCGAGGTCCTTGGCGTGCAGCTTGACGTACAAGTCGAAGGCCTTGTCGACCTGATTGCCGAGATCCGAGTTCGCCCCGGAATACGGCAGCACGACGCCCACCTTGATCGTTTCAGCGTGGGATGCCGCCGCCCACAATGTCAGAAACGAAGCTGCAAACGCGCCAATAACTTTCATCGCAAAATTCTCCTTGGCTTATCCGTCCCATTCGCGCGGCGTTACTTCGGCGCCGGCCGCTCTTGATTTTCCCCACTTTCGCACGTCAATTCGGTGAGGGCAAAAATCGATATTCGCCAATTCCGCGGCGGTGTGACGCATCGAATGCGGCTGGGGCAATATGGGTTTGCCGCCTGGATAAAAGGGCTCTGCATGATCGTCACCAAACGCATCGACGGCAAGGCGCGCGGGGATCGGCTCCTCGCCGAAGTCGCCAATGCCACCGCTAAGCTCAGGGCTCAAATCGGCTCGGCGCCCGGCCTTTGCGCCGTGTTGGTCGGCGACAATCCCGCGAGCCAGGTCTATGTCCGCAACAAAGGGAAGGCTGCGGTCGCCGCCGGCATTGAAAGTTTCCAGGAGACGTTGCCGGCCACCGCCAGCGAAGCCGAGCTTTTGCGCCTCATCGCCAAACTCAATGCGGACGACAAGGTCGATGGCATTCTGGTGCAATTGCCGCTGCCCCAGCACATGGACCCGCAACGGGTGATTGACGCCATCGATCCGGCCAAGGATGTCGACGGCTTTCACGTGCAAAATGTCGGATTGCTCTGGAGCGGTGGTTTGGAGCGCGCGTTGGTTCCCTGCACGCCGTACGGCTGCCTGCTTTTGCTGCGCGACACGCTGCCGGATCTCGCCGGTGCCGAGGCGGTGGTGCTCGGGCGCTCCAATATTGTCGGCAAGCCGATGGCGGCGTTGCTCCTCGCTGAAAACTGTACCGTCGCCGTCGCCCACTCCAGGAGCCGTTCCCTCCCGGAGATCCTGCGCCGCGCCGATATTCTGGTGGCGGCGGTGGGACGCCCGGAATTCGTGCGCGGAGACTGGATCAAGCCGGGCGCCGTGGTGATCGACGTTGGCATCAACCGGCTTGAGGCGGCTGAGGGCAAGTCGAGACTGGTCGGGGACGTCGCATTCGCCGAGGCGCAGGGCATTGCCGGTGCGATCACGCCGGTCCCGGGCGGCGTCGGTCCGATGACCATCGCCTGCCTGCTGCGCAACACAGTCGTCGCGGCCGGCCGGCGCCGCAGCCGGATGGAACCACTTCTGTAACCATTTTGCGATTCTGGGCGCGGCTTGCGGGCGCAGGCCGCCAGTTCTTAATTCAAAAGTAAAGTCAGCGGCTTGTCATGGCCGGCGGTGGGGAACAGGGCAAGGGCGATTGACCCAAAATGCCGGTCAAGCGCTGCTTACCAAGGCACCGCAAATTTTCCGGCCGCTCTTAGCGGTGCTCAGGAACATTAAGTGCGCCAGTGCGTTCGCGTTACGGCTCAGGAGGAGTCACGTGAGGGGGAGATCCACGCCGACTAGTCGGGCTACGCGGTTTTTGACCGCCTGAAGCCCGCTCGGCGTCGTTCCGCCGCACGTAATGCTGTTGGTCCGCGCTGTGCTGCTCCATCGGGCGGCGCAGCGCATGTTCTTCGGAGACTTTCATGGCTCGCACCTCGGAAACCGCTGCAAACGGGTCGAGCGCCGCCGTAGCCGCCGCGTCGGCTGCCAAAGCCCGCGCTGCGGGGCCGGAGGGTGCCGAGGCTTCCGACCTGCGCGACCTCCTGCAAGCAATGCAGGCCGTGCGCGTCGGCGATTTCTCGGTCCGGATGGCCGGCCATCAGGTCGGCCTGATTGGCAAGGTTGCCGACACTTTCAATGAGATTGTTGCCGCCAATGAGCGTATGGCCCGGCAGCTCGAACGCGTCGGCCAGGGCGTCGGCCGCGAAGGCCGGACCCGCCAGCGGGTGCGTTTTGGCTTGTCCGAAGGCGCTTGGGGCGAGATGGAAAGCTCGGTCAATTCGTTGATCGACGACCTCCTTTGGCCGACCACCGAGGTCACCCGCGCCATCGCCGCGGTGGCGCAAGGCGATCTTCTGCGCACGGTTCCGCTCGACGTCGACGGCCGCCCGCTGAAAGGCGAGTTCCTGCGCTCGGCCGAGATCGTCAACCGCATGATCAAACAGCTCAACGTGTTCACTTCCGAAGTGACGCGCGTTGCCCGCGAAGTCGGCACCGAAGGCAAGCTTGGCGGCCAGGCGCAAGTCGGCGGTGTGACCGGCGTGTGGAAGGACCTCACCGAGAGCGTCAATTCGATGGCGTCGAACCTCACCGCGCAGGTCCGCAACATCGCCGAGGTGACCATCGCGGTTGCCAACGGCGACTTGTCGAAAAAAATCACGGTCGATGTGCGTGGCGAAATTCTGCAGCTGAAAGAAGCCATCAACACCATGGTCGATCAGCTGCGTTCGTTCGCCTCGGAAGTCACCCGCGTCGCCCGCGAGGTCGGCACCGACGGCAAACTCGGCGGTCAGGCTATCGTTCCCGGCGTTGCCGGTACCTGGAAAGATTTGACCGACTCGGTGAACGCGATGTGCGGCAACCTCACCGACCAGGTGCGCAACATCGCGCACGTGACCACCGCGGTTGCCCGCGGCGACCTCTCGCGCAAGATCACGGTCAACGTTTCCGGCGAAATTCTTGAGCTCAAGGACACCATCAACACCATGGTGGACCAGCTCAACTCGTTTGCCTCGGAAGTCACCCGCGTGGCCCGCGAAGTCGGCACCGAAGGCAAGCTCGGCGGCCAGGCGCAAGTGCCGGGCGTCGCTGGAACGTGGAAAGATCTTACCGACAGCGTCAACTCGATGGCCGGCAATTTGACGGCGCAAGTCCGCAACATCGCCGACGTTGCCACCGCCATTGCCGGCGGCGACTTGTCGAAGAAGATCACCGTCAACGTCTCCGGCGAGATTTTGCAGCTGAAAGAAACCATCAACACCATGGTGGACCAGCTCAACGCTTTCGCCGGCGAAGTGACGCGCGTCGCGCGCGAGGTCGGCACCGACGGCCGTCTCGGCGGCCAGGCCAACGTCACTGGCGTCGCCGGCACCTGGAAAGACCTGACCGACTCGGTCAACTCCATGGCATCGAACCTCACGGCGCAGGTCCGCAACATCGCCGAGGTGTCGACCGCCATCGCCAGCGGCGACTTGTCGAAAAAGATCACCGTCGACGTGCGCGGCGAAATTCTCGAGCTCAAGGACACCATCAATACCATGGTGGACCAGCTCAACGCCTTCGCCGGCGAAGTGACGCGCGTCGCGCGCGAAGTCGGCACCGAAGGCAAGCTCGGAGGTCAGGCCGTGGTGCGCGGCGTCGCCGGCACCTGGAAAGACCTCACTGACAGCGTCAACTTCATGGCCTCGAACTTGACGGGTCAGGTCCGCAACATCGCCGAAGTCGCGACCGCCGTCGCCCGCGGCGATCTTTCGCGCAAGATTACGGTCGACGTGCGCGGCGAAATTCTTGAGCTGAAAGACACGCTCAACACCATGGTCGACCAGCTCAATGCGTTTGCCGCGGAAGTGACGCGCGTCGCGCGCGAGGTCGGCACCGAAGGCAAGCTCGGCGGCCAGGCGCAGGTCCCCGGCGTTGCCGGCACCTGGAAGGATTTGACCGACTCGGTCAACTCCATGGCCGGTAACCTGACGGCGCAGGTCCGCAACATCGTCGAAGTGACGATCGCGGTCGCCAACGGCGACTTGTCAAAGAAGATCACCGTGGACGTGCGCGGCGAAATCCTGCAGCTCAAAGAAACGCTCAACACCATGGTCGATCAGCTCAACCGCTTCGCCGGCGAGGTGACGCGCGTTGCCCGCGAGGTCGGCACCGAAGGCCGCTTGGGCGGTCAGGCCAACGTGCCGGGCGTCGCCGGCACTTGGAAAGACCTGACCGACTCGGTCAATTCCATGGCCGGAAATTTGACAGCTCAGGTCCGCAACATTGCCGAGGTGACGACCGCGGTGGCCCGCGGCGATCTTTCGCGCAAGATCACGGTCGACGTGAAGGGCGAAATTCTCGAGCTGAAAAACACCATCAACACGATGGCCGATCAGCTTAACGCGTTCGCCTCGGAAGTCACACGCGTTGCCCGCGAAGTCGGCACTGAAGGCAAGCTCGGCGGCCAGGCGCAGGTCTCCGGCGTTGCCGGCACCTGGAAGGACTTGACCGACAACGTCAACTTCATGGCGTCAAACCTGACAGCGCAGGTTCGCAACATCGCCGAGGTGGCGACCGCCATCGCCGGCGGCGATTTGTCGAAGAAGATCACGGTCGATGTGCGCGGCGAGATGCTCCTGCTTAAGGACACGCTCAACACCATGGTCGAGCAGCTGCGCTCGTTCGCCGCCGAAGTGACGCGCGTCGCGCGTGAGGTCGGCGCCGATGGCCGGCTCGGCGGGCAGGCGGTGGTGCCGGGCGTCGCCGGCACCTGGAAGGACCTGACCGACAACGTCAACCTGCTGGCGGCCAATCTCACCACCCAGGTCCGCAACATCGCCGAGGTGACCACGGCGGTGGCCCGGGGCGACCTGTCGCGCAAGATCACCGTCGATGTGAAGGGCGAAATCCTGGAGCTGAAGAACACCATCAACACGATGGTGGACCAGCTGAACGCTTTCGCCTCGGAAGTGACCCGCGTGGCCCGCGAAGTGGGCACGGAAGGCAAGCTCGGCGGCCAGGCGCAGGTGCCCGGCGTCGCCGGCACGTGGAAGGACCTCACCGACAACGTCAACTCGATGGCGTCGAACCTGACGGCGCAAGTGCGCAACATCGCCGAGGTGGCGACCGCGATCGCAGGCGGCGATCTGTCGAAGAAGATCACCGTCAACGTCTCGGGCGAAATCCTCCAGCT
>DASXDP010000052.1:0-31699 GCA_036490575.1 Xanthobacteraceae bacterium
CGCAGCCCGGTTCCCAAGATGCAGGAATTCCTTGGCGCTGATTACGGCGCCTTCCGGAAGCGTCTTGGCCTGGTTCAGGATGTTTTCGGCAACGGTTTGCATGGTCTCCTCGCTGTCAGAAACATATATCAGTTTCTGACAAAAATCAATGAAAATACAACTTCATGATATGTTTCAATATGTTACGCGACTGGCAAAGGCCTGATTGCAGGCCCCCGGTTTCCCGTGCGCTCGCTTAGCCGAACATGTCCGAAGCGATGGCATCCATAGCCTTCTTATGATCGTCGGACTTAAAGAGATGCCCGTAGCGGTCCATCGTGACTTGCAGGCTGCTGTGGCCGGCGAAGGTCTGCACGGTCTTGGGGCTGAGGCCGGCCTCGATCCAGCATGACACGGCGAAGTGGCGCAACGCATGCCAGTTGAAACGTGCCGGCGGCTCGGGATAGCGCGCCGGGTCTTCCTTGCGTTTCTCGGCCAGCGCCTCGAACAGGGGCAGGAACTTGCGTTTGACCATGTTGTCGTGCCCCGTGTACCAGCCGCGCCGGTTGGGAAACACGAGATCGTCCGCCTTCTTGCGCTTGGTGCGCAATTTCCATTCCTTGAGCATCAGAACTAGCGGGTCCGCCAGGGGAATGGTTCGCATGCCGGCTGCTGTCTTGGTGACATCTTCTTCGCCATAGGCATCGACGCGCGTCTCGATCTTCACCTCCGCTTTGGCAAAATCGACATGGCGCCAGCGCAGGGCATGCAATTCGCCGGCACGCACGCCGGTCGAACTCGCAAACGCCAGCTTCACGCGAAAGTCCTCGTCGGCCACGGCGAGCAGGGCGCGCATGGCTTCCTTGGTGGGTGGCACGATCTTGCGCGCGCCCTCGTCGCGCCGCCCGATCACCTTGACGCCGCGCGCGACGTTGATCCCGATCATGTCGCGATCGACGGCATGCTGGAGCAGCTGCTGGAGCGTGCTGAGGATTTTGCGCGTCGTGACGACCGAGACGCCCGCATCCCGCAATCGATTGCGAAAGTCGCCTATGCTGCGCGCGGTCAGCTGCGAAAGCCTGATGCTGCCGATACCGCCGTCGAACGCCTTGAGGCGCACGGGACGCACCTTGCCCTCGTGCCGCTTGGGATCGCGACAGATGTAATTACCGGTATGGCCGTCCATCGTGTTGTAGTTATGCTGCGTCATGCGCTCGCGGCGCTGACGCCGGCCTTCGCAATGCTTGAGGAAGCTGTCGGCCGCGTCCTTGACCGTGAATTTCGAGGCATCGCCGCGGAAGGTGCCCGCGCGCATCTGGCCCTCGGTCGTAATCCGAAAAGCGTCGGCTTCCTTGCGGCTCTCGAACTGACGCCGTTCGCGGTGGCCGTTCGCATCCATGACATCGACGATCCAGCGGACCGTCTCGGCGCCGTCGGCATTCTTCCATGTGCGCTTGCGGATCGACATGAGCTGACCCTCCGAAAAGAATCTTAGCACCGCGGAATTCGCGCTTAACAGCGAAAAGGGAGCGGGTGCCGCTCGCATTACCGATCCTTCCCAGGCATTCCGCGGCAGCCATCCAGGACCGGGATCGGCGGCACCAAAGGCTTGGCAGAAACCGCCCGCCGTCTCATGCCAAAATCGTAAGTGCTGGGAACGTTTAGGAGGGTAGCCTATTGCTCTTGACTCATAAAGAACAAAATAGGAACATCGCTGCATTCCCTCGGGTTTCCCGACCGGAAACAGCGAAATGGATTGCGGAGCTACTCATTGAATTGAGCGTCTAGGCCCAAGGGCCAGCCTCAAGCCGGGTTCAAGGCAAGCACTCCCATAACTGCCGCCAAGGGAACGCCTCGCGCACCAGCGCCGGGCTACTTCAACAGCAGCTTGGGAGAACAACCATGGAACCGCTTAAGGCGCCAAACGAAGCACTATCACCAGAACTCGCCGATGACCTGCTCCGCGGGGCGGACGAGATTGCTAAATTCATCTTCGGCGAACGAGGCAGTAGGCGTAAAGTCTACTATCTTGCTGAGTGTACCCGTCTTCCGGTGTTTCGGCTCGGATCAGTATTGTGCGCAAGGAAGTCGGTAGTTATGGCTTGGATAGAGACGCAAGAGGGTCGGGCCTCGTAAAGGCTGTATTCATTCGAACCGTCCGAGAATGGGGACAGGTATATCCCCTTCGATGACGATGGTTGCGGACAGAGGGTATTTTGGAGAACCCTAAGCACAATAGAGCCATGGCGCTCATGAAGATCGCTTCTAATGAGGCCTCACTCGGGAACTTCCTCCAATCGATCGCTATCTACGATGATGTGATCGCGCGCTTCCGCAATGAGGGGGATCTCCAGACTCAAGCATACGTGGCCCAAGCCTTCGTCGCGAAAGGTTCCGCCCTTCGGGAATTGGGCCGACATTCTGAAGCCCTACGATATTTTGACGAAGCTGCGCAGCAATACATTTCGGCAAGCGAACCGAAAGTTCGAGTGTTTGCCGCTCACGCTCTTTCTAGTGCCAGCGAGACACTTGAGGATTTAGGGCGGATTGAAGATTCAGTTGCGATCGATAATGAAATCATCCGTAAATTTTACTCTGTGGATGACCCAGAGGCGGACGAAGTGCTTGCTTTGGCTCTGGGCAAGAAAGGATTCAAACTAAACCAATTAAATCGTTACTCAGAAGCCAATGACGTCTTTGATAGGCTATTGGCCAGATTTGGTTCCGAGACGGCGCCATATATTCGCGAACAAGTCGCTGTCGCGCTCATCAACAAGGCAATTGCGTTGGATGCAATTGGGAACCACGATGATGAATTGGGTGTTTATAACACGCTGATAAAATCTTTCGGTAAAGATAAAATCTCGGCGTTTCGTGAGAAGACCGCACTCGCACTATATAACAAAGGCCTAACCCTGAATTCGCTCCGGCGCTATGAAGAGGCGGCGGCGACATTCGATGAGATAATAGATCGGTACCGAGCTGAAACTGTGCTCTACCTAAAAGAGTACGTCGCGCGCGCTCTACTTAATAAGGCCGACGCATTGAACGCTCTTGGACGCGACGAATTCTTCGAAGAGTTTGACGATTTAGTGAATCTTTTCGGCTCAGCAAATGATGAATATCTGCGTCTGTGCGTCATGACGGCTCTTGACAGAAAAGGCGTCGCACTTGGGAAAACTGGACGATATGAAGCTGCGATTGCCGCCTATGATGAGGCTTTGGAACGGGCCAAAGGAATAAAAGGAGAAGCACCACCATTTCGTGAAGAACAGGCACTGGCTCTGCTCGGAAAAGGATGGTCGCTCCGTAAGCTCGGTCGCCCAGGCGAGGCACTGGTTACTTATGACAACATTATAAATGATTTTGGAGGAATTGACGCACCCAACGAATGGGTCAGGACCGCACTCTATCTGAAGGCGTCTGTCTTTTCCACATTGGGTCGCGGGTCAGACGCGGAGGCTATCTACGATGTATTAATCAAAAAGGCCGAATTAGATCCTGATCCTCTCCTGAGGTTTCTAGCATCACGTGGAAAAATTGCAAAGGAGCGTCCGGACGAGAGCGACTTAGACACAGACAACATCATTTTTCTTGCTCAAAAACGAAGAAGGAACAACAAATTTGTTTCAGGTACGGAAGAGGCATATAATAAAGTAATATTTGCTGCAGATGACTTTGCGTTCGGTTCACGGGGGCGGACAAGTCAAACAATCACCGGTGGGCAGACTGAAGGGATTTTGGTAGATGCGGACAAAGCGGACGAGATACTAACCCTCTACTCGGATGCCAAGAAAAAACTTCCGAAGGATCGTCGTGCAATTTTGGCTGCCGGCATCCGTCACCTCATTGCGCGCGAAATGTCTGATGTGGCACCGCGACCAAAGTGGTCGGCAGTGCGCGAGAACCCGAAGAGCGAACTTAGTGCTCTACCCGCCCCGATGTTTTTAAAGCGTGTTTACCGAGATGTAATTGGCCCAGAGGGCATCGTCTACAAAGACATCATGCGCGATATAGATAGTGATTTGATGTCGGCCGTCGATACATATGTTTCTCAGCGATCAGCTCGAAACAAGGACCTTGGCTACGCACAAGGCCTCCACTTCGTAGTGAGCCGTCCTGCCACAAACGCCCGCCCAACGACTTCGCGCAAACGCCGTAGCAGGACTGCCGCGCTGGGGTGAATATCCTAGGCTATCCTTGTAAAGTCTGGGCTTGACAACGTCCCGTCCGCGTACTTTAGTAGGACGCGAGGGACGAAGCTCTAATTCGTCCTGACCAAAAACATAGAGACCCATTCTGAACGCAGCGATGCGCATGACGTGCGCACGACCGGCATCGGCTTGTCGATTCGAGGACTATCATGTCCGACAACGTCGTCTTCTTGGACCAATTTCGACGCGGCCTGCGTACGCCGGCGACTCTCACCTTCGCTGAATTTCAAAATGATTGTTTCCAGGCTTGTGTCGTCATGCAGGCCTTGGACACGAGGGTCCTCAATCTTGCCGAAGCGGCTCATTTACTGATGGAGCTGCCGCCCCGCGCACGGCGCATCGTCTTTTTGCAGCTGGAGAACCGGTGATGACGCCGGCCGGCCCAGAATGCATCGTACGATGCATGGCGGAGGGTCCGGCCGCTGCTGCCCCCAATCCAACCGACAAGAACTACCGTGTCTGGCTGCTGGCCTGCGAGTTCTTCAACAATCGCCTCTTCGAGAACCGCCTTCCCGGCTGTCTGATCACGTTTCAACGACAACGAAACGCCTACGGATTCCACGCACACTGTCGATTTGAAGAATCCGGAGGCGGTTCCAAAGCCGACGAGATCGCCCTCAATCCGAGCCACTTCGCGAAAATGGACGCGCGCGAAGTGTTCTCGATCTTGGCCCATGAAATGGCGCATCAGTATCAATGGCATTTCGGAAAACCAGGTCAGGCTGGTTACCACAACAAGGGCTGGGCCCGGATGATGATCCAGATTGGACTAGTGCCGACAGACACCGGAGAGCCCGGTGGTAAAGCGACCGGTCGGCGTATGGCACATTTCATCCGTGCCGACGGCCCGTTTGATCGGCTGTGCTCGGAACTCCTGAACAGTGGATTTGTCGTCCCATACGTCGAGACGGAACTGGGCCAGCAAGTTACCTCCCCGTTCAATCCAGACGATCCACGAGCGCGGGAATCTATCGAACAATTGAAGCGGAAGGCCGAACAGCAGCGCGCGAAAAAAGCGGCGAGCAAAACTCGTTTCACCTGCACGGGTTGCGAAGTTCCACAGCATGCGTGGGGCAAGCCGAGTTTGAACGTCATTTGCGGCAAATGCCGCGAACGTTTGCAGCCAGATTCCTGCGGCGACACACGGCCAGAACCGCCCGAACCTGACGGTGCCGCTCCGCGCTAGATCGCTCTGACAGTCCGCTTAGCTGCTGAACCGAGGAGGCCCCGAAATGTCTACGGCTGGCAACAACGACGACGACGACTTTCTGCGTGGTGCGCGCGCGATCGGCGAATACTTGAAAATTCCCCAGCGCGCGGTCTTTCATCTCATCCATACCGGAAAGTTTCCGTACTTCCGTATGGGGACGGCGCGTCTCTGGGCGCGCAAGAGCGATCTCAACAAGTTCATCGACGAGCAAGTCAAGAAGAACCTTGACGGCGGCGGCCGGCGGTCGCCGAAGCCAAAACCGGACTGCGAGGATTAAAGGGAGGTTTCACCATGGACGAACGTGAAGACGAAACCACGCTGCTGCCCGAGTTCGATTGGATGACGAAGCTTCTGATCAAACTCGGAGGTGCTGATCCCGACACTTTGCGCCGTTGTCCGCAGGTTGAAGTGGACAACGTCACCAAGCCGGCGTGGATTTTGCTGCTGGTATTTGTTCTGCAATCCGGCGTCTACAGCCTGGTCGCCGAACATCTCTTCGGCGTGCCGGGCGAGTGGCATCCGGAACTGGATTTCTGCGGTGTATTCATCGCCTTCTTCGTGATGGTCCTCGACTCCTACGTGATCATGCGTGCGGGCTGGTACGCCGCGGGTATTCGTGACCTCAAGGCGGAGGGTCGTGACCTGTCGGGTGGTCCGACCGAAAAAGCGAAAGCGGGCATTTTCCTTGGTATCCGTGTCCTGCTTACCGTCGGGATATCGCAGCTGGTTGGCATTTTCTTTATGCTGATCGTTTTCGCCCATGACATCGGTGGGCCGATCAAAGACGAATGGCTGCGGGCAAATGCGACATTGATCGCCGCCGCAAGCGCGCCTGTCGATGCCGAAATCAAGCGTGACACAGACGCAGTCACAGCCGAAACCAAGGTCAATGACGCCTTGAGGGGGCAGATTACTGGGCTCCAAGAGGGCGAACTCGATCCCCTGGCGGCGGACCCGCAGATGCAGCAGGCACGGGCCGAGCTGAACGGGCTGCTCAGCCAGAAAGCCGATGCTGACAAGGCCGTGATTACGGCAGAGCGTTTCGCCTCGGACGAACTCGCCGGCGTGGTCGGGGCGCGCGGCAATAGCGGTAAGCCCGGGAATGGTCCGCGCCGCCGCGCCGCTCTTGACCAGCAAAAGGACGCGCGCGATCACGCCAAGGCCATCTCTGACGCGATCGGCGCGGCCCGCCAGCGCATCGATGCGCTACGCACCAAGCTGGAGGCGAATGGTAATGCGGCCAAGCTGCAGGCGCACGACCAGCTTCCTGTTTTCAAGCAGTCGCTTGAAGATGGCGAGACCAAGCTGCGTCAGCTTAAGGAGAAGCTGGCAGGGACGATTCGCGCCCGTGATGCGGCGATTGAAGCCGCGGTGGAAGCGGCCCCGGACTACGTTCCGCGCAACGACGGGTTGCTCAACCGCCTCAAGATACTTGAGCACATCACGAACTCCGACTCGATGCTCTATCTCATCGCGTTGCTTATTGATTTGGTGAGCTTCGGGTTCGAACTGGCGGCTGTCCTCGCCAAGGTCACGGTCTCGATCCCTTCATCGTACGGAGCACTGCTGGTCAGCGAGGTGTACGAGCGTATCAGGCGAATCGCCGACAGCATCGACGTGACCGAGCCGCCGGCGCCGGAAGCGAAACCGGCCCTGGTAGCTGGAACGGCGAGACCTTTCTCCTTTGCGAGCCTGTTCGGTGTGCATCCTGCGGCGAATCCTGCCAACGACAACAAGGCTGACGGTCAGGCGGCTCACGCTGCCGCCAATGACAATCAATCGAACGGTCACGCGGCGACCGGCACGGATGGGGTCGGCGTGGCGAACGGCGCCGAACAGCCGCCGAAGCGCAAGCGCGGTCGTCCTAAGGGGAGCGGCCGGGTCAAAGGCCCCAATGGATCGCAAGGTAACTCAGGAACGCCGCCAGAGCCGCAAAAGTAAGCACCAGATAGACGAATTGACGGGGCACGCTTCTTGACTTGATCGGCATCTGTTGGCTCCTTTCGTCTTCGGTTCGCTCACGTCCAAGGCCAGCCCTAACCGGCTGGCCTTGGCGTTTGCAGCTGTGCCTGCCACGCTAAATATCGAGCATAGCGCTCGCCAGCCTTCCTTTCGCGTAGCGCTTTCAACGCAAGCACCCTCCACTCTCGTGCGGCGCGGAGCGCGGCGGCCCGTTCGCGTCGCGGCAGCCGGCGCAAGCCTGCCAGGCGTCGTCCAAATTCCTGCTCTATGGCGAATGCTTCATCGTCCGTGTCCTCCGTCGGCCCGAAACCGATCGGCTCGGAACCGTCGCGCATAGGTTTGACGCGCGCCCCGGTAGGAAATTCCTCTCGCGGTGGCTGGCATTCTCTCGTCTTTTCTTTCTCATTCGCCAAAGGAGCAGGGGACGCGGGCGCGGCGAATAGCCCGGTCCCACGGTCATTGAGGCGATCGCTGTTTCTGCCGGGCCTCTTCTTCCGCCTCTTCGCGCTCGCGCTGCTCGCGCTTCGCCGTGTCCTCGGCCGCCGCCAGGAACAGATCCCGGTTGGTGGGCTGTCGCGGCGGCGGTGGTGGAGAGCCGCCGTTTAGCAGGTAAGAAGCCAAACTTCCGAACACGGACCCGACTGAAAAGGGAGATCGGAAGCCGATATCGTCGCCGCCTCGGCCGCGCGGCGCCGCAGGCTCGGCATCGCCGGGCGCGGCGTCGATTTCCGCTGTGGCCTCGTATTCGCCGCCGCCCGGTGACCTCGTCACTTCATTGCCCGCATTACGGAAGCTGGTTCCGATATCTCTGGCCGCGTCAGGGGTTCCGGCCTCATTCAGGAAGGCAGCGTTATCGAGGCCAAGCTCCTGACACCAGCGTAGCTCGGAGCGAATTGCCTTCTGGTCATCGAGAAGATCGCGATAACGCTCGTCGCGGGCCGCCCTCAGCTCAGCGCACGCCTCATCGCGCCGCGGGCCGAGAATTTCTTTCTGCTCGGCGGTGAGTTTTGCTTTGCGCGCCGTCAAATCGTCGAAATCGCCGCCGTTTCGGCACGCTTCATAATAATCGCCCCAACGCTCGCGAAATTCCTCACGCACCTCCCGATAAATCGAATTTCGGCGCTCCTTAAATTCCGCTTTTCCGGAATTAAAATGCTCCACACGTTCAAGACGCTGAAATTCTTTCAAAATTTCCCACTCGGAATTTTTACGATTTTTCACAGGGTCCAGAATAATCGGATCATTTTCGCGCTGGATTTTTTCGGAATTTTCAAATTCCCGCTGGCTGTCGTGAAAAGCCTCCCAAATATTGCGTGGCATTTCTTTTTCGCGCTCCTCGGGATTGCGAAGGCGCTGCTGGCAATAAATCCGGTCGTGCGCGCGCTCATATTCGAGCGCCCAGGCTTGCGCCCGGCGCCGCTCGAAATCGTCATCGAGCCGTAATCCCGTTTCGGGATGGATGACATTCAGCATCACATGCACGTGGGGGTGCTTATCCGAGTGGGCTACCAGCACGGCCTGGTGCTCCTGCCATTTCATGTGGCGAAGGAAATCCTCGGTCGTCTCGATCATGTGCTCGCGCGTCGGATGTTCGTCAGGGGCCCAATTTAGGCTTAAATGTTTCACGGGATTTTCCGTGGCGCGTCCGCCGGCACGGATGCCGGCTTCCTGTTTGAGCAACTCGGCATTTTCGGCCGTGAGGTACATTTCATTGACCGCGCACGGCACGTCGTCACTGGCAAGATTAAGCGTATGGGTCCAGGCCACGCGCTCGTTCGTTTTGGCCCGCTCAGCGTCATGCGTGAGATAGGTGGCAAGCCCGCTGAAGGACTGCCCGCGTGACATAATGCGAACGATCATGGCTCGACTCGCGCGATGATGTGGCGAATGTCGTTGAGCAGGGGCTCAAGATCGGGAGGCAGCGGGTCGCCGGTACGATGGAGGTGCCTTACGACCTGGTTCAGATTATTCCCAAGACGCGACAGCTGGCTGAGAATGAGCCGGGGCGCGTTGTTCTCGGGCCCCCGCGCGATGGAGAGCTTGTGGCCGTCGTCGAGCAGGAGAGCGCGCCCGAAATGGACCGGCCGCATGCCGAGCGCGTCGGCGCGCCGCTCGATGCCGGCGAGCTCCGCCGCGGTAAGGCTCAAATTAAGCTGCCGGTCGCGCGGTTCTGATTTTCTTGGCCGGGCCATATTTTTTCCTTGGGCAGAGCGCATGCGTCCTGGGGCTTGGGGACCACCTTCCGGTCCCCAACCAGAAACCGTTTGCCCTAGGCAAACGGACATCTGGCTACCCTCTCCGCTATTTCGACCTCCCATTTATTATTTTCCCTCTCACACCTCCATCGTAACGGCTTGTAATTCTCAAACATTGCTTCGTCTCGTCATAAATTTCACGACCACAAATCTTGCATCGGTTTTCCAAACAAAAAGGAGGGCACTGTCGCCCTCCCCTTCGCCTCCCATCATCTCAGCTCGCCGTAATTCCGCTCGTAGACGGTGCCGATCTCGTCAAGCCTTACCTCGGCTCGCAACCAACGCTCTTCGCTCTCCTCGTGGACGTCGGGGCAAATCTCGTCCGTGTTGAACCAGTTCGGGATGTAGCTACCGCGTCGCGCGGCCTCCATCAGGTGGTATTCGCTGGCTGCGCAATATTCGGCGGCGCGACAAGCGACTTCGAGCAATAATTCGGTCGGAAACTGCGGCAGCGGTAGCGTAACGCCGTTCCACGGATTTTCCCGAATGGCTTCGATTGTTAATTCAGTCATGGTGCCTCCTGGGTCTCGAAACGCGGAATTGCGCTTCGCAGGGGCGGCGGGCGCCTGGCCGCGGCGGTGTCAAGGTTGCTTCACAGGGACCCGGAACGAATGAAAATTGCGCCTCTTCGCGCGATTTTCACTTCGTTATGGGTGGAAGCGGCCTTGACACTTTGAGCCGCGGACGGGCGCACGATGCCCCTGCGTTTCTTCTTTGATTGATGCTGTGCTGCGGGGCGGACAGATTGCCAGTGGAAACGCGCTCGACTCCCGAACAATCCTGAGTCTTCCCAAGGTACGGCGCGACCTGAATTCCAAACTTTGCCAACCCTTGCGAACGACACGGCCATGCCGAGGCGTTACGCCTATGGGCGTAACGGGAGTAACGGCAATGGTCTGGTTCTGGAAAACTGAACGTGAGAAATGGCCATCGCGTGTCGGCGTCGCGCAAATGGAAACACATCTCGGATTGCCCGCGTTCGATCCGCTGAGTAGGGAGCTTTACGAGCAGATGCTTCCGCGCGGCGTTTTGACCCCACGCTTCACGCCTGATCGCCCGCCCGTCAATTACTGGATGCCCGCGCATGAGCTTGCGCGGCACGCTTACGTCCCCGGGCAGATCATCATCGGCAAGTTTGCCGGATCGTTCCTCGGTCATCTTGATGACCGGCCCATGATCACCATCGCAGGGGCGCGCGCCGGCAAGACCTCAACGGTGCTGGAGCCAAACCTTTATCTCTATCCGGGCTCGATGCTGGTGCTCGATCCCAAGGGCGAACTGGCGCGCACGGCGAGTCTGCGGCGTGCGCTCGGGCATGACGTGTATGTGCTCGATCCGTTCGGGCAGTCGCGTGAAGAGAGCGCGTGCTTCAACGCGCTCGACGAACTCGACCCGAAAAGCTGGACGGTGGTCGATGATGTGGCGTCGATCACCCAGGCGCTCATAGTCGATGACGGCGATGCCCGCTCCAAGCACTGGAATGACAGCGCGCGCACGCTGCTGTTGGGCATCATTCTCTTGACGCTGACGCTGCCGAAAGCCGAACGGAACCTCGTCACCGTCCGCGAATTGCTCTCCCTCACCTATCCGCGTCTGGTCGACGCCGTGAAGCGGGCGGCGGCCAAGGGCGATCCCAAGGACGATCCCAAGGACGAACAGTATTACGATGAGAACCGGCTCGCGGTGCAGACGCTTCTGCGTGCCATGAGCAAGGGAGGCGACAGATTCGGCGGCATATTGGCCGCGGTTGGTAATCGCTTCCTCGGCATACCGATGACGGAACGCGGCAGCATCTTCTCGACAGCGGCGGCGCAAACCGATTTTCTGGACAGCCTCCCCTTACGGAAGATTTCGATGCGGTCAGATTTCGGACTGGGCGATTTGCGTGGTGAGCGGCCGACAACGATTTATCTGTGCCTGCCGGTCGGCCGGATGGAAAGCCATTACCGCTGGCTGCGCCTGATTGTGCAGATGGCCTGCACCGTGCTCGAAAAGCGCGGCACCTATCCGCGCGACCGTGCGCCGATTCTCTTTATGATGGAAGAATTCGCGACCCTCGGGCACATGGAGATCATGGAGCACGCCGCGGCATATTTTCCTGGCTTTGGCATCAAATTGTGGGCCGTGCTGCAGGATATCACGCAGCTGACCCGCTATTATCACAGCGGCTGGGAAACTTTCCTCGGCAACGCGGGGCTCGTCCAGTGCTTTGCGAACGGCGATCAATCGACGCTGTCCTACATTTCCCAGCGGCTTGAGCACCTGATGGAACCATTCGAGTTGCGCACAGCCTTCGCGCGCCAGCGCTACACGCAATTGCTGATGATGGAGGGCGACCCGCCGGCTGCGGCGGTGCGGCTCGGGCATCAGGATGTCGATGCGATCCGCGCAAGCCTCGTGCAATGGGCGGCAGCGCGGCGTCCGCAAGCGCTAAAAGCGTTGCCGCGGGTGTGAACCCGCGCGCGCCGTGTTGCCCGTGAGCAGGGGCGCCCACAGTTGCATCATCGCCTCCATCAGGTGCGCGGCGAACACGTCAGGCATGCGGTCGTTGTCATCAAATCGCCGCGCGGTGAGATATTCGACGAAGCGCGTGCCGTAAACACCGCTGAGGACTTGGTTGCCGTCCTTGTCCGGACGAAAGGCAGGCCAGCCGGTTTCCATCCGCCTGAGCCAGAAAACGTCGGCGCCTTCGAAGATCATGCAATCGGGCCTGATCTCGGCGCGGCGGTAGACCTCGATCGGTTTGCGGACGATCAGATAATTGAGTGCGGCGATCGCGAGAAAGCATGCCACATTGATCCAGACGCTCTGGACCGGCGAGTGATGGCGCAAATACCAGCCTTCGTAGCCCGTCGCTGCCGTCCAGGCGAAGACGCGCCAGATCGTATAGCGCCAGCGCAAGTCGAGGTCCTTGTAGACGAAGAGAACGCCACCCTCCGGCGTGAGATAGCGCCCATAGTCGAGATAGGGATCGGGACCGGACGCAGCCTGAAACGACGCGGCACTCGGTGCCGGCGCGGCGGGCGCAACGCGCCGCGCCGTTGGGCGCGTTAGCCTTCCGGCGCGCGGGACGCGCCGCGCTATGGGAGGGCACCGTTGCGGACGCGACGATGAGATACGTGGGCGCATGCCGCAATGATAGGGCGTCCGCCGTGCGGCGACGGCGGAACGCTTGGTAAAGTTTGATGACGCCGCGCGGACTAGCCCGGATCAGGTCCGGTCATCATGTCCTTGTTGATCGCGAATTCCTGCTTAGTCGAGCGTTTGGGACCGCCTTCCCCGCCGCCCGATACTTCGCGGGCACCCTCGAAGACGATCTCCATGCCGGGCGTGACGGCGACGAAGAGCGGCATGACTGCAAGCATGTCGTCGGCCGGATGGTCGACCATGACGATGGCGACTCCCGGCTCGCCGTTGATGCGGCAACTCCACAGCGTGATGTTTTCGTAAAGCCGGGACGTTACGGCTTGAAATGCGCGCACGTGCCCTGGTGTGATGGAACTGTCTTTCATGGCGGAAACTCCTTTCGTGCTGAAAGTGGAAGGGCCGCCCACTGGGGGCGGCCCGGAAGATCAGGCGCTCGTGGTTTCGGACGCCGGCTGGGCTTCCTCGGCCTTCGGTTTGCGGATCACGATGTCCGCGCCATTGAGGGGCAGATAGTCGAGCTTGAGATTGAAGCCCTCGCCGTCTTCATGCGGCCACACCGCCCCGATCGTGTGCCAGTAGCTCTGCTTTCCGTTGCGCGTGACCGCATAGACGCGGTGGCTCGGGAGGTTGGGTGACTTGCTCATGGAATGTCCTTTCGGTTTGAAGCTGAAGCAGCACGATTGCGGCTTCGTGGGGCTGCCATGCCCGCGCGGAGAAGCGGCGCGTTCAAAGGCCGGAGCCGCGCAGCGGCGCGGAGCTGCACGGAGCGCAGCGGAGGAAGCGAGCGGCCTTGAAGGCGGTGCGCGCGCGGGCACAAGCCCCCACGCAAGAAGCCGCGGTGCTCTCCTGCTGATCGAAAGGACATCGGGAATGAGTTGCCAACGCTCCCGGCCAGCGCCGGCAACGCAGTCGCACGAAAGGCAGAACGGTACACAATCGGCCAGGCCCTGGTCATGGCGGGCGGCGGCTTCAAACGTCACGTCAGGAATTGCCGATCAGGTGCGCGATACCGTCGATCAGAAGAGCCCAGAACCAGAAGTAAACAATGAGCGCCGTCTTCATGCCTCCCGCAAGGAAGGCGACCAGGCCGCACGAAAGAATGTTTCCGCCGTTTCCGTGACAGACACGAAAGACCGGGAAGCCCATCCATGCGAACAAGACGACGGCGGCTAAGGTGATGAGAAGATTTGCCCTGGAGCTCATCGAGCGGCCATGCCGTTGGGTGATGCAATGACGGCATGTCGCCATCAGGCGACGCGCGAGCAAGATCACGTGGTGCTGCGTTGCGAGGCATTGTCAGAGATTACGAGGAAGGTGACGCCAGCTTTACGGAAGGGCAGTTACGGGAAGGGCCGAGACACGACCGCGGGGCTCGGCGCGCGCTGCAAAAGCTGCCGTCAGAGCTTCCCCCAACATCTCGTAGCCCCAGCGCCGAAAGTCCCACTAGGACTGGCGTCTTGACTTTCGTTCCCTTTATGTTCTCATAGCGCAATGGACACGGAAAAAAGCTGCCCCGACTGCCGCGCCGCCATGCGCCTCGAAAGCAAGACGCCCGGATTCCTGTCGTACGAGTGTCCGAAGTGCGCCTTCGTGGTGATCGAGGTCGAGAAGGAAAATGCCCCACAAGGGCGAACTGTCCCCGGCCGCCATTGACCGGAAATGGCCGCATCAAGTAGCGCTGCCGGCGAGCGCATCGCAGGGCGGCGGCTACCGGACGATTCATGAGTTCTGCAAGGGTCTGACTCTGTGCCAACGCGGGCACTCGGTCTTCCACGACGGGCAATGGTTCAACGTCTACTGTTTCGCGGCGGCCGACGATGCCGACAAATTCTTGTGGCGCTTCGGCGGCGAACGCTTCGATCCCAAACAACGTGGCAAAGGGAGCAAATGGGCGAAATGGAATAAATCCTGAATCGTCCTATATTCCGATCATGTGTGGCCGTATCCGTCTGTCCTCGGATTACTCCGAGATCAAAATCAAGTTGAAGTTCGATCCGGCTGCGTCGGCGCCGAATTACGCGGCCGACTGGAACAAGCCGCCGACCGAGCCGATGCTGGTGGCGATCCGTTCCGAGGACGGCAAGCGCGTGCCGAGGATGATGCGGTGGGGATTACTGCCGCATTGGGCGAAAGACGAAAAGCTCTCCTATTCGACCTTCAACGCGCGTGCCGAGGAATTCACCAGGAAGCCCGCCTTCAAGGATGCATGGAACAGAGGCCAGCGCTGTCTCGTCGTCACCGACGGTTTCTACGAGTGGAAAAAGCTCGATGCCAAGGGCAAGGAAAAGCAGCCCTACGCAATCGACATGCGCGAAGGTCCCATGGTGATGGCGGGCCTGTGGGCGAAATGGCAGGACCCTAAATCCGGCAACACCGTTTACAGCTGCACGGTCCTCACCTGCGGTCCGAACGCGGTCATGGCCGAGTTGCACGACCGGATGCCAGTGATCCTCCTCGAAGAAGATTGGGCGAAGTGGCTCGGCGAAGAACCGGCGAGCGAGGAAGAATTACTGGCGTTGCTCAAACCGTGCCCGGACGAGGCATTGAAAATCTGGCCGGTCGGCAAGGCGGTCGGCAACGTAAAGAACAACGGCCCGCAGCTGATCGCCGCCGCTGCTTAGGCGTCGGTGTTTCGCAGCAATTCGAGCAAGGTCGGCTCCCGGTAACGTCCGGCCGCCGTGCGCTCGGCCTCCGCGCGGCAATCGTCTTTCAGCTCGAACAAGGTGGGCTGCCGGCATTGTTCGGTATGCCAGGCTTCGAGCTGCTGGCGGCGCAATTCAAGGAGGCGCTGCCAGCTGAATGCGTGGCCGTCGACCATGAGGATGTCGGGTTTCGCCACGACACACCTCACGCCGCGGCGGTTTCGGCGGCGGGCTGCTGCAAGCCGTGCAGGAAGTCTGCCGCGCGCTGCGCATGCGAGGCTGCCGTAAAGATCGCGCGCTTGTCGTCGCGCAGAACCTTGATCCACGACGCGATATAGGAGGCGTGGTCCTCCCGAACCTCGGGCGTCAATTCGAGGTCGGCGGACAGGAACGCGGAGCCAAGCTCGGCGACCAATTCCTCCATCGCGTAGCCTTCGTCGCCAAACCGCTTGCGGCCAAAGTCGCGGTCGAGGCGGGACGGGTGCCGCGTCCAGTGCACCGTCTCGTGCGCCCGCGTCGCGTAATAGCTCTTGGCGTCCCGAAAGAAATCGATGCAGGGCATATGCACGTTGTCGGTCGAGGGCACGTAGCAGGCGCGGCTGCCGCCATGCACAGCATTGGCGCCGGTCGCTGCGAAAAAGGCTTCAGCTCGCTCTATGCGCAGCACTGTCTCGGTACGCGGTGCAGGTTTCGGGTAATAGTGCGCGGGCAGGCCGTCGATCTGCTCGGTGTTGAACACCGTGTAGCCCTTCATGAACGGGATTGCGCGCTCGGTGTCCTCGCCGGTCTCGCGGTCGGTCTCAGTGCGGGTGATCTTGTCGGCATAGACGACAAGGCTGCCGTACTCGCCCTTGCGGACGTTGGCATCGAGCGCGAGCGCCTGCTTGAAGGTCATCCAGATGGGCGATGTGTAACCTTTCTCGATGGCTTCCGACCACAGCATCAAGACATTGATACCCTGATAGGCGATACCGTTCCCGCGCAGGGGCCGCATGATGCGGCCTTCCCCATTGCTCGCGCTCCAAGGCTTCATCCACGGCCGGACGCCTTGCTCAAGCTCGGCAACGATCCTGTCGGTGATCTTCTGATAAACATCGGTTCTCATTGGCTTTCCTTTCTTGGCTAGTGGGTTGCGCATGCAACCGGCTAGGCCCGCGCCAATGAGCGGGGGGTTGGCCGTCAAGACCAAAAAACGTGGGGTGGTGCGGGCCGGAGCGAAGCGACTACACGGCCCGCGTTTTTTGCCCGCAGGGCTTGGCCTTGACGGCCGGGGGGCCGCAGGCCCCCTGTTTGGAACGAACGAAGTCAGCCACAGGCTGTCATTAAGTGAATAAAAACGTCCAGAAATAGCATGCAACGCACACAGCTGTGCGCTGGCGCCACTCGTAGCGTATAGTGATCGGTATTGGAGGGAGATCCCATGAGCGATATTAAATTATTCCGTGTCGCCGCCGGCAGGGTTGATGAACTCACCGGGACAACAGACACCATTGAGAAATCAGTGCAAATCTTTTTTGAACACAATGTCGAACCGCTGTTGGGTGTACATTTTCTAGCTTCGGAGTTTACAACAACGAACGGCGGGAGGATCGACACTCTCGGGCTAGACGAAAATGGCTCTCCTGTAATTTTGGAGTACAAGCGCGCCTCCAACGAAAACGTCGTCAATCAGGGCCTATTTTATCTGGATTGGCTGATGGACCACCGGAAGGATTTTCAGTGGCTCGTGCTAGAAAAACTCGGCAAGGAACATGCGGAAAAGGTGGATTGGTCGGCCCCGAGGCTGATCTGTATTGCGGGTGATTTCAATCGCTACGACAATCATGCTGTGAAGCAAATGCAGCGCAACATCGAACTGATCCGATACCGCCGGTTTGGCGCCGATCTTTTTATGCTCGACCTTTTGACGGCAACAACCGCGAAGAGCGCGCCTGCGGCTAACGGTTCGCCCAGTGAAGGCGGAAACATATCGTCTGGAGTATACAAAACAATTAGTGCTGTCATGGAAGAGCTCGACCCGGCCATGGTCGATCGATTCGAAGCGCTGCGGGCGGGTCTGATGGCGCTTGGCGACGACGTACAGGAAACGACCTTGAAATTCTACGTTGCCTTCAAACGCATCAAGAATTTTGCATGCGTCGAATTCAGACCGACGGCGGCCAAAATATTGGTCTACGTCAAAGTTGATCCAAAGGGTGTGGAGCTTGAACCTGGCTTCACCCGAGACGTCTCCAATGTTGGCCACTATGGGACAGGAGATTTGGAAATCACTCTTGCGAAACCGGAAGATTTGGAGCGGGGCATGCCCCTCATCAAGCGTAGCTATGAAGATTCGTAATTTGCAAGTCATCTCCCCAAGTTGGGGTCAGATGAGAATCGAAAGGATGCTACTACCGGCAAGCGGTTCACTATTGCGCGAGGGATCGTTACCCGAAGGGACGAGACGCCCTCGGCTCGGCGAGCGCAGCGAATAAAGCCCGGTCCGGCATTGCCGGACGTGCCTCAAAGGCCAGAACGCTGTGTTTAGGGGTCCGGGCTGAATACGGAAGGATTGCTTGAAAGCCGAAGATCACACTCAATGGGTCGGCGCTAGCTTCTCAGACCACAAAGACGCCTAGTAGGGCATCCACAAGAACTGAAACCGGCGCGACGGCGTCGCCTTCCATGAGAAACCCGCATTCGAGGTTAGTTTCGCGCGAGCGATATAGGAAGTTGGCAGAGCCGACGTAGGCAGCAACGCCGTCTGCTAAAATTATTTTAGCGTGAAATGTCTCGACACACGATGGGCCATCTTCCCTAGACGATACAAACGTATAGTCGAAAATCTTGCTTGCAGTTCGCGCTAGTCGGTCTCCGGCCGAGCCACAGCCCTGCATCTGTTCTACGCCGCGAAGTATGAGAAACTTGTCATGGGCACCGGTTGCTTCGAAGAGATCAGTGGCCCAACGTGCACCAGCAGAGTCGATGTAGGGCGTCATGATGACCAACCGTTCTTGAGCGCGCCGTGCAAGGTGCAGGAATGCATCCCGTGTATCGGTCAATGTCGTGAAGGACGATCCCGACATCCTTTCTAATTGTTGGCCGATGCGGCTTGAGCCGGGGGGCAGCGTGACGACGAACCGCGCGCGAGCAAGCGGGGCGATAAGCGATTCAGTCATTGGACAAAACTGGATCGAAAAAACCGACGAGTGGCGGGCTATCCTGCGCCTCCCAATTCGGCGCCGGACCGCCCCGGAGCGCTGCACGAGACAGGAGCTGGTTCCCGCCAATGCATGTAATTTCCGACACCATGATGCAAGCCGGGCAGGCTCCGCCACGCGTGTCGCAAAGTGATCCTGAACCACAACGTAGGAGACGTTGATCGAGTAGGCGCTGGAGAAAGGTCTCGGAATGATTGCGCCACATCGCGGAGATGTTGCCAAGGTCTGGGGTCATCCCTTTGCGATATACGACAAAGGCGAGGTCAGCAGGAAAGATGTGCTCGCCAAGTCCGTCGCGATCAAGGCCAGACACGTCAGCTAATGCGTGGATCACTTGATGCGATAGGCTATGCAGGAGCAGATAAATATACGCGCTTACCGAGCGCGGCGCGCGCCCGCGGCCCTCACGCTCCTTGAATTCATCAAGGAACGCTCCGAAGTCGGTATAATTCTCAAGGTAGATCGCACCTAAAGTCTTATCCGGTTCTTGATCTTGGCCAAGCACATGGTTAGCAGACAACCACCGCCTTACCCGCCTTTCGTCGAGCTTGAAGTAAAGCGCCTCGTTTTTCTGTTGCGTGGTATAGATTGGCCTCCGCCCATTTGGGAGCTCTGGAAACGCATTGAGGCGGACGGGCATTGGAACCCTTCTGCCGTTGAATTCGCGGAAGTAAATAGGCGACGATGAGACGCGCGTGAACCCGAAGCTGAATTCACAGATTGGAAGTCCGCGGATAAGGACGATCTGTCTAACGCCAAGCCGGCGCAATAGCTCGCCTGTCGTCGCGGTGTAGCGCGCCATTCTGGCAGGATCGCCGACCGCGTCGCAAATAAGGCGATCCGGTTCCGTCACGTCGATCGACTCATGTTGCGCGCGGCGCTCATGGATATGCTCCGCGCAAAAGCGGTCATGTTCGATGGTCAGGCGGATGGGGTCATAACGCCGCGCCCATTCTGCACGCTCCCCAACGGCCGCAGTCAAAGCCGGACTTTGCACGCGGCCTCTGTCGATGACCCCTGAAGCAAACCATGCTTCTCGAATAGCTTGCGCCTCGCGCTGTAGCCTGTCGGCTCGGTCGGCTTGAGCGCGCGCGCCGGCCCGCTCCGCCATCTCCCAATGATCGGTATAGTCATCCCATTCCGCATCGCGATGGACAGTGGCCAAGGCTGCTCGGATTTCCTGATCGGAGGGCGAAGCAAACGGTATTCGATGAATCTCAGCGAGGCGCTGGAGAAGCTCGTCCCGCCGACTCATGAGGAGGAGATCGACAACGCGACGATCGCGAAATTCAATGAATGTACCCTTCTGGGGATAGAACGCAGAATTAGCACGATAGGAGACAGGCAGCATATTGACTTCGATGCGCTCGAAGTTTCGGGCGCCGTTCTGACGCTCGCGCTCCAGAATCTCCAGCGTGAGCGGATCGGGCTGTTTCAAATCGCGAGATTTCTGGCAGCTTTCACAGATAAATCTCCAGTCTGAAAATACAGGGGCCTGATTATTGAGGCGAAAATCCTGTCCACCGCAGGTGCATGTGGTGCGTCGAACCATGCGACCGCGATTTTGATCGTAATCGTTGCGAAACGGACTTAGGGGTTCCAGGTGGCCGGACCAGTGGACGTAGACGACGTCGACTTGGCTCCAGCGCGCTTCATGGTCGCCACACCTCGTAGGAAGAGGATTGCGAGCCTGATCCGCAATTGAGTCATACTCCCGAAGATGCCCGCAAATCCCACACCGATAGAGGAGAGGGTAAGGGACGTAACCCATCGCACTGGGATCGCATAACTGAAATATGCGCGCCCAGTCGCGATCTACGATGTGTGATTGCCGGTCGTAAAAGACCTCGTCGAGAATGAGTTCAATGGGAACGTTCTCAGGCGCTCGAATTGTCGAGGCGCGGGCAAACCACGTTGACGCGATCTCCTTCATTCCATCGAAGACCAAGAGTCGAGTCGCGTCAGAAACCGTAGCCTCGCCACGGTCAATAGGAACTGAGCGGCAGATGCCTTTCGCGCCTTCCCAGGTAAACAGGACGCCCGGCGCATACGTTGTTGCAAGTTGCACGCGCGAGCGAAGCATGATTGGCGGCCGAGGACGTCTCTCTTCAGCTACCTCTTCATTATCCGGCCGGAATGCGGGAACCTGAGGCGCCCTGCGGTTGCGCCAATTTTGGCGCTGGCCGCCCCGCCCGCGCGGGTTTCCATTCGTCATGGGCCACCCGCCCTCGGAGTGTCCGCATCAGTTTCAGCAACGCTCCCACGTTGGTGCCGGATGGCACGCATTACGCGTAGAAGATCGTCTTGATCGATGTTTCGCCTGCCATGTGTAACTCGCGCATCGAATGCAGCTGGCGCAATTACGCCGGCCTCGTCGACATCGCGAAGCGACGTCATCGGAGGTTTAAATGCGGCGGCGGAGTCCTCCCAATACTCATAGAGACGTAGCGGAGTCTCAAAATTACGAACACTGTTCGTAAAACGGGTAATTTCTTGGTCGACAAGCGCGCGGTAAAGTTCGCCATAGACTGGACTGCCTAACGCCTCGGCTCCGCGGCCCATGAAGCCTATCGCCCGCAAGGCGAAGTCACCAAGCTGCGCGTTGAAGCCAGGCGGATCGTGACGGATTAGGGTTCTGATCGGCACGATTGTTTCAAAGCAGTCGGTACGACTCTTCGCATTGTCAGGAGCCCTTAGAAATACTTCATTCTCGCGCATGACTGCCCACGCCTGAACGAGTGAAGCTAGGACGCGGCGAATTGCGTTCTCTGCCCAGCGCTCCACCGCTGGAGGGGCAATCATGCGCTCAAGAAATCGGTGGAAGATGTCATGTGTCTCTACCACGTATCGATCTCGCCTGCTTTGTGGAGTAGGGACGAGCAGTACAAAGCCGACATGCGTTCGGCCTACGCGGCTTGACGCTTGAATGTACTCGGCGATATCGGACGGAAGTCCCGCGAAGAACATGCTATTAAAGCGATCAACATCGACACCGTGACTGATTGCGGAAGTCGCAACAATGCTACGAATTTGCAGGTCAAGTGGTGGGTATGGACGTCCCGGGTTCGTAGCTTGCGCCTCTTCCATGATTTCCTGAATTTCGCTCATGTCGATACCACCAGAAATCAAGCGGCTACCAAAGCTATCAAGCGGTTCGTGATTCATGCGATGGCGCTGGCGCACGGCGGCATCGAGTGCATCCATTACTTGATCGCCGCCCTTCTTGTTTGTGACGTAGGACAGCGCGATGCGATGAAGGTCGACAAGAGCGATTAGCTGCTCATAGCGACTTTCTCGCAGCGCCGCGCGAATGGCATCACTCCGCCAATTGGCGGATTCGCCGTTGCCTTGGGCTGCTGTTAGTTGGGTGGCGATAGCCTCACGCCGCCCCGGATCGAGTAACGCCCGCCAAACATAGCTGACGATACTGTGAAAAGCGGCGAGAAGGGCAACGGTTGTGACGGTGTGAGTCGCGTCGTTTGTCATCACCGACACGAACAACCTCATCCAAGGCGATGTGCGCTCCGGCGTTTCGTACGCAGGGAGCGAGCGTTCGAGCGCGACGCGGGCGGGATTGCCGCTCGGGGCGGACGCGGGCGTGGCGAAAAATGAACGATAGATATCCGACCCTGGGCAGGGGAATCGTAAAGGTATACGCTGATAAAGCACCTCAAGTTGGCGATCCGGATTTGAGATGGTCGCGGTCGCAGCGACCATTTTCGGCATCCTCGGACCAGTCGGCCTGTTGTCTACCCAGCTACGCGCTATATTCAGCTCATTTCCCGCAAGAGCATCGATTTGACGAAAGACCTGCTCCAACAAGCTATCAAACAGGCCACTGAAGGTGCCTAGACTCTCTTCAAGCAAGTGGGCTTCGTCTTGGATGATGAGCGACGGAAACGGGTCGAAGAACACCACCTGGCCAGAGCGAAAGGCAGGAAAAACAGGCTCGTAACCGGAATCTGAGAGCCAAGCCGTGATGTCGCCTTCGTTTGGCGGAGAATAGAGGTGACCCGTCGGACCAATCCCACGCGCCAAGCCGAACATCCCGAAAAGTTGCCTGATCGTAGTCGTCCTCTGGCCAAGCATGGCGAGTTTGTCGATCGTACCAAGAACAACGGATGGTGCGCGGGCGTAAATCGTGTCGTCGGTAAGCAAAAAGGGAAGCGGCGCGCGGACACTTTGAGCACGATTGAAATTGCATTCTACGTTGAAGCAAACGATTCCAAGCCGACGGGCAGTAGGGCCGTCGGACTCAAAGCGACGCAGACCGGTAGCCGCATTGCAAGACGGACATTGCGGGACTTTGTTATAAGCTGCTCGGAATTCTCGATAGCGAGCGGCGGCGCGCTGCTCGTCGGTGTCGAGCCCGGCGACGCCCTCTTCAAGACGTTCATCGTTGGTATGGTCAGGGTCATTGGCCAATGGGACTTCGCTCGGTACGTATGCATATCGATTGGGGGTATTATTGCCCCCTACCCAAAAGCCGATTTCAAAGGGCCAGCCTCCTACTGCCTCGTCGATGCGAACGAGTTCAGCTGCTGTGATAAGGCGAAGGAGACGTTGGCCTTGCTGCAGCGTAAGTAAACGCAGGGGATAGCGGATCATAGCGGTAACTCCGCGCATCTTGCCGCGCAGACGATCTAGAAACATCGCGAAGACAAGCGCACCGTAAAACGCCTCTGACTTGCCGCCGCCCGTTGGAAAATAGAGCAAGCTGGCTGATGCCTCATCCAGTAGGGCGTCATAATATTCGCGATATTCGGGCATCCGAGACGCAAAGGTCGGAACATGCGCAAGGATGAAGGCGAGTTGAAAAAGGCGCCAACCTCGCCGACGATCGCCGCCGTCGCGCCGAAGAAAGCTTTCATTGGTGAGAAGCCAAGCGCGGTATGGCGCGGCGCGGCGTTCAAGATCGGCCCCTGCTTGGCCTGTCGAGGCCGCCATGGCGCGATAAGCCTCCTGCGACAGCATCAGCAATCGAATGCCGCGCTCTATAAATTGAGCCTCCCGCCGCTGGTCAGCGAGATCGTCCTGCAGGCGACTGCTTTCGTTGTCAGCTTCGGTCGGCGCGAGACCTTCGCGGACTGCGTCACGCAACCGCGATTCCTCGTCAGTGATCCACCGCTGGTAATCACTGGGTATCGATAAGAGCTCTTCTACGAGCCGTTCAGGCGAGGAAAGGTCAGCGAACGTCATCGAGGCGTTGGGTTCGCGCGGAATGATTCTCGGCTGCACGAAGCGGGGCGACCAGGTGCTGGTCAGAGCCAAGTTGTCGCCAATGGCACGGCTGATCACCCCGCAATTCAGCCCGATGGCGGGGTACTCCATGAAATGGCGAAAGCGATAGGACGGCTCCACCCGATCAAGATGCAGCGAACGATGAGCCGCCCGCGGTATTGTCACTTCAATTTGCGTGTTGAAGATTGTGTCCGTGCGGGTGCCTTGCTCCCGTCGCGAAAGCTCTGCCGAGGCGTTGTCGAGCATGACGCGCATGGCAACGCGACTTTGATCGATAAGGTCTGGTGTTCGATCAACTTGTACGACGACGCCGTCAATTGCGGGCAGAAGGTGCCGCAGAGAGGGTTGAACCTGCACGGCACGATCTCGAAACGCCGACCATGCTTCGGCTGATATCACATCCTGCGGCTGAACACGAATGTCCCGCCAGACTTCACGTCGGCCGGCGTCTGAGTTGATCCAATCGGAGATTTGCAAAAGAGCGCTTTGACGCATGGTACGATTGTAAGTGGCTACGTCCGCCTCTAGGCTGGACCGATCGGCGCGAAGACGCCACGTGAAAGGCTCAAAGGTGAGATCGATGCGTCGCCACTTCGCCGGTGCCGGCGCTGGATCAAGCAAACCGAAAGGTACGGTCCGGCCGCGCTGAAGTAAGCGACCAATATGCAGCCGAGCGTCCTGGTCGTCCGCACCGTCTTGCTCTGCGTCATTGGGCTCGGGGGTTTGATTTTGGCCAACTCCCTGAGCTGCGTCGTTCGGAGGAACGTCTTCCAAAAGAAGCTGCTCATCGCCCTGTTCAAAGAGGATGCCTTGCTCCAAGTACGCTTGGCTGCGTACGGCTTCTTGAATTTCCCCGCGTTGCAACCGAACTTGTCGCCTCTGTTCGGGATTTAGGCTTGGCCAATCGGGAGTCGCCACGCCTGCTGCCGCGAAGCGTTCGTTTCGCAAGTGATGAATGCGATTGTCAATGTTGTCCTGAACGGCCTGACGGATCTTGAAATCGACTTCGAGGCCCAAGGCCTCGTCGGCGAGTTCTAACCAGTCTGGGAAGACACGAATATAGACGGAAAAGCGCGGGGTAGCGGTCGCGTCGCCGTCCGTCGAGGCATCAAGTTCGAAGTCCATGCCAAGTGCGGCGATGCGGATATCGCTCGTTTCGTCATCCTGTCCCGAAGGATCAAATCGTGGCAGCAACTGTCCCGATACGATCGATCGTCTTGGCGATCGTCCGTAAAGGATTTGACCCTCCGAGTCAGTCCCTGAGACACGGGCGAGGGTCAAATTGACGAGTGCATTGCAGACGGCCTCCTTAAGCTCCTGCGGAACGTCGGCAAGTTGCTGTGCGCTAAGGCCGTTCACGGTCCCCTCTTTGCTCGACCTTTTTCTCAACGACGGAGACAAAATCCTCGGCCGCCGCCTTGAGGCGCCTTATGTCGCGCGCGCGCTCTGGATTGCTCGATTGCGCCGCGTAGCTGTCGATAAGAATTGTGCGGTAAGCGTCGTGGAAGCTCATCGCCGCCCTCAAGCGGCTAGTTCGCTGAGCGATGACCGCCCATATCCAGAAATGCGAAGCGATCGTCTCACTGACTCCAAGGGCTTTCATAAACGCAAGAAACGTTACGCGATCACGCGGAGCATGTGGGACGACTTCGTGAATGGGCACGCCCAGTTGATCTCGCAAATCTATCCAGTAGCCGGCGCGCTGCACGGTCACGCCATCGAGCCCCATTGCGGAAACAATAGAGGTGAGACGCTCGTGGTCGTTAGCTCCGGGAATTCGTGAAAGTCGCTCAAGTACGGTATTGTGGTAGTCGCGTATTTCTTCGGCAGCGCGAGTGGTTATATTTAGAAGGGGCCGCGCCTTTTCTAGAAAGGCGTCACTGATAATGCATATGCGATCGCCAACTTCGATGTCCTTGGCTTCTGCTTCGGCGAAGACTGGAACGGCTCGCGATCGGTCGAACAAGATTAGCTTCGTTCCGGGGCGAGCGATTACTATCTGACTGCCGGCGACTTCGAATCGGATCGTTGGCTGGTCGGCACGTATTTGGCCGGCCAGATTCACAACGCCACTTGTGGGAAATTCTACGTCGTCAGTTGGGTCGTCAGGTATCGCGACCGCTGGACCGCCGGCTCGATGCACCACCTTCGCGGCCTTTTCGGCAAAGCCGCGCAAGCGATTATGGATGGCTGCCAATTCAGGGAGACTTGCCAGCCGTACCGCGTCTCGCTCGGAACTTGCCAAGGTATCGCTATCTGCGAGAACAATGAGGTTGTCCGGAAGCCAAGGTCTGGCGAGAAGCGTGAGAACCTGAGATCGTGTTGGAGCAACGACGATTAGCGTTTTGATCTGATTACGCTCTGGCCCGGGGAGTTTCGCCAAATCGTCGAGGCCGCCCTTCTCCATGAAGAGCAGCATTGCTTTCTCTACGCGGCTTTCGATCTGTTCCCCGATCTCCGGATCGCTACGGAGTGTGTGAGAGGCAAAGTCGGCAAGCATGTCATTCCGGAACATTATGGCAGTTCGGGAACTCACGCGCCGATAGCTTTTTACAATATCTCGGAGCAACGGAGCCATCGGCGTTAGCTGAGCGGTATCGTTCCAGACTTTCTCAATAGCGGAGCATAGGCTTACCAACTCGGCACGACTGTGTTGCGCCCATGGTCCAATTGATGCCTTAAGCTCCGCCACCAAGGAACCGACGCGGTATGATGCCATCAGATCGGCGGCAGCTAGGTTGCCGATGACTTCGGATTGTACATAGTGGGCGAGGCTTTCGCGCGATCCGGGAAGAGAAGCACAACGGCGAACTGTGTCCGCCAAGCGATACAAAGGGTCCGCCGTCGCAATGTCGTTTAACTGGTTGGCGGTTCGGGCGTCGGCCCGAATACGGTGCAGTAGAGACTCCACTTCGCCAGAAAAGCCAAAGGCATCTTGCTTAATCAGGGTCGTGTACTCAGCGGAAGATTGTTGGTGCGGAACGACGAGGTCTGAGCCTTGTGCAAAGATAATGCTCGATGCCTCAGGCTTTACGCGGTTTCTTGCTGGCTGAGGTCGCCTGAGACCTTCAAATCTCAATTGATCGAATATCCACGGATCATCAGTAATTGCGATAGTGCCAACTGGGCCAATCTGTTGATCGAGTTCGGCAAGAACGGCCTGTACCCGTGGAAGCCAATTACGGCCAAGACGATTGCGAGCAATGCGCGTGAGATCGAGCAATGCTATATCAAGCGACCGGGCAAGAGATCGAAGCGACGGCCGTGGGGCATCGGATGCCCGAAGACCGAAGAGATAAAATTTGGCGGTGCGGGGATCGTCCGCCTTGCCTGTGCGGCTGATTCGACGGAGGTCCGTCTTCGTACGCACGCGCCAAAGAAGCTCGCTACGCCCTTCAGTGCCGGCGCACGGTCCGGAAGGAAGTATCTCGTCGAGGCAGGGATGTCGAAACTCATCGTAGCTGACGCCTTCAAGCGTCATACCACTTAGGGTCTTCGTCCGCGCCAGGGTCTTATGGTAGTCGGCGAGAGCTTCGTTTTCTCCTCGGTGAAAACCGCGGACTTGATGAAGGGTGTGGAGACGACTCAATTCATCCTTATCGATATAGATGTGCCGCAATGCACGGTGCCCCCCGCGGGCGTAGGGAAAAACGAGAGCGCGAAGCCCGAGCGGCGATGTGCGCGTTTCAAAGCCATCATAGCGAAGCATGTCGGTGGCCGCGTTGTCGGCAAGCGTCAGGAACGCAGCAAGAGCGGGCGGTGACGGTTCGAAGTCTGGCCAGCACAAAACTGCCTCTCGTGCCTTATCCTGCATGCATCGAACCGCGATTTCGACGAGCCGGAGATATGAGGCGTTCACCGTCAGCTTTGAGGCGTCTCCGCTGCGTGAGAACGGCAGCGCGGCAAGAGCAGCGCAATATCGAGCGGCAACGCGTCGCGGGGCAGTGTCGTTGGCGGCCAGTTCGGCTTTGAGTTTGGCCTCCCGTTCCGCCAAATGATGCGCCCGTTGCCGGAGTAGGTCTCGCCGCGCATTAGCTGCCTGTTCCAACCGCTCGCGATGCGATTGATTAGGCCGTTGTGGATTACGGTTGGGATCAGAACGGCGAGGTTTCATGCAAACACCCTCGACGCTTCCAGTGCTGACGCGGCGTAAGCACGCTCTATGGCCTCCTCGCTGAAACCAAACTTCGCGACGGAAGCACCAAGCGAATGAGGCGAAGGTAGATCAAGTGCGCGTAATAGGTTGACAGACACGCTCGCTGTCCCCGAAAGCCGCCGGTAACGGGCGTCGGCGGCGGCGGAGTTCAATAAGAAACGCAAAACGTTCAATACTTTAACGGTGGGTGCAGTGATAATGATCGTGTGGTTTTCCGTTACAAAACCGCCCCATCGCGTGATGACTGACGGCGAGACACGTGCGGCAACGAGGCGACGCGGCTGTGAATTGTTGGTTGTGCGCTGCATGACGAGGGCATGCGTTCTTATGATTCCGCTCGATTCTTGTTCAAAACGCACGAAATTAACGCCCTTCCCTCTCTTGGCGTGCGGACGGCAAAAGTGGGGAGGTCGTATGTTGCGCGCCCAGATAAGGGGAAAATCGAGCTTGCTGCGTCGCCGGTTTGACAGACGCTCAAGCTCGCGATTCCACACGAAGTATCCGGCACGTATGACTGCGCCGTAGTCGGCTAGCGTCGCGCCGCCAACTGCGATCCCCCGCTGCTTTCCGGACCAAATCCACGGCATGTCCGGCGCACTTGGTAGTAATCCGGCGGAACTCGGTTTGAAGGGACCAATACGGGTGACATTTCCGAAAGAGACCGGTTTGTCGGCGCGGTGCGCCACGCCGGTCCGCGCAACAAGAACGGAAACATCTTGAGCAACATCGACGAAAACATCGTTTCGGGTCGACACATCACCGAGCGCCAACACTTCGGCCTTCTCGCGTATATAGCTGCGCAAGCGACCATACAGCGGGCCAGCGACAAAACTGGAAGGAAGGACTAACGCGACCAGCCCTCCAGGCTTAGAGAGCCGCAAGCACAGCTCTGCAAACAGAGCGTACTTGTTGAGGTGGCCTGGATGGCAAACGTCCCGCCATTTATCTGTCGAAACTTCTGAGGGCGATATACGACCATAGGGTGGGTTTGCGATCACAAGGTCATAGGTGGCAGCGAGCCTGGCCCGCAGCGCGTCTTTGACGGCGACAAGTGAGCCCTCGCGAATGCGCATGCCAACGCGCGCGGCAATCAGAGCTTCTGATAGTTTTGCGAGGCCGCGGTCGATCTCCATTCCGTGGAGACGCGAAAAAATCGATGCGGGCTTTGCCCCTGCGCTGTGCATCTCGGCAGCGAGCGTCGAAAGGAATGCTGCGCCCCCCGCTGCCGGGTCAATGGCGGTATGGTGAAGAGGGTCGAAACCGGCGTCACGGACAAGTTTTAGGAGAGCGCGCGACAAGTGTGGTGGGGTGAAGTATGTCGCCTGGGCGCGCCTAATGGCTGGCGGGAGAAGCAGCGTATAAAGAGTTCCGATCCAATAGTGACGTTGATCGATATCAAGGTGCGAAAGCGCCTGCGCGAAATCGGAGAGCCGTTCTCTGGTGGGGGTGTTGGACAGCAAGCCAAGGCAAAGGTTTAGCCTCTTGGTGGTCGACGACCCGACCACGTCGAGAGTCTTTGCAGCGGTCTTCCGTGCAAGCACAAGCATCTCGCGCGCGCTGATATTTTGGACGTTGACTCCCACCCATACCCCTAATTACGGCGTATCCCGCACATCACGAGCTGATTGCTTGTGGCCCTTCTATAACCTTACGGTTGTGCATCTATTCTGACTAGTCAAGATTGTGCTGTCGACGCGAGAACGCTGTGAACTAACCGAAGATTCCATTGCAGGTAGAGGCGGTTCAGTGTCGCGGCCGCGGTGCGCGGCGCTAACGGCATCGAAAGCGACGAAACAAAGCGTATTCGGCGCGCAAACTTTTTGTGCCGCTTTGTGCCAGTTTTGTGCCGTGGAATTTTTGCCGACGCTTGGTAATCGGCAATGGACGGAGTGTAAGCCATTGGAAAGGCTAAGGTTCCTTTTGCAACGGCTGGGAAGGCCTTGGAAGGAATGAAAAAGCCCGCCAGAGACGGGCTATTCCATTGATATTGCTACAGAAAGTTGGTTGCGGGAGTTGGATTTGAACCAACGACCTTCAGGTTATGAGCCTGACGAGCTACCGGGCTGCTCCACCCCGCGTCAAAGGGCAAAAGTATCGGAGATGCATGTAGCAAGCGGTCCCTGAAAAGGGAAGTGCGCGCGGGCGGATATTTCGCCATAGTGTCACTATTCTCCCATCCGATTGTAACCTTCGCCCCGCAATTGCCATGCACGGTCCGGTTAACCCGAAAATGGGCAAGAAATCCGCCCTCAAGAAACCTGCCCTGCAGCCCAGCGCAGCGATCGGTCCCGCGATGCGCGGCATCGCCGGGCACATTCTCACCGGCGCGCGCGCGGTGATGACCGATCCGGAACGCTCGAGCCAGGACGCCGTGCACGAATTCCGCCGCGCCATGAAGGAATGGCGGGCGCTGATGCGGCTCTTGGCGCCGTTCATTGCCGATGCCGAACGCTGGCGCGTCGAGGCGCGCGACTACGCCCGCTCGCTGGCCCACGCCCGCGACGGCCAGGCGGCGCTCAACGCCTTCGACGACGTGCTCAAGCGCGGCGTGGTGCTGTCCGAACGCACGCAGCAGACGATACGCGGCCGCATCGAGGAATTGCGCGGCAGCGAGGAACGCGCCGTGCTCACACCGGACTTGCAGGTAACGATCGTCGGCTGGATCGACGGCGCGGCGGCGGCAGTCGAGGCGTGGCCGCTCGATCCATTCGATTTCTCCGCCATCGCGGCGCAGCTCGCGGTCGGCTATCGCGATGCGCGGCGCCGCGTGCCGTCGGATTGGTCGCTGGCGAGCGATGCGGAGCTGCACGCGTTTCGCCAGCGCGTCGTCGTGCATCGCTATCAGATGGAGCTGGTTCAGCCGCTGTGGCCGCGCTTCGGCAAAATGTGGACCAACGAAGCCGAGCGGCTGCGCGATCGGCTCGGCAAGTGCCAGGATCTTGCCGTGTTGGAGCGCCTCACCGGACCGCATCAGCCGCTGGCGCATTGGCGCTCGCGGCTCATAGCGGCCTGCGCCGAGCGGCGCCTGCAGCTCACCCACCGCGCCGCACGGATCGCACGCCGGCTGCTGGCCGAGCGGCCGAAGGCATTCCGGCACCGGCTGGAAGCGCTGTGGGAGGACGGACGATAGGCCGGAGCCGCACTCCGCACGGTCGCCTGCAGCCCTCTCGTCTTGCCGCAGACCGCTTTATAGTGAGCAAGTTCAAATCCAGCGCGCGCCAAGAGGAACGCCCCATGCGCACCAACCGCGTCTACAGCATTGCCGTCATTCCCGGCGACGGCATCGGCAAGGAGGTCATGCCCGAAGGCGTCCGCGTGCTCGAGGCCGCGGCGAAAAAATTCGGCTTTGAGTTGCGCCAGGATCATTTCGACTTTGCCTCGTACGATTACTACGCCAAGCACGACCGCATGATGCCGGAGGACTGGAAGGATAAGATCGGCCGCCACGATGCGATCTATTTCGGCGCGGTCGGCTGGCCGGCGAAAATTCCGGATCACATTTCGCTGTGGGGCTCGCTCATTCTGTTCCGCCGCGAGTTCGATCAGTATGTGAATTTGCGGCCGGTGCGGCTGATGCCGGGCGTGCCGTCGCCGCTCGCCGGCCGCAAGCCCGGCGACATCGATTTCTGGGTGGTGCGCGAAAACACCGAAGGCGAATACTCCGCCATCGGCGGCCGCATGTTCGCCGGCACC